>NZ_JBHMAH010000050.1:0-771 GCF_042429615.1 Salinicoccus siamensis
GCGTGGCGGTGTATCCTGAGTACGGCGGAACACGAGAAATTCCGTCGGAATCCGGGAGGACCATCTCCCAAGGCTAAATACTTCTTGGTGACCGATAGTGAACCAGTACCGTGAGGGAAAGGTGAAAAGCACCCCGGAAGGGGAGTGAAATAGAACCTGAAACCGTGTGCTTACAAGTAGTCAGAGCCCGTTAATGGGTGATGGCGTGCCTTTTGTAGAATGAACCGGCGAGTTGCGATTGCATGCGAGGTTAAGCAGCGAATGTGGAGCCGTAGCGAAAGCGAGTCTGAATAGGGCGTCTAGTATGGGGTTGCAGACCCGAAACCAGGTGATCTACCCATGTCCAGGCTGAAGTCCAGGTAACACTGGATGGAGGGCCGAACCGACTTACGTTGAAAAGTGACCGGATGAGGTGTGGGTAGCGGAGAAATTCCAATCGAACCTGGAGATAGCTGGTTCTCTCCGAAATATATTTAGGTATAGCCTCGTGTTAGCATCGTGGAGGTAGAGCACTGTTTGGACGAGGGGCCCATCCCGGGTTACCGAATTCAGACAAACTCCGAATGCCACCTATGTGATGCACGGGAGTCAGACAGCGGGTGATAAGGTCCGTTGTCGAGAGGGAAACAGCCCAGACCACCAGTTAAGGTCCCAAAATATATGTTGAGTGGAAAAGGATGTGGCGTTGCACAGACAACTAGCATGTTGGCTTAGAAGCAGCCATCATTTAAAGAGTGCGTAATAGCTCACTAGTCAAGTGACGCTGCGCCG
>NZ_JBHMAH010000046.1:0-830 GCF_042429615.1 Salinicoccus siamensis
CCAATCCAAAGATCTGGACAGAATGAAAGCCGACTATGAAGAGAAGCTAGAAAGCCTCTATGCGGAAGTCGGAAAACTCACCACGCAATTGTCGTGGGTCAAAAAAAAATCTGGCATCTACCACGACTAGACAGGAACGCATGGAAATGGTGGACTGGGCAGCCACTGATTTTCCCATTTCGGAACAAGCCAGACTACTGAGTCTCAATCGATCCAGTCTCTACTACAAACCGGTGACGCCCTCACCGGAAGAGGTAGCCATCAAACACCGGATTGATGAGCTCTATACCCGATTTCCATTCTATGGATCACGCCGGATTACCGAAAAACTGAAACATGAAGGCATCGCCATCAACCGTAAGCGGGTCCAGCGGCATATGCGGGAAATGGGCATACAGGCCATCTATCCAGGGCCCAACCTGAGCAAGCGCAATCTGCAGCACCGTATCTATCCCTATCTGTTGAAAGGTCTGCCCATCACCCGTCCCAATCAGGTGTGGAGTATTGATATTACATATATCCGACTTCAGAATCACTGGGTGTATCTCACCGCCGTCATCGACTGGTATTCCCGCTATATCATCAGCTGGGAACTGGACCAAACACTGGAAATGGACTTTGTTCTGGATACTGTGCAACGGGCACTGGCAAGTGGGACGCCCGAAATATTCAACAGCGACCAGGGCAGTCATTTCACCAGTCCTAGATACATCGAGCTCTTGAAATCACAGCCGGGCATCCAGATCAGTATGGACAGCAGAGGGCGTGCATTGGATAACATCATGATTGAGCGTTTCTGGCGGAGTCTCAAGTATGAAGAGGTATATTTG
>NZ_JBHMAH010000043.1:0-1486 GCF_042429615.1 Salinicoccus siamensis
AGTGGAGATCAGGTCGACGAGGTTTTAGGATTTAGAATCCGGAATAAAAACGGGCCAGCTCCACTATCCTTATCTGAATCAGGTTCAGTATGTGGGATCTTCGAGATCGAGTATGAGAAAAGGGAATCGATGAGGATACGTGGTCACTTCTGCTTAAAACAAAGGAGGAGAACCAAATGAAAAGTGTCATCGCATTTGATGTCAGTATGGGACACAGCTACATGGTCGTCTATGATGCTTGGCAGCACTGTATATTTGAAGGGGATATCACGCATACCAGATCGGCTTTTGATAATGTCCGGATCCAGATTGAGACGCAACGGAAACAGGATGGCGTCCTGCCTGATATTGTATTTGAAGCCACAGGGGTCTACTCAAAGGCATTGGAACGCTTCATGCAGGCATGCGGGTTCGAGTATGCGCTGCTCAATCCACTGGCGGCCAAGATGCAGAGCCTGTCCATGCGGATGCACAAGACGGACCGGAGTGATGCCCATAAACTCGCCCAGGCCTGTTTTACCCATCCGCCCCGCAACAAGCAGGTTCAAGAAGGGTATTACGAAGAAATGCGCAGCCTCTCCCGCCACTACGCTGAATTGGAGCAGGAGATTGTCCGACTGAGAACCCGGATGCATGCCCTGGTTCAGATGACCTTCCCGGAACTGGAGCAGCTCTTTACCCGAACTTCCGACCTGTATCTTTCCATCCTCCAACTGTTTCCGCATCCGGATCGGGTGATTGTGCTGTCCAGAACGAAAGTGAAGAATATGATCCTCGGCAGCACCGGGAAGCGCCAGTCCCGAAAACGCGCAGAAGAGAAAGCCGATCAGCTGATGTCGGCGGCCGCAGATGCCTATCCGGCACTGTCTACAGATGACGTCCGAATTGAACAGCTCAGAAACTATGCTGCACGCTGTCAGACCCTGCTGGAGCTGAAGCACCGGCTCATCCAGCAAATGGTCGCCATGTCTCAGGAACAGGCGGAATACCATATCCTGAAGAGCTTTCCAGGGATTGCAGACATTACAGCGGTCCGTATCATCGCTGAAGCCGGAGACATCCGCCGGTTCGACACGGCCAATCAGCTGAATGCCTATACCGGCATCGACATCCGCCGCCATCAATCCGGCATCCTTCTGTACAAGGATAAGATCAATCGGCGCGGCAATAAGCATCTAAGGAAAATCCTGTACTACATGATCGAGAATATGATCCGGAACCAGAGGCACGCGGATAACCATCTGGTGGACTACTATCGGAAACTAAAAAAGCAACCCCATGGTAAACACCATAAGGTTGCCTGCATCGCCTGTGTGAACAAGTTTTTGAAGTGCCTCTTCCATCTTGTCACCGTTGGACAGCGATATGATTACGCTGTGGCCACCCACCACTGCGTCAATTCGTAACTCAAGTATACCACAGCCCCTGCTCCGAAAAAACTGAAAAAGCAGGGCCTATTTGGCATGCCGACATCCCTATCCAGCGG
>NZ_JBHMAH010000039.1:0-723 GCF_042429615.1 Salinicoccus siamensis
TCCGTATCCCCTTTTTTATTCGGTTTGATGGCCTGAATATGTACCACTGGTTTATAAAGCACCTTTAATGCCTTCTGCCATAACACTGTCCATTCATCCTGAGAGATATAATTCTCCTTGTTCTTGAAATACATATTTTCTACACATAACAAGATATGCATATGCTGGTTGTATGCCCCTGTTTCTTGATTCACTGTCACTTCCGTTGAACGCATAAAACCAATCAAATTCTTATTCACTTTTTTATATTTAATTAACTTATTAAATGACTTTGTCATTTCAGACAAACCCTGATTTAAATCTTCTCCATCCACTGCATTCCTTGCCGTTAATGTTAAGAACAACCAGCGTGCTTTCGGTTTTTCTTTAATCACTTCTTCTATCACTTGTTGCGCCTGATAACTGTTTTTCATCGCACGACGCCAATTGCAGACCGGACAGAGTTTCGATTTACAGAACCATGTTTTGAATAGCTTCAAAAAACCTTCATCCGTTGGCTTGAATTCTAAAACACGACCACAGGCACCCACATTGCCTGCCTTCTTAAACTTAAGGATCTGGAGCAGTTCGGCATAACTGACATTCTCCAGTTTTCTTTCCCTCCATGGTCGCTCTTTCCCTGATTTTGTTACATCTTTTAAAACGCGGTCATCTTGATTATGACCGTCTTCTGTTGTATCATAAAAATGCATATAAAAGCCCCCAGTTATTAAGTTTAGATGT
>NZ_JBHMAH010000001.1:0-87430 GCF_042429615.1 Salinicoccus siamensis
CAGCAGTTAAGCTCTCCAGCGCCGATGGTAGTTGGACTGACGTCCCGTGAGAGTAGGACGCCGCCGGGCAATTTATAGATTGATCCACAGTAGCTCAGTGGTAGAGCTATCGGCTGTTAACCGATCGGTCGTAGGTTCGAATCCTACCTGTGGAGCCATTTTTTTGTTTTAAATAAAAAATTATCCTGGCCCGTTGGTCAAGCGGTTAAGACACCGCCCTTTCACGGCGGTAACACGGGTTCGAGTCCCGTACGGGTCATTTATCTTTAGGAGAATTAGCTCAGCTGGGAGAGCATCTGCCTTACAAGCAGAGGGTCGGCGGTTCGAACCCGTCATTCTCCATTACGGAGGAGTAGCGAAGTGGCTAAACGCGGCGGACTGTAAATCCGCTCCTTCGGGTTCGGCAGTTCGAATCTGCCCTCCTCCATTCTATTATTGGGCTGTCGCCAAGCGGTAAGGCAACGGTTTTTGGTACCGTCATGCACAGGTTCGAATCCTGTCAGCCCAGCCATGAGCCATTAGCTCAGTTGGTAGAGCATCTGACTTTTAATCAGAGGGTCAGAGGTTCGAATCCTCTATGGCTCATCATCAAGACACTTTCTAACGGGAAGTGTCTTTTTTTTATACTTTATGCGAAATATTATTTATATTTGCATAAAAATCCAATGTTGTATATTATATATGTTGTGAGAATTGACTGAAAAGGGGATTGTTATGAGTCAGAATATACATATTATCGGTGCTGCGACAACATTTGGACAACCCAGGTTAGGAGTAGATCTTGGACCAGACGCAATACGATATGCAGGTCTTGATAAAGCGCTTTCTTCGTTAGGTTATACAGTTACTGACGCGGGGGATATACGAAGTAAGTACCGGGTTAATGCTTCCAATCATTCCATTAAGAATGAAACGAATCTATTAAATTATAGGGAAGTGATGGATTTCAGCCTCGAGCTTGCGGCTGAAGTGGACAACACAGTCTCTTCAGGACAGTTCCCTTTGATACTTGGAGGAGATCATTCTTTATCGATTGGTTCTTTAGCGGGCATAAGCAAGCACTATGAAGATTTGGGAGTCATTTGGTACGATGCGCACGGTGACCTCAATGATAGCCGCACATCGCCTTCAGGCAACATCCATGGGATGCCGTTAGGCATATCATGCGGAGTGGGCGACGAGGATTTGGTCAATCTCTACAATCCAGGCATAAAGGTAAAACCTCAAAATGTTGTGCTTATAGGTATGAGGGATCTGGATGAAGGGGAAAAGTTATATATTAAAGAGAATGGTATATTGACATTTACAATGGGCGACATCAGAACAAAAGGTATAGAAAGTGTCATGAAAGAAGCTTTAACCCATTTGGAGGGACGTACAGATGGCATTCACCTATCAGTGGATGTAGATGCCTTGGATCCACTGGAAACACCGGGCACAGGCACTCCAGTAGATGGAGGATTATCGCTCTCTGAGTCACAGCTCGCTATGGAGATACTGAACGATAGTGGGAGGATCACTTCGATGGATCTGGTGGAAGTGAACCCTCTACTTGATGAGAAGAATAAAACAGCTGAAAAAGCCGTGAAGATTGCAGAAAGCCTATTCGGAAAAAAGCAGCTTTAATAAAAAGAAACCTGTAGCCGTTCGAGATGACCTCAAAACGTTCAATTTTTGGGTCACGTCGTTTTCCGGCACAGGTTTTTTTATCTGCCTTCAGTCTTCTCCTATAGGCATGATCTGGACCTTATAATCTTTTGAGTTTTTCGTACTTTTCTTTACTGAATTATCTTTAACGAACTTTTTCAGCTCTTTTTTAAAGGGTTTGAGATCATCTTCCTTGATTCTTAAGTTATAGGACATGCTATCCTTCTTCTTTTCATCTGAACTATATTTTAGAAGATCTATATTAGGAACTACTTTTTTGGCGATGGGCTCATAGAACTTCTGTACAATACTATTCTTCTCTTCTGTCTTCACTACATGGATAATTCCGTTTTTGAGCAGTTCATTCAGATGATAATGGATTTTGGCACGAGGAATTTCAAGTTCGTCAGCAAGCATCTGTCCTGTCTTTGGTTTTTCTCCAAGCATGGTGAGGAGTTGGATGCGAAATGGATCGCTGACACTTTTTAATTGAGCGAGATTATCTATTACAAGCAGTTTTTTCACATTTAACACCCCTTATAATGTATGTTTATAGTATGATTAAGTGAAATTGTTATGTCAACGGAATAAACATTCATTTATTTGACTGATAACACTTGTAACATTTGTTGCATAAAGGGCAATTTGATATGATGGAATTGTTAAGTAAGTGGAGGGGGCACCTTTATGATAGGACAGCGTATCAAGGAAATCCGCAACAATAATAATTTGACTCAAGAAGAATTGGCCGAGGGAATCATCTCCAGAACCTATTTAAGTCTTATTGAAAAAGGCAGTGTCCATCCTTCCACAAACGTTTTGATCAAACTGAGTGAACGGTTGAATTGTTCAGTCAATGATTTCATGCAGGAAGTTTCTCATTTCAGGTATAATGATGTGGAGATACTGCGCGAAATCTCTTATTATGAACAGAAGGTGGATCAGGGCGATTTTTCCTCATTTGAGTACTTCATCGATAAAGAATATCATAGGGTGGATGAGGTCCCAGCACCGGATAATGGCAGGATCCATTTATTATATGCTAAGTATTATAGGCATATCGGGGACAGAAAGAATCTTAATGTACATATCGGTCAGGCTGTAACACTCCTTTCAGCTGTCTCCTTCAATCAAACCTATATTGATGCGATTCTTCTCAAGGTGGAATTAATGGTCGAAGAAAGAAGGGTGGAGGCTGCCCTGGATTTGTTGGAAGATACTTTATTCACAATCCTCCGGTTTTCCGATCAGAATTTCGGAGTGATCCGTATCATGTTTGCCGTGGCGGACTGTTATCAGAGATGCGGAGAGTATCTTACATCATTAAGGATGCTTAAAAGGGTGGAAAAGCAGTCCAGAATGCTTCAGATCCAATACAAACCAAGTGAGTTGGCTCTGATCGAAGGAAAAAATTTTGCGATGATTGGCAATTATGAGCTGCTTCAAAAAAGAGTGGAAAACATGAACATTCCAGAGGCAAAATTATTGATGAGTTATGCCTTTTTTAAAAAAGGGGACATTGAAAGTGCCGCAGCACTTTTTGGTGATATCAAATCTGATATCCGGCCTGTGGGAAATGATGAAGTGCTGGCTTTAATTCATCGGGAATTGGAAAAAGAATTCGACAGTATATGAATGATTAAGTGAGGGACATATTATGCAGATGGACAGTGTTTTAGGAAATTTCACAACAGCTACTATAATTACAAGTATTGTCGATCTGCTGATCGTATGGTATGTCATTTACCTTTTGATGACAGTCATGAAAGGTACAAAAGCAATTCAGCTGATTAAAGGTATATTCTTCATTCTCATCGGCCGGTCGATAAGTAACTATTTTGATCTTACCACGACCACTCAGATGTTCGATACAGTTTTAGAATGGGGTTTCCTGGCAATAATCGTGATCTTCCAGCCTGAATTAAGGCGTGCCCTCGAGCAGCTTGGACGGGGCAGCCTGTTCCGTACAAATGGTAATGGAAGTTCTACATCGGAACACGATAAACTTAGGGAAGCAATGGTGAAATCAGTGCGTTATATGGCCAAACGGCGCATCGGGGCACTGATTGTTTTTGAAAGGGAGACTGGATTGAAGGATTATATAGAAACAGGCATACCCATAAACGGAAACATAAGTTCAGAACTGCTGATCAATATATTCATACCAAACACCCCGCTACACGACGGGGCGATGATCATCCAAGGGAACCAGATAGCTACGGCAGCGAGTTATCTTCCATTATCCGACAGCAACAAAATAGCTAAAAATCTTGGAACGAGACACCGCGCTGCAGTTGGTATCTCGGAAGTGACCGATGCCTTCACGGTAGTTGTGTCAGAAGAGACAGGGAACATATCTGTTTCATACGACAGCAACCTGACTAAAGAAATTACACTCGAAGAGCTAGATGACCTGTTGAAGACACATTGGCATATACTTCCACCTGTGAAGGAAGGAGGCGGTTTATTTGCTAGAAAGTAAATGGGGGCTCAGATTTGTCGCCTTGGCATTGGCACTGTTCATGTTCTTATCGGTCAATAATGTATTTGATGAATTATTGAATGCGGACAGTGATACAGCAGATATGGAAATAATTGAGGATGTCCCAGTAGAAATCCTCTATGAAGAAGAAGATTATTACGTGTCAGGTGCGCCTGAACAAGTCAATGTACAATTATTTGGTAATGCTTCGAACATCAAAAGGCTCCAGACTACGAGGGATCTCGCTGTCTATCTGGATTTGAGGAATCGCGATATCGGAGAATATGAAGAACATTTTACAATAGAAGGTCTGCCAGAAAATGTGACGGCAGAAATAGTCCCAGAAGCGGCGAATGTAGATATACAGGAGCTTGTAACGAAAACGTTTGAAGTACAGGCAGAAATCAGTGACAGTCGCATAGGATCAGATCATGAACTTAAATCAATTACGGTGGAACCTGAAACAATCACTGTCGTGGGTGGAGAAAGTCAGATGAATCGTATACAATATGTACGTGCCACCTTAAGTGACAATTCAAAAATTACTGAAGATCGCGTTGAAGAAGCTGAAGTCAGTGTATTCGATGCCCAATTCAATAAACTGGACGTCAAGTTAGATCCAGGGCGTGTCCGGGTTGAAATCAAGGTTGATGAACGAAGCAAGGAAGTACCGGTAAGCTTTGAGGTGAATGGCCAAGTCAAAAAAGGATATTCATTGAAGAGTGTAGACCTCAATTATGAAACGGTAGAAGTATTCGGTTCAGAAGATGTATTATCAGGAATCGATGAAATGAATGTAGATGTAGATATAGACGGTTTAAGCCAATCTACTTCACAAGATGTGAAAATCGATCTACCGGAAAATGTGGACCGCACAGAACCAGCGGTTCTGCAGGCAAAAATACAGGTTGAGGAAAACAGTTAAATCTTGGGTTAAAAAGGAGAAAGAGATGGGTAAATATTTTGGAACTGATGGAGTCAGAGGTGTTGCAAACACTGAACTCACTCCCGAATTGGCGTTTAAGCTTGGCAGATTTGGCGGCTATATATTAGCGGGAAATGAAAACACCAACCCCACCGTGCTGGTAGGGCGGGACACACGCATTTCAGGGGAAATGCTCGAATCCGCTCTCGTGGCCGGACTTTTATCAATTGGAGCAGAAGTGATGCGACTTGGTGTCATCTCGACTCCAGGCGTCGCTTATCTGACCAAAGAGATGGATGCCGATGCAGGCATCATGATCTCAGCTTCACATAACCCTGTAGGGGATAACGGCATCAAATTCTTCGGGTCCGATGGATTTAAGCTGAGCGACGACCAGGAAGCTGAAATAGAAAAACTTCTGGATACAGATAAGGATACATTACCAAGACCGACAGGTGCTGAACTTGGCAGCAAATCGGATTATTACGAAGGTGGGCAAAAATATATAAGTTATCTGAAGTCCACAGTGGATATCGATCTCGAAGGAATGAAGATTGGCCTGGATGGTGCACATGGTTCGACGTATTCTCTGGCACCTTATCTTTTTGGTGATTTGGAAGCAGATACAGTGACTATCGGCTGTAACCCTGATGGCAAGAATATAAATGCGGGCGTAGGCTCAACCCATCCTGAAAAACTTGCAGAGCTTGTTGTAGAAGAAGGTTGTGATTTCGGGTTCGCTTTCGATGGGGACGGCGATAGGATAATAGCAGTGGATGAAAAGGGCAATATTGTAGATGGTGATAAGATCATGTTCATCCTGGCTCAGCATATGAAATCGGAAGGCATGCTGAAAGATGATATGGTTGTATCGACAGTCATGAGTAATCTAGGTTTCTACAAAGCATTGGAAGCCCATAAGCTCAGAAGTGACAAGACTAAAGTCGGGGATAGATATGTTGTTGAAGAGATGAGAGCAGGAGGATATAGCCTTGGCGGCGAACAATCCGGCCATATCATCATGATGGACTACAATACAACGGGCGACGGACTTTTGACAGGTGCCCACCTCGCAGCGATCATCAAATCCTCCGGCAAGACGCTAGGACAACTTGCAAAACAAGTTGAGACGTACCCTCAGGAATTGGTGAACATCCGGGTTTCCGACAAATATAATGTCGTCAAAAATGAAAAAGTGTCTAAAAAGATTGAAGAAGTTGAGAAGGAAATGAATGGCAATGGTCGTGTCCTTGTCAGGGCTTCAGGTACAGAACCACTTGTACGGGTAATGACTGAAGCGGAAACAGAAGAGCTTTCAAGCGGTTATGCCAATGCTATAGCTGAGGTGGTTCAACAGGAAATGGGACTGGAATAAATCTTAGGCTTCCGGATGAATAATCCGGAAGCTTGTTTTTTCGAGGAGACAATATCTGTTATCCATATTTATATTGCGGCAGTAAAGCATTTCCATTAGAATGAAAGCATTGACAGTAAAGGAGAATAAAGAGAGTTCAAGAAATCGGAATAGCGCCTGGACAGGGTTTCCTGTTGACGAGGAGGACAGTTATCGAAAATCGGCGGATGCTGTCCCGGATACTAAAGTATTCGTGAAGCCAATTGATAAAACTGCCGGGTGACTGGTGGGACAGAACGTTGGCATAAATCTACTAAATTGGAAAGGGTGTTTTTTATGTGTGGAATTGTTGGTTATATAGGAAGCAAAGATGTGAAAAACATATTGCTCAACGGCCTTGAAAAGATGGAGTATCGCGGCTATGACTCTGCAGGTATCGGTGTCAGAAATGAACAGGAAGTAAAGGTCTTCAAAGAAAAGGGTAGGATCAAGGATTTGACAGAAAAGGTCGATATGGATTTTGCTTCGACAGCGGGTATCGGTCACACAAGATGGGCCACCCACGGGGTACCGAATGTCAAAAATGCCCACCCTCATCAAAGTACGGATAAACGCTTTACATTGGTCCATAACGGTGTCATAGAAAATTATGAACAAATTAAAGGAACGTACATTCCGGAGGTTGAATTGGTCTCGAGCACTGATTCTGAAATCATCGTCGAGATCATCGCCAAGTTCGCGGCGGAAGGAATGACTACTGAAGAAGCTTTCACGAAAACTTTGGATCTTCTTCATGGATCATATGCCATCGGTCTGCTGGATGAAGAGGAGCCTGAAGTCATCTATTCGGCAAAAAATAAATCCCCACTTCTACTGGGCAAAGGCAAAGGTTTTAATGTCATCACTTCTGATGCAATCGCAATGCTTAAAGAGACAAATGAATTTGTTGAATTGATGGACCGGGAGATCGTACTTCTGAAAAAAGATGAAATCATCATTAAAGATGCTTTGGGTAAAGAAATTAAAAGGGAATCCTTTATAGCCGAAATTAATGAGAGTGAAGTTGAAAAAGGGACTTACGACCATTTCATGCTCAAGGAAATCAATGACCAGCCAGCAACCATGCGCAAAATTATACAGGAGTATCAGGATAAGGACGAAAACCTTAAAATCGACGGTGCAGTGATAGATCAACTCAAAAGTTCGGACCGCATATACATTATAGCCGCCGGAACAAGTTATCATGCCGGTCTGATCGGCAAAGAATACTTTGAAAAATGGGCGGGGGTGCCGACTGAAGTGCACGTGGCTTCGGAATTCGTCTATAATACACCGCTCCTATCAGAAAAACCGCTATTCATCTTCATTTCCCAATCGGGTGAGACGGCAGATAGCCGGGCAGTACTGGTTGATGTCAAAAAGCAGGGGCACAAATCCCTGACTGTGACTAATGTACCTGGATCCACCCTTGCCCGGGAAGCGGATGAAACACTTATATTGCATGCGGGGCCTGAAATCGCCGTTGCTTCAACAAAAGCCTACACGGCTCAAATTGCAGTACTCTCGATTCTGGCTCAAGTCACTGCAAGGGAGCTCGGCAAAGATACTGAAATCAATCTGATGCGTGAACTCGCTAAAGTTACAACAGCCATTACAGCTGTTATCGATGATGCGCCTGAAATCGAACAGATCGTCAACGAATACCTTGAAACAACAAGAAATGCTTTCTTTATCGGCCGCACTATGGATTATTATGTTGGTGTCGAAGGCGCTTTGAAATTGAAGGAAATATCCTATATTCAAGCAGAAGGCTTTGCCGGTGGTGAGCTTAAGCATGGCACCATCGCATTGATTGAAGAGAATACACCAGTATTTGCCTTAGCGACACAGGAACGGGTCAATTTGAATATCCGAGGCAACGCCCAGGAAGTCGAGGCGAGAGGGGCTAAAGTCTGCATGGTATCCATGGAAGGAATGGATCAGGAGGGGGACACCTATGTCATTCCACAAGTGCATGAGATGCTGACACCTCTCGTTTCGGTAGTGGTCTACCAGCTTATTGCCTATTATGCTGCGCTACATCGTGGCAACGATGTGGACAAACCGAGAAATCTCGCAAAATCAGTGACAGTGGAATAGAAAGCAGAACATTTAATGATGCCCTTATGGATAAAAAACTTCTGTAAAGGGCATTATTTTATATTTTCGGTGAGCTAAAAAGTCATATGTACTTCATGTAATGTTCACATTTCAAAAAAATTAAGCGATGTGGCCCCCTTAAAAAATGGAAATAAGTCCATGGTGTGTTAAAATGACGGACAGTAAGTATTGGAAGGAGTTCTAAAATAATCATGAAGAAAATATTAATGGCTCTGACTCTAGGCACATTGGTTCTTGCCTTAGCAGCATGCGGAGGGGAAGAGTCAGCTGAAGATAAGAATAATGATGCGAAGAAACAAGAAGAAACAGCAAGTAAGGGTGAAGGAGAACAGCCAGAAATGCCTGAACCTGAGCTTGATGATGTGCCAGACGTCGTGGCAGAAGTGAATGGCGAAGAAGTGAAGAAAGATGAGTTTGAAAAAACTTATACAGCACAGTTTCAACAGCTTGCGATTCAGCAGCAGATGGCCGGTGAAGAAGTAGATCAGGATGAATTGAAGAAGCAGATAGCAGATGGAATAGTCGGTCAGAAGCTGCTTGTTCAAGAAGCTGAAGAACGGGATTATAAAGCTTCCGATAAAGAAGTTGATGATATGCTTAGTGACCTGGTTGAGCGTAATGGCATGGAATCCAAAGAAGATTTCTATGCTGCAGTAGAAGAACAAGGCATGTCTAAAGAGGAAATCACCTCCCAGATTAAAACTCAGGTGAAAGTAGATAAGCTGATTGCTGAAGAAACGGGCGAAATTAAACCGACAGAGAAGGAATTGCAGTCACTTTATGATGATGCGAAAGAGCAGCGTGAACAAATGGAAGGTGCCGAGGAACTCCCATCTTTTGAAGAACTTAAGCCTGAACTGGAATCCCAGATCAAGTCGCAGAAAGAGAGTGAAGCCGTCCAGAAACTCGCCGAAAAACTTCGTGAGGATGGAGATATCACTATACACCTGTAAAATGCCAGTAAATGAAAAACGACATTACAATCCCCTGTATCCGGGTTTCAATACCGGTGCAGGGGTTTTAAGTTTAGAGGTTCAACGACGATAGAGGCTTATTATTATATCACGATTTTAAGGTTAAACACTTGAAAGTCAAACAAGGTCAATGTATAATAATAATATAGTCAAAGTTAGTCAAACAAATAAGGGTTCAAATAAAATTTCAAGCAAACTCTTTGAAATGATGTCTGAGGAGCTTTATAATATGTATATAGTCAAAGTTAGTCAAAGTCAATTATATAGGAGGTATGACTCATGAAATGCCAAAATTGTGGGATAAATGATGCAAACGTTAATGTTGCAATGAAACTCAACAATAAAAAAGTACAGATGCACTTATGCAACCAATGTTTCCGGGATATCAGACAACAAATGATGAACTCTGATGGATTCCAATCCGGATTCCCTTTCAATGGTGAAGGGCATAATGATGGATATTATGAAGGAAATGGATCTGGCCATACCGGCACCACCGTCAAGCAAGGCCAAGAGGGTAATGACAGCCTGATAGAGCAACTTGGCAAAAACGTTTCAGAAGCGGCCAGAGCTGGAGAAATCGACCCTGTCATCGGTCGCGATCAAGAAGTGAAGCGTGTAATCGAAACATTAAACAGGCGCAACAAAAACAACCCGGTATTAATTGGTGAACCAGGGGTAGGTAAGACGGCCATCGCAGAAGGACTGGCATTGAAAATCACTGAAAGTGCAGTGCCGACAAAATTGATAGGCAAAGAAATATATATACTGGATGTCGCTTCGCTTGTAGCCAATACAGGCATCCGCGGGCAATTTGAAGAACGCATGAAGCAATTGATCGAAGAAATACAGCAAAGGGATGACATCATCGTATTCATTGATGAAATTCATCTGCTGGTTGGAGCAGGTACAGCGGAGAGTTCACAGATGGACGCGGGAAATATTTTGAAACCTGCGCTCGCCCGTGGGGAAATGCAACTCATTGGGGCGACCACGTTAAAAGAATATCGTCAGATTGAAAAAGATGCGGCCCTGGAGCGTCGTTTGCAACCGATTATAGTGAAAGAACCAACGCTGGAAGAAGCGGAACAAATTCTTCAAGGGATTAAGGATCGCTATGAGAACTTCCATGAAGTACGTTATTCCGACGAAGCGATTCACGCTTTTGTATCTCTTTCTGACCGCTATATCCAAGACAGGTTCTTGCCGGATAAGGCGATTGATCTGATGGATGAGGTCGGTTCACGGCTGAACTTGGCAAATGCAGAAAACGATGCGCATGCCATACAACAGCATTTGGATGAAATCGAGAAAGAAAAAACCGAGGCGGCAGAACGAGAAGATTATGAAAAAGCAGCAAACTTGAAGTATGTGGAAATCCAGCTCGAGAAACAGCTCGAGAAAGTTAAGGATGAAGAGAAGACCATCGACGTTGATGTCTCTGATATCCAATTGATAATCGAGGAGAAAACTGGCATTCCTGTAACGAAGTTGCAGGCAGATGAGCAAGAGAAGATGCGTGATCTGGAAGAGAGAATGACCAGCAAAGTCATCGGTCAGGAAGAAGCTGTCGCAAAAGTTGCGAAAGCAGTACGCCGTAGTAGGGCAGGTCTGAAATCGAAATACCGTCCGATAGGTTCCTTCCTCTTCGTCGGACCGACTGGGGTCGGCAAGACAGAACTGACTAAGGCGTTGGCGGAAGAATTGTTCGGTTCCCGAGAGTCCATGATACGCCTTGATATGAGTGAGTATATGGAGAAGCATGCAGTGTCTAAGATCATTGGTTCCCCTCCGGGTTATGTTGGCCACGAGGAAGCTGGACAACTGACTGAAAAAGTGCGGCACAACCCGTACAGCATCATCCTGTTGGACGAGATAGAAAAAGCACACCCTGATGTACAGAACACTTTCCTTCAGATTATGGAAGATGGCCATTTGACAGATTCGCATGGCCGTATGGTCAGTTTCAAGGATACAGTCATCATCATGACAAGTAACGCAGGTACAGGAGCCAATACAGCGAGTGTAGGATTCAACGCAGATGCACATGAGTCTGTATCGACACTGGAGAATCTGAGCGACTACTTTAAACCTGAGTTCCTGAACCGTTTCGATTCAATCATCAACTTCAATGAACTCTCTGAAGATGATCTATTCCTGATAGTTGATCTCATGTTGGCAGAACTTCGGGAAACTGTCGAAGACAACGACATCGGAATCACGATTACGGATGAAGCGAAATATGAACTGGCAAGGCTCGGATATGACAAACGATTTGGAGCAAGACCATTAAGAAGAGTCATCCAGGATAAGGTTGAGGACCAACTTACAGATCTTATACTGGAAGAGGAATCAGTAGGCAATGTTGAAGTAAGACTAGAAGAAGGAGAAGTGAAAGTTGCAGTGGTCTAAAAATTGAGACGGACACATGTGATATGTGAACTTCTTGAAATGAAAGCATGAAAACAGATGATGAGTATCGGCTGAAGAGACTTCCGGGGAATCCCGGGAGTCTTTTTCATATATGGAACTTTTATCAATCGAATCAAGACATGCGGCGCTTAGACACAACCCGGTCTCGCTGTTAGAATGGTTTTAGAAGTTTGTCTGCAGCCATTGAAATGGAGAAGGATGGGTGAAGACAGATGGAGTCCAGATGAGGAGGTAGTTTCATGAAAGCAATCAAACTATTGGTGGCCGCCGGTATGACACTCATGCTGTTGACCGCATGTGGTACAGGCGATGACGAGGAAGAGTTCAATAAACAGCAGACCATCAATGACTATTGACGATAAGCTTACCAATTCTTATAAAGTTTAAGGCCTCCTGGTTAAGGGAAGATGAAAGATAAATATTTCTAGGAGGCGTCGTTGTGCAGGAACATAAATTGTACATTAACGGACAATACGTCGAATCATCCGGTAATGAATGGCTCGACATCATCAACCCGGCAACAGAAGAAAAGATTTCCAAAACACCAAAAGGTACTGAAAAAGATGTAGACAAAGCTGTAGAAGCGGCATTCAATGCCCAAAAACAGTGGGAAATGACCCCAAACATTGAACGCGGTAAAATTGTACGCAGGCTAGGCGATGAGATTGAAAAAAACAGGGAAAGATTTATCGATATTCTTCAAGAAGAGCAAGGTAAAGATTATGAGTTGGCAAGCGGAGAAGTAGATCTTGCCATAGACTATTTCCGCTATATGTCTGAATGGGCGAGAAGGATTGAAGGGGAGATAGTTCCAAGCGATCGCCCTAATGAGAACATCTTCATCTATAAAAAGCCGATCGGTGTTGTAGCGGGAATCATACCATGGAACTTTCCAATTTTCATCCTGGCAAGGAAAGTTGCCACCGCGCTTGTAACCGGTTGTACAATTGTAGTGAAGCCGAGTCAGCACACGCCCAATACAACAATGGAATTTACAAAACTTGTGCATGAAATGAAAGATATACCAGATGGTGTATATAATGTTGTGACAGGTGTCGGTTCCGCAATAGGCAATGCGTTGGCTACTCACAAGAAAGTTCACATGGTGACCATGACAGGAAGTATCCCAGGTGGCTCGAAAGTGATGGAAGCCGCTGCACAGAACATCACGAAAGTCAATTTGGAATTAGGCGGGAAGGCGCCAGCGATTGTGACGAAAAACGCAGATTTAGATCTTGCAGCACAAAATATAGCAGCATCACGGCTTGCGAATAATGGTCAGGCATGTACAAACGCAGAGAGGGCTTATGTACATGAAAGTGTAGCTGACGAGTTGACTGAAAAACTAAGAGCAATATTCGAATCTAAGAAAATGGGTGATCCACGCACAGACAAGGAAATCTCAGTCGGACCGTTGGTTAATAAGGAGCGGCTCGAAACTGTAGATGGAATGGTGCAGCAAGCAATCCAAGGTGGTGCTGAAGTGGTCACTGGAGGCGCACCTGCCGAGATGGACGAGGGGTTCTTCTATAAACCGACCATATTGACTAATGTCACCCATCAGTCGAATATAATGAGCGATGAAATATTCGGTCCAGTAATTCCCATTTCTACGTTCACCACATTGGATGAAGCGATTGAAAAAGCGAATGATACAGTATATGGCCTTTCATCTTCAGTCTATACAGATGATTTGAATGAGGCCATGCGCGTAGTCAATGAAATGAAATTCGGCGAAACGTTTGTTAACCGTGAGAACTTTGAAGCGGTGCAGGGCTATCATGCAGGAATGCGTCAGTCCGGACTTGGAGGTGCGGACGGCAAGCACGGAATGGAGGATTTCCTGGTGACTCAGGCAGTCTATATGCAATATAAAACTGATGACCAGCAGTAATTGGGGAGCCGTGGATTAGACATCCATAGGCTCTTTTTAAAGGAGGTGTATTGATGGCGCATGATCATACGCATAATGCCAATAAAAAAGTGCTCCAGATTAGTTTTTTTATCATTGCAGGCTTTATGATTGTGGAAGCAATTGGTGGTTTTTTGACAAATAGTCTTGCGCTGTTATCTGACGCTGGACACATGCTGAGTGACGCCATCTCCCTAGGAGTGGCAGTGTTGGCGTTCAGGTTTGGCAGTAAATCTGCAGATTACAGTAAAACCTATGGCTATAAGCGTTTTGAAATACTCGCAGCCATATTCAACGGTGTAACGCTTATCCTTGTTTCGTTATATATATTCTATGAAGCTTACCAGCGTTTTATAGATCCGCCTGAAGTGGCTTCAACGGGTATGCTTATAGTTGCCATCATAGGCTTATTGGTCAATCTAGCTGTGGCCTGGCTGATGATGCGCGGCGGTGATACCGAGGGCAATCTTAATATCAGGGCCGCGTTTCTACATGTGATGGGGGATCTCCTCGGTTCAATTGGAGCAATCATAGCTGCACTCCTGATTCTGTTCTTCGGTTGGGGGATTGCAGACCCTTTGGCAAGTGTAATTGTAGCAGGTTTGATCCTTTTCAGTGGTTGGAAAGTAACGAGGTCATCGGTACATGTACTGATGGAGGGTACACCAGCTGATATAGATGTCGATGACATCATTAAAATCCTAAAAGAGGATGACCGGGTTGTAGATCTCCATGATCTTCATGTGTGGAGCATTACAAGTGATCAGCATGCTCTGTCTTGTCATGTGACAGTAGATGGGGACAAAACGATAACGGAGAGCCAGCTGTTGCTTGATGAACTGGAGGAAAAACTGATGGATGAAGGAATAGGACATGTTACGGTACAAGTGGAAAGTATGGACAATCCGCATGATGAGAGCATATTATGCGGAGCATCAGATGAAGAAAATCATGAATAGATCTAAATGGGATGGGGCATACATAAGAAGTTATGCCCCATTTTTTTATATATCCTCGTATAAGCATTCGCTAAATGAAGAAAGTTATAAAATAATGACAAATGTCATATATTTTTACTGACACTTGATTCTATTTATATGATTGCCCCCGTTATAAAATGAAGGTAATTGGAATAATGGGAAAGAGGGTACACGTATGACTAAAGAAAAACAGGCTCAACTCAGAAAAGCGGTCATGCCTTATGCAAAATCACAGACGAAGACCAGCATCATCCAGATCCTCAATACAATCGTGCCATTTTTTGTATTGTGGTTCCTAGCCTACCAATCATTAAGTGTTTCTTTCTGGTTAAGCCTCCTGTTTAGTCTCGCTACAGCAGGCTTCATGATTAGAACTTTCATCATCTTTCATGATTGTGCACACCAATCTTTCTTTAAAAGTAAGAAATGGAATAGTATATTGGGCACGTTCACCGGTATAATCACGCATTTCGCTTATGAAAAATGGAAACGTGAACATTCCATCCACCATGCAACCAGTGGGAATCTCGATAAGCGTGGCATTGGTGACATCTGGGTCATGACCGTTGAAGAATATAAGGAAGCAAGCAGGAGTGAGCGGCTCAAGTATCGCCTCTACCGTAATCCACTTGTCATGTTCGGGCTTGGCCCCTTATCGCTGTTCCTGTACGCCAACCGCTTCAATCGTAAGGGAGCGAAGAAGAAAGAACGTATGAATACGTACATCATCAATCTCTCCCTCCTAGCCATTTATGCCTTGATTGGTTTCTCTTTAGGCCGGCATGTTCTTCTGCTTGTGCAACTTCCGATCATCTATTTTGCAGGTGCACTGGGTATTTGGCTCTTCTATGTCCAACACCAATTTGAAGATTCCTACTTTGAGAATGAATCCGAATGGGATTACGTTAAAGCGGCAGTCGATGGCAGCTCGTATTATAAACTGCCACGATGGTTGGAGTGGATGACGGGCAGCATTGGCTATCACCATGTTCATCACCTCGCTCCAAGAGTACCAAACTATCATCTCGAGCAAGCACACGAAAGTACACCGCCGCTGCATCAGGCGACAACCATCACACTGAAGTCCAGCTTGGAATCGATCCGATTCCGCTTATATGACGAAAAAAATAAGACCTTCGTCGGTTTCAATGAAATTGAAGAGAGGTTGAAACAGAAGCGTGCGAGCCTCCAGTAGAAACGAATTCCCCCTTATGGGGGAATTTTTTAATATAATGCCAATAAAACTGTTACACTTGAATAAAATGAGGGGGATCAGCATGCGCGACTGGTATCATATATTTCCAAAAAACACGGGGCTCAGCCTATATATATGGATTATTTTGTGCATACTCCCATTTTATTTTATATTCCGTTCGAACTTATTGACGGAAATAGTGTTCGGTAGTGTCATGACATTGCTTTTCTTCACAGTATATTGGCTGACATTCAACACAAAAGGTCCGCTCGTATATATTGGGCTAAGTATAGAAATACTCATCAATATAATCATGACGATTCTTTATGGCTATGTATACTTTGCACTTTTTATCGCGTTTTTTGTAGGTAATATAAAAAGTAAAGCGGGCTTCGTCTCCATGTATGTCATTCATCTGGTGATGACAGCAGGAGCCATAGTAACAGGTTTTTTCTATAACTATAGTCTCCTTTTCAGTCATCTGCCATTCCTGATTATGACAGTGCTTGCAGTCACGCTCCTTCCCATCAATCAATATAATAGACTTAAGCAGGAAGAGTTGGAGTCTCAGTTGGAAGATGCAAATCTCAAGATAGCTGAACTCGCAATCGTCGAAGAGCGTCATAGAATTGCCCGGGACCTCCATGATACGCTTGGACAGAGATTATCCATGATCAGGTTGAAGAGTGAACTCGCCCAAAAGTTGATGACAAGGGATAAGGAAGCGGCTAAAGAGGAGTTGAATGATATTCGAATTGCATCCAGGCAGGCATTGAAGGAAGTGCGTGAGATGATCAGCAATATGGAGAATGTCACACTGCTGGAAGAAATCGCCCATGTCAAGGAACTTATGGATGCCGCCCAGATCAGTTACGATATCAATATTGATGGTGATCTTGGAGATATTCCCACACTAGCGGAAAATGTGTTGAGCATGTGTCTGAAAGAAGCCGTCACAAATGTCGTTAAGCATAGCCGCGCACATTTTTGCGCAATAGAAGTCATTGAAACCAACAAAGATATCTTCCTTAAAGTTATGGATAACGGAGACGGTAGAGGAGGAACTTTTGAAACAGGTCATGGAATCAGTGGTATGCGTGAGCGTTTGGAATTTATAAATGGCGACCTCCAGATAATCAATAGCATGGACGGATTTGAAATCAATATTACAGTGCCGAAGGTACTGAAACAGATCGGGGAGGGTCAAGCGTGATCCGGATTGTAATTGCTGAAGACCAGAATCTATTGAGAGGTGCGCTTAGCGCATTACTGGAGCTGGAAGAAGATGTAGAAGTAGTGGGCCAAGCAGAAAATGGCAAGGAAATACTGGATATAGTCGAACGTGAACGGCCGGATATCTGTCTGATGGATATTGAAATGCCTGTCATGACCGGACTCGATGCTGCAGAACAACTCCAGAAAGCAGATTGTAAAGTGATCATACTTACCACGTTTGCCCGGCCGGGCTACTTTGAAAGGGCGAAGCGTTCAGGGGTCAGCGGTTACTTATTGAAAGATAGTTCCAGTGAGACTCTGGCACACTCAATCAGGCAGATTATGAAGGGGAAGAAGGTCTATTCCCCTGAACTTATTGATATAGCGTTTGAGGCTTCCAACCCATTGACTGACAGAGAAAAGGAGATTATCCAACGCCTCAGGGAAGGGAAAAGTACGAAAGTGATCGCTAAGGAACTGTATCTCTCGAATGGGACGGTCAGAAACTATATATCAATCATATTGGATAAGATGGGCACAAAAAATCGTATTGAAGCAATATCGAAAGCACATGATAAGGGATGGCTCAAGTAGAATTAAGCAACCTATAGATAAAACCATGCTATATATTTAAATATGTAGTACCAGCATACGAGGGTGAGTATACTGAGGAAAAACTTCTCGATCCGCCCACCTGTCTTTACAGTGATGGGAAAGCGTATTACGATCGGCAACGGAAAGAATAAACGAATGCCATTATGGGTAGCCATATCAAGCAGATAATGGCTGATCATCCCAGCAAGAAGACCGTACTTTATAAGATCATCCGAGAAAATCTGATCGGTGATGAGTGATATCAGGACAAGGAATAGTAGGCTATGTGTGACGGTACGATGCCCAAACAGCAGGTTGATGAGTTTCGATAGAAATGGGAACTGACGCCCAATCCTGCTACCGCTATGACATATATCCGGCAATAACGCGCCCACTATACCTGCGGTTGTTATGATGAAAGGGCTCTCGCCGATGCCATAGGACACTGCAAGGCTTGCTGCGATCCCCCCGATTAAATGTGTTTTTCCAGTCATGGCTGTTACCTCCTAAATGCAGTCAGATAAATATTATAATACAATCTAAGGTTATTTTCCCGGCAAACGCAGAAAAATCTAAGGTGATTTATGTCCATTGACGTATAATAAGCTTATCCTATCGATTTGAAGGGAATGTAAAGTACGAATATCCTGGAAATCGATTTGATCATCAAGCAGGCGTGAGGAAGTATGGAAGTGCAGGAACAGTGAGGCCCCCTTGGAGAAATATAAATTTGAGGGGAGACTGGCAAAACAATAGAGGAGGAGCATTATAATATGAAAGGAACAAATAGAGCGGACATCAATATAGGCAGCACAGTTAAAGTGGTTCAGAAACATCACCAGAAGTCTGGACAGCTGACTGAAGGGAAAGTAGCAAGAATTTTGACCAATTCTCCAAACCACCACCATGGCATTAAAGTAAAGCTTGAAGATGGGACTGTGGGTAGGGTCAAAGAAATCGAATCGTAAAAATAAGCGCCCCTAAAGGCGCTTATTTTTATAGAGTCATATATGATCAAAGTCATCAGGGGATCCGCGGTAGACGCGGAATGCAAGGAATATGGCAACGAGTGAGAAGAGGAAGGCGATGAAATAGACGAGTTCCACTCCGGCAACCATGGCCTGGGCAATAGTTACAGGATCATCAGGTCGTTCTGCAACATTGAGGTAGGCAGCTTGTCTCGCATTCAATATACTGATGAATACAGATACTCCAATGGCACCAGCCAGCGGCTGTAATGTTGAGATGACGGCTGTACCATGAGGGTATAGATCCTTAGGCAATTGATTGAGACCGTTTGTCTCGACTGGCATCATAATCGCAGAAACCGAAACCATCAATAGAATGAAACTGATGAGGATGGTCCAAATTGAACTATCCACATCCAGTCGACTCATCGTGAACATGGTTACAGCCAGTACGATGGAGGCAGGTATCATCAACGGCCGGGGCCCGAACTTATCGAAAAGACTGCCCATGAATGGGGATAAGGCACCGTTCAGAAGACTACCTGGCAGCAGCAACACTCCTGCAGTCGCCGCACTTAGCGCAAGTGGCCCCTGCATATATACTGGGAGTATGATTTCTGACGCAAACATAGTCATGATGATGATCAGAAACATGAAGGCGGCTTGACGGAACATAGGATATTTGAAGACCCTCAAGTCCATAATCGGATCATCCAATTTAAATTGCCGCCACGCGAATAGGGCGATTCCAATGAAGCCGATCAATATGGTTTCGACTACTTCCGGGGTCAAAAAACCAGCTTCACTCTGTCCAGCGGAACTGAAACCATAAATTGTCGCTCCAAACCCGACTGTAGAAAAAAGTATGGAAAGCAAATCAATTTTGGGCTTTGTAATTTCTGAAACATTAAGCAAGAAGAAATAAGCAAATATTATTGAAAATAAAGTAAACGGAATAACAGAGATGAATAAGAATCTCCAACCAAGATATTCTACAATGATACCTGATAGCGTTGGGCCGAGTGCTGGCGCAAACATGATCACCAGACCAATTATACCCATGATTTTCCCTCTGCGGTGGGGTGGATAGAGGAGTAGGAATACATTGAAGAGTATGGGAATCAGCATGCCAGTTCCAATGGCCTGAATAAAACGCCCAAGAAGTAGTATGCTAAATACAGGCGCAGAAGCTGCTATCAACGTTCCTAAAGTGAATATGGCCATCGTCCCTAAGAACAGCTGGCGGGTGGGGAACCACTGTATCACCAGTGCAGAGATGGGGATGACTACGCCCATGACGAGCATGAAGCCTGTAGCCATCCATTGGACAGTGGGTAGCGTGATGTTGAATTCTTCCATCAGGGTCGTAAACGCGATGTTAAGAAGTGTTTCATTTAGTATGGCAAAAAAAGCACCTATGATGAGCGACAGCATTATCGGGAGCGTTTTAACATCAGGATTTTCGGAAAGATATTCGTAATTAGTGTCGTTCGTCATGGTCAACCTCCTGATTATGTATTGGAACAAATTACTTCAGTCTATGGGTACATTCCAATATAATATTATGTATATATGATATGTACAAGCAGATAGACTTACGTGGAGGAGATAAATATGCGCTGCGGAACGAAATGTTTTATCGTCACTATAGAGATGGACCAGCAGACATTTGTCGAAGAAATCGGGGCAAGGAGTCAGGCAGAAGCAAGAAAAATGACAAGACATCACTATGGAAATGAAGCTAAAGTGAAAAGGATCATAAAAAAGACGGACTGATGAAATAAATATACATGACATCGCAGCAAACGGGTATAGATGTATTGAAACCTAAAAAACGCATTATCCAATAAGGAGGAATACATATGGAAAGATTCAAGGCACTTGTTGCAGATAAACAAAACGATAAAATGGAAATGAACATAAAAGAATTAGGCATAAAAGATTTATCAGAAGGAGAAGTAGTCATCCGAGTAGCCTACTCAAGCGTCAATTATAAAGATGGCATGGTGGGTGTGACTGGTGCTATAGCTGAAACCTTCCCGATCATACCCGGTATAGATCTCGCAGGCACCGTTATCTCTTCAGAAGATGATCGGTTCAAAAAAGGGGACGAAGTGATTGCGACAAGCTATTACATCGGCACACGCCATAGTGGTGGATTCAGTGAAGTGGCACGCATACCTGCTGAGTGGGTGGTGCCGCTTCCTGAAGGATTGACTAAAAAAGAAGCAATGGAAATCGGGACTGCCGGTTTTACTGCAGCATTATCGATCCAGAGGCTTGAAGATAACGGGCTTGCTCCAGGAGATGGTGAAGTACTGGTCGATGGTGCCAGTGGGGGCGTCGGTAGTATCGCCATCAACATGCTTGCAGGCAAAGGATATGAGGTGGTTGCAAGTACAGGGCGTACAGAAGAAGCAGAATATTTGAAGTCTCTTGGAGCGCGGAAGGTCATCCACAGGGATGAAGTGACTGATACAGACGGAAAATCT
The DNA here is from genome assembly GCF_042429615.1 of Salinicoccus siamensis. Lineage (GTDB taxonomy): Bacteria > Bacillota > Bacilli > Staphylococcales > Salinicoccaceae > Salinicoccus > Salinicoccus siamensis. Next base: position 21,332 of record NZ_JBHMAH010000001.1, read on the forward strand.
ACACGCAAAAGAAGATGGAAGGCGGCAATCGACCCAGTGGGGGGCAAAACGCTCCAGTATATATTAAGCAGTCTGGACTATGGTGGTTCTGTTGCGACATGTGGGCTTGCTGGAGGTATCGAGGTCGAGACTACAGTGCTCCCATTCATTTCCCGGGGAATAAACTGGTTGGGTATCGATTCGGTGAAGTACCCGATGGAAAAACGTTTGGAAGTGTGGGAAAGGTTGGCCAGTGACATGAAGCCAGCCGCTCTTGGCACACATATCGCACATGAGGTGACGCTTGAAGAATTGCCTGATACGTTGCGGGATATTTTAAATGGAAAAGTGAGAGGGCGCGTCATAGTAAGGTTATAAAAGGGTGCCCTTCATCCTGGTGTAGGATGAAGGGCATTTTTCATTTATCTATTGAGCATAGGCCTCTTCTTCAAGTTTTTTGATTTGTGCTTCGACATACTCGGGTGAGAGGTCATTTTCTATGATATATCTATTCCTTGAGTGCTTGCTGCATTCCAATGAACAACCACCAAGATGTTTCGCCTCATTTTCTTCTGAGGCAAGAATCTGATCGTTGCAATCCGGATTGGCACAGTTGATATAGCGCTCACAAGGCGTGCCGTCGAAATGGTCGCGCCCTACGATGTTATGCTCCACCTGGTTGACTGGAACTGTCAATCTTTCATCGAAGACATACATCATACCGTCCCAGTTTTGACCTTTTGCGACAGGATCTTTTCCGTAGGTAACGATGCCTCCGTGGAGTTGCCCGACATCTTCAAAACCCTCACGTTTCAACCATCCAGAAAATTTCTCGCAACGTATGCCCCCCGTGCAATATGTCAGTATGCGTTTGCCTTCAAGCATATCACGGTTTTCTCTTACCCAGTCAGGTAGGTCGCGAAATGTTTCCACTTCGGGGCGGATGGCACCACGGAAATGACCAACGTCATATTCATAGGTATTCCTGGCATCGAGCACAATTGTATCCTCGTCTTGCATCTGCTCAAGAAAGTCTGCAGGCGCCACATATTCACCTGTCAACTCACGTGGATTGATATCATCTTCCAGACTCAAGTTGACGAGCTCAGGTCTCGGACGCACATGCATCTTCTTGAAAGCATGACCCTCTTCCTCATCAATTTTGAAGGTGATTCCTTCAAAGAGTGGGTGCTCCTTCATATATGCCATATACTTCTCAGTATCCTCCACTGTGCCGGACACAGTACCGTTGATACCTTCTTCGGCTACAAGTATGCGGCCTTTAAGATCCATGCTTCTACATAGTTCAAGATGTTCTGAAGCGAATGCTTCCGGGTCCTCGATATCAACATAATAGTAGTACAGTAATACTTGATATTTCATTGTCTTTTCCACCTATCAATTATATTTGCAGGATATACCTGATAGTTGCATGAACACTTCATGCAATACTTCATTATACCAATAACCCGTCTGATTTTAAAGCCTCCCTTGTAAAAGTGGATATTCATGAAAGCGGCAGTATGATGAAGGGATAGAATTAACATCTTGGACATGATCCGATAGCTTGGATAGTGGAAATTTCCTATAAAAATTGATAAAATCATATAATTGGATATTTAGTGATGAGAGGTAGATGGCTATGAATAGGAAAAAGGCACTTGTTGTTTTCTCGGGAGGCCAGGACAGTACGACCTGCATGTTCTATGCAATTGCCCATTACGATGAAGTAGAGTTAGTCACTTTCAATTATGGGCAACGTCACAGCAATGAAATTGAAGTGGCAAAAAGTATAGCGGAGGAGCAGGGGCTTAAACATCATATATTGGATATGTCATTGCTTGGCCAATTGAGTCCTAATGCCTTGACGGCACATGACATGGAAATTACGAAAGAAGCAGATGAAGAGATGCCGAATACGTTCGTTCCAGCCAGAAATATGCTGTTCTTATCCTTTGCGACGGCGCTGGGTTATCAGATAGGCGCAGGTACAGTCATCACGGGCGTCTGTGAGACAGATTACAGCGGCTATCCTGATTGCCGGGATATTTTTGTCAAATCGATGAATGTAACGGCAAATCTTGCCATGGATCGCAACTTCGTCATAGAAACACCGCTCATGTGGCTCGATAAGAAGGAAACGTGGGCGATGGCAGACGATTATGGCAAATTGGAATATGTACGGGAAAAGACATTGACTTGCTACGAAGGGTTCATCGGCGATGGATGCGGAGAATGCCCGGCCTGCAGGCTTAGAAATGAAGGATTGAATGCCTACTTGAACGAAAGGGATTGAGATAATGAATTATAATACTCCGATGCATGACTATACATTTGAACTAAATAAAGACTTCAATTTTTCTGCTGCACACTATATTCCTGATGAGCGGGCAGGGAAATGCAGTAATGTGCATGGCCATACGTACCATGTGAATATTACGATTGCAGGAAACGAACTGGATGAATTGGGTTTCCTGGTCAATTTCGGGGAGCTCAAATCACTGATAAGTAGTGCGTTTGATCATACGCTCCTTAATGACCATAAACGTTTTAGGGATGTGCCCCCAACTTCAGAAACGATGGCTAAAACGATATATGAAATGGTGACGGAATATATATCCGAATTGGATAACAATCCGGTATGTCTTCAAGTTATTCTGAGGGAGACACCAACAAGTTATGTCGTATACCGTCCTAAAAAGGAGATGCGATGATGAGAGTCCCAGTACTGGAAATTTTTGGCCCCACATTCCAAGGGGAAGGTGCTGTAATCGGACAGAAGACCATGTTCGTCAGAACAGCAGGGTGTGATTATAGCTGCAGCTGGTGCGATTCGGCATTTACCTGGGATGGGTCTCAAAAGGATCGTATTAGAATGATGACGGGAGAAGAAATTTTAGCAGAACTAGATGGCCTTGCGCCAAACAACTATAGCCACGTTACCATTTCCGGGGGGAATCCTGCTCTGTTGAAAAACATGTCTGGCTTTGTGGAACTTGCCAAAGAAAGAAATATTCAGATGGCTGTAGAAACACAAGGTACCGTTTTCCAAGAGTGGATGAAAGACATTGACGATGTCACCATCAGCCCAAAACCGCCAAGCTCCGGCATGGTGACAGATTATGGAAAACTGGAGAAGGTAATGGCAGGGCTGGATGCTGGTGGGGCTTGCTATAATTTTAAAGTAGTGGTCTTTGATGAACAGGATTTTGAATATGCGGCACATATCCATCAGAAATATCCGGATGTTGCATTCTACCTGCAAGTAGGCAATCCATTCCTTGGAGATAATGTTGCAGACCATACCAACAAATTACTTGAGCGTTATAACAATCTAGTGGACATGACTATGAAAGACCAAAGAATGAATGATGCCAGAGTACTTCCGCAGCTTCACACATTACTCTGGAGCAACAAACAAGGCGTATAATGAGATGGAGAGGTTCTTAGCACCACCCTCTATAAAAAACTGAGGCATACAGCGGATGGCTGTATGCAAAAAGGAGTATTACAATGCATAATGAAAACACTAAAGATCTGAGTCTCCTGGGGAATCAGGAAGTGAAATACGACTTCGATTATAACCCTAAACTTTTGGAGACGTTCGATAACAAGTATCCTGACCGGGACTACTTTGTAAAATTCAATTGTCCTGAATTCACTACGCTTTGTCCCATCACGAATCAGCCTGACTTTGCGACTGTCTATATCAGCTATATACCAGACGTGAAAATGGTTGAAAGCAAATCATTGAAGTTGTACCTATTCAGTTACAGAAACCATGGTGGCTTTCACGAGAGCAGTATGAATCTGATCATGGATGATCTGATTGAATTGATGGATCCGAAATATATAGAAGTGTGGGGCAAATTCACCCCGCGGGGAGGGATCTCGATCGACCCATACTGCAATTATGGCCGTGCAGGAACCAAGTATGAAGAGATGGCGCACTACCGCATGATGCATCACGACATGTACCCTGAAAAGGTAGATAATCGATAAGAATAAATAAAGCGCCCATCCAGGGCGCTTTACTTATTCAGATACAGTCTTGTTGGACTTATTGAATGTAATGATTTTATACAAATGATATATCGCTCCGTAAAGTACTAGTAAGGGTGTGATGATGAGCAATAGGAAAAATAGAGTGCCTCCAAATTCACGCAAACCGAAATTCGAGAAAAACTCCTGCGTAGCAACATCCTCCAGCGGCGGATAGAATACAAAAATGTAGATTAAAGTAATGACTGCAAGTGTGAGTATGTAGAAAATCATATTGGTGATATGGTAGGGCATGGTGTACTTATCGAACTTAAACATATTAAAAAAACCCCTCTATATTCATTCTACAGACATTATACACTATAATAGGGCTATGTGAATATAAAAAAAGTGAAAATGATGAATTATGGAAATATTAGGAGGTATAATATGATCAGACAAGCAAGAAAAAAAGATTTGAGCCGGGTTATGGAAATAAAAGAAGCAGTCGTCCCCCTGATGGTTGCTGCAGGGAATACCCAGTGGAGTCCGGAGTACCCCAATGCCCAGCGCTTCACCAAAGATATAGAGGCGGGAACTTTGTATGTCTATGAATCGGATGAAGAGATAGTCGGGTTTGTGGTGGTGGATGATGAGCACCCCAAACCTTATGAAGAAATATCCTGGGAAGTGGAAGCTTCACAGGCGAAAGCAATGCATCGTATGGCAGTCGATCCTGGGGCACAGGGACAGGGAGTCGCCAGAAAAATGATGGAATCGATAGCGGAGATACTAGAGCAGCAAGGTATCAAAGGCATTCATACAGACACATCACTAGAAAATGAACGGATGCAGAAACAATTTGAACGTAATGGCTATCATTACAGAGGGAAGCTCCATCTCGATGATAATATAGAGGACTGGTATATCGCCTATGAAATAACATTTTAGCACTAGTGAATGCATTCTAATGTTTTTTTAACGCGCTTAGATGGTGTAGTATATAAGAGGGAACAACAATTGAATAGGAGGAGTTATTGTGAAATTGTTATTGAAGCTGATAACCGGCATCGTGGTCGGTATTGGCGTGGGTGCCCTATACTATGGGGTGGGTGGAGCAGGTGGTCTTGGAGCTTTCCTTGAATTCCTGGTCAGGTTGTTCATTACGATAAAGTCTATTATTGGAAGCTTCATATTCTTCATGATTCCATTGATTATACTCTTTTTTATCGCAAATGGAATTTCAAAGATAGGTATAGGATCCGGGAAAGTTGTCGGGGTCACCTTGGGTACAGCATACATATCGACACTTGGTGCAGGACTTCTTGCGTATATGGTGGCAATGATGGTGATGCCGCGCATCACTAATGGAGGCAGTGTCCCAGAAGAGGCAGCCGGCCTCGAACCCTTCTTTACATTTGAAATAGCACCATTGATGGATATACTTACAGCGCTTGTATTGGCTTTCGCCTTCGGTATAGTCATTACTCTCACGCGCTCAGAAGTGATGGAGAAATGGTTTGAGGAAGGAAAGAATATCGTTGAGTTTCTGATCCAGAAAGTTGTCATTCCAATTCTGCCGTTTTATATAGCTGGCGTGTTTGCAGAAATGGCTTCACAGGGGACGGTATTCAACACATTATCTGTATTTGGACTTGTACTGCTTGTGGCAGTCGCCCTTCACTGGATCTGGATCACTATCCAATATACGATTGCCGGTGCATTACTTGGCAAAAATCCTTTCAAGATGATTAAAACGATGATGCCTGCCTATTTTACTGCGCTCGGTACGATGAGCAGTGCAGCGACGATACCGGTCACCTTGCAGCAGACGAAAGATAATGGCATACGGGGGCGGATAGCAGACTTTGTCATCCCGCTTTGTGCAAATATTCATCTCTCGGGCAGTACGATAACGATAGTCAGCTGTTCAATTGCAGTCATGTCGGTATTGCCCGAATATCAGCTGCCAGGTTTTCTCGCAATGCTCGGTACGATAATGCTCCTTGGAGTAATCATGATTGCGGCGCCTGGAGTGCCTGGTGGTGCAATCATGGCAGCAAGTGGTGTCCTAGTCACCAACCTCGGCTTTACAGAAGCGGCTGTTGCCTTCATGATTGCACTGTATATGGCACAAGACAGCTTTGGTACAGCAGCGAATATTACAGGTGACGGAGCGGTTAGTGCCATTGTCGATGCCTACGAAAGAAAATTGAATAAATAGCGGGAAAAATTGCATATGAATGATTGCCCTTCAAATGTTCTACTTGAGAAAGTCGAGAGTTTGGAGGGCTTTTCTGTAGGCAATAAGAGAGGGAAATGAAAAGATTTCGGGTTTATATCACTTGTACGGCCAGAATTGGATGATCTGTAACATTTACGAGTCATAGAATCCCCAAGCGACTGGAAATATGTTTATAATAGTAGTTATGATTATATGGATAAAGGATGCACTCTATGAATAAGTTTTTGTATTTCATCATCGTCATTTGCTTTTTGGATCTGTTCATTCAGCTGCCAATCATCACCCCATTCGCATTATCACTTGGTGCTGATGAATATGCGGCAGGTATCATTGTAGCGATATATTCTTTGTTTAATATAGTGGGCAATATATTTGGCGGATTTTTCTCTGATAAACTCGGGAGAAAGAACATGCTGCTTCTCGGAATGGGCTTACAGATCTTCATTCTGTTGTTGTATACCGTAGTGCCGACTGTAGGACTTCTCATTGTCATACGGGTTATACATGGCTTTTCTAGTGGTTTACTGACACCCGCTGCATTCAGCCTTGTAGCTGATATATCCCGTAGGTCAGCAATTGGTAAATCAATGGCGTTGACTGGAGTATCCATAGGGGTTGCTGCAGTACTTGGGCCCGCACTCGGCGGCATCATATCCAGCCAGGCTAGCTACCAGATGGTATATCTTGTCATGTCGGGCATATTCGTATTTGGTATTCTGCTGATTCTCCTGACTGTCAATGAGAGTACAACAGTGAAGAGTCGTGAAGAGCACTATACTACGAACTTTGGTGAAATCATCATAAGGCCCTCCCTGATAGTGGCTTATATCTCTGCGTTCACTCTAATGGTTTCAAATGGTTCACTAGCATTCGGCCTGCCGCTTAAAGTTGCTGAGGTTGGATTATCGGACCAATCAACAGGCGCGATGCTTAGTGTATTTGGCATCACGGCCATCGTTATTTTTGCGAGTCCGCTCAATAGGATATACACAGACTATAGTCCGGTGTCACTTGTATCCTTTGGGGTTCTGATTGTAGGCTTTTCCATGATGGCTCTCCACATCGTCCCTACAGCTTTGCTGATCTATCTTGTGATGATCCTCTATGGTATTGGCTTTAGCCTGATTTTCCCTTCTATGAATAAGATAATTGGGCAAAATACGGAAATATATGAGCGGGGGAAAGCCAATGGGATATTCTATTCATTCTTTTCCCTGGGATCTGTAGCAGGTGCCTATTTATCGGGAATCTTTGCTACGTATTTTACAACTCCTTTCCTTTTCATTGGAATGATACTCATCATATTGCTGAGCGGCATCCAGTATGCACATAAGAAAAGTGGCGTTTAATATCTCCAGTCAAAGAAGCATAAGGACTAAGGGTGTGGTTATGTGAAAAATGTTTTGCTTATGGGTACCAACGGTAGAATAGGGGGAAATCTTTATGAAGAATTGAAAGGTGACTTCAATCTTTTTGCGTTTTCAAGTCCGAATCAAATAAACAACGAGATGGATATCACGTTTTTGAAAAAAGATCTGTTTATTTTACCTGAAGTGGAAGAAGCACTGAAGGGAATCGATACGGTGCTCTTTTTCGAAGACCCAATAATGCGGTTGAACAGGCAGACGCAAGGACGCTTTGAGGACTTTTATATTTTGATAGCGGACAATATCGCCAGAGCTGCGCAACTACATGAAGTCGAACAGATAATATTCATCGCAGATGAGGTCAGTGATCCTTATATTGTTGAAGTGCTGGCTGCGTTTGGTGCAAAGGTGCGGGTCACACAGACTCCAATTAAAAGATACGGCAAGACCCTATCCTACAAAACAACCGATTATAACAGTGTGCGGAGTGTACAGCGCGCTCGCCTGCCCCGTGGCTGGAACATCGAAGATGTTGGGAAATATTATTTTGACTGGCTCGATAATATACTTTACGGGCTCATCAATATCAGATATGAAAAACAAACAATCAACATGTACCTCCCCAAAAAGGCGCGCCCTATCCTCGTCATCGAATATGATGCAAAAAGCAGCTATAACGGTCTTGAAATCTATAGGATAAAGGGCGGCAGCCTATCGAAAAAATTAATGAATAAAACACCCAGGTTTGAATTCAGAGCACTGCCGGGCGGGGAAGATTTCCTTATGGCACTGCATGATTTTGAACCCAAGCTTTCCTGGGGCATCTACCAAATCGTACAGGCCCCTTTATACACATTGATCAACCGCATATATCAAGTGGAGATGATCATAAATAACCAGGCACCGGGCTCACATAATCGTCCTAATCTGGAACGATGAAAAAACGGGACAATCGATTAACCGATTGTCCCGTTTCATATTAGTGGATGAATGTATGGTTGGATACTTGTGATGAACTGATGGTCCTGAAGCTTTTAACACCTTTACCGCTACCGAAGTTCATTTCGGAAATGAGGATGGAACCGTTGGAATTGATGCGTTCCACTACGGCTACATGTCCAAAGCTCCATGCATAGTTCGTCCATGCTTCCGTCTGCATGATGGCGCCGACTGAAGGTGAATTGTTGACCCTATACCCTTCGCTTCTTGCTCCATTGTCCCAGTCGTAGGCGTTACCCCAATTGTTTCCGACAGGTTTTCCGAGCTGTTTGCGGCGTTCGAAGACGTACCATGTGCAATCGCCCCAGTAGTAGTAGTTCGTGCCGTATGATGTGCCTGAAGGAGCAGGCGCCGATATTTTATCAGAGATTGATGTATCGTTATTGGAATCCGGCTTGCTTACAGAGCTTGAACTTCCACTGACGCTCAACTTTTGTCCAACATAGATGACAGTTGAAGATAGGTTGTTCAAGTTCATGATTTTTCTGTATGTAGTACCGTATTTATTGGCAATTTTACTTAGCGTATCTCCGGATTTTACGGTATATGTACCATTAGAGCTTGCACTGGAGTCTGAGCTTGACGTTGAACTGGAGTCGGAGGTATTGGAACTGCTGGAACTACTAGAAGGTTTAGAACTTCCATCGACACTCAGTTTCTGACCCGGATAAATGATATGTGAAGAAATATTATTATTTTTCATTAATGTACGGTAATTCATGCCATGTGCAGATGCAATCTTGCTAAGTGTATCACCAGGTTTCACAGTGTATGTGCCGCTGGATGAATTGGACGTACTTGCTGATGAATTTGATGATGAGCTTGAACTCGAAGAGCTAGAGCTGCTTGAACCGCCTTCTACAGTAAGTTTTTGGTTAATGTAGATCATGTCTGAAGATAGGCTGTTCCAAGATTTGAGTTGGGCCACGGATACATTATTCTGGTTGGCAATCTTCCAAAGTGTGTCTCCACCTTGTACTGTGTATGATGATGCTTCAACCTGATCTGCGAGACCATATGTAGAGAGTGCAGCTGTAGCTGTAAGAGCTGTGATGGCTTTTTTCATGAATATATTGACCTCCTAAGATGTATAATTGAATATGTGGTATATGATTTGAATGTTCTGATACTTCCTTGTCTGTGATTACAAAACATATAGTACCAAATTAAGAGGACAAATAGTGGAATGTAATAAAACTGTAATATAAACTCAATAACATTAATATATTCAGAATATTCTTGTAACGATAGGGGGATAAACTCCCTACAAGAGGGTATATGAATCGTGTTGATTTGGAGGGGGACGATAGAATGGCAAGAAAATACGATGAGCGGATGGCTTGGCTCTATTTCCTTTATTACTGGGTGATTTTTGGGATTGGTGCGTACTTTGGACAGTATCTGCCAGAGGAGTGGCGACCGACAGCGTCTGCAATGGTTTTTGGAATATTGATGATCTCAATATTCGTCCGGGGTTTTAACCGTAGTGGGCCAGTCATAAGCCACTTGTACGCGGTTCTTATAGGGCTTGTGTCATATGGAGTGTTTGAAAATTTCATCAACGATTTTGGGGCTGGTACTTTCTACCGGATCATCCTGATGGGAATAATTGTATTCATCTTTTTCGGTGTTATTGGTTATTTTTTTCTCAGGGATGTTAGGCATTGGGGAAAGTATTTATTTATCGCGTTGTTGGTTTTAATTGTGGCAACGCTGCTTAACTTCTTTATTGACTTACCCTATTTGACATTGTCTCTTACAATTGTAGGTCTGATATTATATCTGCTCTACACAATCTATGACTTCAACAGGATGAAGAATGGTAAGTTCAGCCCAAGGGAAATGGGGTTCAACCTGTTCATCAATCTGCTCGTCATCATAAAAAGGCTCCTCAGGCTATATCGGTATGTTAACAATAGGAGATAGATGGTATAGAATGATATATAATAGCATATAAACTTTTAATGAAGGAAGATGAAGTATGGGGCGTAAATGGAATAACATTAAAGAGAAAAAAGCTCAGAAGGATAAGGATACCAGCCGCATCAATGCCAAATTCGGGCGGGAAATATATGTGGCCGCCAAAAAAGGCGAGCCTGACCCTGAGAGCAACCAGGCGTTGAAAGCTGTCCTGGATCGTGCCAAAACATACTCCGTACCAAAGCACATCGTAGATAAGGCGATTGATAAGGCAAAAGGCAGTAATGAAGAGGCATTTGATGAACTCCGCTATGAAGGCTTTGGACCGGAAGGCACGATGATTATAGTCGATGCACTTACAAACAATGTGAACCGCACAGCTTCCGATGTCCGTGCAGCCTTCGGGAAAAATGGTGGGAACATGGGGGTAAGTGGTGCAGTCAGTTATATGTTCGATGCGAAATCTGTGTTCGTCTTTGAAGGATTCGACCCGGAAAGTATAATGATGGAACTGATGGAGAAGGATCTCGATGTGGAGGACGTGAGAGAAGAGAACGACTTCACAGTTGTATACGGACCGCCTCAAGCTTTCCATGATTTGAAGAAATCACTAGATGGCATGGGGGTTGAAGACTATGAAGTGGCAGAACAGACGATGATTGCGCAAAACGAAGTATCATTGGACGAAACTTCAAAGGATCAATTTGAGACATTAATCGAAGCACTGGATGAACTGGAAGATGTGTCTAACATCTATCACAATGTTGATTTAAGCAAATAAATGGAGGAGGAAGCATAATGAACTTTGGCTATGAAGGTAAGGTTGCTGTAATTACAGGAAGCAGTCAGGGGATAGGACGAAAAACTGCCGAACAGATGGCTCGACTTGGGGCAAAAGTCATGCTTGTCGCTCGAGGTGAGAATCAACTTCAAGAAGCTAAAAAAGAAATAGCACAATTTGGGGAAGTGGATTACATTGTTGCCGATGTGAAAGAAAACGACTCAGCAGAACGGATCATCGAAGAAACAATCAAACGTTATGGCCGTTTGGATGTATTGGTCAATAATGCAGGAGGGTCATTTGCGAAACCATTTGAAGAAGTGGCAATTTCAGACTGGGAAGATGATCTGGACTTGAAACTGCTGGCAGCAGTCAGAATGTCCAAAGCTGCCCTCCCCCATATGAAGGAAGACGGTGGGGCAATCCTCAATCTGACGGCTGTCCTCGGTAAAACACCGCCGTCATCTTCATTGCCGACGACTGTTTCGCGTGCCGCAGGCATGGCAATGACAAAGGCAATGAGTAAAGACCTTGGAAAATATGGCATTCGGGTCAATACAGTGTGCATTGGCCTCATAAGGAGTGCGCAAATAGAAAAGAAATGGCAAAATGAAGCACCTGAGCTGACTTGGGAGGAATATTCGAAACTCGATCGCCATAATATTCCACTCGGCAGGATAGGAGAGACCGAGGAAGCAGCGAATGTCATAACATTCCTTTGCTCTGATCTTGCGTCCTACATTAGTGGGGACGCCGTCAATATAGATGGTGGCTCAGGCCATGCCTTATAGAGTATTAACGCCTACGGGCGTTTTTTTATTGCTTTAAAATTACACCAGCTATATTATTTAGAATAATACAATAGAATGTAAGCAAGAAGATGATTGGACTGGATATCGATTAAAAATGGGGGTGAGGTATATGAACCTTGAAGTGGTACAACTTGATAAATCGTTTACCGGAAAAAAGTGGTAGACTCAATCACTTTGTCTGTTGAATCTGGAACAATCCATGGGCTTTTGGGATTCAATGGGGCAGGTAAGACCACTTTCATGAAACTACTCAGTGTCATCTATAGACCAGATGATGGATGCAGAAGAAATTACAATTTCAATGAATCAGGAATTCAATATTCTGGGAATCGAATGATCAGCTGTGTCTGTAGAATTTAATCCTTCACATTCTTCCTCTGATTTTTGTATAATTGAGGGAAGGAGATGACCGTGATGAAAACCAAATATCTCGATAAAAGAGGATGGAGACGTCTTCTCCGCTCTGATTATAGAGAAAAGATCATCCATTATGAAGACGAAAAGATATTGGTGGGTCTGCTGGACATCCATAAGGTCCGCTCACCCCTGACCGTATCGATATTGGATGAGAAGGTGAAGGTGTGCGACAATCGATACAGTTGGTTGCAGATTCTTCCTGAAAAAAGGAAGTATAGCATAACTGTGATGTATGATGCCCGTGGCAAAGTACTGCAATACTATTTCGATATCAATATCAAGCACATCCTCGAACTCGGCAATGCCAGACGCAAGGATATTTATCTTGATGTCTTGGCTCTTCCAGATGGTCGTTATGAACTGGTCGATGAGAAGGATATAGCACGTGCCGTAAGAAGGGGCCATATATCAAAAAAACAATATGATTTTGCATATAAGGCTGCAAATGAATTAATGGGAGAAATTGATGGGAACTTTGAACGGTTCATCAGTTTGGCTGAATACTGTAAAAAAATGATGAAATGAAAAAGGCAGCAGGGAAGTGATCATTTCCCTGCTGCCTTTCTGTTAAGTTGTCGTGAAGCCCCCACCATTGACATGAAGGACCTGTCCCGTCATGTAACTTGAGTCTTCAGAGGCCAAAAGCACATAGCATGGAGCAAGTTCACTCGGCTGCCCACGCCTGCCCATCGGTGTTTCATGACCATGCTTTTCGACTTTCTCGGCATCGAAAGTGGCAGGGATGAGTGGGGTGTATATAGGGCCTGGGGCCACACCGTTTACACGAATCCCCTTATCCGCAAGATTGGCGGATAATGAACGTGTGAGTGATGTGATGGCGCCATTTGTTGCAGAGTACTCGATTAGCTCGGGAGAACCTCTATATGCGGTTACACTCGTTGTGTTGACTATGGCATCTCCTTTCTCAAGATGTGGAAGAGCGGCTTGAGCCATGAATATGAAACCATATACATTTGTTTCAAAGGTGGTCTTCAGCTGTTCTTCTGTAATTTCAAGGAGATCTTCAGTCGGATATTGCACACCGGCATGGTTGACCAGTATATTCAATTTACCGAAATTATCCACTGTAAATTCTACGAGTTCTTTACATTCGGATTTTTTTGTGACGTCAAATGACTTGATTTCACACTTCACACCATATGACTGCACAACTTTTTTAGTTTCCTCAGCATCCTTGTCCTCATCGAGGTAACCAATGACCAGATCTGCACCTTCTTTAGCATAAGCCACTGCCACGGCACGTCCTATACCGGAATCTCCACCGGTGATGATGGCGACTTTGCCTTTTAGCTTACCGCTGCCTTTATAATACTCTGCGTCGTATATGGGAGCTGGATCCATAGTATGTTCAGTGCCAGGTTGCTCTTCCTGGGTGTATCCTTTTATCTCTTCGTCAATGCGTTCATACTTGTTCTTGCTACTCATGTTAAATCTCCTTCCCTAATATTTAATGTAATGTGCATCTACCCGTTATTTTCATCATCTACACCCCAAAAGCTGATGATTGTAAAATAAAGTTTTTATGATAAGATTTTCTTATCAGTGAAAGGGGAATGAATAGATGAAGGTCGATGATTATAAACTTCTGGTCACATTGGATGAAACACGCACCTTGAGGAAGGCTGCTGAAAAACTATTCATATCTCAACCAGCTGTCAGTCAAAGGCTGAAATCGATAGAAGATGAGTGGGGCGTCAAAATTTTCATCCGGACCAAAAAGGAACTTTATGTAACAGGGGAAGGCGAAAAAATCATCGAGCATGCACGCGATGTTACTGAAAAAGAGGCATTGGTGAAAGAATATATTCGAAGTAATGAAAATTCCATCCAGGGCAACTTATCGATAGGAGTATCATCGCTCATAGGACACACCATCTTGCCTGAAATATTGTCCCAATACTTGAAACTATACCCTAATGTAAATATAAAGATAAAGGTGGGCTCATCCCAGCAGATCATCGATGAGCAGAATGACTTCCATATATCGATCGTCAGAGGAAGCCGCATTCTCAACAAGCAGAATGAATTGTTGTTCGTCGATAGGCATTACTTGGTCACCCCCATTGGAAAAGAAGAGGAAAAGCGGTTACCTATAATAGAATTTCAGGCAGACCCGATATATATTAGTGAAATTGAACGTTTTTTTGAAGAACGCTTCAAAAGAAAATATGAATCACAGATCAAGGTCGACCAGATTGCAACTTGTCGGGCTCTTCTCCTTGAGGGCATAGGCATGACGGTTTTACCCGAGATAGTCTTGAAGGATTTCGATAAAAGTCAATTCAACATCGACGAAGTATTACATGAAGAACGTGCGATAACCCGCGACACCTATATTGCTTTTGATAAGAGTGTCATGGCACTTCCACAAGTCGAAGCATTTTTGAAATTAGTGCGGACGTTTGTGAATGCAGATTCAGTAGAATTCAGGTGACAACAATAAGTAGATGGGTTTAATGTAAAAGGAAGAAACTTATATTTTGTGATACTGCTATGTTATCCAGTCCCTCAGGGTAATTGCCATGTCTCATACGGGGCAATGGGAGTATCTTCCACCCTATGTTTGTTAAAATGAAATTAAAAAGGAGAGATTCGATGGAAATCGTCTGGTGGCTCATCGTCATTGCATCATTCATATTGGGTTTTCTTGGCCTTGTTTTCCCGGTTATACCTTCTATCCTGATGTTTTGGGCGGGTTTTCTAGTATTCCAATTTGCAATAGATGGAGAAGCGTTATCATGGATGTTCTGGCTTATCATATTCGTACTGACACTCTTGGTGTTGTTCAGTGATTTTATTGCAAACAGTTATTTTGTTAAAAGATATGGGGGGACGAAACGGGGGGAGTATGCCTCTATAGCCGGGGTCATCATCGGTATGTTCCTCTACCCCCCATTTGGCATCATATTTGTCCCGTTTGTTTTTGTGCTCGTTGTGGAACTTCTCAACTCAAAAGACATCAATCAAGCTTTGAAAGCTTCTGTAGGTTCATTGCTCGCTTTTGTATCGAGTGCTGTTTTCAACCTTGTCGTCTATGTGCTTATGGTTGTCTGGTTCCTGCTTGATGCACTTCTATTTTAAAAATATCCTTCCCTTTGCATACACCAGTGACATTAAAAAATGATATGATTATAGACGAATGGAAAGAGTGATCTGATGAAACGTATGATGGCAATCATAATGCTGTTCTCCATTGCGGGGTGTTCTGGAGAAGATAGCCAGGCTGAAAAAGATCTGGAGGAAGTAAACCAGGAGAATCGGTCGATAGAAAACAAAGTGCAAAATCTAAAGAATGAAAATGCCCAGTTGAAAGAAAATATTGAGGCGAAGCAAGAAGAGCTTAATGCGCTTCAGGATTCTAACGCAGAATCTCAGGATAAAAGCAAAACAGAGGCAGATGATACTGATTAAAGGTAATTGATTTGGGAATATATACAGTAAATAATTGAGAGTGAGGAGATTTAATATGCATGAGGAGAAGTTCAATATCATTGA
Source organism: Salinicoccus siamensis (assembly GCF_042429615.1). GTDB lineage: Bacteria > Bacillota > Bacilli > Staphylococcales > Salinicoccaceae > Salinicoccus > Salinicoccus siamensis. Next base: position 37,349 of record NZ_JBHMAH010000001.1, read on the forward strand.
AGGCAAGCAGATGACCCTTGAATCCCTGGGACATGAATTGGAACAGATAACAGGTTTATCGGTTCGGGACTTCAAAGGTGATGCATCACGCTCTGTTGCCACTAAACCAAATCAAGATCAGGATTTTGAGACATTCAACGTCCGGTATGACTTCAAAGAATCAAACGACTTTGTAGACGTAGTGTTTACAGTCAAGAAGGAAAGGTCTTTGGAGGACTACAATCTTGATGAAGCTGAAGTGACGGTACAACTCATCACCTATAAAAGGGAAGGTGCGCCACAAGAGAATGAGAGTGATAAAATCAGCGAGTAGGCCCAGTGCTTGCTCTTTTTTGGTGATATTACTTCAGCCGTATAAAGGAAATCAAACGCTTATAATATAGATGGAAAGTGGTTGTGAGAGCGGATGAAATATATAAAAACCAAAAGGCTTATCCTACGAGATTGGCAGGATAGTGACATCCATCCTTTTATAAAAATGAACCAGGATCCAGATGTCAGAAGATATTTCCCCAGTAGATTATCTGAAGAGGATTCGAGAAATTTTATAAGAGAAGCGCAAAAGGATATAGAGGACAGAGGGTTTGGTCTTTTTGCGATTGAGCGACGCGATAATGGGGCGTTTATCGGCTTTGCTGGTATGCAGGTTCTCGAAGAAGATGGGCCGTTCAGATTAGAGTTTCTACCGTGCATTGAGATTGGCTGGAGACTTTCAAAAAGAAATTGGAATCAGGGTTTTGCAACGGAAGCTGCACTTGGAGTCCTTAAATTTGCTGAACGGCATACAGACATTAAAGAAATATATGCATTGGCGGCTCAGAGAAACCAGCCTTCCATAAACGTAATGGAAAAAATCGGTATGGATAGAGTTGGTGAAATTTCGCATCCGTTGGTAGAAGATGGCCATTCATTGAAACCACATATCGTTTATAAGATGACAATATAGAACCAAAAAGACATCGATGTTATCATCGATGTCTTTTTGAGTCATATGATCTGATTTCAACAGGTTCGAAATCATCAAACCCTTTCAATATTTCATCTATATCTTCTGAAATGAACAGGTGGGTTAAATATTCTTCCTGTAGGAACCCTTCGGCAATCAAATTTTCAAACAGGTTGACGAGCGGGTCGAAGAATTGGTTGATATCAAGGATGCCAATCGGTTTTCTATGCAATCCTATCTGGCCCCATGTGAACATTTCGAAAAACTCTTCTAAAGTCCCCGCCCCGCCGGGCAGGGTAATGATTGCGTCTCCCAATTCTTCCATCAACGCTTTTCTCTCATGCATCGACTCCACAACACTCATATGTTGAACATCAGGGTGGGCCATTTCCCTATTGACGAGGAATTCAGGGATCACACCCTTTACGGTCCCCCCTTTTGACAAAGAACCGTCAGCAAGAGCCCCCATGAGTCCGACGGCGCCTCCTCCATACACGATGGTGATGCCGCGTTCAGCCAACGCGGCTCCCAGTCCGAATGCTTTTTCTTTGTAGAGATTGCCTTTGCCTTGGCTTGCGCCGCAAAAAACCGTCACGCTATTTACCTTCAAACTGCGCCACCTGCCTTTTCGTGTTTCTTGTATGAATGGTATGGATAATTACTTATATTGTTTTCTACGCTGTTTCTCTATCTTCTTCTCGAGTTTCATCTGTTTCTTTGATTTTGTCATTGAACTGGGTTCACCAGTTCTGCGTCCTATCTCTGAGACTCTTTCTTCCTGCATGGTACGGTGGCGATTAAAGAGGGAGTCCTGGTCGTCCGCTGAGGATGAAGATTTTGAGGTTGCGTGTTTTGGGTCCAGTATATTTTTATGCTTTGTAAAGAGTGGGCCATTTTCGTAAGTTTCCTCTTCATGTCCTTTAACATTCTTCTCGATGTAGTGGTTCATATTTTGGTTCATGTTGTCTAATCTCTCCTGTTCTTCATTATTGGGTGGTACTTCCCGAAGGTTGTCATCCTCTCTCGATGACGAGCGGTCAGATGTACCACCATCTTCTGTAGAGTATACATCATCCTGGTCATCTTCATCAGCAATCAATCGACTTGATGCATGATTATCTTCATATGCCAATGCAAACCCATAATTATCAGGATTGGATTTCATATCGGTTTTTATTTCAGGGGCTACAGGATCTGCTTCTTGGGAATCGTATGATACCCCATCATTGTTTTCATCTTGGGACTGCATTATTTTAGGGACTTCGGACTTTGGGATTTCTTTCAAACGGGATTTGCGGTGTTTTTCTTTATCTTTTTGGAAACGGGATTCCAAGGCCTCTGCTTCTTTCAGACTATCTTCATATTGCTTCATTTCTTTGGTGTGTAAGCGTTCGCTACGTTTCTCCTCTATGGCCCCGGACACTTTGGACAACGCCGTTCTGCCAGTCGTATACGTCGTGGCCCCGGCATTTTTTACCGTACTTAATGCATTGGTGCTCTTGTCTTTTGCAGCATGATAAGCATGAGAAGATTTCTCTTCGAGCTTTTGTACGTCAGGGTGCTGTTTAATCCGCTTTCTTTCATTTAGGAGAGGAACGAGGATAACCGGCAGGAGCGTTACTGCCTTTTTCACATTTTCATTCATTAGATTCAACCTCCGTGGTCTTCATATATGATGATTATAATATACCCTAGCCGATGTTTCATTAAACTGGTGGAGAAATCGTTTAGATGATGCGCTATAAAGGTATGGTTACAATAAAACAGGGAGGAATGCAGGTTGAAAAATATAACAGCACAGATGACATTAGGCGAGATTGTGACAGAAGTCCCAAAAGCCGGCGATATGATGCGGAAACTGAGAGTCGATTTTGCCAATGAGGGTGGACGGACATTGCAGAGTATAGGAGAAGCGCAGCAATTGCCACTTGAAAACCTCTTGTATGAAATAAATCAATACGATACTGAAAATATGGATGGCATTGATGTCAAGTATATGGACGAAGAGAGTCTCATCAAATATATTCAACGGAAGTATCATGAAGACTTGAAAGACGAATTGCCGGTATTGGAAGAATATGTTGAAAAAATGACCAAAGAAAATCGTGCCCTTGAGGAAGTGGAAACTGTTTTCCTTAACTTGAAGACTGCGCTCCTCGACCATACGAGGGATGAAGACGACAATGTATTTCCAATGCTTAAAGAATTCATGGCGACACCATCAGCCGAGTTGAAAGAGGCTTTAAAACCTCATTTGACAGAACTCGAAGATGAACATCGGAACGCGGTAGAGGCTTTTTGGCGAATGCGCGATCTGACGAATGATTTCACACCGGAAGAAGGAGACTCCGGAATCATACGCTTTGTATATCAAAGGATGGAAAAGTTGGAAAAAGATACGTTGGACCATGTCCATCTAGAAAACAATATCTTATTCAAGAATGTTAGAGAGGAACACTATGAGTGATTCACTAGAGTCCCCTGGCCTTTTAGGTCAGGGTTTTTATATTATGTAAACGATACATATATGCTTGAGGGTTATGACCATCATCAATTTCATATTAATACATCCCAAAAGTAGGAAATTCCCTAATATCTTTATAGGCGCTTTAGCCAGATAATATAGATATATGTTAATCAAATAGCAGAAATTTTGATGGGAGTGGCACAGATGGATGGTTTGTTTGGACTTAAGTTTTTCAAGCCTACTGAGAAGTTCAATGGTAACTGGTCGATTCTGGAAGAAAAGAGTCGCGAATGGGAAAAAATGTACCGTCAACGATGGAGTCACGACAAAGTAGTCAGAACGACACATGGAGTAAACTGCACGGGATCCTGTTCTTGGAAGGTCTTCGTCAAGAATGGGAATATAACTTGGGAAAATCAACAGACGGACTACCCTTCATGTGGTCCCGACATGCCGGAGTATGAACCGAGAGGATGCCCTCGTGGTGCTTCATTCTCATGGTATGAGTATAGTCCGATGCGCATAAAGTTCCCTTACATGAGAGGGGAGCTATGGCGCCTATGGCGAACAGCATTGGAAGAACAGCAGGACCCGGTGAAAGCATGGGCGAGCATCGTCGAAGACGAAGAGAAGGCGAAATCCTATAAGCAGGCAAGGGGGATGGGCGGTCATGTGAGAGTCAACTGGAAAGACGCCACACAACTCATAGCAGCTCAGCTCATATACACAATCAAGACATACGGACCGGATCGCATTGCAGGATTCACTCCAATTCCTGCCATGAGCATGCTCAGCTATGCAGCGGGTTCAAGATTCATTTCCCTAATTGGGGGCGAGATGCTCAGTTTCTATGACTGGTACGCCGATCTTCCGAATGCGTCTCCGCAGATTTGGGGGGACCAGACTGATGTACCCGAATCTGCAGATTGGTATAACTCCAATTATTTGATGATGTGGGGCTCAAATGTTCCGCTGACACGTACGCCGGACGCACACTTTATGACTGAAGTCCGATATAAAGGGACTAAAATCGTATCCGTTGCTCCAGACTATGCAGAAAATGTCAAATTCGCCGATAATTGGCTGGCACCAAATCCAGGAACAGACGCGGCACTGGCACAGGGGATGACGCATGTCATCCTGGATGAGTTCTATCATGAAAGAAAAGAACCGATGTTCATCGATTATGCCAAACGCTTTACAGACATGCCGTTCCTCATCCTGTTGGATGAATTTGAGGATACTTTGAAGGCCGGCCGGTTTTTACGGGAGAGCGATATTGGCCTTGAGTCAGAGCACGCAGAATGGAAGCCGGTCATACTGGACGGCAATACCGGCGAAATGATCGCTCCAAACGGTACGATGGGCCAAAGGTGGGAAGAAGGCAAGAAATGGAACTTGAAACTCGAAAAGGATGACGGAACTCCGATTGACCCGCGGATGATGGTTGAAAGTCCAGAATCGCAAGTAGTTGAGATTGTCTATCCATATTTTGATAATGCTGGAAATGGCACTTTCACCCGTCCCATCGCAGCACGCAAAGTGACCTTGGCAGACGGTACAGAGCGTTACGCAGCAACCATATATGACCTGATGTTGAGCCAGTACGGCATCAACCGCTTCGGTACTGAACACAAAGCAAAAGGATATGATGATGCATCTTCCATCTACTCCCCAGCATGGCAGGAGAAAGTAACGGGAATCAAACGATCACTTGTGGTACAGATCGCCCGTGAGTTTGCACAGAACGCTGTAGACACAGATGGACGCTCGATGATCATCATGGGAGCAGGCATCAATCACTGGTTCAACTCGGATACAATATATAGGGCCATCCTGAACCTGGTCATCCTGTGCGGATGCCAAGGTAAAAATGGGGGTGGCTGGGCCCATTATGTCGGCCAGGAAAAAGTAAGGCCGCTTGAAGGATGGGGCCAGGTAGCATTTGCAAAAGACTGGGGCGGACCATTGATCTGACCCCCTCCAGGTTTTACAGATGAAATAAAACATCTGTAAAACCTGGAGGGGGTTCTTTTATGACTGACAAATATTATTCATTTGAAGAAAAGCTGAAAATGATTCAGGAATTGAGGGTAGGCATCAGTCCAAGCCATATATCCACAAAGCATCAGGTGTCTGTGGAGACACTTAGAAAGTGGCGGATAAAGTATGAGAAGCATGGTGCTGAGGGATTAAAGAAACGGGACAGGCATAGAACATATACCCGCGGCTTTAAAGAAATGGTCGCAAAAGAATATATGAATGGAATGATCTCCACTCACGAACTCGCACACAAATATGACATACCGTCGAAAACAACTGTTCGGAATTGGATTATACGTTACAATAATGGTGAAGAAATAAGAACGACGCGGGAGGGAGCTTCACCATTGACCAAGGGACGGAAAACAACGTACGCAGAACGGGTTGAGATTGCGCAGTATCATGCACAGGGGGATATCAGTTATCGTGAACTTGCCGAAAGATTCGAGGTGAGTTACCAGCAGGCCCGGAACATTGTTGTGAAGTATCAGGAATATGGTGAAGCCGGTCTTGAGGACAGACGCGGAAAAGGAAAATCAGAAGACCAGCTCACTGAGACGGACCGCTTGAACAGAGAAATTTCCATGCTCAAAGCAGATAAACGAAAGCTTGAGGTGGAGAACGCCCTGCTAAAAAAGTTGGCGGCACTCGAGAGGGATTAAAATACAGCCGGGTTCCCAGTCACACGCTCCACACTGCCATCACTACGTTGCATAATGAAGGCTATGCCATCTCTGAATTATGCCATACGGCAGGCATCTCAAGACAAGCGTATTATCAATATCAGAAACGCCCCGTGCCACACGCTGAAGCAGAGAATGACACAGTGGCCAGTGCGATTGCCGAAATCTATGTTGAAACGGACGGCATCTATGGCGATCGTCAGATGTGCCATGCGGTCAACAAATCCTTGAGGACGGGGTATAACAGGAAACGCATCTATCGGCTGATGACACGGATGGGCTTGAAATCGGTGACCCGGATCAAAAGGAAACAATACGTCCCCCACACACCGCAACAGGTCGCTGAGAACGTATTGAACAGAGAGTTCCACGCAGCCCATGTGAATGAGAAATGGCTCACCGATGTGACTGAATTCAAAGCGCTGAACGGAGAGAAAGCCTACTTGAGCGCGATCATCGATCTGTACGACAACAGTATTGTGGCCTACAAATTCGGCCGTGCAAACAATAATCAGCTTGTTTTTGATACATTCACTTCTGCGATTCAAAAGCACCCGCAGGCAACGCCGCTTGTGCACAGTGACCGTGGCTTCCAGTACACCTCCTACGGCTTTAAAAAGATTCTGGATGTCCAGCAGATTCAACAAAGCATGTCCCGCGTCGGAAGATGCATCGATAATGGCCCGATTGAAGCATTCTGGGGAAAAATCAAATCGGAACGGTTCCACATCAGACGCAAGCAGAAGTACTATGCGGATTATCAAACAATTATAGAAGACATTACACACTATATTGAGTTTTACAACCACCACAGACCGCAACACAAATTCAAGGGATTGAGTCCGCTGGAATTCAGGGCATTGGCGGCATAGAAAAGCGCCTGAGAATCTCCATTCTCAGGCGGGAAACATTTATATTATTTCATCTGTCAACTTGATAGGGTTCAGATCATTTTGCAGCCAGCCGTATTACAGAAGCTTTTCCAGAAATCAAAGTATTGATATTGACCATGTATGATGATGAGGAATATATCACCCATACTTTCAAAAGCGGCGCACACGGCTATATATTGAAGAATTCACCAGACGACGAATTGATTTCAGCAATCAGGACTATCTACAACGGTAAACGGTACATTGATCCAGTGCTGATGGATGGAGATATGGAGCGGCTGCTGAACAATGATCAGTATCCGGAACATTCGAATGAACCATTCAATATCCTGACAAAGAGGGAGTTGGAAATCCTGCCACTTATCGCCAAAGGGTATGGAAACAAAGATATTGCAGGCATGCTTTTTGTTTCCGTTAAAACGATTGAGGCCCATAAATCAAGAATCATGGAGAAACTGGAATTGACATCACGTCCGGAACTTGTTGAATATGCAATGAAGAAAAAACTGATGGATTTTTAACTGGAGGGGAATGGAGTGGCACAGGACACGTTTCAGTTTAAAGTGAAAGCATTGAGGGTGCTGGAAAACGAACATCGCTACCTGAAGTATCTGATGGATGATTGGTTTAGATTGGTATTGAAGTTTGAGCATGATGACGTGAAAAGCAGATTGGAAGGGCTGATGGTCATCAAAGATCTCAGACAGAAATTGAATGCGTTCGAAAAACCTTTGAAGCGGCATCAGGAGAAGGAGGAAAGGTTCTTCTTTCCGATGCTCGGTGCATACTTCGGGTTGGAGCAGGGACCGATCATGTCGATTGAGGAGGAGCATGCAGAGATAGACTCATATATCGCCCATTTTTTTCATCACTCCATGCATGATATGAACGAGATGTCCCTTGAGAGCATGAATGAAATGGTGAAAGACGTCATGGAGGCTTATGAAGTGTTGATGGTACATATGGTGAAAGAGGAGTCAGTCCTTTTTGAAATGGCAGATAAGATGCTGAAGACAGTCGACGAAGAAGTGTTATTTGAACAAGTGAATACACTCATCACTGAACTGGCATGAGTGCCCAACGCTAAATATAGGGTTTTCCCTTCTTAACTATATTGCGGATTTTGAATTATACTATGTATGTATAATAAATCACAATATAAGATAAAAGAGGTTGATTCCTATGAATGAGAAAATGGGTAAAAAGCAACTGCTTCTCCACACATTCAGTCTACTTGCCGGCTTCATGGTGTGGACATTGCTTGCACCACTCTTCCCTGAAATCGTCGAAGATATCCCGGAAGCGGCCACGCAACAATCTTTGATTGTTGCCCTCCCGGTGATTTTGGGTTCTGTCCTGCGCATACCATTCGGCATACTGGCCAATAAGATCGGAGCGCGCCTAGTGTTCCTGTTCAGCTTCATTTTCCTTTTGGTTCCAGTTTTCTATCTGGTTATCGCTACTACACCGATGGACCTTATGATAGCAGCGGTATTCCTCGGCGTCGGCGGAGCGATTTTCAGTGTAGGTGTTACGAGTCTTCCAAAGTATTGCCCGAAAGAAAAACACGGGTTTGTAAATGGTGTATATGCCATGGGTAATATCGGGACTGCCGTGACAAGTTTCGGAGCGCCATTGCTGGTTCTCGCACTTGGTGGGTGGCAGGCAGCTGTCCAGACATATCTTATGGTATTGGCGTTATTTGCCATTCTGCAGTTCATAATGGGCGATAGAAATGAAAAGAAAGTAAGTCTGCCTCTTGGCAAGCAATTCAAGGAAGTCATGCGCGACTATAAGTTCTACTTCTTCAACTTATGATACTTCATTACATTTGGTGCCTTCGTTGCTTTCGGCCTCTTCTTACCGGCATTCCTGACGGATGAAGCTTTGTTTGGACTGACGACCTTGGATGCTGGTGTCAGAACTGCGGTTTTCATTATAATCGCGACGGTGCTCAGGCCGATAGGCGGGCTGATTGGTGATAGGTTCAATGCGCTGCACTCTTTGATCATTGTATTTATCGGGCTGGCCGTTTCAGGACTACTGCTTGCCTTCACATATAATTTCATCTTCTTGTTTACCCTGGGAAGTTTGCTTGCAGCGGTATGCGCGGGGATCGGAAATGGACTTGTCTTCAAGTTCGTGCCGACATACTTCTCGAAACAGGCGGGTATCAGTAATGGAATCGTTGCAATGATGGGTGGCCTGGGTGGCTTTTTCCCGCCGATTGTAATCGATCAGGCGCACAATTTGACGGGTAGCTATGCAATTGGGTTCATCCTACTGTCAGTTTTCTGCATCATCAGTCTGTTTACAATGTTCTACATGAATAGTAACCTTAAGAAAAATGAACTTGCATAAGAGGGATGATATGGAACGATATTCGAGGCAGATGCTTTTTAATAAAATAGGGGCAGAAGGCCAGCGCCTGATCGGCTCACGCACAGTCCTCATCATTGGGGCCGGGGCGCTCGGTTCCCTTTCCAGTGAACTGCTTGCACGGGCAGGTATCGGCAAGCTGATCATGATTGACCGTGACTATGTCGAACACTCCAATCTTCAGCGCCAAACCCTTTTTACCGAACAGGATGCAGATGATAAGAAACCGAAAGTAATTGCTGCGAAAGAACGTCTACAATCAATCCGTCCGGACCTCGAGATAGATGCACATATTGCGCATTGCGATGGCCCGCTATTGACGGAGCTCGCCATGGATGCAGATATTCTGTTGGATGGAACAGATAATTTCGATACGCGCCTGCTGATCAATGACGTTGCATATAAAGCATCAAAACCCTGGGTCTACGCAGCTTGTGTAGAGGCCTCTTACAGCAGTTGCGGTTTTGTGCCTGACGCTACACCATGCTACCGCTGTCTGGTGCCAGTGTTGCCGAGCACCACATTAACGTGCGACACTGCCGGCATCATCGCTCCTGCAGTACAGATGGCAGTGGCCGAGCAGGTCACGACTGCAATTAAAATACTTACAGACCAATATGAGGCACCCTATTACTTACGGATCGGCAACGTCTGGGATATGGAACATATGAAGTATAAGGTCGATGCAATGAAAGATTCAAATTGTATGACATGTGGATGTGCCCCTGTCTATCCGGCATTTGAAGAAGAGAATACGGACAATGCCATGCGGTTATGCGGCCGCGACACCGTCCAGGTGATCGATGGTCGGCTGACTGCGGAAGTTGTAAACCATACATTGACTCGGTTGGATATGAAAGTGAACCGCACGCCGTACTTCCAGGAGTTCCACTATAGTGGCCAAAGGTTCGTCTGCTTCAATAATGGACGCATTCTGATCCATGGCCTGCATGATATGAATCGTGCGAAGACCCTTATCAACCAATTGTTCGGATAGGAGGATCATCATGAGTCTAGTGGGAGAAATAGATCGCGAAATTCGTATGGGCGTTATAACGGTCAGTGATACACGCACTAAGGAAAGCGATAAAGGCGGACGCCTTGTCATGGATTACGTGTCAGGAATGAATGTGGAAATCAAGCCGGAGTGGTACAGCATCGTCAAAGATGACCAGCAAGAGATTGTAGATGCGGTACATGAGCTTTTGGATAATGGCGCAGATGCCATCATAACGACGGGGGGGACGGGCATAGCACCTAGAGATGTCACCATCGAAGCAGTGCGGCCTCTTTTTGATAAGGAGATAGAAGGATTCGGAGAAATTTTCCGTATGCTCAGCTTTACAGAGGATATCGGGTCACGAAGTATACTCTCAAGGGCTATAGCCGGAAGCATCGGCAACGCAGTGGTGCTTTCATTACCGGGATCGACAGGAGCGGTCAAGTTGGCGATGGAACGGTTGATTGTCCCTGAATTAAACCATATCGTCCACGAATTGAATAAATAAAAGCGTGCCGTATGGCACGCTTTACTTGTCTATATGGTAATCACCGGATTTCCCGCCAGTCTTCGAGACCAGGGCGGTTTCGCGGATGATCATCCCCTTATCGATCGCCTTGCACATATCGTAGACGGTCAGGGCAGCTGCACTTGCTGCTGTCAATGCTTCCATTTCGACACCAGTGCGACCGGAAGTCTTAACTGTTGCTTCAATATGAAGTGCGTAGCCATCAGATAAATCCCAAGTGAAGGAAATATCTATGCCGGACAGAGGAAGCGGATGGCACATTGGTATGATCTGATGCGTGTTCTTTGCAGCCATGATGCCTGAAACCTGAGCCACAGAAAGCACATCACCTTTTTCTACAGTCTTGCCTGTAATGGCTTCGTGTATTTCTTTAGAAACAATGAGCGTACTTTTGGCGAGCGCTGTACGGGTGGTTATCTCTTTATCGGAAACATCGACCATCCGGGCTCTGCCTTCTTGGTTGAAGTGAGTGAATTTCGACAATTTAAACTTCCTTTCTAGTATAATGAGTATAACAGAGTTCATGATAGGAAAGTAGGGATGATATGAATTTGAACCGTAAGCCGATCCCTGTACCGGAGGCAGTGGATCGTGCCGTTGCTGAAGTAACGCCTCTTAAGAGTGAAGCGGTTTCCTATAGGGAAACATATGGGCGTATTTTAGCGGAAGATCTGAAGGCCACCATGCCAGTGCCTCATTTTGACAAATCAGCTATGGATGGATTTGCGATACGTTCAAAGGACTCAATAGGGGCTTCAGGTGATGATAGAATCGAGTTTACGGTGGCAGAAGAAGTGCCAGCAGGCTCGACAAGTGATTATATACTTAAAGAAAATGAGGCTTTCCGTATAATGACCGGAGCGCCTGTACCAGCAAGCGCTGACGCAGTTGTCATGTTTGAACAGGCGAAGATGAATGATGAGGCTTTTACGATAAGGAAAGCGTTCGATCCAGGCGAAAATATTGCGATAGAAGGCGAGGAGTGTCAACAGGGTGAAGTGATCGTACCTCGGGGCACGTTCATCAATCCTGGTACTGTGGCAACTTTGGCGACATTCGGCTATAAAAACGTAGAGGTCTACAGACAACCCGTCGTCGGCATTTTGGCTACAGGGAGTGAATTGATAGAGATTGACCAGCCACTCAGTCCAGGTAAGATACGAAATTCCAATGGCCCGATGATCATGAGTCAACTGAAGCGGATGAACATCACCGGGAAAATGTATGCATTGGAAGCCGATGATTTTGACACACTCCTCGAACGCGTTGAAGATATGTTGGATGAAGTGGATGCCATAATCACAACTGGCGGCGTTTCCGTAGGCGATTACGATTTCTTGCCCAAGCTGTATGAGTCCCTTGGCGCTGAGGAACTCTTCAATAAAGTGGGTATGCGTCCAGGGAGTGTCACAACAGTGAGCATGCTCGGAGGAGTCCCTCTCTTCGGTTTGAGCGGCAACCCTTCAGCATGCTACACAGGATTTGAATTGTTTGCAAGGCCGTCACTGCTTAAGATGATGGGGCACGATAAAATCTATGCACCTGTAGTGGATGGTGTACTTGACGGTGACTTTAAAAAAGCCAATCCGTTCACACGCTTCGTCAGGGCAGAGATTGACTATCGTGCCGGAGGCATATACGCAAAACCGGCTGGTTTCAATAAGTCGAATGCGGTCACGTCCATTGCGAGAAGCAATGGCATCATCGTTTTGCCGGGCGGTTCAAGGGGGTACCAAAAAGGAGATCCAATCAAGGTGATGATGACTGATATGACTACCGGGGCCAGGCAGTTCAATCTATGAAGATTCTGCAGATAACCGGTTTCAAGAACACTGGCAAGACCACCCTGATATTGAAGCTTGTAAAGCGACTGAAACAGCAACAACAGAAAGTTGCAGTGATAAAGCACCATCATCTGGAAGAAGAAGCCGGAAGCACCGATACGGAGAGGTTTTTGCTTGAAGGTGCCGATACGACGATATTGAATACCCCGTCCATAACCATTGAGACAAGGAAACACCCCAATCTGGCCGAACAGCTGGCAGAATTTGAAGGTGCAATGGATGTCGTATTGATAGAAGGGTACAAACATGAAGCGTACCCTAAAATAGTACTGACCTACTCCTTTTCCGATGGACACACTAATGTCAGTGAAATAGGGATGCGGAATGTTTTAATGGAAGCGGATATGAGGTATGATGAGGCTAAGGTTTTCCAATGGTTTGACGAATGGAGTTCTGGAATATGAAGCAATATGAAATAGTGGATACACCAATAGATATCAACAAGTACCATAGTTATACGGTCAACGAAGTGCAAGGGGCTGTATGCATGTTTACAGGTCATGTGCGCGAGTGGACAAAAGGGACTAGAACTGTCCACTTGGAGTATGAAGCCTATAAACCTATGGCGGAAAGTAAAATGGCCCAAATTGGGGATGAGATTGCACAACGTTGGCCTGGGGTCATTACAACAATCGCCCATCGGGTGGGCAAGCTTGAAATATCAGATATTGCTGTCGTCATAGTAACAAGTGCCCCACATCGGAAAGATAGTTATCAAGCCAATGAATATGCGATAGAACGGATTAAGGAAGTTGTTCCAATCTGGAAAAAAGAAGTATGGGAAGACGGTGAAGAATGGATGGGGCATCAGCGTCAGTACCATTCAAGTGTGGAGGAGGAATAATGATGGATATCATGGTGTTCGCAGGGCTGAAGGAGAAGATTGGGGGTACCCACATCACATTGGACATCAAAAATGAACCTACGGTCAAAGAGTTGAAAGAAACGGTATATAGGCAATATCCCGCCCTCGAAGGGGATGTTTTCCAAGTGGCCTGCAACGAATCATTCGTTAAGGATACGCACATACTTTCAAAAACGGATGAGGTTGCTCTGATTCCACCAGTGAGTGGAGGATGACAGGCACTATAGGCATAGTCATGGCAGGAGGGAACTCGACCCGTTTTGGTGAAGATAAGGCTTTCTTTGAAATAGACGGTAAGCCGATGTATCGGCATATAGTAGATGCGTTGGAACAATCGGGCGTGTGCGATGATATCATGGTCAGCACTAATTCGAGATTAAGTGGTCGATTTGATGATATGCCGGTAAAAGTGGATGTGAAAAGGTTCAGGGATAGGGGGCCGCTTGCCGGCATATATACATTTGCCGATGCCTATCCGGATAAGCGATTGCTCATCATATCATGTGACACGCCCTACATTAGCCCAGAGTGGATCAGGACTCTGCATGAAGTGGCTCTTGATGACCAGTCAATCGTTGTGACACGGTCTGGAGACAGGTTACACCCACTTGTTGGCATCTATCAGGGGGGCGGGCTCGCTTCAGACATTGAAAGATTATTGACGACAGACCGAAGAAGCATGAAAGCACTATTCGCAGAAAGAAAGACAATCGAAGTGGACAGTAAACTTTATGATATTGATGTAACCAGTTTCCTGAACATCAATAGAAAAGCAGACCTTCACTGAGGAGGGGTACGATGGCGGGAAGTATAACGGATAAATTTGGCAGACCGATTCGGGATCTGAGGATATCAGTGACTGACCGTTGCAATTTCCGATGCAGATACTGCATGCCGAAAGAGATTTTCGGGGATGATTTCGAGTTTATGAAGAAGGACGAGCTCTTATCTTTTGAGGAAATTGAACGCATTGCAAAAATATACGCGTCCCTGGGCATCAAAAAATTGAGGATCACTGGCGGGGAACCGCTTCTTAGACGGGACCTCGATGTATTGATAAAAAGGCTTAATGATATAGAGGGTATTGAAGATATAGGTATGACCACAAATGGTCTATTGTTGAAGAAACATGGCAAGAAACTTTATGAAGCAGGGCTCAGGAGACTCAATATCAGCCTTGACGCGATGGATGACGAATTGTTTGGACAGATCAATGATCGCGGTATCGGCACTTCAAGGATAATCGAGCAGATTGAGTATGCCATTTCACTCGGATTTAAGATTAAAATCAATATGGTTGTGCAAAAAGGCTTGAATGACCATGAAATACTGCCAATGGCCCGCTTCTTCAAAAAGATGCCTGTAACATTGAGATTCATAGAATTTATGGATGTCGGAAACGATAATGGGTGGAATTTTGATAAAGTAGTCACCAAAAAAGAAATACTGGAAATTCTTGAGAATGAATTTGATATTGAACCTTTGGAACCGGCATACTACGGGGAAGTGGCAAAAGTCTATCGTCATAATGACGCAGATTCGCACCTTGGTTTCATCACCAGCGTGTCTGAAAGCTTCTGTTCGACATGCACCCGTGCCAGACTCTCCTCAGATGGAAAGTTCTATGGTTGCCTTTTCGCTGTGGAAGGTTTTGATGTCAGGAAGCACCTTAGAGAAGGTGTATCCGACCAGGAATTGGAAGAGATACTGACTGGGGTATGGAACAGGCGGGACGACCGTTACTCAGATCTCAGGACGGAAATTACTGCAGAAAACCGCCGGAAGCGCAATAAGATCAATATGAGCTATATAGGTGGCTGACAAAGAACGTGAAGTGTGACTTCACGTTCTTTGTCGATGGAAAGGATAATTATGAAGCTGAACATACCAAAGAAATATATCCTGTTGTATACACTGATGTCCATGATGGGCGTGGCGGCTTTCGTCTTGTTTGGACATAACCTTTCGCTAGTGCTTGAAGAAATTGTAATAGAAAAGAAAACTCCAGCTGTTAAAGGGATGACGTTGGCCGGCCTTTTCTTCATCATCTATGCAATGCTGTTGATGATCTATAGGGTGACTTCGGCTAAAATTGCAAACAGCCGTATAGAGGCATTGACCACCGAGTTGATTGAGAAGATCGGGGATGGCACCAAAAAGCAATCAGAAGCGATGCTCAATGCAGTATTTGTCCATATGGAGAAATACCGCCCTTTCGAAAAGGTCTTCATCCCCACTGTCATACAGACTGCTGTCAAACTAGCAGTAATTATCATAGCATCATTCTTCGTCCATAAAAATGCTGCTTTCATCATGTTATTCACAGCACCATTCGTACCTTTGTATTACATCCTTGTGGGATTGCGTACGAAGGATGAATCGGAAGCTCAGGCCACGCAGTTCGACGAGCTTGGTACGCTTTTCCTCAACCTGATAAGGGGGAAGGATACGGTACGCTACACACAATCTCAGCAAACTGTCATCGATAGGCTCAGATCATTTAATTCGGGCTATGTAAAAGAAACGATGAATATTTTAAAATATGCCTTCCAATCCACTTTAATGCTTGAGTTCATTACGATTCTCGGGATTGGACTCATTGCTCTTGAAGTTGGGTTGCAGATCATAATTTTTGATGGCATTACATTCTATGCGGCATTTTTCACGTTGCTGCTGGCGCCTGAGTTCTATAATGCATTAAAAGTACTCGGCATCGAATTTCATAATGGTAAGCTTGCCCAAGGGCATTTGGACCGTATTGAAGTGCTAATCGACCAGGAAGAACCAACCGAAGAGTACCGCATTTTCAATGCTCAAACGAGTGCAGTGAGACTTGAAGGTGTTTCAATGGGCTACGGGGAGCTATCGCTTCTGGAAAATGTTAATCTATCCTTGCCGAAAACAGGGCTCACTGCCATAACAGGTCCTTCCGGCATCGGTAAGAGTACCTTCATGCGTATGTTGCTTGGACTCCACCGCCCTACTGAAGGTGCCTTATATCTTCATACGGATGATATCGGATATATATCCGATGAAGTCTACTTCTCGGACACTTCCATCTATGACTATGTTTCTGATGGGCGTTACAGCGAGGAAGACGTCGTCAGTATATTGAATCGCCTTGACTTGATGGGAAGCTTGAACAATCTGGAGCAGGGCATCCATACTGAAATCGTAAACCACAACATCCCCCTCTCAGGCGGGGAAGTGGTGAGGCTCAAGATGGCGCGTGCACTGATAAGAAAGCCTGAAATCATCATTATGGACGAACCTACAGAGTTCCTCGATGCAACGACGGAAGAGATGGTTCTCTCATACTTGGATGAAATCAAGCATGAAAGTGCCATCATAGCAGTGGTACACCGTAGGAAACTGCTCAACATTGCTGATATACACTACACGTTCGCCGACCGTAACATTGTAAGGGGAGGGGCTTTGTAATGGAATATTTGAAGAGTGAAAGGAAAAATATCCTCTACAGCATCCTTCTCGGCCTTGCAGGTGGTCTGGTGGGGGTCTCTCTATTCGGGCTCAGTGGCTATATGATCAGCCTCAGTTTCTTCGACCCGCCATTTTTCATAATCGTCCTCATCATTGCAGTAATCAAGTTTTTCGGGATGATGAAAGGCGCCTTCAAATATATTGAGCGTCTACTCTCGCATGATGCGACATTCAGGCTCATCGGGCGCCTTAGATTGAATTACTTCAAAGCCGCCATACAACATCATGCGGACACCCATAGCGTTAAATTCATACAGCGGCTGAACCAGTATTTTGAAGAGGTCGAAAATTATTATATCCGCATTGTCTATCCGTATATAGTAGCGTTGCTGTTATCAATGCTGCTGATCATTCTATCCATCTATTTCGGGTCAGTATTTGTAATCATGTCGACAGTTGTGGCGCTGGTGCTTCTTTATGCCATACCGAAAATGTTTGAAAAGCGGGTAACAAATGATCTGCGTGCCAGAAATGGTGTTGAAGACGCGCTCTATGGCCGTCTCTACCACTATATCCACGACTTTACGGACTTATTTGTGACAGGAAGGATGCAAGATAAGAAAAAAGAGATTTCCCAGGAAATCTCCAGGGTAAAAGCAACAGAAGATAAGATTGCCTTCTCGGACGCTGCAATGCAGTTTATCGCCCAACTGCTTCAGATTGCGGCACTCCTGTTCATCATATTTTGGCTGTATGAAGACATGCCACTCCTTGTGCCGATGATCATGTTGCTGGTGCTCAGCTATTTCGATCTCGTCATGCCGGTCATGCAACCTGCAAGCCGGTACAGATCAGTCAAGGAAGCGGTAGGGGTACTCAACGCTGAGACGTCACCCAAACCGACAATAACGAACGATGTCTCCCTCGACCAAATAGATGTGACGCTGCTTGATTATCGTTACGCCACTGCCTCAGTCGATGTCCTAAAAGGCATCACGGCCAACTTCAGGCGTGGTGAAAAGCACGCAATCATCGGCAGCAGTGGATCCGGCAAGACAACCTTGCTTGAACGCATCATTGAGGGTGGTCCTTCAATCCGTCTAGGTCACGATTCTGAGGAAGTCAGCCAGGAGGCGTTACTTCAAAATGCATCCATCATGCCCCAACATCTCGACTTCTACAATGCTTCAGTCACTGACAACGTCACTCTTTTCGGTCATCTCAACAGAACTAGAGAAGAAGTTGTCGAAGATCTCGAATTGATGGAAATGTCTTACTATACACCAGAAGAAATGATCGAGTTCACCGGCCGGCTATCGGGAGGGGAACAAAAGCGTCTGCACTTCATAAGAATGTTGGCCGAAGATAAGTCATGGTGGATTATGGATGAACCGACAGCGCGGCTAGATGACAGGCTCAAGCAAAAAATGTGGGATCAAATATTGTCACAGCCGACAGTAATTGTAAGTACACATGACTTAAGTCGCCTTGAGGAATTTGACTACATTCATTATATGGAACAGGGCAGTATAATAGAATCAGGCAGCTATTCTCGTCTGATGGCTGAAAAAGGGCATGTTTTTCAGGCTGTTCAGCGCTTCAATGATTATTTATAGTCATAAAATCATATGCATGATAGAATCATGGCAGTTATTTTATAGAGAAAGTGGGAAAATGACGATGAAGAAAACAGCAATCGTGACGGATTCTTCCTCAGGTGTAGAAAAAGAGTATGCAGAAGAACATGATGTCTTCGTATTGCCGATGTCTGTCATCATCGACGGAGTCGCCTATAGGGACGGCGTTGATGCAACAACTGAAGAGATTTACGATATGCTGAAGCAGAGTGGGGAGGGCGCTAAAACGTCGCAGCCGACAATCGGTGAGTTCATGGAGATCTATGAGAAGATAGAAATGGATGACTCATTTGATTCGATCATTGCAATCCATGCATCCAGCGAACTTACCGGGACTTACCAAAGTTCGCTGAGTGCTTCTGAAAACATCGACAAGCCGGTCCATGTCATTGACTCCCGTATTGGAAGCTACCCTATGAAGCAGATGGTGGAGCATGCTGTCGACTCGAAAGGATCTGACAAAGGAATTGAAGAAGTGGTAAAGGAAATCCAAGGAATGACCGACCACACTCAATTATATCTGTTGCCTAAAAGCTTCAACCAGATGAGGAAGAGTGGCAGAGTATCGGCATCACAATCGATGCTCGCTTCTGTATTGAATATCCATTTGAAGCTTGAATTCGATGATGGAAGAGTAGTCATTGGAGAAAAGATCCGTACAAAAAAGAAAATCATCAATAATGTAATGGAAAAATTGGAAGAATATGTCAAGGAAAAATCGGTAAGTACCATTGCGATTGTCTATGCAGGTGGCATCGATTTGACCGAAGAATGGAAAGAACGACTGGAAACACATCTGCCGGATGTCAAATTGGTTATAGAACCACTCGTCACTGTGGCAGGTGTCCATGCCGGTCATGGCACCATCGGATTTGGCTTTACCAAGGGAAGATGAGTAAGTCGGAACAAACAAGAAAATGCAGCCCGGAATCATTTCCGGGCTGCATTTTTTTCAGCAAGTCTCACATTGAGATGCTGTATATATTCAAGAAAGAGGGACTCCTCTTCAGTTGTCAGGCTGATTACATCATCAAAAGCTTCAAAAGCTTCTTCCAACTGTTTTCCCATTTTTCTACCATGTTCTGTAGGCTCCAAGATTACAAGGCGTTGATCAGTGGGGTTTCTAAAACGATGTACAAGTCCAAGCCGTTCCATCCGCTTTATCAGGGGAGAAATGGTTCCGGTGTCGAGCCGCAATGTTTCAGCCAACATTTTGATGTTGACCTGTTCCTTATCCAGTAAAATATTCAAAACCAAAAACTGTGGATAAGTAATCTCCATTTCTGTCAGCACGGACTTATTGTAGAAGCGGCTGATCTGGTGGTGCAGACTATATACATTAAAGCAGAGGCGCTTGTCCAAAGAGGGTTTAGTCATTAAAGACAACCTCCATTCTGTTTATCATGTGTCCCTTCAGTTATTATACAAGCAATTATATGCGAATTCAATATAAATATTAAGGGCCCTTATACCTTGATCAAAAGGATAAGGAATGAAGTACGGTAGCAATCATAAAATGATGTATGGTAAAATAATCATAATTATAACTTTTGGGAGGTGACTGCAATTGGGAAGACGAATCTGAACATTAATATGTCCATTGAAAAGCCGGCCCACTGCAGAAATATAGTTTCAAAAAGCATACCGCGCAGAATTGCAGTCACATATTACCGGAGGTGAATCCCTTTTAAAAAAGGGAACTGATTGGATATAACCACATTATGGAACTTGATTTTTTTTATAATACTTATATTGCTCACAATGTTTTTTGTAGGCTCTGAATTTGCACTTGTCAAAGCCCGGATGTCGCGTATTGAACAACTAGCTGAAGAAGGGGATAAAAAAGCACAGCGTTTGCGCAAGATGACAGGGAAACTTGATTATTACCTGTCCGCGTGTCAATTGGGTATTACTGTTACTGCACTTGCACTTGGGTGGATCGGTGAATCCACTTTTGCTGGTGTGTTGGCGCCGCTCTTCGAAATGTTGGGGGTGCCCGATCAATTGACGACGCCATTGATTATTGGTGTGGCCTTTGTAATAGTCACATTCCTGAACGTCGTCATAGGACAACTTGCGCCTAAGACGATTGCAGTCCAGTGTGCTGAAAAGTTGGCGCTTGCCCTCTCCGGCCCGCTTGCTTTTTTTGGCGCCATCATGAAACCATTCATCTGGTTGATGAACGGCACTGCGAGATTCCTCGTCAGGACCTTTGGCCTTAAAGATGTGCCCGTTGAGCAAGCTCACTCAGAAGATGAACTGAAGATCATAATGACACAGAGTTATCAGAGTGGGGAAATAAACCAGACTGAACTCGCCTATATGCAAAATATATTTTCATTTGATGAGAGGTTGGCGAAAGACGTCATGGTGCCAAGGACTCAGATGATCACAATGGCAGACCCTGTTAATATAGATGACGTCATCGCGACAATCAAGGAGCACAACTTTACGCGTTACCCCATAACGGAAGAAAGCGGAGATAAAGATCAGATTATCGGCTTCATAAATGTTAGGGAATTTTTGACGAACCATGTTTCCGATGAAGAAGTGACCCCGGCAGACCATATACATGAAATCCCGATGATTACAGAGGTGTCACGCATCAGTGATGCACTGGTCAGAATGCAACGCGAGCGTGTGCATATCGCGTTGATCATCGATGAATACGGTGGCACGGCCGGGATGATTACAATGGAAGACATCCTAGAAGAGATAGTCGGGGAAATCCGGGATGAGTTTGATGAGGACGAACAGCCGGATATTGTAAAGGTTGAGGAAAACATCTATCATATCACTGGGCGGGTGTTGATTGATGATTTGGAAGAACAATTCGATCTGAACTTCAATGATAGTGATGATATCGATACCATAGGTGGTTGGCTGCAGAGCATCAATACCGACCTTGAGATCGACGATACGATAGATACGGCTGACGATAGATGGATTGTCCTTGATATGGATAACCATCTGATTAAAAAAGTGGCACTCCTAAAAGATCACAACCGAACCATTGAAGACGATGAAGAAACATAATACAACAGCGTCCCCCATATATGGGGGACGCTGTTCTAGTTCACGACATTCGCATCGAGGTATCTATAGATATTATATTCCACGGGAGATTCCATTACCATATGCATTGTCACGACTGGTTTGCCGGATGCTCCAGGCATCACAGTTTCCTGCAGAGTCCGATAATCAATCCGGCTTTTTCCAAGATAATAGAAGGCAGTGCCTTCATCATCATCTTTTTTGACGAATATATGAATCGGCATCCCATTTTTGTGGCCATCGAGTATGGATTTGATTTCTTTCGAAGCCAATGTCCTGTTGCTTCTTGTGAACCATTTGAGCGTATGGCGGTCAAGGAATTCATCGTCGTATTTAATGGTGTCTTCCACCGCTTCATTTTTATGATAGGTGATGAACACCGGACATGTCCCGTGTTTTTGTTTATAGCCGTACATTGTGGAAGCTTCATCCTTTTGCCAATTCAGCATACGGCAGACGTCTTTTCTGGAATACTTCTGGTTAAGGGTCAATGGCCGGGATTGATCATATTGATTGCTGTTCAATAAGGAAAGTTCCATGATTTGTCTGCAATGCTTCATGAAGACCTTTGAATGGAGAGCGGACTCGAGTGTCGCCGAAGGATGTATATAATCGTTGTCCAGACGAATGAGGGGATAACCGTATTTCAAGATATCCTGTTGCCTGAAAAATTCGAGTGTAAATACCCTTATGACAGAATCCATTACTGCATCAGACATGTAATATCCTTGTTTGTGCATCTCCATCTGAAATTCATCCTTATCTACAGGACCTTCCATGAGGGCTGTTAGCAGATGCATTTCGACGATGCGTTTTCCACCGGTCAGTTCTTTCGAAAGGAAAGTCAGCATCTTATCCATCCGGTCCTCTAGAGTGCTATCTTCTTCTTTAATCTTCTGGAGGAATTCCGGGTAATGCCTGTATTTATTGAGGATGATCATCGGATCGACCACATCCTTATCGTAGTAGAAGTCTACTAGTGTAGGTTTCCTCCCGATTTTATTCTTGAGGTATACATACATCTCCTTCAAGTGCCTCAAGTTGTCCAAAGAAGACGCATTAATGGCTTGATAGATTTTCTCTTTTGCGATGGCTTCGAAATTGATGGTCGAAACCCCTTGAAGGGGGGTACGGTCAATCAGTGAACGCCTCAAATTATCCTTACTATAGGAGTTATCTCCTGTTAGGGCAATCGGAATCATATAATTGTTTCTATAGTTGCCGATGAAGTCTATAACGGTAAGATATTCTTTATCATCGTGCTTCCTGAGTCCTCTCCCGAGTTGTTGGATGAAGATGATGCTTGATTGTGTCTGCCTCAGCATGACGACTTGATTGACCGGAGGGATGTCGATTCCTTCATTGAATATATCCACTGTAACGATGTAATCGAGGTGACCATCCTCAAGACTCCTTACAGCATTCCTCCGTGTATCCTGTGAATCACTTCCAGTCAATGCAAGAGTACGATAACCGAGCAAATTGAGTGCGTGGCTGATCTCCTCGGCTTCTCGTTTATTGGAAACGAACATCAGCCCACAAAGCGTTTCGCCCGAATATCCATAGTATTGGATCTTCTCATGGAGATGCCTGATCCGCTCAGTATCGGTGAGGTCCGACAACGCGCTTGTATCATCGATTTTGAGACTTTCCGTCTCATAATCAGTCACCCCGAAATAATGGAAGGGTGCGAGTATTTCTTCCTCTAAAGCTTTTTGGAGCCGTATTTCATAAGCGATATTATAGTCGAATAGACCGAAGATCTCATTATCATCAGTCCTCTCAGGAGTTGCTGTCATGCCAAGCAGGAAAGATGGTTTGAAATGATTGATGATTCTTCTGTATGTACGCGCGCTTGAACGATGTGCTTCATCTACTATTATATAGTCGAACTCCGCTGGATTGAATTGACTCAGAGTATCTTCATTCGACATCGTCTGGACCGTTGCAAACAGATATTTACTGTGGGTTGATTTTTGATTGCCACTGAATACGCCAAATGAGGAAGGCGAGTCTTCCAGGAGAGTCATGAAATCCTGTCTGGCTTTTTCAAGGATCTGCTCACGGTGGGCCAAGAAAAGCATACGTTTTGGTCGGAATTGCTTTACGTCAAAGGCGGATAGATACGTCTTGCCGGTTCCTGTAGCGGATACCACAAGGCCCTTATCATGGCCTTTCACCCTAAGCTGTTTGAGGGAGTGCAGTGCTTCCTGCTGCATGAAATTCGGCGCTATTCCTCCGGCCCCTGACGTCCTGTATTGATATTTGGAACGGTCTTCGATGATTTCGAGCACTTTCTTTTTGTCTGGCTGTTCTTTATAGATGCGCTCATATTCCATGATCCAAGTGGCATCAACAGGAGTGGCTTCATTCCATAAGGAATAGAATTGATCCCTGAAATGGTTCAGGACCGCCCCATTATCAAGGCTTGTCAATTTAAGATTATATTCATAATTCTTTTTCAGTGCGGAGTCCGTCAAATTTGAACTCCCTATGAAGAGGGAGGAATAGGCTGCATTGCTGAAGACATATCCTTTTGCGTGAAATCCCTGTTTATCAGCTATTCTGACATCTATGTTCGGAATATTGAGTAGTGCTTTGAAAACTTTCGGTTTATTGAAATTCAAATAGGTAGAGGTGATGATTTTTCCTCTTACATTCCTTTTCGCGAGCTCGTGCAACGTTGTTTTTAATGTAGCAAGGCCGCCCTCAGTGATGAAAGCGACGGAAATGAAGAATGCGTCACACCCTTCCATCTCATCGAGTATGGAAGACAGGACATTTTCTTCTTTTGAATTGATGATCATCTGTGGAGGATGATGGGCGACCTTTTCTGCATCTTGATCGATAAATCCTCGTTCATAGGCGTTCAATAGATTCATTTCATTCAGTTCCATGGACATCCACCTCTTTCATCCCATTATATTGAAAGGGGTAACAGATTCCAAGATCGACTGCTAAATCGATAAAATTCCCGTCAGTATATGATAAGATGGTTTTAAATGAAGGTGGTGGCCCTATGGGTATATTAGAATTTATAGTAGCAACATTACCCGTCGTCTTAGTGTTTTCGATTCCACTTTATGCGATCAACGTCGGTCACAGACAGAAGAAAGAGAAGATGGCGATAAGGAAACTTCAGGAGGAGAAGGAAGTAGAGCGTTTGAAGCAAGAAAATTTCCTTCTTGAGAATAAACAGATGCAGATGGAGCTTGACCGTATAAAAGAGGAACGTGAACAGAAGCGGCTAGTGGAATCAAAAGAGTCAAGATGGCTTATTGAAGACGAGGAAAAAGATCCCCTGTAACGTCCGTTACAGGGGATCTTCCATAAGTGTTATTATGCTTTGTTGCCTCCGAGCGCTTTCATGATGAATGATACAATCAAAATCAGGATGATTGCACCGATCAGTCCACCAAGGATGCTGACGCCACCCAATTGTGGGCCGAAGCTTAGTCCCAGCGCATTTGCAATCGAAGCGCCCACAAGACCTGCAATGATGTTACCGATAATGCCGAATGGCACATCTTTACCTAATATAAGGCCAGCAAGCCAACCAATGATACCACCGACAATTAATGTAATAATCCAACCCATGGATATTTCCTCCTTATAATGCTCAAATTTAATTTAACAGATTAAATAATGCATCGTTCTAGTTGGAATATACCCCGCGTTGGCGAAAGCAAACATTAATCTGCAGCCATCCTATCTTTTTTCCTGTAATGTCTCATGATGAACAGGAAAAGTATCAATGACAATGTGACGCTGAATGCACTGGTGAAATAGATGGTGCTGTAGCCGAACGCTTCAGCGATGAATCCATAACTGATTGCACCAAGTCCAACCCCCATATCAAAAGCTGAAAAGAAGGTCGCATTGGCCATGCCACGGCGATTGTTGTCAGCACGGTTCACAGCCCAAGCCTGTAGGGCAGGCTGCACACAGCCGAAGCCGAACCCGTATAATGCTGCAGCAATGAACAGATAATACGGGGTGGCCATAATGCCAAGTAGTATCATGGCAGTAATGATTGCGAGCGCACCCGGTACGAACACGATTGTAATTCCTTTTTTGTCATACAATTTTCCCGCGACTATGCGGGAGAGCATAAGAAAGGCTGCATAGATGACAAAGTAGAATTGGATGAAAGTAGGATCGAAGCCCCGCTCATAAGTGTAGACGGGGAGGAATGCAGCGATACCGCCAAATGTTACAGTTATGAAGAATAGGAGCGAAGCTGCGGGTAATGCCTGACGCTCGACAATATCGAATCGTGGCACATAGGTGCTCTTTTCCTTTATGGAATTATCGGGAGCTTCGGGCTTTTGATAGCGGATATTTATTGCAAGGATAAGCGCAGTAAGTCCGAGAACGCCACATATTGAAAAGAGCAGAGTGAATGATATCTGGTCGACGAGAAAGAGTCCAAGAGCCGGCCCGAAAGCGAGTGCGATGTTACCACTGAGGCCATAGTAACCGAGCCCTTCCCCGCGTCTTTTCTTAGGGACAAGGTCTGTGGCGATGGTGCCGGCTGACGTGCTTGACAGTCCCCAACCTATACCTTGCATGATGCGGACTGCGAGCAATAGTGCGATAGTAAAACTTGCAGCTAGTGAGAACATTGAGAGGACAAATAGCAGCAGCCCTGTCAGAAAGACCGGGGCGCGCCCCTTTGTATCAAGCATTTTGCCCGCGCTTGGACGGATGAGCAAAGCAGAAAATGTGAATATGCCCACAACAAGTCCGACCCATCTATCGCTTGCGCCAATCTCTTTGACGAAAAGCGGTAATGTTGGCAGGGTCATCTGGAAGGCAGTAAAGATGAAGAAATTTACGATGACGATAAGTACAAAATCTCTGGTCCATATTTTATTTTTATCATGTGCCATAAAATTACAACCTTCTCGCTTTTAGATTTGGTGAAGTCCATATTACTTCGTATTTCGAAAGGAATACTATTATATATTCTACAACATATGACACTTTTTTTCAGCTTGGAGGGACCATCTTTGGATTTCTGTGAGAAAAGATAGTGTGTTAAAATAATGTAAAATAAATGCAAAGGAATTTTCTCCCGATGAAACTGCTGATGATTGATAACTACGATTCGTTTACATACAATATAATCCACTATTTGGAAAAGGCGAGGCAGGATATCGAAGTTGTGACCATCACACCAGCCATGCTAGACTTCATCGATATGAAAGACATTGCCGGTATGATCATCTCCCCTGGGCCTTCCCACCCGGGAGCCCGCCCCGAGGTCATTGATTTCGTCGGACGGTATTGGGGCACTATGCCCATTCTCGGCGTATGCCTTGGGCATCAGATGCTTTGGCACATGTGCGGTGGCAGGGTGGCGCATGGTTCGCGTCCCATCCATGGCCATACATTTGAAATTTCGCATGATGGCGGGACCCTCTTCAAAGGCTTGCCTGAACGTTTTTCTGTAACGCGCTACCATTCGCTTACATGCCTGGGAGAAGTGCCGGAGGGGCTCATGGTGTCGGCGTGGACCGATGAAGGCGACATCATGGCGATCAGGCACAAGAGTTTGCCGATCTATGGGATGCAGTACCATCCGGAATCGATACTTTCAGAATGGGGTCTTGATCAGCTCAGACTCTTCATTGAAGAAATGGAGAAAGGTGAAGAAAATGCAAGTCCATATAAAATTTAAAAGAAAGGCGGATAGTCGGCCGCTTTATTTTGCCCATCCAAAAGCAGTGTTTACAGAGAAAGATATGTCGTTGCAGGAAGCACTCCAAAGCATCGAAAGATATATCGATCAAGGGTGTTACATCATCCCGTCACTCAGCTATGAAGCCAAAGAAGGGGGGCCGTTCATCATCGGAGTGTTCGAGTCGCCTGTGGAACGGAGTGTCTTCCAGTCCGCCTATGGTGAATATGGAGGCTACTTAATGGGAAGACCGGAATTCATCGATTCCCCTTCTAAAATCAAGAGGGACATCGAAGAAATACGGAATTACATCAAGGATGGACATACATATCAAGTCAACTATACCACCCGGCTGAGAGGGGGCTTCAGCGGGAACGCACATGCTTTGTTTGAACAATTGACTTCCCGCAACAATGGAGATTATGCTGCTTTTATCCACCATGGTGAAGACACGATCGTCAGCTGCTCACCGGAATTGTTCTTTGAGAAGGATGCACATGGCAAAATCAGCGCCCGGCCGATGAAAGGGACTTCAAGAAGGTATAGAGATCCCGAGGAAGATCAGAGGAGCTATGATTTTCTCAGGTATTCGAAGAAGGACCAGGCCGAGAATGTGATGATTGTCGACCTGCTTCGCAATGATCTGTCAAAGTTGGCGGAAAGAGGGAGTGTCAGGGTGCCTGAACTATTTAAAATAGAACAGTATGAAACGGTCTATCAGATGACTTCGAAGATCGAAGCCCAGCTCACGGATGGACGCCGTACTGCTGATATCATCGATGCCCTGTTCCCATGCGGTTCGATCACAGGAGCCCCCAAGCGTTCGACGATTGATATCATCAGCCGTCTCGAGAGCACGCCTCGAGGGTACTATTGTGGCGCAATAGGGATCATCCATCCAGATCGGAGCCAAGTGTTCAACGTCCCGATACGCACACTGCATATCAGGGAAGGGCAATTTGAATACGGGGCAGGTGGAGGCATTACATATGATTCACTGCCTACCGCTGAATATGATGAGATTGTTGCGAAAACCGCCTTTTTGGAAGCGGGCAGATACAAATTGATTGAAACGATGCGTTTTGAGTCAGGTGAAATAGCGCGACTAGATCTTCACGAGGCGCGTGTAGATCACTCCAGTAGGAGCCTTGGCTTCCGGCAGCCTGATTTCAAAAGAGCCCTCGCCGCCTATTTGCGACATCACGCATTAACAGAAGGCATTGTCTTTAAAGTACGGGCGCTGATAGATGACAGTGGAGAAATATCGTTCACCCATGAAGAGAGGGGGGCCACGGAGCGCATGCAGGCAAAGATCCACGATGAAGCAATCGACAGCCCGGCTGAATTCCTATCAAACAAGACAAGCATACGCCATCACTATGGGGGGGCGAGCAATGAATTTCCTCTCGTTTTGTATTATAATAAAAAGCGTCAAATCACAGAGTTCAATCTCGGGAACCTGGTTGTGATGGAAAAGGATGGTTATTTCACTCCTTCAGCCGATACAGGACTGCTTGAGGGGGTCATGCGCACATCTCTCATCAACGATGGTGTCATATCGGAAAGGGATTATGATTTAGATGAGTTCACCCGTCGATATGAGCAAGGTGAAATTGAAATATATATGATCAATAGCCTAAGGGAATGGGTCGAGGTCAAACTTGAAGTTCAGAGGTGAAGGCATGATGGTCCTTTTATGGATGATATTGATAATTGCGATTGTAATTGGCACACATTTTATTGTGACGTATCTGATTGAAAATAATGTTAAAATAATCGGCGTACTTTTTGCATTTATCGGAGTAGCTATAGCGATTCTTTTGGTTCAACTTATCATCAGCGGCATGACGGACTTCGTCGCAGATGAATTAGGAATGTTCTACAAGGATAAATAAAACTTTAGGAGGTGCAACCATGATTTTTTGCAATGGAGATTGCCACATCACCTATCAGAGCGAAGAAGCGCTGGATGAGGCCGTGCGGATACAAGCAGTCCGGTTGTTCGAAGATCGGGGGCATGCATATTTGACGAAAGTGTCGACGACTGAAAATACGATTACCTTTCAATATTCACCCGTAGTCATCATGGAAGCGGAGAATACGATAGAACCTGGCCATAAAGCCATGATTGAAGCAGAGAAATTTCTCGAAAGGATGGAGATCTCCATATGAGTCTGATCATAAAGGATAGTGGAATGTTGACGTTGCTCCAGACTTTGGATCCAGGACCTTCAGACCAAAATAATCACTATAACGGTGCATGTGACCGTCTGGCACATAGGCTTGCAAACCAGCTTGTGGGGAATCGTGTCGATCAGCCGACGATAGAGATGACGTTACGCCCAGGCACGATAAAGTTCACCGAACCGACCATAATTGCATTCTCCGGAGCGGAATTTATGGCAAAATCAGGCGACCGTAGCATTTACGTAAACCGGATATACCTATTCGATAAAGGGGACGAACTTGTATTCCAAGAAGCAACGCGAGGAAACAGGGTGTATCTTGCAGTAGCCGGTGGAATTAAAGTTGAGGGTTCGAACATCCTGGAATCTGGGGATGAGGTTCTCATGTGCCGTGAGTATACACAGCAACATGACGAACTGTTCAATAAGTTGAACCGGCATAACGAAGTGAATTGGGGAGTCGACACCTACGCCCTGGTTGAAGTGTATATATCGGATACATACCATCTTGTAAAGCGTCCGGATATTCCTGATTCAGTCTATGAAGCATTGGAGGAGGGAGAGTATACGGTACAATATGAAGAGTATCGCATCGCACTGCATCTTGAAGGGCGACGAATCAATCTGTCCCCTCAAAATATGGAACATGCCGGTATCCGGGGCGGTGTCTATATTTCAGAGGAACAGCCACTTCTTGCATTGAACGATTTCGATGCGTCCATTAAAGCATCGCACATAGGGACGATTCCTTCTTATCATCTGCACAAACTTGTGCAGAAACGTCCGGGATCTAAAATTCAATTCAAATGCATATCTGCAGAAGATGCCCATGCCAATCTATATGCGCATCATCTTTGGGTGAAAAGCCTGTTTAAGGCGATTGACTATAAATTATCAAAAGAACTGATAAAAGAGAAAATGTAGAATTCTGCCCAGGCTGCAGCCTGGGATTTTTTTCTGCCCTCGGGTAAGATAGCAGACTTGTTCTACAACAAATGGGATGCAAAATAAGGTATAATGATATATCAGAAATAAGGGTTGCCGACCAAGGCAAAAAATGGGAATGGTATTATTATGGAAATGGAAAAGACTCTAAAGCAATATTTTGGATTTGAAAACTTCAGGCCTAAGCAAAGGGAAATCATAGAATCTGTAATGCATGGAAACAATACCCTTGGAGTGCTTCCGACCGGCTCAGGAAAATCGATTACTTTCCAGGTGCCGGGATTGAAGCTCGAAGGTTTGACGTTGGTCATCTCCCCGTTGATATCTCTTATGCAGGATCAGGTGGAAGCGTTGAATAGGCAAGGTATTCCAGCCGCCTATCTGAATTCCACCTTGAAAAGACAGGAAGTGGAGCATATAAATGCGGGCCTTGAAGCAGGCGCCTATCAATTTCTATATGTGGCTCCTGAGCGTTTTAATAATGAAGCGTTCAAGCAGATGATTACACGCATGAATGTGTCCCTTGTCGCTTTCGATGAAGCGCACTGCATATCCAAATGGGGCCATGACTTCAGACCGAGCTACCAAAACATCATACCCGTATTGAAATCATTGATACCAGATGCTGTAACGATGGGGTTGACCGCCACTGCAACAGAAGAAGTACAAACTAATATAATGGAATTGTTGGACATTGCTCCGCAGAATGTCTATACGACAAGTGTGGCCCGCAATAATCTGCAACTCAGTGTCAATCCGACCTACCAGCGGGAGCAATTCATCCGTACCTATGTCGAGGCGCATAGTGGTGAGTCGGGTATCATCTATGCAGCAACACGTGCAGAGGTGGAGAAGTTGTCTGGCCATCTCAAAGAATATGGCATCGATAACATCATCTATCACGGTGGACTTGCAAAAGATGAAAGAAACCGCAATCAGCAGCGGTTCATAGATGGGGAAGTGGATTTGGCGGTGGCGACGAACGCCTTCGGCATGGGAATCGATAAACCCGACATACGGTTCATCATCCATCATAATCTGCCTGGCGATCTTGAGAGCTATTACCAGGAGATTGGACGTGCGGGAAGGGACGGGGCAGCGAGTGAGTGTATACTGCTGTCAAGCCCGCGGGATATCGGTCTGCACCAATTCTTCATAGACCGTTCCAACTCGACGGATCAGTATAAAGATCACATGAGGGCTAAGCTTGACCGCATGATTCAATATAATCGCACAAGCAAATGTCTGAGCAGCTTCATCATCAAATATTTTAATGAAGATGAATATGTGGTCGAGTGTGGCCAATGTTCAAACTGCAGGGAGAAGGGGCGCACATATGACATGACAGCTGAAGCCAAGCTTGTCATGCAGGCTGTGTCACAAAATGCTGTGAGGATGACTAAAGAACAGACCATACAAGTGTTGAGAGGGGAAATGGCAGAAAACGTGATTGCCTTCCAGCTAGATGAATCAGCTGCTTTCGGTACCATGGCGCACTATTTGACGAGTGAGCTCAATCATATATTGGAAGAGCTCATCTACAGGGGCTATCTCCATATGGAGGCAGGTGGACTCGAACTCGCTGAGAGGAGCAAGGTAGTCCTGGAAGGCGAACGCACCCTCTACACCATGCCTTTCAGGAAACACTTCAATGAAAAAGTCGATATCAGTACCACATCTTCGCCGAATGAAATTCTTTTTGCCAAGCTTGCAGAAACGAGGTATCATCTTGCTGAAAAGCATGGCGTCCGGGAAGAAGACATATTTACGGATAATATACTGCGGGAGTTTGCCAAAAAAACGCCACAGTCCAAGCAGGACATGGTAAATATACATCGTGTGGGCAATTACAAGCTCAAGCACTACTGCCCCGATTTTCTTGAAACAATCAACAGCTATAAACGCCAGATGCAAGAGGCGAAATAAATAAGCCGGCCCATTGGCCGGCTGTTTCTTGTCATATTTTAGAATGTTTCGGCGGTCTGTTCTTCATGAACATGTAGTAGCTTGCCCCGAAGATGATGATGTAGCCGACTATGGAGAGCATATCCGGCACCTCTTTGAAGAAGATGATGCTGAAGATTGCAGTATACAGGATAGTGGAATAGAAGAAAATCGAAATTTCACGTGCCGGGGCATAACTATAGGCGATGGTAAGACCAAATTGGCCAAGCGCAGCGAATATACCTGCCGATACGAGCAGCCAAAACTGCACAGTGGTCATTGGTTCAAAATTCCATATGAAGAACGGGAGCAGGGCGACCGAAGAAAAGAATGAAAAATAAAATACTACAGTGTAGAATTTTTCCCGGCTGCCAAGGACACGAAGAACAGTATAGGCTCCTGCAGCAGATAGAGCACCGAGCACAGCAATCAGAGCATATACCGTCTCGCTTGAGAGGGAAGGCTTGATTATAAAAACAGCTCCAGCAAAAGCGATGATGATGGAGGTCATCTGATATCTGCGTATATATTCCTTCAGGAAGATCGCACAGAGAATGATGGTGAAGAACGGACTCAGCTTGTTGAGTATATCCGCATCACTAAGCACCATCTTATCGATGGCAAAGAAGTTCAGCAGAACTCCAAGCAGTCCAAACGACGATCTGAGGAGCAGAAGCCCCTGGTTCCTCCCATGACCAAAAAGTCTTTCTTTGTAGTACAATGCAAAGGGCAAGGCGACGAGCATCGCCACAAAGTTTCTGAAAAATGCTTTTTGGGCAGTAGGCAAGTCACCGCTATATTTTACAAAAAGAGCCATCAGACTGAATCCAAGTGAAGAAATAAGCAAGGCAATGATGCCTTTTACGGTATTGTTCATTATTATGCCAACTCCATCTTTATATTTTATTTCAAGGTTTTACATTCTGGAATTTTACACAAAAAAATTTAGAAGAATTTCCGATATAGTATAACATACTTATGGTGCACCTTTGGAGTTGTCAAGGTGATATTATGCGCAATGAAATTCCTTTTAATGCCATTGTAAATTAAATGCCAATATGGCATCATAGGATATGTCATACGTATATATTGTGTACCGAATAATACTAAGACACAATATATAGTGTTTAACTTAAACACTAAACGTGTAAAATTATAATGATGCAGGATGGATGAAGACGAACTCCAGTTCGTCCGCTCCGTTTTTACGATAGCATGGAAAAGGAGGGGTGGCATGATCATTGCATTCTATTCGATGACTGGAAACGTCAGACGCTTCATCAACGGTTCTGGAATTGCTGAAGACTATGATACTTATGAGATACGTGCTTCAAACAAAGATGAACGCATACATGAGCCATTTATATTGGTAACCAGCACCTATGGTTTCGGGGGAGTGCCGAACGAGGTGAAAGCCTTCCTTGAAGTCAACAACGACCTTATGATGGCAGTCGCATCCAGCGGCAACCGCAACTGGGGCGAGAATTTTGCGCGTGCAGGTGAAGATATAAGTGAAAATTACAATGTTCCATTGCTGATGAAGTTTGAACTGCACGGAACCCAAAAAGATAGGGAAGAATTCTTTGGAAAGGCAGGAGCTATATATGAAAGTTATGGACGATCAGAAATTCAATCATATTGAGTTGAACAACGAAGTGACGAAGCGCGATGAAACGGGCTTTTACCAATTGTATAAGGACCAGGAAGCACTTGAAGTGTTCATGGAGGAAGTGAAGGCTAACACCATTCATTTCGATTCTGAATTGGAACGGATGCATTATTTGGTGGACAATGACTTCTACTACGATCTGTTCCAGGAGTACACAGATGAAGATGTACTTGAAATCGTAGCATACGCAGACAGTGTTCCATTCAAGTTTAAAAGCTATATGGCTGCCAGCAAGTTTTTCAAAGACTATACAATGAAGACAAATGATAAAAAATATTATCTTGAAGATTATAAACAGCATGTGGTAATCGTCAGCCTCTACTTGGCTAAAGGAGATAAGGAGCGTGCGAAACGTTTCATCCTCTCGATGATCGAACAGCGCTATCAACCGGCAACGCCGACCTTCCTGAACGCAGGCCGGGCCAGACGCGGAGAAATGGTTTCTTGTTTCCTGCTTGAAGTCGACGATAGCCTGAACTCAATCAACTATATCGATTCAACGGCAAAACAGTTATCTAAAATAGGGGGCGGGGTTGCGATCAACCTTTCCAAACTTCGGGCACGCGGCGAAGCGATCAAAGGCATCGAAGGCGTCGCTAAAGGGGTGCTCCCTGTAGCTAAATCACTGGAGAATGGGTTTGGCTATGCAGATCAGCTGGGACAAAGACCTGGGGCCGGTGCCGTCTATCTCAATATCTTCCATTATGATCTTCCTGAATTCCTGGACACGAAAAAAGTGAACGCTGATGAAGATCTGCGTTTGGCTACGATTTCAACAGGCCTTGTAATCCCATCCAAGTTCTTTGATCTTGCTAAGGATAACCAGCCGTTCTATCTGTTCGCGCCTCATACGGTAGAACGTGAATACGGTCAATCACTGGACGACATGAACCTTGATGAGATGTATGAGGATCTGGTGGCTAATGACAACGTCAAAAAACGCAAACTGGATGCCCGCGACATGCTCAATACAATCGCACAGACACAACTCCAGTCGGGTTATCCATATATCATGTTTAAAGATAACGCCAACAAAGTGCACCCGCTTAAGGATATCGGACAGATAAAAATCAGTAACCTATGCACTGAGATTTTCCAGCTGCAGGAAACGTCTACAATCAATGATTATGGTACAGATGATGAGATCCGCAGAGATATTTCATGTAACTTAGGTTCCTTGAACATCGCGAATGTGATGGAGTCCGGAAAAGTACGGGAATCAGTCCATGATGGCATTGAAGCACTGACTGTAGTGAGTGACTCTACGGCCATCGCCAATGCGCCAGGTGTCAAAAAGGCGAATGACGAATTGCATTCCGTTGGTCTTGGAGCAATGAACCTACATGGCTACCTCGCTAAAAACAAGATCAATTATGAGTCTGCGGAAGCAAGGGATTTTGCGAATGTCTTCTTCATGCTGCTTAACTTCTATTCCCTCGAAAAATCAATGATGATTGCGAAGGAACGCAAAAAGACATTCAAAGGTTTCGAAAAATCCGAGTATGCGAACGGTGCCTATTTCGAACGCTACATCAACGATGTTGTGGAACCTGAATTTGATAAAGTGGCAGAACTTTTCACTGATATCCATATCCCGACGCAACAGGATTGGGCGGCGCTCCGCGATGAGGTTGTAGAACATGGTCTGTTCCATGCCTATCGTCTTGCGATTGCCCCGACCCAGAGCATTTCATATGTCCAGAATGCAACGAGCTCAGTCATGCCGATTGTAGATTCAATCGAGCGCCGTACTTACGGTAATTCTGAAACATTCTACCCAATGCCATTCCTGTCTCCGGAAACCATGTGGTACTACAAGAGTGCATTCAATACCGACCAGATGAAGCTGATTGACATGATTGCTACAATCCAGCAGCATATCGACCAGGGCATCAGTACGATCCTATATGTAAACTCAGACATCTCGACTAGAGAATTGGCCAGACTTTATATATATGCACACCACAAAGGATTGAAATCCCTGTACTACACAAGGAATAAACTGCTCAGTGTCGAAGAGTGCACCAGCTGTTCAATATAAGAGAGCAAGGATAAAGGAGTCATTAAAATGATTGCAGTTAACTGGAACAAAGAAGATGACATGACCAATGTGTTTTGGCGGCAAAATATATCCCAGATGTGGGTGGAGTCGGAGTTTAAAGTCTCAAAAGATTTGGCTTCATGGGCAGGAATGTCGGAAGATGAAAAGGATACCTTCAAAAAAGTATTGGCGGGACTGACCGGCCTCGATACCCATCAGGCCGATGATGGCATGCCGCTCATCATGCTCCATACTGATGACCTCCGCAAAAAAGCGGTGTACTCTTTCATGGGCATGATGGAGCAGATTCATGCGAAATCCTATTCCCATATATTTTCGACGCTGCTCCCTTCCAAAGAGACCAATGTGCTCCTCGATGAATGGGTGCTTGAGAATGAACATCTTAAATTCAAGGCAGCTAAAATAGTGGGATACTACCATAAATTATTCAACAGCGAAGCATCTGTATACGATCAGTATATGGCGCGCGTCGCGAGCGTATTCCTGGAATCGTTCCTATTCTATTCCGGCTTCTATTATCCATTGTATCTCGCCGGACAGGGACGTATGACGACAAGTGGGGAAATCATCAGGAAGATCCTGCTGGATGAATCCATCCACGGCGTCTTCACTGGCCTGGATGCCCAATCCATGAAAGGGGATATGTCTGCAGAAGAGCAGGAGCGTGCCGATAAAGAGATGTACGAAATGCTCAAAGAACTTTATGCAAACGAAGAAGCCTATACAAAAGCCCTGTACGATAAGATCGGCCTGACTGAAGATGTGCTGAATTATATCCAATATAATGCCAATAAGGCACTCGCCAATCTAGGGTTCGAACCCTACTTCGAAGAGAAGGCTTTCAACCCGATTATAGAGAACGCACTGGATACCACGACCAAAAACCATGACTTCTTCAGTGTCAAGGGTGATGGTTATGTGATTGCGCTTAATGTTGAGCCAATCCAGGATGAAGACTTCATATTTGATGATGTGAAATAGAAGTATCCTAAATAAGGTTGAAATGATCCATAAGAAAGCGGCCCGGAGATTCCAATAGATCTCCGGGCCGCCTTTTTGTTTAATCGAGGAAGTCGTGAAGCCGGAATATCTAGTCTTCCGGCTTCTCCTTGACCTCCTCACCGTTTTTCCCTTCATATCTCAAGCCCCATCCTGTTATTGCCGCGAAAAGCATAATGAGGAAAAGGAACCATCCTTGGAATACAAATGGGAACACTGCTGTCGGCTCAACAATAGGCAACCAATCATATGACTGGTTCTTTATCGTCTGTATCGTTGACCACCCCAATAGGACGGGTGCGCCCCACGGGAAGATATACCCTAAAGCTGAAGTCACAGCATCCAGCATATTCGCCCTGCGGTAACGGTGGATCTTATACTTCTCACCAATCTCCCTTACGAATGGGGCAGCAGCAATTTCTGCAGCAGTATTGATCGTTATTGAACTGTTCAGTATGGAAACGATCGCCCAGATGGAAAGTTCTGCTTTACGGACGGAATTCTTGATCCATTTGACCAGACCGTCAGTTATGGCTTCCATTGTTCCACCGAGTCTCATCAAATGCGCTGCACCGACTATAAGCAGGATGAGGATGGCCATGTTAAAATATCCGGTCAACCCGGAAACCAGTGCCCCTTCAACGACTGTGTCCGCCTCTGGGTTGAACCTTAAAATATCTCCAGGTGTTCCAGGTGCTACTGCGAATATCAGTAAGATGGCTGATAAAATGCCCCATGTGAGAGACGTCAGAAGATGTTGGCCGGATAAGGCGAGTATAAGTACGAGAGCGAAAGGTACCAGCATGATCAGGCCGTCCGGTGTGACGGATTCCAATATGGAGGCAGTTGAGACTTGTTCAGATGTAGAAGAACCTCCGCCTCCAAATATGGCAAATAATATGACGGCAGGAATCGCTGCAGCAATCGAATACTTGAAGCGGCTGCGCACGACCCCTGGTACATCTGCATGCTGCGTAGTTGCAGAAACAATCGTCGTATCGGATACCGGTGCGAGGTTGTCACCGAATACCGCTCCGGCCAGAATGGCCGCGAACATGAAAGTAGGATCGGCCCCGACAGCGACCCCAGCCGGATACATCAGCGTACAGAAGGCAACAGTTGTACCGTATCCGGTACCGACGGCAGTCGAGAAAGTTGCTGCCAATAGAAAAGTGAGTGCGACAAAAAGGCCACCTTCAACACCTGTCACGGACCGATCCACACCAAACCTTCAACAAGGCCCCCGACCTGCAGCACCTGTGCAAACATGCCGGCATAGAACCAGGCCACCATCGCAATCAGGCCTACTGGTTGTGCCAGACCGTCAAACAATCCTTGGGCATAGTCTTCCCATTTGCTTTTGCACAGGAGCAACCCCAATGTCACTCCAATCACGGCTCCCAACACAAGCGCCACTTCTGATGATAATTGCATTACACTGATCGTTATTGCCCATATCACAAAAAACAGTAAAGGGACTGCTGCACCGAATGGTCCCAAACGGAAATCCAGTTTCTTTACAGTCCTTTCTCCAGTTGCACGATCCAATTCTTCGTTATCGGTCAAATTTCTCCCCTCCCCATAATTGAATCGACACCATTACTTAATGTCGATTATCACTATTATTCTAAAATATAATCAGAAAACATATAATATTCAAATAATAATTGGGGTAAAAACGATCCTGTCCTGTAACGTAGCCCCGTAAGATCCTTGCCTTTAATTAAAACAGATAATTCGACTTGACAAAAATTATGTGTATCTTATGATGGTAGTAGAGTTTTTCAACTTAATACAAGCATTCTTTCGGGGTGGGGTGAAATTCCCAACCGGCGGTGAGAGCCCGCGACCTGCATCTATAATTGATGTGGCTGATTCAGTGGAAACCTGAAGCCGACAGTGAAAGTCTGGATGGGAGAAAGAAATGTGGAACATACTGATTAAAGTATGCTTATTTGGCATACCTTAAAATGAGGCATCGATTACGCGTGTCAGCAAACGTGCGCATATCCGGATGTCTGTTTCTGCATACAATCCTTTAAGCGCCGATGAATCTATTCATCGGCGCTTTTATATTGAGGAGGTAGAAATTGAATCATTATATGAAAATGGCACTACAACTTGCCCAAATGACCTCAGGCCAGACTGGAACCAATCCGGCTGTCGGTGCAGTGATAGTGAAGGATGGAAAAATAATCGGCATGGGAGCCCATTTGGGATATGGCGAACCTCATGCTGAACGTCAGGCGCTGGCAACATGCAATACAGACCCTGCAGGTTCAGACATGTATGTAACGCTTGAACCGTGTTCACATCATGGTAAAACTCCGCCTTGTACAGAGGCGATAATTGCGGCAGGCATAAAAAAAGTGTACTATGCCGCGAAGGATGAGAAT
Organism: Salinicoccus siamensis; assembly: GCF_042429615.1. Classification (GTDB taxonomy): domain Bacteria; phylum Bacillota; class Bacilli; order Staphylococcales; family Salinicoccaceae; genus Salinicoccus; species Salinicoccus siamensis. Next base: position 77,014 of record NZ_JBHMAH010000001.1, read on the forward strand.
GTGAAGGTAAGAGGGCATGAAGTATTGAGCGCGGCCGGTGTCCAAGTCGCACATCAACAGGAAGCTGAGATAGACCGCTTCTACCATCCTTTCTTTACACATTTGAAAAGGAAGTCTCCCATAATCACATTGAAATGCGCCATGAGTCTGGACGGTAAGCTTGCCCTCTGTGATGGCACAAGCAAATGGATAACGGGAGAGTCTGCGAGGTATAATGTCCATGAAGAAAGGCATGTCCACGACGGCATACTGGTCGGCGGCACGACCCTGCTCCGGGATAACCCACGCCTCACTGCCCGGGTGTACGGGGGCGGGAACAGTCCTGTACCGATCATTCTGCTTGGGGATGGGGTGCTGCATGACCATCTGCATATATTCGATCATGATAGCCGGCCGATTATTTTTACGACGAACGAAATGAATATGAAATACAGCGACCGATGTGACCTCAGAGTGGGCGAGAGACCACTCGAAGAAGTGTTGGAAGTGTTGTATGAAGCAGGCATATCAACCCTTTTTGTAGAAGGTGGTGGGAGCATCCTCACTTCTTTTATAGAACAGGAATTATACGACAGGATCATCTTATATATCGCCCCGAAATTGTTTGGTGAATCCGGTCATGGGTTGTATCAATCCCAGATTTCAAAAATGGAAGCTGCTGTGCAGCTAGACCTGGAGAAAGTTGAAAGCCTCGAATCTGATCTTAAATTGACTTATAGAAAGGCTTGAGGATATGTTTACAGGAATAATTGAACAAGTGTGCGAAGTGGAAGAAGTCGAAGATACAGGACAGCATACCCGAATGAGGGTAAAAAAAGGCATGTTTGATGATCTGAAAATCGGCGACTCCATAAGCATTGACGGTGTCTGTCTGACTGTAACCCATCTGGATGATGAATGTTTCACAGTCGAAATGATCAACAAGACCAAAAATATTACAAATCTCGGCCCGATACACCCAGGGAGCATGGTGAATCTGGAGCGGGCATTGACCATGAACACGAGACTTGGCGGACACTTCGTTTCAGGCCATGTTGATGGTGTCGGCAAGGTGATGCATAAAGAAGCCGATGGCAGCGCGGTTAATATGTATATCCAATGTCCTGGGGAGTTGATAAAATATATGACGGACCGGGGTTCTATCGCAATAGACGGCATCAGCCTGACATTATTTGGAGTGCAGCCCGAGCGTTCCGAAATCATCATCAGCCTGATACCTGAAACACAATCCAGTACGACACTTGGAGGCAAGGCGCCTGGTGATGCCGTTAATATAGAGGCAGATATGCTGATGAAGCATGTAGAGCATCTATTATCCTGGGAAACTTTAGAGGCTAGAGGGACGAGGAAAGAGGAGGCACCCCATGTTTGATTCGATTGAAGCGGCTCTACAGGATCTTAAGGACGGAAAACTGATTATCGCAGTAGACGATGAAAACCGGGAGAACGAAGGAGATCTCATCGGTATTGCAGAATTCATCAGCGAAGCTGAAGTGAATTTCATGGCCACTCACGGCCGCGGACTGATATGTGCGCCGATTTCAGCCGACATTGCTGAGGAGGCAGGACTCTCCCTGATGATTGAGGATAGCAGCGATCCTTATAAAACTGCATTTACGGCATCCATCGACCACAAATCATCTACAACTGGCATCAGTGCACATGAACGTTTCAAGACAATCCAGGCCCTGACCGGCAAAACTGTCAATCCAACTGAGTTCAATCAGCCGGGCCATGTCTTTCCGCTCATAGCAAAGGGAGGAGGTGTCCGGGAACGCATGGGACACACCGAGGCCTCCGTGGAACTTGCACGCCTTACAGGCGCCTCCCAAGTCGGGGTCATATGTGAAATCATGAATGAGGATGGCACGATGGCACGCGTTGACGACCTAGTTGAATATAAAGGGAAACATGGCCTCAAGATGATTACAATCGAGGCATTGAGAAAATATGTTGAAAGGAAAAGAGCGGTCACTCTGGAAACAAGCATAAATATGCCAACCGAATACGGTACGTTTAAAGTTTACGGTTTTATCGATAAAGGGACCGGACAGGAACATCTTGCGCTGGTACATGGAGAGGTGGGCAATAAGACCAACGTCAGAATCCATTCGGAATGTCTGACTGGTGATGTTTTCCGCAGCCTTCGCTGTGATTGCGGTGCGCAGCTCGAAAAAGCCATGAATATCATGAGCCGTGAAGATGGTGTCATATTATATATGAGGCAAGAAGGCCGGGGCATTGGTCTGATCAATAAGATGAGGGCCTATGAATTGATAGAAGATGGTTATGATACAGTCAGTGCGAATGAGCATCTTGGCTTCGATGCAGATCTGCGCACATATGATGCAGCTGCAGAAATGCTCCGGCAATTGGGCATCGACCATGTTACCCTGTTCAGCAACAATCCAAGCAAGATCAAGGGGCTTGAGGCTGAAGGGATAAAAGTACAGCACAAAAGCCATATCGTTGAATCGAATCTAATCAATCAGGATTACTTGAAGACCAAAAAAACGAAGCTTGGACATATGCTTTAGGAGGAAATGATAATGAATAAAATAGAAGCCAATATGATAGGGACTGATCTGAAAATCGCGATTGTCGCGGGACGGTTCAATGATTTCATCACTTCCAACCTCGTTACCGGTGCCGAAGGTGCTTTGCTCAGCCATGGCATCAAATCTGAAGACATCGAACTGTTTCATGTGCCGGGGGCTTTCGAAATCCCGCTCATCGCCAAGACCCTGGCCGACTCGGGGAAATATGATGCGATTGTAGCATTGGGATGTATAATCCGAGGGAGCACCACCCATTATGACTATGTGTGCAATGAAGCGGCCAAAGGCATTTCAAACGCTTCTATATCCTCAGGTATACCAGTCATGTTCGGGCTGCTTACTACCGAAACGATTGAGCAGGCAGTGGAGAGGGCCGGCACAAAAGCAGGCAATAAAGGGGCCGACGCAGCACTCGGCGCAATTGAGATGGCTAACTTGATGAAGAAGATAATATAATCATTCCACAGACTTCCTGAATGGACCGATATATTTCAGATAACGTTCATATTTATGGACGCTAAAGCGCTTCTTTCCATGGTACGCTGTAAAATATATACTAAATAAGGAGATGTAGCGAATGAATTTGAAAGTAGGTTTTTTCACGGCCTTAACCTCAGGAGTCCTGTTGCTTTCCGCCTGTGGCGGCGGTGCAGACGACGATCATGGAATGAGCCACGAAAACTCAAGTGGTGATGAAATTAAATCACTGGAAGCCAGTTTGGAAGTGCCTGAAACGGTGGAAGCTGGTGAAACGGCTGAATTTATCGCGCATGTCACGTCCAATGATGAAGATGTGACAGATGCCGACAAGGTTGTGTTTGAAGTCAAAAAAGATGAGGAAAGCATAGAGAAGATTGAAGCTGAACATTCAGAAGCAGGTGCATATATGATTGACTATACCTTCGATGAACCGGGTGACTATGTAGTCATATCACACGTCGACGCCTTCAGTCTCCATACGATGCCGCAAGAGGAAGTGACGGTGGAATAGACCGTCTGAGGTGCCATCCTTCAGTTTGTAAAGCAGCTGTTTAAGGTTTACAATAGAGGTAGCATTTATCTAGATATGGCGCTTTAATCAGGAGGATAAGATGAATTTGAAAGAGAAGACTTATGTAGTGTCGGATGCTGCTACTCCCCTAGGCAGGGAACTGTCGATGCATCTTGCGCAGGAGGGGGCCAACGTCATTTTGGCGGGGGTGGATTACGCTGAGTTGGAAAATCTTTTTGAAGGTCTAAATCAAAGTTCTGAGGGCACGCACAAAGTGGTGTTTTTGGAACAGGCGAAAGAGATAGATTGGGTAGCGACGGTTGAGGAGATCCAACAGGATTACAATACATTGAATGGCATCGTATTGGTTCATAGGATCTTTACGGAGAACCGTTCCGTCTATGATGTATCATTCGACGAATTCAACCAGGTAATGTATGAACATGTATGGGGGACTTATCTCGGCATACGTACATTACGGCCGATGCTGAAGGATGAGAGTGATGCGAAGATCATCAATGTGATTGAACCGTCATTTGAAGATGTCTTCGAAAGGAACCTCTACTACACAGTTACAGGCGCAATCGAGGCATTGACACATTCTACCGCTGCCGAACTGCGGAGGGAAGATGTGGATGTGTACGCCTTAAGCTACAGGCCTTCCATCCGCTATGAAGAATCAGGGGGGCGCTCTTATCACGAAGCGCTCAGCACAATAATGGCCATCCTATACGGGGAAGAGAACATGCCGAATGGAGAAACCATTATAATCAATTAAACAACTGGATACCATCTGATGCCAATCGGGTGGTTTTTTTATTATATTGGATTTTGAATGCTTGAAATTGGAGCATTGACGTGTATAATTGAACATGTGGTTATCGCTGATAATCATTATCAATTAAGGTGGATTAAAATGATATATAAACTGTTCAGGCTAGACATCATGATCATATTATTGATAGTACTTTCGATTGTCTCGATGTTTGTCGGGGTGGTTGAACTTTCTCCGGGAGATCTATTTAATTTGACGGAGAACCAGAAGAATATCATTATGGAAAGCCGCTTGCCGAGAACAGTTGCGATTATCATTTCCGGTGCATCACTCAGTGTTTCCGGCCTGATTATGCAGCAATTGACACGCAATAAGTTCGTCTCTCCAACGACGGCTGGTACTATGGACTGGGCACGTCTCGGTATATTATTGGCCCTCATGTTCTTTCCGACTGCCAGTCTGCTCGTCAAACTGATTTTCGCGTCGGCACTCAGTCTTTTGGGGACGATGCTTTTTATGCAGATTATTCAACGGGTCCAATTTAAAGATGTGGTATTCGTTCCATTAATTGGTCTGATGTTGGGTAACGTTGTTGCCAGTGTAGCGACATTCCTGAGCCTGAGGACGAATTCGATTCAGTCATTATCTAGTTGGCTGCAAGGTGATTTTTCCATAATCATTTCTGGACGATACGAAGTATTATACATAAGCATTCCTTTTCTCATCATTGCATTGTATTATGCGAATCAATTTACAATTGCGGGGATGGGTCGCGACTTTTCAAAAAACCTGGGACTCAATTATCAACGCGTGATGAATATTGGGTTGCTTATCACTGCTGTAATTACAGCATTAGTGGTGGTCACAGTGGGCATGTTACCATTTCTTGGTCTGATTATCCCGAACATCATTTCACTATTCCGGGGTGATCACCTGAAGAACACAATTTTTCTGACTGCTGTGCTTGGTGCCGTTTTTGTCATGATCTGTGACATCCTTGGACGCATCATCATCTTCCCGTATGAAATTTCCATCGGCTTGATGATTGGTGTCATAGGAAGCTTCATCTTCCTGATTATGGTCTTCAGGAGGGTGAGATCCAATGCATGATAAGAAGAACAACAGGCGACTCATCATTTTTGCAGCTGCAGCACTCATCATTGCAGGGCTCTACACATTCTATCAGTTGAACTTCGATATACTCTATTATCAGTTGCCGTCACGTCTAAACCGTGTGGCTACTATGATCATTGTGGGCGTAGCGATTGCCCTGTCAACCGTGATCTTTCAGACCATAACCAAAAACCGTATTTTGACTCCATCAATAATGGGGCTCGATTCCGTCTATCTATTTATACAGACGGTAATAGTATTTGTTGCAGGCGCACGCTCTCCTCTGATTACGAACGACAATGTGAATTATCTGGTCAGCATGATCGGGTTGGTAATCTTTACTGTATTCGTCTTCAGGTACCTGTTCAAGATGACAGGGAACCATGTATTCCTGCTGCTGCTGATCGGCATCATTCTGGGTACATTCTTCAGCAGCCTGTCGACATTCATGCAGATGCTCATCAATCCGGATGACTTCCTCGTACTGCAGAGCTCAATGTTTGCCTCATTCAATGCAATCAATGAACAGCTGCTCTGGATTACCGGTGGCATCGTGCTGATTATGCTTCTTATAGTACTGAAGGACTTCCATTCACTTGATGTCATCACATTAGGCCGGGATCATGCAATAAACCTGGGTGTCAACTATGATAGGAAGGTGTCCCAGCTGCTTCTCATCATTGCGGTGTTGGTCTCGGTATCTACCGCGCTGGTTGGTCCTATAATGTTCCTCGGTTTGCTTGTCGTAAACTTGGCCCACGAGGTGTTCAAGACATATAAACACCGTTACCTGCTTATCGGCAGTTCACTCATTGCAGTGATTACACTGCTGGTCGGACAGATTTTGACACAGTATGTATTCAACCAGGCAGTCGAAATCAGCGTAATCATAAATCTTGTAGGTGGCGTATACTTCATCATATTAATGCTTAAGGAGAGTCGAAGATGATCGATCTTAAAGGTATTTCCAAATTCTATGGCCAGAAAAAAGTAGTCAACGACGTATCCGTTTCAATTGCCAAGGGTAAGGTGACCTCTTTCATTGGCCCGAACGGTGCAGGTAAGAGTACAGTATTGTCCATGGTCACACGTCTTTTGAACCATGATAGTGGAGAAGTTCTCCTGGAAGGTAAAAACATACTCAATGCTCCAAGCGATGCCCTAGCCAAGAAGATTGCGATCCTAAAGCAGTCCAATAATATGGATCTGAAGATTACTGTCAGGGAACTGATCTCTTTCGGTCGTTTCCCTTATTCAAAAGGTCGTCTTACGCAAAAAGATAATGAAATCATAGATGAAGCCATCAGCTATATGGAATTGGAAGAGTTTGAAGACCGTTATATCGACGAACTGTCAGGTGGGCAGAGGCAACGTGTCTATATAGCCATGACAATCGCCCAGGATACAGAATATATTTTCCTGGACGAGCCCCTTAACAACCTTGATATGAAGCATTCTGTGCAGATAATGCAGATTTTAAGGCGTCTCGTGCGTGAACGCAACAAAACAATTATTATAGTGATACATGATATAAATTTTGCTTCATGCTATTCAGATAACATTGTTGCAATGAAAGATGGCAAAATCGCAGTCAGTGGCAAAAAAGATGATGTCATCAGAAAAGAGGTTCTAGAAGACATCTATGAGATGGATATCAATATAGAATGCATCTATGGACAGCAGATATGCGTCTATTTCGATGAGCATGAGAATGCAACTGTAGATGATTTCATCGAGGACCAGGCACGTGCCTAATACGAACATAGACATTAAGGGAGGTGATGGGTTCTTACCGGATATATGGATGTTTTTAGTGGGGGCTAAAGACACATAGGAAAGAGGAATGGAAATGAAGAAATTTTATTTATTGCTAGCGATCATGATGATCATGATCCTTGCCGCTTGCGGCAATACTGAAGGAACATCGGAAGAAGAAGCAGCCGAAGGTTCAAGTTCAGATAAGGAAACAGTTGAGGTCAAGAATAATTATATGATTTCTGACGAGTCTTCCGATGACGAAGAAGCGAGTGAGGAAGTTTCCGAAACGGTTGAAGTGACGAAAAACCCAGAAAGTGTAGCTGTATTCGATTATGGTGCACTCTCTACAATCGATGAGCTCGGAGAAGCCGATAGTGTAGTCGGCCTACCTAAAGGTGAAGGAACAAGTACCATACCAGATCAACTCGATAAATTTTCTGATGATAAATACGAGAATCTGGGTACTCTGAAAGATCCGAACTTTGAAAAGATCGCAGAACTTCAACCTGAAGTAATTCTTATTTCAGGTCGTCAGGCGACTTCTCAGATGGTAAGCGAATTTGAAAAAGCGGCACCGGATGCTAAAATTCTATATGTTTCTCCATCCAGTGAGAACTACTTCGATGATATCCGTCATTATACAGAAATGCTCGGCAAGATCTATGATAAATCTTCTGAAGCAGAAGCACTTATAGAAGACTTTGATGCAAAAATTGAAGAAGTCAAAGAAAAAGCTGAAAATGCTGATGAATCGATGATGTTCGTTATGGCTAATGAAGGAGAACTTTCAGTATTTGGTCCTGGAGGACGCTATGGTTTCCTATACGACAATCTTGGCATCAAACCATCAGATGATGAGACTGCCGATAAAGGACATGGACAAGCAATAAGCTATGAATATATTAATGATAAGAACCCAGACATCATTTTGGCGTTGGATAGAGGAAGTGCCATAGGTGGAGAATCTTCATCTGGCGACGTATTGGATAATTCAGTCATGCAGAACGTGGATGCGATTGAAAATGACAAGGTCGTAGAGCTTGATGCGAAACTTTGGTATCTTGCTTCAGGTGGCGTAATGACGACCATCGGCCAGCTAGAAGAAGTAGAACAAGCTTTGGAATAATAAAAAAAGACCCTTAGGGTCTTTTTTTATTGTTCATAGCGTTTGGATTGTCTGTAGACAGGTTCGCCGATAATCCGGACTTCCCGGTTCAACCAGACACCGAATTCACTGAAGACTTTGTCTTGTACATGTTGTATCAGTTCTTCATAGTCACTGGCAGAGCCGCTGTCGACGTTGACCATGAAGCCAGCATGTTTCTTTGAAACTTCCACGCCACCGATGCGATAGCCCTGAAGACCGGCATCTTGGATAAGTTTACCAGCAAAATTCCCCGGTGGTCTTTGAAAGACACTACCGCAGGAGGGATACTCCAAGGGTTGCCTCCGTTCCCGCCGTTCCGTAAGATCATCCATGACAGCTTGTATATCATCCTTGTTTCCCGAGCTCAAGGCAAACTTAGCCTCCACCACTACATAACCATTTTCCTGCACCACACTTTTCCTATAACCGAGTCCAAGTTCGCCATTTTTAAGGACGATCTTTTTACCAGACTCATCAAGGACAGTAACTTCCAACAGACAATCTTTCACTTCTCCGCCATATGCTCCGGCATTCATATAGACAGCACCACCGACACTACCTGGAATACCGCATGCAAACTCGAGGCCTGACAGCGAATAGTCCCTGGCAAAGTTTGAAGCATCGATGATGGCGCGACCGCTGCCGATCGTCAAAACATCCGCATCGACTTCTATATGGTCCAACTTAAGCATATTGAGAACAATGCCTCTGATGCCGCCATCACGGATGATGATATTTGAACCATTGCCTAAATAGGTAACCGGGATACCATTATTGTAGCTGTATTCAAGAACGCGGGAAGCTTCCTCAAAATCATATACTGTGACATAGAAATCTGCTACTCCGCCAGTCTCGGTATATGTATATTTTTTTAGGGGCACATCAGTTTTAAACGTACCTTTGACAAGTAAAGCACTTAAATTTTCTGCAATTTTTTTGTAATCCACCTTAATATGTCCTTTCAAGAGAAAATACCTACATAATATTATAATGTAATGGCTCACACATTGCCAATGGAATTGGCGGGCGCTTCCATTATGTGCTATATTTTATTTGTTGTGCGAGCTTAAGAATCCATAATTATAGGAAAGTGTGGCCTCCATGCATATGAAAAAAGGTATCATAGGCATAATCTTCATGGCTTTATTCCTGTTGGCGAGCGGTTGCGACAGAGGATTTCAAGCAAATTATGACGAGTATATGGGTGATATGAGTACCATCCATGAATTAGACGAAGAATTTAACGAAAAAATAAATCAGATTGACCTTGAAGCCTTGGTTGAAGAAACATCAGCAAGGGACCCGGAGGTTGATTTGGACAAACTCTCTTCCCTCAATGACATGCTCAGTGAAGAAGTGGAACCGCTCATTGAAGAGATGAACACGGAAATGGAGCAAGTCGAAGTGGTAGAAGAGGATTTACGGGAGATTCATGAAACCTACAAAGAGAGTTTGGAATTGAAAGGGAAATTTGTTGATGAGTTAAATGGATATGTCGAAACATACTATAAATCTGCGCTGTCAAATGAGACATTGATAGAGTTGAGCCAGACGTTCATGGAGAATCAGGAAGAGCGGGATCAGGTGATTGAAGACCTCCGAAAGGGTGAGGAGGGGGGCGAAACTGATGAATTAATCAAACAGATAAATTCAAACAGTGAAGAACTGGATGGAAAATCAGAGCAGCTTAAACAAAATGAACCGCGTGATGATAGGACCACCTACATCAACGAAGTGATATTGCCGCTTGTAGATAGGCACATCCGCTCCCTCAACCAAGTGAACCTCGAAACTGAAATTGCTATGCAGGTGAGGAGTTTGACTCTGGAGATGTATTACGGTTTCGAAAAATATTATCAGGAACGCACGAAGGCCATGGAGTATAACGAGCAACTCCAACAACTTCAGCTCCAGAATATCCTACCTTATAAGAGCACCTACAGTCAGTTGGACGACCAGTACTGGAAAGGTCTGAAGGAAATAGAAGACGGGCTCTAAAAGCCCTTCTTCTATTTCTTATTCTCTTCAGACTGGTTATCATGCATAGGATGGTTCGGATCCTTTTCAATCTTTGA
>NZ_JBHMAH010000036.1:0-677 GCF_042429615.1 Salinicoccus siamensis
CCCCTAACGCCAACGTACGAGCGATTAAACCGATAAATAAGATCATTGCAATTATCGATAACGCAAAGAACGAATAGCCCTGTACTTTATGGAATTGCTTACTCAATTTATTCTGATTTTCGAAACTCTGTTTAAGCTCATCAAAATTATTCCTTTGTGTATTCAGTAAATCACGGCTGACCTGTTCTGTCGCTTGATTTACTCTATAATTCCATTCCGTTGTCCCTTTCTCTAGTTTTTCTAACAGGTCGTCTATCCTGTTGTTCCTTTTCGTCTGCGATTTCTCTATTTCTAGCATTCTGTCTCTCAACAATCCGTTTTGCTTTTTCAATTCGATTATTTCGCTGTTCATCGGTTTCTCGTTCAAAGTCATTCCATGACTTGCTGGACTGCTCATCTGTTTCTCTTTCTCTTGGTTTATTCTGTCTTGCAAACTCAATCTCTAATCCCTCCAGTTCATAATCCGAACCTAATTTCTTCGCACGCACCCATTTCTTCTCGTCAGGGTGCTTATAAGACACCGTAGAACCTCTTAATTTCGTTTCGACACCGAAACTACCCAAATCCTCTTGAAAGCTCTCAAAATCGTTATTTCGGCTTTTAGAGACATTTACTGCTTGTCTGATTTCATCTTTCCAACTGGACTGTCCTTTTTCTAATACTGCTTTTTCTGCTTG
>NZ_JBHMAH010000040.1:0-3974 GCF_042429615.1 Salinicoccus siamensis
TGATTTTGAATATGAGAGTGGTGAAATTTCTGATATAAATGCGATAATACCAGAAAATCTAATGAAAAATGAAGAAGAGAGAAATAAAATTAAAGCAAAAATTGAGGATTGTGTGCCTGAAAATACTAGTGGAGTATATGTTTTTAAAGTAGTAGAATGCCTATCAGAGGGTGCTTCAGTTTTTGATAGCAAATGGGAGAAACATCGTGAGAACAAAAAGACTCCTGCATTAATTAAGAAGAATAAGGAGTCTCCTATTCTTTATGTAGGAAAAGATAATAACTTACGTACAAGACTATTAAATCATATATATGGAGTGTCAAAAGACCAAAAAACTGGGGAATACCTTTGGCAGAGTACCAGTGGTTTAAAATTAAGTGGATTTATTATAGATAATCCAGATTTTAAATTTAAAGTAGAGTTTTTTTATATTATAAAAGGTGATTCTGACGATAAAACTTATATGCTATTAAATCAATTAGTTGAAAAAGTACTGCATGATCAACTGAATCCAAGATTAGGATCTTCTATGTCATAAAATAATTTAATTTACAAAATAAAACTATAAGGGGGTTAGTTAATGAAATTTTCTAAATTAAAGATGGTAGATAAATTATCTTCCCATGGCTTAATTTATTTTAACAATGTTGAAGAGCCAAAAAGCGGTTTACTAGAATATAATGACAACCAGATAAATTTAACTTTTGTGGTAGAGGGCTTCTTAGATACATTAGAAGAATTAGAGCTCAATATAACAAGTATTACGTTCATTACCAGTTTGGGGGAGAAATTAGAACTACGTGGTGGGATTGTAATAAATTCAAAAAATAATTCTAACAATATCACTACTGTCGAAGTTATCTACCAATATCTGTTACTAGATACCAAGCCCCAAGTTGAATCAGAGTCAGAAGAAAATAATTATAATAATTTTAAAATATACTGTTCGTACTTTAAAGACATATTTACAAACTCACCTTTTAAGTACGGGAGAAAGAAAGAGGACCGGTTTCATAGCAGTGTTGAACTAAATTTAGAGAGTACTCTGGGAGTATGTCTAATAAATAATCGTGTAGAAGTAACAGATTTTATTCTTGCAAATCAATATAACCGTGGTGAAGATTTCGACTTAAAATTTGATTATACTCCATTTTTAAATTTTAAATTCAAAGAACCTCAATCATTCAACAATATCATTTCACTAGCAATGAAAATTCGTAATCTAATCTCTTTTATTACTGAACATCAAATTAAAGTAGAAGAATTATATATATCTAACAAAGAGAAAAATTATAAACTATTCTGGGCGAACGAATATAACATACAAGTATCTAAACCTTCTAATGAGTTGATTTTTCAAGTTAAACCTTTTTTAAAAAGAAGATTTTCTGAATTTATTGATGGATATTTTAATAATGAAGACAAGCTCACTGATATATTTGATACTTACGTTAATAATATATATAAGCCAATATATGAGGATGATTATTTACTTTCACATATAATCATTTTAGAAGGATTGCATAGAAGGTTTATTTGTGAACAAAAAAGAGACTTGAAAATAAGATTAGAAGAAATTTTCAAAAGTATAGACAAGGAAATAATAGATTCAATCTTTTCTGAGATTGAATTAGATGAAAAAATTATATCTTACTTAAAGGATTTTAGACATTACCACTCACATTTTTTTGATGTTAATGAGAAACCTCAAATAGATGTCGATAAAATCGAAGTTGCTAAATTACTTAGAAAAGTAATAAAAGAATTCATTTATCTTAAAATTAATATTGGAGAATCATATATACTTTCAAAACCTCAACAATATAAATTTAAGAGCTTTAATAATCTACAATAGAAAATTTGTTCAATATTCATTTGCCAAATCATGACTGGTTAAAAATTATAGGTATATATTTCTATTATAAACACTTCGCACTCTTAGGGTAGACCCTAAATAGACAGTATGATGACATTGGGACTACTGGATTTAGAGTGTATCATTAGGATGCCTTTTAATTTTGCTCAGAAAAAATGTTAAATGAAAAACGTGTTAGAACATAGCTATAAATATATCAATTTTTAAAGAAAGGAAACGTGAAGATGGAAGAGAACAAACGCGTGTATGGATATATTAATCAGCTCGGTAAAGAAATAAAAGTCGCATTTAAAGATGGCAAAGCAATGCGCGGAAAATTGTTGTTTGCAGGAAAGTATGAAATTTATTTAGATGTGGATGGCCAGGAAGTCACGATATTCAAACACGCAATCAAGTATATCGTTTAAACGCTGTCTGATAAAAACACCATTTCCCTAACCCACAGAGTGAGCTATACCCCGAATGATGGCAGTGAATAAAACGACCATTACTCGGGGTTTTCTATGTCCGATCAGAAATCTTTTTCTAATACTGCTCTGACTCATTCACTGAAAGTGACTTCTTTTTCTTGCGCAATCATTTTTAGCCGAACCGTCTCTTGTTCATCAAAATCTTTTACATCAATTCGTGCCATCTTTTATCAATCTCCTTCCAATTTAGATGTACCTCAACAGGTACATTTGTAATATTACATCAAAAAATAGCTGTTTTCATGTACTTAAACAGGTACATTTGGTTAAAATCCGGACGGAAAAGTATATTGTCGGCACTGCCGACATATCAAGGTTTTTGAGGTTTTGTAGGATGAAAATCCGGAAAAACCTCCTTATGCTCTTACTGCATTTACTGATTTTCAGCTTTTGTATTTCATTTTAAATAGAATACACTCTAAAAATAATTGGAAATCCATCTTCCAAATCATAAGTTGAAGCAAATCTCATGGGGTTATTTAATCGACTTGCTGTCGCAGAATGATGTAGAAGTGACATACTAGACCCATAATTAAGATGGGTACAATGGCAGTGGGATTTTTAGTTAAAACGGAGAAATGGGAAGCGCTGCATAAGAAAGGGAAAGAATAGATGCAGGATGGCATGTCAGAAATCCAAATAAGCGCATATGAGCGTTCAAATCATGTTTAGGGTGCTTTCCTATGATTTAAGTCCTTACAAGTGTTTTGAAGGCTCTTTTTGATGTTTTGATATATATAAACACCGGAGATCTATTTATAGATCCATCTGTTTTAATAAGACTTTGAGTGGAGAAAAGCCCCCTAAAAATCCAAAAATAAATCAGCTTCCCTGAGTGCCATGCAGCACGGCCGGGGTTAACCCCACACCCGATCGGCCACATGAAATTTGATCGGGAGGGTGTACCCCCTTGAACTGCGCACGGCCTCAATCTGCCGTTGAATCCGAGGGACTGCCACGATATACACGACCCCGTTCAATTCATCGTGTGCATACATCCGCGCATAGCGCTTTAAAATCTCCTCATACTTGCCTTTCGATTTTTGGGTCAGCTCATATTCAATCGCTAGGGCCTGTTTCCGCCCGTCCACCCGTTTGATATGCAAGTAGCCGTCCGGCACTTTGCGCTTTACAGTGTCGATATTACGGGAGCGTTTCCAGTCCGAAGTCGCATCCACCTGCTCAATCAGATCGTCATCAATCAATTCCCGTTCCGTGGTAAATCCCACTTGGGAGACGGCATCTTTCGTTCTCAACCGCAGATACTGTTTTATGATATAGTCCGCCACCCGCAAATCATGCACCAACTCGGATTGGTTAAGTGTCCGCAATGCATGCATTGGCTCACTCACTAACCCGGTGGCCCCTGGTGTGATATAGACATAATAGAGTGGCCCAATATTTCCCTTTTTAATATAGCCCCGTTTCGTCAAAAACCGCAGTATCTTATATAACATATGCCGACTAATTGCCCCTTCGAAAAACGCAAACAGCGTCTTGTTTCCGATCACCCCAAATCGATTGATCAGATCCAACACCTGCGTTTTCTGTGCCCCAATAATCTGCATACCTGCCCCTCCTTTTTTCATATACGCCCACTTTAATGCACCATTCACATCCATTTTCAT
>NZ_JBHMAH010000005.1:0-3326 GCF_042429615.1 Salinicoccus siamensis
CATAGATTGCCCGAACGGAATCGCCGTCCGCCTCCCAGTGAATGACCGATTTGTGAAAGGCATCCAGCAGGCTCCATTTCGGGCGCCGGCCACAGCGTTTGCGGTTTTCCATATAGGCGGCATGTGCGGAGTCGGGATTGTAAACGGTATGGTAATAATCATACGTTTTACCGTTCTGTTTCTGACGGCGCATCTGCTTCACAGTGCCTCTGGTGATTTCATTATTGATGGTCTGAGGCGCACGGCCCAATCGTTCTGCGATTTGACGATTGGAGTAGTTCTCTCTCTTCAATATTGCGATTTGTGCCCGTTCATCTTGCGTCAGGTGTTTTCCTTTGATGGATCCAGTGGTATCATGAAGTTGCGTCATGTGATTTCATTCCTTTATTAAGAGTTGTGGTTAACTTCAATATAACATGAAATTCACATGGCGTTTTTTGCATCAAAGGTGGCTAAGTTGATTATAAAATCCACCATTATTAAAATTATTGCTGAAATAAGTAATGATGAAAGTGAGAAGATTATATGACTTAGGAACTAGCAAAAATACATTGAAAACTGTTTAAAGGCTACAGATTGAATATCATCTGATGGTGGATGAGTCTGATTGGCTACTCCATAATAACTCTCTAAATGAAAATATAACATTGAGATACTGATGAGAAAACAATAGACTGGTGTTTTATCGCTTACTATCAGGAAGAGGGTGGCGTTTTAAGAAAATCACTTAATTGCTGTACCTCGTGGTCAGTCATTCTAAAGTATGTTGAAAAGAAATGATATCTAACTTATTTTATTAACCCAGATTAGATATAAGAAGTGAATTTTGATAGTTAAAGTACCAATTAATTTCAAGGGAGAATTAGTAATGAAAAGATATTTAATTAGATCGGGGATAGCCCCTACAGATTTACAAGGACCAGCAGAAATGATTTTTAAAAATTCAATTGGAGGTAATGTTGGTAATTTAATTTATGCGTACAGTATCTATAGAAATTTGATGACTGAGGATGTAGAGATAGTTCCAGATCGATACCGCATCAATGAAAATGATGCAGATATGATAAATAAGTACTATGATGCTTACATTATCCCGTTAGCTGACGCATTTAGAGATTCATTTGTCGATAGTTTAAAAAAATAT
Source organism: Salinicoccus siamensis (assembly GCF_042429615.1). Classification (GTDB taxonomy): domain Bacteria; phylum Bacillota; class Bacilli; order Staphylococcales; family Salinicoccaceae; genus Salinicoccus; species Salinicoccus siamensis. The sequence goes on from NZ_JBHMAH010000005.1 coordinate 1,145, forward strand.
ACTAAGCTTTTTGAGAAACTAACAATTCCAGTTATTGTCATAGGGGTAGGGGTAAAGGCTCCAATTAATAAAAGAATCAAAGATGGATTCTCTTTTGATAAAGAAGTTAAAGATTTTGTAACTGCAGTCTTAAAACGTTCTAATATGATAGGTGTAAGAGGTCAAATAACTGCGGATTATTTGAATTATCTGGGCTTTGTTGAGGGAGTAGATCATACTGTTATAGGTTGCCCTTCAATGTATGCATTTGGAGGAGAGTTGAAAATTAGAGACTTAAATTTAAATGAAAAATCAACCATTGCTTTAAACTCCTCAAAACTCTCACCTGAACATGTCTTAAAATTTATCACATCAGTTTCCAACAACTATTCAAACTATTATTTTATTCCTCAATGGTTGAAAGAATTTCGTATGACTTATCTTGGCAATCAAGCTCTTGGTGAAACTACTGAGTTTTATCCTAACACTATTAAGGAGGCTTATTATGAAGAAAATCGCGTTAGATATCCTCTTAATGCAAAATCATGGATAAATTTCATGCAAGAAATGGACTTTGCGGTCGGAGCTCGTCTACATGGAAATATAACTGCTACAATTGCAGGAACTCCTAGTTTATTGCTAACTAAAGATGCTAGAATGAAAGAATTGGCAGACTATCATAAGTTAACCCATATATCCGAACATGACATAACTGAAGATTTAACATTAGAAGAAGTTATAAATACACTTGATTTTCATTCGCCAGAAAAAGTGCAAGAACAGAATTTTAATCACTTCATAAAATTCTTGGAAAAGAATAGCCTAGATCATATTTATAATTATGACTATCATGAGTATCCACCTTTGGATAAGCAAATGGATGATATTGAGCTACCAAATATGTTGACACCCATTAATGCATTAGCACCTCTCGAGATCTCCGAAAGGATCACAGAATATACAAGGTTAGAGGAAGAGAGAATAAAGAAATTAAAAAAAATGAATAGTAATTTATCAGAAACTGTAAAAAAACAAAAACAAGAAATGAAAAAGAAGAAAGATAAGATTAATTACTTGAACACACAACTACAAAGAAAATCGGTAAAAATCGGTTTGAAATTTGGAGAAGTTTTAGTAGCAGCTAAGAAAAAATTTAGAAGTTAGAAAAGTGTAAGTAGGCATTATATAAAAGAGACAGTCAATTAATATATGAACTCTAATCTATAAAATAGACATTTCAATAAAATCAGTACGCTATGAGTAGATGGCCCTGGCATTTTGAGCCGACCCCCGAAAGCTAGACCTAAAATTTAACTTTCGGGGGTCACTTTTATGTGCAAATACAATTTAGAGTTGAACATGAAAGTATTGAATGAGTAACCGATAGGCAGGTACAGTCTACGAGCTATAAGCAGAAAATATAATATTCCGGTTATAAAACAGTCTTGAAATGGGTCAATGCCTATAATCATCTGGGAGTGGTTGGATTATACGAATCCCGCAAGCGCACGCATTATTCTTTTCAATTTAAAATGGATGCGATAGAGTTGTACCTGAATACAGGGATGTCCTAAGCCGATGTTGCCGCATAATGAGAGACGATCCATCCAACATTGATTGCCGGATGGATTAGACAATAAAGGGATGCGAGTGTATCGGGACTCTCCATAGTGAGGGGATGGTGACTGCAAATGCCTGATGAATGGAAGCAGCCACAGGAGGCACAATCGGAAGATGATCGAATCTGTACACTCAAGGATAATTTGAAACGATTGAAGAATGAAAACGATTTTTAAATGAACTACCGAGGCTACGGAATTGAAAAGACGACGATAAAAGAAGAAATCTCACGACTTTTCCGCGACCTCCAGGGAAAATACAGACTGTCCCTGCTGACGGACCTTTTACTCAGACCAGGGATGGACCTACCAGATGCAAGCATATCGAGGGTCACTTGAAACCCATGACATATTTCAGAGCATGTCTTGGAAGTAAAACTGCCTGGATAACACACCGATGGAAAACTTCTTCAGTATCATCAAGTAGAAATCTATCAGGGCAACATCTACCATATCTTTGAGTCATTCATTCAAACAAACAATCATCCAGTTTATCACATGTAAACGACAGTTATAAAATGGCTCTTACGCTAAGTTGGGGAATGCTTATATATAGATTGTGATGAACATAGCCAAAATTTTAA
>NZ_JBHMAH010000016.1:0-1038 GCF_042429615.1 Salinicoccus siamensis
GCGATTCTTGTTTCTGGCATGATTGATACTTTCCTGGAAGCATAACGGACAGAGATGGTTCTGTGGCTTCAGCTCGACGCCGAGAACCCAGCCATCTTTCACACGTTCTCCTTCATTATTCAATATAAAGGTTGGTAGGTGCAGGATATCTGTAGTAAACTGTTTATACAAGCAGAACTTCCTCTCTATCAATGTTTTGGGTTGGTACTTTAAACATTAGAGGAAGATTCTGCTTTTTTCAATGTCAAGCACACATGATTAGGGAGAGCCAATAAAAAGAGGTGAGAATTAAAAATGGATAAAAAAGACGAGTATTTATCTCTGCTGTCTAAACCCTATAATGAAGCAGTAGAATTTCTGCTTAATAAATATGGGGCAGCAGAAGATGATTACTATAGAGAAAAATCGTACGAGCGATTTTTAAATGGAGAAATAAAAAGTATTGCGAAAGGGAAATTCGCGAGATCTCTTGAAGGGTTAGAGTGTCATCACATTTTCGAAAACAAGTTTTTAAATATGACAGATGGGGCATTTATAAAAAGGCAAAATATCCCATACAAATATCATAAAAAAGAGTATTTAGTATTCTGCGATATTGTTGAACATGCTATACTACATACTTTAATTGCTAAAGAAACATCATTAGAATTTGGATATCCAGGATATATAGTATTTTTAAGACCTAAAATAGAGGATTGGTATATTAAAAAGGATACCCCTCAAAAAAGTAAATGGCACATTGCTTGTTATCATAAGGCTTATATAACAACTGAAGAAGCACTTGATTTATTGGAAAAAATGGACAATATATTGTTAGCCGAAAAAACTAATTAAGCAAGCTATAAGAAGACAAAATAATTAAATCTTTTAAGATATCTAATTATATAAGTAGGGCCGAATTATAAAATATAAGATAATGAAATAAACTAGAATATCAAGATTCAGAGTGATACACTATTATCTTCGTTTGGGACCGTCAATAATTATGTGTAAATGAATGCATACCTTTTCTTATAGTGTGTGTTACTCGCTAAACAT
>NZ_JBHMAH010000013.1:0-90425 GCF_042429615.1 Salinicoccus siamensis
ATGTTTAGCGAGTAACACACACTATAAGAAAAGGTATGCATTCATTTACACATAATTATTGACGGTCCCAATAATTATGGTGATTCAACGAATATTATTTACTATAAGTTAATTGGCTTTACTTTAATCTTTACCACAATTGGTTCCGTTAACAATTTTTTCAAGGAACAATATATTAAAAAGGTTGAAAAAGATGAATTTAATAAAAAATTAATCGAGGAAATTATCCCTAAACTAGAAGGGATAGTGACAAAGGAGTTAGAAACTCAGTTAACATTAAAGTTTGATAACAAACTAGATTTAAAGTACCAAACACTATTTACAAAAAATAATAATGGAAGCTGTGGTATCTACAGATTTATTAAAAAAATTTGCAAGTTGATCAAAAAAATTTAGAGCACTAATAGGAAAATGTTTATTATTTCATTTGTCAAAATAAGCTAGACAGTTCTTTTTCACCCATGTAACTCAAAAATACTTCCAATGGTGTTCGGTAGTTCAATGATTTTCTCGGTATATGGTTTCTTCTTGCAGCGACCGATGCGATAAAAGCGTGGTCGACTGTGTTGAAATCCATATCTTTACGCAGTCCATCCCTTCTGAGCAGGCCGTTGGAATGTTCATTCAATCCCCGTTGTGACGGCGTCCCCGGATCGGCGAAGTAGATGGCCAGGTCATTTCGATTGCTCATCGCCTGCCAGTTGGAGAATGCTTTACCGCAGTCAAAAGTGATGGACTTGAACAGGTTTCTCGGCACCAAGTGACACCACGTATTGATGGCAGTTTCGATATCTTTGGCCGTCCGACCTTCAGGTTTCAATGTGATGATGACTTTCGATAGCCGTTCAACCAGCGTGATGACGGCGCTTTTATGTCGCACACCGACAATAGTGTCGCCCTCCAGATGGCCGAATTCTTTATTGAACGCTGGATAGTCGTCCACCCTTTCTGAAATGTTGCGCCGGACCGTCTGTCGCTCCCGGCGTTCCTTATGATCGTTGGGGTTTTTTTGCCTTTCATTGGCAATGTGGACACATCACAGTCCTTACGCTTGAACATGCGGTACAATGTGCGGCTGGAACACTGTATCTTACGGTCACGCCGGCCGGCAATCACATCCGGTGTCCGGCCCTGGGCCACTTTTCCTGTCACATATGCGTGTTGGTCCGCTGGCAGTCTTGTCCGTTTCCGGCCGCAGCGCTGCTTGTTTGCCTTGTAGCGCTGGTAGTAGTCCAATGCGCTGTGGCCGGCTCTAAAAAAAGCCACAACATTATGGACCGTCTGTCGGGCCCGGCAGACCCGTTTGGAGATTTTTGAAACAGGGATGTTCTGATGAAAGTAGGATGCTATGATGACCAGTTCATCCGTGCTAAAATGGGTGTCGGTCATTCGTGATCACTCCTATGTTTTCTTTGGTTGGAAAACCATTTTGAGTGTATCACGAGTGGCTCTTTCTATGTGTCTAGCTTAATTTTACAATCGGCGATATCAAAAATTTTGTGTTAAACAGAAAATGGTATTGAAGGTAGAATAATAAAGAAACATGTATAATTATTAAGCTGAAATTAATTTTTTGCAGTTTATTATTGTCTATTGGTGATTACTGCGTTTTTACTAAATAAGGTTATGAAGCTAATATAGTGTCAGGAAGAGGTGATGCTATGTTTTTTATAATTATTCTTGGAGGTATCTGCGCATCATTTATATATGCTGTAACTGCATCCGATAACATTTCGATTTTATATCGTAGAAGTAGATGTGATTTATGTTTTCAGAGCTTAAAGCCTTATGAGCTAATTCCGGTAATGAGTTTTATTTTGCTTAAGGGGAAATGTTCCTATTGCAAAGAGAAAATCGATAACAGTTTTATAGTCTGTGAAATTTTAGTAATACTTCTTTATTTACTGCCCATTTATTTTAACCTTTCTCTCAAAGACCTCACATTATATTATTTGATGATTACAATTTTGTTGCCGCTTTCAATCTATGATAGAAAAAATTTAAAAATACCAAATCACATGAATCTTATATTTTTAGTTGCTGGACTATTTTTAACAGATCTATATTATTTAGAACCATTTCAGGACATTTGTATAATTTTAATTTTACATCTATTCTTTTATTTATTTTCAGAGTCAATAGGATATGGCGATATAAAATTGTTTACAGTAATCACTTTGATTACCCCTGTCAACTTCTTTATTTATAGCTTACTTCTTACCTATTTGATTGGAGGGTTATTTGTAATAATACTGCATTTCTATAAAACAAAGTTACCCGCTAAGATCCCTCTGGTCCCGTTTATTACTACGGCTATTATACTTTCATTTTTGTTATATGATGATTTGAATTCTATATATTTTGGAGGCTTCCTATAAGAATGTTAATTAAAGAGATGCACTTTTCGGATAAACCAAGAGAAAGATTGATGATTTATGGTCCTGATAAGCTTACTAATCAAGAGTTGCTTGGGATAATCATCAATACCGGCCACAAAGAGGAGTCTAGTATTGGAATTGCAAACAGAATCATAAAAGATATGAAATCTGTTCGTGAACTGCGTGATCTTACTTATCAGGAACTAATCAGCATTAAAGGTATTGGGGAAGCAAAAGCAATAACCATATTAGCAGTTATTGAACTAGCAATAAGAATGCATACACATTCATTAGAGGAAGATCTTTACATAAAAAGCCCAGATGATGTGAGTAAACTACTTATGGAAAAAATGAGATATTATCAACAAGAACATTTTGTAGTTTTATATTTATCTACCAAAAATATGGTTATCCACCAAGAAACGATGTTTAAAGGGTCTTTGAATACTTCGATAGTGCATCCTAGGGAGGTATATAAAGAAGCGATAAAGAGGAGCGCTGCCGCGATAATATGTGTACATAATCATCCTAGTGGTGATCCTTCGCCTTCGAGAGAAGATATCGAGGTTACAAAACGTTTGTATGAATGTGGAGAAATGATCGGCGTTGACTTTTTAGATCACATAATTATTGGATCTGGTAAATATATTAGCTTGAAAGAGATGAATGTAATTAAATAGCTAGAGGGGAACGATATAATGGGTTTGGATATGTATTTATATCTTGAAGATAATGAAACCAAAGAATTTATAGAATATAGTTATTATAGGAAATTTAACGCTCTTCAGGGTTATTTCGTAGATAATTTCTCTTTAGAGAACTGTGGGAAAGTAGAAATTGAGATAGAAACCGTTAGCAGGTTATATATATTATTAAATGAAATTAGATACAATCCTGAAAAAGCTGAGGTATTGCTCCCTGTTTATAAAGGACCATTTTTCGGGTCATACGAATATGACAAAATTTATCATAACCATATTAACCAAGCCGCATCAGATTTTTACCATGCCAAATTTATAAATTATAATCGATTCACCCTTTACTACACCTCAAATTGGTAATATTAACAAAGTGGTCGAATGATGCAGAAAGAGATTTTAGTCTTACATAATAAGGATGTTATTGAGATGGTACTGCGCAATACTTTTTAAATAATGGTAGGTCCATAATCCTTTGATAGATTCTATGTATTATCTAGAATCTAGATATCATATTCATAAGGAAAACAGGGTGATGTCATCACCCTGTTTTTAAATCCCTTTTGATTTGAAATTATCATTATCCATAGAAATCAAAAATAAAAGATTTATTATTATTAATATATTGACAATTCTAATAGTCTCGAGTAAAGTGATATTCATTCAATTAAATACATTTATCCAGAGAAGTGGAGGGATTGGGCCCTTTGAAGCTTCAGCAACAGGCTGTTATGGTACTGTGCTAAATCCTACAAGCGGATGCTTGGCAGATAGATATCTTTAAGCCATTTGCATTTAGCAGATGGCTTTTTGTTTTTAATATAAAAAGGATGTGGTGGCGTGGCTATTGAAATTACCGATGTCTCTAAAGAATATTTTGTTAAAGGAAAAAGGATAGAAGCTCTGAAAAAGACGACGCTCTCCATTCGTGAGGGCGAGATCTTCGGTCTGATTGGCTTCAGCGGGGCGGGGAAAAGTACTCTGTTGCGCCTGATCAATTTGTTGGAACAGCCGACTACCGGCAGCATCAATGTTAATGGTACCAATTTGGGCAAGTTGGCAGGAAGGGACTTGCGTGTAAAACGTCAGAAGATCGGCATGATCTTCCAACAGTTCAATCTGATTGAAACTAAAACGGTCTACCAGAACATAGAATTTGTGTTGAAGGCGAGCAATTACGACAAGAAGAAGGTGTCGTCGCGCATCGAAGAGTTACTGGCACTTGTGGGCTTGGCCGACAAGATGGATAGCTACCCCAAAAACTTGAGTGGCGGACAGAAGCAGCGTGTCGGCATTGCACGGGCATTAGCCAATGGTCCTGAAGTGCTTTTGTGTGATGAAGCGACAAGTGCACTCGATCCTGATACGACAAAAACAATTCTGAAACTGCTTAAAAAGATCAACAAGGAGCTGGGCATCACCATTGTGTTGATTACCCACGAGATGGAGGTCATTAAAGAGATTGCTGACCGTGTGGGCGTGATGACGGCAGGAGAGATTGTGGAGATGGATGATGTCTACGCGATCTTCAGCCATCCGGAACACGAAGTGACGAAAGGATTTGTTCAGGATATATATGATTTCACCATCCCACCGCACATTGAACTGAACAGTGAATCTGAAGTGATCACCATCAAATTCCTGAATGAATATGCGGAAGCGAACTATGTAAACCAACTCTACCGTCATTTTGACTGCGATATAAGCATATTGAATGGCCGCATCGAATATATCCAGGATATGCCTCTTGGATTTCTGATGCTCCACATCAAAGGCAGACAGGAAGAGATCACTAGATTGAAGCAGTTCATCGACGACTCAAAAGGAATAGAGAGGGCTGAAATATATGGATAGATTGATAGAAATTACACCGCTGCTATACCGGGCACTACTCGAAACGACTCTCATGGTATCGATATCCATATTCTTTGCGGTGCTGCTCGGACTCCCGCTCGGTGTATTGCTGTATGTGACCGCCAATCCGCTGCTCTATAGGATAAAACCACTGAATCAGTTTTTAGGGGCGCTGACGAACGTGATCCGGTCCTTCCCTTTCATTATATTGATTGTAGCGATCATGCCGATTGCGACTTGGCTGACAAACAGCTCCCACGGGCCGGTATTTGCCAGTGTGGCGCTTTCGTTAGCCGCTGTGCCGCTATTTGCGAGACTGGTGGAGACAAGCTTCAATGGCGTGGATAAAGGGGTGATTGAAGCGAGCATTGCTGGGGGCGCATCACTCTGGCTGATCATTACGGATGTGTTGATCCCGGAAGCGAAGCGGGGAATCACCCAGGCGATTACGCTGACGATCATCACCATCGTCGCCTTCAGCGCCACAGCAGGTGTCGTCGGTGGGGGCGGCATCGGAGATCTTGCGATACGATATGGCTACTATCGCTATGATACTGTGACGATGATTGCCACTGTCATCATTTTGATTATAATTGTCCAGCTCATCCAGATAATCGGGGACTATTTGAGCCAAAGAGAGGAGAGGAATTGATATGCGTGGGATACTGATATTCCTTCTGTCAACACTTGCTGTCATCATAGGCAGCAGCGCGCTGCTCTACGAAGGGGAGGGGGAAGTGATCACAATCGGCGCTTCCACCGGCCCCTACAGCGATATGGTGAACTTTGCATTGAAGCCAGCACTGGAAGAACAGGGCTACACGGTCGAAATCGTGGAGTACACCGATTATATCCAACCGAACAATGCTCTAAATAACGGGGATCTGGATGCGAATCTTTATCAGAATAAATCGTTCATGGCTGACTTCAATAAGGAGAATGGCACGGATTTCCATAACCTCATCCAAGTGCCGACTGCGCCTATGGGACTCTATTCCAGCGAATATGATTCATTGGATGAAATAGAAAATGGCAGCGAAGTGGCACTTCCCTTGGACCCCGTCAATTCTTCGAGGGGGTTCCAGACGCTTATGGACGCGGGGCTGATTGAAATTGCAGAGGATGCCAATTTACTTGCGATCGAAGAAAAGGATATATTAAAAAACAATAAGAATCTGGAATTCGTCTACCAGGATTCAGGGCAGCTACCGAGAAGTGTGGATCAGATCGGATTATCACTCGTGCCGGGAAACTTTGCATTGGCAAGCGGTATGGATTTGGCGGATGCGCTGCAACTTGAAGATATGAATGAGAATTTCAGGAATCAGATTGTCGTCAATGCTTCAGATAAAGACAGTAAAATGGCAAAAGATCTCATTGAAGCAGTCGAGTCGGAACATTTCAAACAGACGATAGATGAACAATTCAAAGGATTTGATAAACCGGAAGGAGAATGAAGATGAATAAACTACTCTCGAGCATCCCTGACAGCTATTTCAAGTCGGCTATGGCCGGAGAGGAAGCATTTGGCCCCCTGCCGCTGATCAACCTCGCAGTCGGCATTCCGGACGCCGAGACACCTGAACCCATCCTAAAGCGAGCAGCCGAGGCACTCTATCAGCCGGAAAATCAACGATATGGTCAATTCCGGGGGAAACAATCATTTAAGGCTGCAATCATCGATTTCTATAAGCGGGGATACGGGGTGGAACTGGAAGAGGAGAATATCGCGCTACTGTACGGCACCAAGAGTGCCCTGGTGCAGTTTCCGATGATGTTCATCGAGCCGGGGGAAGGCGTCTACCTGCCCAATCCAGGTTATCCGGATTATGCAGCAGGCGTCGAGTTGGCGAAAGGGGTGATCTATGACCTGCCGCTTCTCGCAGAAAACGGATATCTGCCCGACTACGATGCGTTGGATGACGAGGAGCAGGCCAATGCACGGCTGATGTACTTGAATTATCCGTCTAATCCGCTTGGCGCGGTTGCGGACCGCGCCTTTTTCGATCGCACGATAGAGCGGTTTAAAGGAACAGGAACCCGCATAGTTCATGATTTTGCCTACGCCCCTTTTTCATTTGAGGAGAAGCATCCAAGTATTCTTCAGAGTGAAGGCAGCCTTGACTGTGCGATTGAGATATATTCCTTGTCGAAAGGGTTCAACATGTCGGGGTTCCGCTCAGGTTTTGCTGTAGGAAACAAGGAAATGATCAATGCAATCAACACTTATCAGGATCATACCCAAACAGGCATGTGGGGCGTGGTGCAGGAGGCGTCTACCGCAGCCCTCCGACATGCTGGGGATATTCTGCCCGTCCAGAAGGATACGTTCTCCAAAAGGAGCCGCCTGGTTACAGAAGCATTGCTGGAGATGGGTATTCCGATCAACCCGATTAAAGGGGGGATATTCGGCTGGATCCGCGTGCCGGAGGGGTTTGACGGCGAGACGTTTAAGGCCTACCTGCTCCGTGAATGTTCCATCCTTGTCACTCCAGGAATTCCATTCGGCTCGCGAGGAAAATATTACATCCGCATCTCCCTGGCTGTAGGTGAAGTCGAGCTGAAGGAAGTGATCGAACTGTTCAAAGCGCTTCAGAATTTATGGAAAAATGACATTTTACATTAAATAATCTACATTATCCCCTTGAAAGCGAACAATTAAACATGTAACATAATAATTGTAATGAAAATGACATAATAGGCGATTGATGATTATGTCATCTAAAACGCCTTTGATAGAACATGTATACTTACTGTTCTAGATATCATATATATTATTATCTTATCTGTTATGGAGAGGTCCTCGGGCCTCTCCTTTTTATTTACATATCCTTTATCAGCAGTGCTTGATTGTGGTATTCTTTTAATCAGATACCAACAATCAATGGAGGCGCTCGATCGTGAACAGGCTTTTCAACCGTAATCGTATGCTGATCATACTTTTTGGCATTATTGTATTAATACTTCTAATAGGTTTCTCGATGACGGATCGGAATTCCGTCACTAAGGCGGAGCAGTTCACTGGCGATCTGACAGCAGGTTCGCAGGTCGTCATAGACGCGCCGGTCGGATTCATAGGTGGCATCATCAATAAGATCTCCGCCAGTTTCAGTGCTGTTGAAGAGAACGAGAAACTACATGCACAGCTTGAAATGCTGCCGCAGATGCAGGCAGATCTGGAAGGTCTTGAAGCGGAGAACGAGGAGTTGAGGGAAACTCTGGATGTCAGTTCCAGACGCTCCTACGAAAGTGTTGATGCCCGTGTGATTTCAAGGTCACCTGACCAGTGGATGGATAACTTCACCATTGATAAAGGGGAATCCGACGGCATAAAGGAAGGCATGGCTGTGATGACCACAAAAGGGCTGGTCGGTACTGTGGTCAGGGTCAATGGCAACTCAAGCTATGTCGAGATGTTGACGGCCTCCTCAACAGGCAATAACCTCTCAGTTCAAGTAACCCACGAAGACGAAACAGCATATGGCAATATCCGCAGGTTTGATGATGAACGCAACCTGCTTGTGGTTGAGAACATTAAAAACCGCAGTGGACTTGAACGCGGCGATGAAGTCTTCACGAGCGGCCTGGTGGGGAGCCTGCCGGAAGGGCTGATCATCGGCAAAATAGTTGAAGTCGAAAATGACGAGTATGGTTTGAGTCAAAATGCCTATGTGCAGCTGAACAGTAATATGGATGATATCGACCTTGTTCATGTCATCAAAAGAAATCCGGAGTCAATGGAGGAATGATATGAGAACACTTATGATTTTCCTCTGTGCCTTCCTATTCATGTACATCGACTTTACTTTTGCGGAATTCAGTCCGGCATCGATCATTGGAGTGGCGGTCTATTTTGTGCCCCGCACCTTACTTATCTTCATATTGCTGCTGTCGATCTATGTAGGGTCAAGGATGGGGATATTTTTGGCGGTGGTCTTCGGAGTGATGCTCGACATCTACATAGGGTCCCTCTATGGCATACACACCTTCGGGATGGTAGCGTTCGTTGTATTCATGCACACCGCCTTCCGGGTCTTCCATAGAGATTTCGTCGCCATGGCATTTGTCGTACTGCTGTTGATTTTCTTCTACGATGCATATATATATGCGATCTATTCCGTACTTGGCATGATCGATATGCCATTGTTTGATTATACGGCCCTTAGGTCAGTGCCGAGCATGCTCATCAATGCGCTGCTCTTTCTGATTGTTTTTGTCGTGGCACGCAAAGTCGCCAGGGTCAGGAAAGAACTCCTCAAACAGGATTGACAGCACCATCTGCTGCTGGTATAATGCAGAGGTTGGTGATAATGTAAACATCAACCGCTCAGTTGCAGGTTCAAGCGATTACCATCCACCTGCAGATGGCGTGTCTTATTTTATATTAGGAGGTGTAAGTATGTTTGCAATTATCGAAACAGGTGGTAAACAAATTAAAGTTGAAGCGGGTCAGACTATCTATGTCGAGAAGATCGACGCAGAAGCAGGTGACACATTCACTTTTGACAAAGTACTCTTTGTAGGTGGAGATTCAGTTAAAGTTGGTGCCCCTACTGTAGAAGGTGCAACTGTAGCTGCAAAAGTTGAAAAGCACGGCCGCGGTAAGAAAATCGACGTCGTGAAATTCAAACGCAGAAAGAACTACAAGCGTAAACAAGGTCACCGTCAGCCATATACAAAACTGACAGTTGATAAGATAGACTTCTAATGATTAATGTAGAATTCCATATAAATGATGATGGACAGGTCACTTCCTTCAATATGGAAGGCCATGCCATGTTCGGTGAGTATGGCAGCGACATCGTCTGCGCAGGTGCTTCGGCAGTTGTCTTCGGTTCCGTAAACGCCATACTCAATATGACGGATGCAAATCCCTCAATCGATATGGAGGAGGAAACCGGCTACTTCAATTTCGAAGTGACGGACCCAGATGATGAAAAACTCCAGACTCTATTGGAAAGCATGATCATATCACTTAAAACAATAGAAGAAGAATACGGTGAAAACATCAAATTATCATTCAAGTGAGGTGAAAGCAATGCTTAAACTCAATCTGCAATTCTTCGCATCCAAAAAAGGTGTAGGTTCAACGAGGAACGGACGTGACTCTGAATCCAAACGCCTTGGTGCCAAAAGACAAGATGGCCAGCATGTAACAGGCGGCTCCATACTTTTCCGCCAACGTGGAACTAAAATCCACCCAGGTGAGAACGTTGGACGCGGCGGAGATGATACTCTATTCGCTAAGATCGACGGCGTTGTAAAATACGAGCGTTTTGGTCGCGATAAAAAGCGCGTTTCTGTTTATACCGAAGCGAAATAATGAACGAGTGGACATCAGCAGAGCTGGTGTCCTTTTTCATTAAATGAGCGGTGTACGATATGATATAATATTTTAAGGATAGGGGTGAGACTATGTTTATAGATCAGGTTGGTATATTCATAAAAGCCGGCGATGGCGGAAATGGCCTCGTCGCGTATAGACGTGAGAAATATATTCCGATGGGCGGGCCTTCAGGCGGCGACGGCGGCGATGGTGCGGACATCATATTTGAGGTCGACGAAGGACTCAGGACATTGATGGACTTCCGGTATCAGCGCCACTTCAAGGCGAAGCGCGGCGGTAACGGAATGAGTGCGAATGCCCACGGAAAAAACAGTGAGCCTATGGTACTGAAGGTGCCACCAGGTACAGTAGTCAAGAAGAAAGAAGGCGGAGAAACATTAGCTGATTTGACCCAGCACGGCCAAAGGGCCGTCGTCGCCAAAGGCGGACGGGGTGGCCGCGGAAATTCCCGCTTCGCCACGTCAAGGAACCAGGCGCCGGACTTTGCCGAGAATGGGGAACCGGGCCAGGAATTTGATGTAGTGCTTGAGCTAAAGCTACTGGCGGACGTTGGTCTCGTAGGTTTCCCGAGTGTCGGAAAATCAACGATACTCAGTGCCGTCACAAAAGCGAAGCCTAAAATTGGGGATTACCCCTTCACAACCATCAAACCGAACTTGGGCGTCGTGGAGACGGGGGACGGCCGCTCATTTGTCATGGCGGATCTGCCCGGACTTATTGAAGGTGCCTCGGAAGGCACTGGGCTTGGCCATCAGTTCCTGAGGCACGTCGAGCGGACTAAAGTCATCGTTCATGTCATCGACATCAGTGAAGTTGAAGGACGGGACGCAGTAGAGGATTATGAAACAATCCGTAAAGAGATGGGTCTTTATAATGAAAGCCTGCTCAAACGGCCTGAAATCATCGTCCTCAATAAAACTGACCTCGTGGAAGACGAGGGCACTTTCGAGAAGTTTGCTGAAGCAGTGGGGAAAGACAAGGAAATATATCGCATCTCGGCTGCCACTCGTGAAAACTTGGATAATATGCTCTACCGCGTTGCGGATATGCTTGAGAAAGCTTCCACAGTCGAAGAAGTCATCGAAGAGACTGATCACCGTGTCGTCTACCGGCACGAAAAAGATCCTGATGCATTTGAGATTACACGTGATGATGATGGTGCCTATGTCGTATCAGGCGATTCCATCGAGCGCATTTTCAAAATGACCGATTTCAACCGCGATGCAGCCGTGAGAAGATTCGCAAGGCAGATGCGGACCATGGGCATCGACGATGCCCTGCGTGAGAAAGGCATCCAGACGGGCGATACAGTAAGGATTCTGCGCGGTGAATTCGAATTCGTAGAATGATGGTGATTTAATGTATCAGTATATAAAAGGCACGTTAAAAGAAGTTGCACCACAGAATATTACAGTAGAGACTGGTGGGATCGGCTACCTGATCATGGTGCCGAACCCATTCCGTTTTGAGAACAGAGACGAAGAGGAAGTGACGGTCCATACCGAACTGATTGTGCGGGATGACAGCCACACATTATACGGGTTTGTGACCATGGATGAAAAGGTCCTCTTCCAATCTTTGCTTCAAGTGACCGGCATCGGCCCGAAAAGTGCACTGGCGATACTTGCCGCTTCGAGTCCGGAAGAGATCATCGATGCGGTGGAAGCTGAAGATGAGAAGTACATGCAGAAATTTCCGGGTGTCGGAAAGAAGACGGCAAGCCAGATCATACTCGATCTAAAAGGCAAGCTCGGGCATGTCAGCGTGGCATTGCCTGCGCCTGACAAAGGCGGCAGCAACCACCATATCCAAGAAGCCATGCTTGCACTTGAAGCACTGGGGTACAGCAAGCGGGAACTCAGAAAGATTGAAAAGAACCTCAATCAGGAGCATTTCGAATCAGTCGATCAGGCCGTTAAGCGTGGTTTGAAGTACCTAGTTCAATAATGGGGTGTTACTATGGACGATCGTATTTTAGATGAAGATAGGCAGAATCAGGAAGAACAGGTGGAAATGTCACTGCGCCCTGAATTTTTAAGCCAGTATATCGGACAGAAGACTCTGAAGGATAACCTCAAAGTCTTCATCGAGGCGGCAAAGATCAGGGGAGAGGCCCTCGACCATGTAATACTGCATGGACCTCCGGGCCTTGGTAAGACGACGCTTTCAAATATAATCGCAAATGAGATGGGTGTAAACATCCGTACAACCTCAGGTCCTGCCGTGGAACGTGCAGGGGACTTGGCTGCCATCCTGTCGAGCCTTGAAACGGGGGATGTGCTGTTCATCGATGAAATTCATCGTCTGCCGCGCGCAGTGGAGGAGATACTCTACTCGGCAATGGAGGATTTCTTCCTTGATGTCGTTATCGGTAAAGGTGAAGAAGCGAGAAGCATCCGCATCGATTTGCCACCCTTCACTTTGGTGGGGGCCACGACCCGTTTCGGCAGTCTTTCGGCTCCGCTTCGGGACCGCTTCGGGGTACAGTTGCGACTCGAATATTATGATGTCGATAGCCTGATGACGATCGTGAACCGCACAGCGGAAATATTTGAAGTGTCAATCGACCCCGACAGCACAGTGGAACTGGCCAAGCGTTCAAGGGGCACACCGCGTATAGCCAATCGATTGCTACGCCGAGTACGGGACTTTTCCATAGTCAAGGAAGAGCCATCCATCACTTTGGAAACGACCGATCATGCTCTTAGAGTGCTTGAGGTGGACCCAAGCGGCCTCGACCCGGTCGACCATAAAATTATGAACACAATCATACATACTTATGGCGGCGGACCGGTGGGACTGGAGACGGTAGCGGTCTCCATCGGTGAGGAAGTGGTGACGCTCCTTGATGTCTATGAACCTTATCTGATCCAGCAAGGCTTCTTAGAACGCACTCAGCGTGGTCGCCGGGCCACGGCAAAAAGCTATGAATACTTCAAAGATGACACACAGCCAGATATATCGAGAAATGGGGAATAAGTTTGAAACTCGAAGAATTTGATTTCAACCTGCCACATGATCTGATCGCCCAAACCCCTTTGAAGGATCGGGCTTCAAGCAGACTATTGGCATTGGAGAAGAAATCAGGGACGGTCTCGGATAAGACGTTTGAAGATGTTATCGACTTCTTCAACCCGGGAGATGTACTCGTTTTAAATGATACAAAAGTACTGCCGGCAAGATTATACGGCGTCAAAGAAGAGACGGGCGCAAAAATAGAAATGCTTCTGCTGAAGCCGGTCGCAGGGGGTTATGAGGTGCTGGTGAAACCAGCTAAAAAGATCAGCCCAGGTACGGTGGTAAGCTTTGGTGACGGCCTGCTTAAAGCAGTGTGTACAGACTCATTCGATGAAGGCATCAAGCATGTCGAACTGAAATATGAGGGTGTGCTTGAAAATGTACTCGATGCCCTTGGAGAGATGCCTCTGCCTCCGTACATCAAGGAGACGCTTGAGGATAGAGATCGCTATCAGACTGTTTATGCGAAGCATTCAGGCTCAGCGGCTGCACCGACTGCAGGATTGCATTTCACCGATGCGCTGCTGGAGAGGATCAAGTCCAAAGGTGTACATATCGCCTACATCACACTGCATGTCGGTTTAGGTACATTCCGTCCCGTCAGTACAGAAGTGATTGAAGACCATAAGATGCATTCCGAGTTCTATATAATGGATAGTCCAACAGCGGAACTGTTGAACGCGGTCAAGTCAAAGGGCGGCAAGATCATCAGTGTAGGGACGACGAGCACGAGGACATTGGAGACGATCGTCAAGGACCACGGTAAGTTCACTGAAGCCAGTGGATTCACTGATATCTTCATCTATCCCGGCTTTGAATACCGGGCGATCGATGCCCTGATCACAAACTTCCACCTGCCTAAATCTTCGCTGATGATGCTGGTGAGTGCATTCAGTGATAAAGAGACGATCATGGCGGCATATCAGCATGCCATCGATGAATCATACCGGTTCTTCAGTTTTGGCGATGCAATGATTATATATGAGGATGAAACTTAGATGGCAATCAGATATGAACACATTAAGACATGTAAACAGACCGGAGCCCGTATAGGCAAACTCCATACACCACACGGCACTATAGATACCCCGATATTCATGCCGGTCGGCACTTTGGCGACAGTCAAATCAATGACCCCGGAAGAACTTGCGGATATCGGCAGTCAAATCATTTTGAGCAATACCTATCATCTGTGGCTGAGGCCGGGGAGCGATATCATCAAAGAGGCAGGCGGTCTCCATAAATTCATGAACTGGGATAAGCCGATCTTGACCGACTCAGGTGGATTCCAGGTATTCAGCCTGAGCGATAGACGCAAAATCGAAGAAGAAGGTGTCCACTTCAGGAGCCATCTGGATGGCTCGAAGCTGTTCCTGAGTCCGGAGAAGGCGATGGACATCCAGCATGACCTCGGATCGGACATCATGATGGCGTTTGATGAATGTCCACCTTTCCCAGCTGAGGAACGATATGTAAAAGATTCGATCGAGCGTACAAGCAGATGGGCTGAGAGGTGTCTCGATCATCACATCAAAGGTGGCCATGACCGCAACCAGGCGCTATTCGGCATTGTGCAGGGTGGAGAATATAAGCACTTGCGTGAACAAAGCGCAAAAGATCTGGTCAGCATGGATTTCCCTGGATATTCCATCGGCGGATTATCCGTCGGGGAACCAAAACCCATCATGTACCGTGTGCTTGAGGAGACCGTACCACTGCTGCCGGAGGACAAACCGAGGTATCTGATGGGCGTCGGCTCTCCGGATGCCCTGATAGAAGGTGTAATCAGAGGCATCGACATGTTCGACTGCGTGCTGCCGACCCGTATTGCGCGCAATGGCACAACCATGACTTCAAGGGGCAGGGTTGTCGTCAAGAACAAGAAGTTCGAACGAGATTTCACGCCGCTTGACCCCGGCTGCGATTGTTATACGTGCCGGAACTATTCAAAGGCGTACCTCAGGCATCTATTCAAAGCAAATGAAATTCTGGGATTAAGGCTTACGACTTACCATAATCTTTATTTTCTGCTAAAATTGATGGAAGATGTTCGAACTGCGATTTTAAATGATCAATTAATGGACTTTAAAGAAGCATTTTTCGAATCATATGGATTGAATGTTGAAAATCCAAAAAATTTCTAAAGAGGAGAAGATTTTTAAATGGAGTTTTTCATGGCCATTCTGCCGTTCCTGGTATTGATTCTGGTAATGTATTTCCTGATGATCCGTCCGGCACAGAAGAAACAAAAAGCAGTGCAAGATATGCAGGCGAATATGCAAAAAGGTGATGAAATCATCACTATCGGAGGCATTCACGGAACGGTTGAGTCATTCGATCAAAAACATATGTACATCCGCACCGATGATGTAAATGGTGCCATCCTTAAATTTGAACGCGTTGCACTTAAGGAGATTGTCAAGTAGTATGATAAGCTGGCTCGGTGAGCCAGCTTATTTTTATTTTTAATTTGAGCCCCCAAGCGTTATAATTGAAATGTTGATGATTCATAAAATAATCGAGGTGTGTCCTATTGAAAACTAAGAAAAACAGGATAATATCTGCAATTATCCTTGCAGTGATATTATTGACGGCAGTGGGGTTGACCGCTAAGGACCTGGGCAAGAATGTCAATCTTGGCCTGGATCTGCAGGGCGGTTTTGAAGTGCTCTATCAAGTCGAACCGCTGCATGAAGGAGACGAGATCGATGAAGCTGCAATGAGCAGCACCGCACAGACGCTCGATTCGCGCGTCAACGTACTTGGCGTCTCTGAGCCGAACATCCAGGTTGAAGACGGCAACAGGATCCGTGTACAGCTGGCGGGTGTGGAAGATCAGACGGAGGCCCGTGAACTGCTCAGTACACAGGCTGAACTGACGATCAGAAACGTGGATGATGAAGTCCTCCTTGACGGTTCGGACCTTGTACAGGGTGGCGCCAGTCAAAGCTTCGACGAGATGAACCAGCCGATGGTTTCGCTTCAGCTGAAGGATCCCGAAAAATTCAGGGACATCACTGAAGAGATCTCGAACCGTCCTCCGGGTGAGAATCTGATGGTAATCTGGATGGATTTTGAAGAGGGTGAAGACAGCTTTAAAGAAGAAGTCACAAAAGAAGATCCCAAATTCATCTCTGCACCGAGTGTAGAGCAGGCCTTGAACACATCCGACGTGATGATTTCGGGTGGATTCTCCGGCCAGGAAGGACTGGAGCGCGCCCAGAATATCGCAGCACTGCTCAATGCAGGCTCGTTGCCTGTTGACCTGAAAGAAATCTATTCGACTTCGGTAGGTGCCCAGTTCGGTGAACAGGCACTCGACGAGACCGTAACGGCGGGACTGATCGGTGCGCTGATCGTCTTCCTCTATATGATTGCGTTCTACAGGCTCCCTGGGATCATCGCCGCTGTTACACTGACGGTCTATATCTATCTCACGGTGCTTGGTTTCAATATAATCGGTGGGGTGCTCACCCTGCCGGGTATCGCCGCCCTGATCCTCGGGGTCGGGATGGCAGTCGATGCGAACATCATCATGTATGAACGTATGAAGGATGAACTGCGGATCGGACGCAATATCAAACAGGCGTATAAGAAGGCATCCCAGGCGTCCCTCTGGACAATCATAGATGCCAACATCACTACTTTGGTCGCCGGCATAGTGCTCTTCATATTCGGCACGAGCAGCGTCAAAGGGTTTGCGACCATGTTGCTTCTATCGATACTGATGAGTTTCATCACCGCCGTCTTCCTGACGCGCATACTGCTCTCACTGCTCGTCAAATCGAATTTCTTCAATAAGCGCCTGACATGGTTCGGGGTCAAGGAAGCGGATCGCTTCAGCTTGAACGAAGGCAAGGATATCGAACATCTGACGACACCTTGGGACAAGTTTGATTTTGTCGGCCATACGAAGAAGTTCTTTACGTTCAGTCTAGTGACGATACTCGCCGGCCTCCTCATCCTGTCCATCTTCAAATTGAACTTGGGCATAGACTTCACAAGCGGCACACGGGCGGATATCCAGACGTCGGAAGAGGCCACTGTAGAAGAGGTGGAGGCAGAGCTTGAAGATATCGGCCTGGCCCCTGACAGCATCACCACTTCTGGTGAAGATATGGTGGTTGTCCGCTATACCAAAAACTTGGATCAGGAAGAAGTCACCACAATGCAGAATACATTCGATGAATTATACGGGTATGAACCTGCGGTCAGTACGGTCAGCCCGATAGTCGGGCAAGAGTTGGCGAAGAATGCGATGATAGCATTGGCCATCGCTTCAATAGGCATCATCATCTATGCCTCGATCCGCTTCGAATGGCGCATGGCGCTGCCGAGTGTGCTGGCACTCATCCACGATGCATTCATCATGATCGCCATCTTCTCCATCTTCAGGATTGAAGTAGACATTACATTCATTGCAGCGGTCCTGACGATCGTTGGTTACTCGATCAACGATACCATCGTGACATTCGACAGGGTGAGGGAGAACTTGCGCAAATATAAGGTCATCCATAATGAAAAAGAGATTGATGCCATCATCAACCGTTCCCTGAAGCAGACATTGACGCGCTCGATCAACACTGTATTCACAGTCGTCATTGTCGTACTATTCCTGATCATCTTCGGCAGCAGTGCAATCTTCAACTTCTCACTCGCCTTGCTGATTGGTCTGATCAGCGGCATCTATTCCTCGCTGTTCATCGCCCTTCAGTTATGGGGTATATTGAAGAAACGTCAGTTCAGACAGACGGATGGCAGTTTGACGGTTTATGAAGAAAAGAAAAAGAACGACGAAAAAATATTGGTATAAGTGAACGCCCGGGAGTCCCCGGGCGTTTTATAAAGGGAGGATCACATGTATCAGTCGAAGTTTGAATGGAGAGTTCGCAAAAGGACAGAGGAGATACCGGAATCTTTAATCGGTGTTTTCAAATTGAATATGCTGGAACAGACCATCCTCGAAAACAGAGGATATACGACAGAGGAAGATTTGATGAAAATCTATAACCCCACGACCTATGATGCCTCTTTGTTGCATGACATGGATAAGGCGGTCGACCGGATCAATGTTGCTGTTGAGCATGGGGAACGTATACTCATCTATGGCGACTTCGATGCGGACGGCATCACCAGCACCGTCCTACTGCTTAAAGCATTGAGGCGGAAAGGGGCGGATGCCGGATATTTCATACCCAACCGCATAGAAGATGGTTACGGCCCGAACCGGGAAGTGTTCGAGGAGATCGTCATCGGCCAGTACGACCTTGTCATCACTGTAGACAATGGCATTTCAGGTAAAGATGAACTGGCATTCCTCAATGACCAGGGCATAGACACAATCGTCGTCGACCACCACACTTTCGGTGAATCGGTACCTGAGACGGTCATCATCCACCCGGATCACCCTGACGGTTCGTATCCCTTCAAAAGTCTGGCAGGCGTCGGCATCACCTACAAATTGGTACAGGCTCTGGGCGCCGCCGGGCAGGATGATCTTGCACTTGTTGCAATCGGTACTGTAGCTGATCTTGTGCCGATGATAGATGAGAACAAGAAGCTGGTGATGGAAGGTTTGGAAATATTGAATAACGAACCTACCACAGGCATCCATACCTTACTGCGTGCGGCCGGTCATGAAGGAGGGGTCGATGAGGAAACGATAGCGTTTACGGTTGCTCCCCGTCTGAATGCCACCGGTCGGCTTGGAGAAGCTGAAATCGCTGTTGAACTGCTGCTCGAGGATGAGAGGCATGCAGCATATGAAATGGCTATGACGATCGAGAACATGAATGCCGAACGCAAGCAGCTGGTCATCGACATTTTCGGTGAGGCTGTAGAGCAGATCAGGACAGAGAACCAGATCAATATCGCATATGCCGACGGCTGGCACCCCGGCGTACTTGGGATTGTCGCTTCAAGGATAGTGGAAGAGTTCGGCAAGCCCGCCATTGTACTGACCCGGGATGGGGACAGTTACCGTGGTTCCGGCCGCTCGATTGAAGGACTTGACCTGCATGACATAATCACCCATCAATCGACGCACCATACCCATTTCGGAGGACATGCCCAGGCGCTTGGCATCGAGGTGGCGTCAGAGGATATTATCGCTTTCAAAACACAGCTGGAAGATTACTTCGCAAGCCTCGGACTTGATCTGAAGCCGGTGAAATACATCGATTACCAGGTGGACGGAACCAACATGACCATGCAGGGATTCGAGCGTTTCGAGCGCCTCAAACCATTCGGCCAATCATTTCAATCACCTGTTTTCATGCTTCAGAATGATACGATAGGGCAAATACGACAGGTGGGTAAAGATAAGAGACATATTAAAATGACGATGCCCCGGGTCGGCATGGATGTCATCGGTTTCGGGTTTGGGCACCTCATCAATGAAGTGTCACAGAATGATGTCATCAGCTTGGTTGGGACGGTCAACATCAACGAGTTCAATCAAAAGCGCAGTCTGCAGCTGATGCTTCAGGATGCCAATGTAGATAACGTCCAACTCATCGATATGAGGAGCCGGTCCGATCAGAGGTTCGACATGATATCAAAGAATGATGTTTTCGTCATCGCCAGAGGCAGGGAGCGGCTCGGTGACAATTACTACGAATACGGGGAAGATCTGCCGTTCACTTCAGGGACTGTAGTACTGAGGGATATGCCTGGCGATCTTCTGGATCTTGCGTATTCACTGAATGGTATCCACGCATCTAAAATAATATCGATATTCAACAGCCGGGAAGAGCTCTTTTTTTCCGGGATCCCCTCACAAGCGGATATCAACGCCCTAAAACAGCTGGTGTCGGGCGCTGCCGATGGCACAATCAACCTCGCTAAACATGCGCCTGCACTTGCTCGGCGTCTTGGGGTAAAAATGAATTTCCTCAAAATGATGGTTGATATTATGGTGGATTTGGACATGGTTACGTTAAAAGATGGTATAATATATAAGCAAAAGGATGATTCAGAACGTAAAATTGAAGAATCTTTGCTTTTCAATGAACTGAGGAAGCGGCTTGAGGCAGAAAAAATGCTGAAGATGTCTTCCTCCTCTGAGCTGAAAAACTATCTCAGAACATTAATTTCGAAGTGAGTGGGGTAAAAATGGATTTAAAAAAATATGTTTCAGAAGTACAGGATTGGCCTAAAAAAGGCGTCAGTTTCAAAGACATCACGACTATAATGGACGATGGCAGGGCATATGGCTATGCAACAGACCAGATCGTCGAATATGCCAAGGAAAAACAAGTGGATATCATCGTCGGTCCGGAAGCACGGGGATTCATCATCGGGTGTCCTGTGGCATACAGCATGGGCATCGGATTTGCTCCTGTCAGGAAAGAAGGGAAGCTGCCGAGGGAAGTCATCAAGTACGAATATGACCTGGAATACGGTTTGAATATCCTGACTATGCACAGGGATGCGATTTCTCCCGGCCAGCGCGTACTCATCACGGATGACCTCCTCGCTACCGGGGGGACGATTGAAGCGACGATTCATCTGGTTGAGAAGCTCGGAGGCATCGTCGTCGGCATTGCCTTCCTTATAGAACTGGAGTATCTGGAAGGTAAGAAGCGCCTTGAGGGATATGACACCCTCTCTCTGATTACTTACGCACAATAGCACGCTATAAAGTCTGTGGAAACAGGCTTTTTTTCTACATTCATTTATTTGAAATGGATTTTATAGTATGATGATTCTAATCAGTGTAATGGGAGGGGGTGAGGACATGAACAAGGAATATCCCTATAGTGCGGATCAAGTGATACAAATGTGCAGCGCCTATATGAATGAGACCGATATGGGCATGATAGAAAAATCATACGAACTGGCACATGAAGCGCACGAAGGACAATACAGGAAAAGTGGAGAGCCTTACATACTACATCCGGTACAAGTTGCGGGAATCCTTGCGGAGTTGAAGCTTGACGGTCCCACCATCATCGCGGGGTTCCTTCATGATGTGGTGGAGGATACCCCCTATACTTTTGAAGATCTTGTGGGTATGTTCAATGAAGAGGTTGCAGTGATAGTGGACGGTGTAACGAAACTTGAAAAGGTCAAGTACAAGTCCAAGAAGGAAGAGCAGGCGGAGAACCATAGGAAGCTCTTTATCGCCATCGCCAAAGATATCCGCGTCATCCTAGTGAAGCTTGCGGACCGGCTGCATAACATGCGGACGCTAAAAGCAATGCCTGAAGCCAAGCAGATACGAATTTCACAGGAAACGCTGGAAATCTATGCGCCACTTGCACACAGGCTAGGTATTTCAAGCATCAAATGGGAGCTTGAGGATATCGCGCTCAGATATATAGAACCTCAGCAGTATTTCAAGATTGTGAGTTTGATGAAGAAACGGCGGAGCGAACGTGAAGGGGTCATCAATAAAGCAATGGAACGCATCGATGAAGAGATGGCCACCACCAAAATAAAAGGACAGCTATCAGGGCGGCCTAAACATATATACAGCATCTACAGAAAAATGAAGAAGGACCATAAGCAGTTCGACCAGATATTCGATCTGCTTGCCATCCGGGTGCTGGTGGATAACATTAAGGACTGTTATGCGGTGCTCGGTGTCATCCACACGATATGGAAACCTATGCCCGGCCGCTTCAAGGATTATATCGCCATGCCCAAGCCGAACATGTACCAGTCGCTCCACACCACAGTCGTCGGTCCGAACGGGGACCCTCTGGAAATCCAGATCCGGACATATGAGATGCATGATATAGCGGAACATGGTGTGGCAGCCCATTGGGCTTACAAGGAAGGGAAAGAGCTCAAGGAAGAACCTTCACGCGACAAGCGCCTCCACTGGTTCCAGGATCTTATAGACCAGGAGACATCCTCACCGGATGCGGAAGAATTCATGGAGGCGTTGAAGACGGACCTGCTAAGCGATAAAGTGTATGTCTTCACACCGAATGGGGACGTGGTCGAGCTGCCGAAAGGGGCAATCCCAATCGACTTTGCCTATCAGGTCCATACGGAAGTGGGCAACAAGATGATCGGGGCGAAAGTGAACGGTAAGATTGTCCCGATCGACTATGAGTTATCGACGGGTGAAATCGTCGAAATAAGGACCAGCAAGCAATCCTACGGTCCGAGCCTGGACTGGCTGAAGCTCGTCAAATCATCAAGCTCCAAAAATAAGATACGCGCCTTCTTCAAAAAGCAGGATAGGGCGAGCAATATAGAAAAAGGACGTTTTGCGGTCGAGCATGAGATAAAGAACCGCGAATACAAACCTGATAATATCTTGAAGCCGCAACATATGGAGCCTGTCCTTGAACGCTATAACTTAAATAGTGAGGATGATCTGTTTGCGATGGTCGGCTTTGGTGGCATAACAGCCCAGCAGGTGACAAACAGATTGATGGAGAAATTCAAAGTCACTGAAGAGAAATCGAATGTGGTGGAAGAGATAGACAGGACCCATCACTATAAGGAGATTTCAACGGAGTCCGGCGTCTATGTACAAGGCATGGATAATATGCTCATCAACCTCTCCAAATGCTGTAACCCTATACCGGGCGATGAGATAATCGGTTTCATCACGAAAGGTCATGGTGTGAAGGTCCACGTAACAAGCTGTCCGAACATCAGAAATGAGACCGAACGGCTCATAGATGTGGAGTGGGTGAAGAATAAGGATAAGGACCGTAAATATCAGGCCGATCTGGAAATAACAGGGTATGACAGGCAGGGGCTCGTCAACGAAGTGCTCAATATGATTGCCGGTACGAAATTCCCGATCACCCGGGTGAACGGACGGGCTGATATCGATAATCATGCCAAAATAAGTTTGTCGGTGATGGTCCATAATGTCACAGACTTGTATCGGATCGTCGACAAGATTAAACAGCTGCCTGACATCTACAGTGTAGAACGGGTATTTAAATGAGGTGGAATGAATGAGGGTCTTATTGCAGAGGGTGTCAAGTGCGACAGTGATAAGCAATGAATTTTACAATGAAATCAAAAAAGGATATTGCCTGCTGGTCGGCGTCTCCAAAGATTCGACGGAGGCGGATGCGAGGAAACTCGCCGAGAAGATTGCCGCCAGCCGGAATTTTGAAGATAGGGATGGGAAGATCAACCTCTCCATCAAAGATGTGGACGGGGAAATCCTCAGCATCTCCCAATTTACGCTCTACGCCGATGTGAAAAAAGGTAACCGTCCAAGCTTTACCGATTCAGCCGGCAAGGAGCAGGCCAAACATCTCTATGACGTCTTCAATTCCCATCTGAAGGACCAGGGCCTGACGGTGAAAGAAGGGTTCTTTGGTGAAATGATGAATGTACAGATCAACAACGAAGGGCCGATCACCTTCATGTATGAAGCGGAAAATGGAAACATATTGTGATGGAATGGATGAAAAGGCTTCTCGTCAACACATTTGGTGCAGTCATCTTTTTCATCAAGTACAAAAAGCATGTGTATATGATGCCTGTGGCTTTTCTGTTGGCCGCTTCCCTGATAGTCTTCATCACCGCCGCAACCGGCCATATGTTCAAGGCTTCAGGCAACGAGGCGCCAATTGACCTGCAGCCGCGTGAATATGATATTTCAGGCACGACTATAGTGCTCGACCCGGGCCATGGTGGCAAAGATCCGGGGGCGACGAGTGTCTCGGGCATTACAGAGGATGAAATCGTCTACGGACTGGCTAGCCAGTTGAAGGAAGAACTGGAAAGGCACGGTGCAGAAGTGCTACTCACAAGGGAGCAGGACACCTTCGCGTCGCTTGATGCCAGGAAAGTTGAAGGCGACCTGTTCATCAGCCTGCACAGCGATGCCATGGATGATCCGAGCGTCACCGGATTCACCACATATTATACGTATCCACATCAAAAGGAATTTGCCGAAACGCTGAATAATGCACTGGATGCCCGCTCCTATTTCAGGAACCGCGGGGTCCACAGCATGAACTATCAGGTGACATGGCAACTGGATTATCCCGCGGTCCTTGTTGAACTTGGCTATTTGAGCAATGAATTGGATGACCGCATCCTCCTGACTTCGCATTATCAGGAACTGATGGTGCAGGGTCTTACCGACGGAATCGTAGAGTACTTGAAATGAATGCTTGACTTCATCGGCTTTAAGCCATAATATTAATATACTATATAAATGAAAAACTGTTCTTTGATCCAAAGAGGGGGATAGGGTGATGTCCAGAGAGGTCTGTCGAGGCTGAAAACAGACTCATCATCCGTATCCATGAACCGACACTTTGGTAGAACCCCGTGCGCCGGGCGGTGGCAGCCGTTAATATGCCAGAGGGCCTTTTATCGGCTGAATCAGGGTGGCAACGCGAGTAATCGCCCCTTATATCCAAGTGGATATAAGGGGCTTTTTTTAATTTTCGGAAATGGAGTGGTTTATAATGATACAAATACCTAGAGGTACGCAGGATATCCTTCCTAAAGACACCTATAAATGGCAATTCATCGAAGCGCGTCTCCACCAGATTGCGCAGGACTACAATTACAGTGAAATCCGCACACCGGTCTTTGAATCGACTGAGCTGTTCGTCAGAGGCGTCGGTGGCTCCACTGATATCGTCAATAAGGAAATGTACACTTTCCAGGACAAGGGCGACCGCAGCATGACTTTGAAGCCTGAAGGAACCGCACCTGTCGTCAGAAGTTATATAGAGAACAAGATGCAGCATGATGTGAATCAGCCCGTCAAGGTCTATTACATTGCGCCGATGTTCCGCTATGAAAGGAAGCAGAAGGGGCGCTACCGCCAATTTGTGCAGTTCGGTATAGAGGCGATCGGCGTAGAAGACCCACTTATCGATGTGGAAGTCATCAGCATGCTGATGCAGATCTACAAGTCTTTCGGCCTTTCGAATCTGAAGCTCTACATCAATTCGATCGGTGACCAGGATAGCCGTTCCGCCTATAATGAAGCATTGGTGGCACACTTCAAACCATCCATCGGGGAATTCTGTTCAGATTGCCAATCCCGGATCGATACGAACCCGATGCGCATCCTTGACTGCAAGAAGGACCGTGATCACCCACTCGTCAAACAGGCGCCTAGAATCTACGATTACTTGAATGAAGAATCAAAAGCGTATTTCGAACAGGTCAAAATCAACCTCGATGCACTCGGCATCGGCTATGAAATCGACTATAACCTGGTCAGGGGCCTCGATTATTATACACACACGGCATTTGAGCTGATGAGCGATGCAGAAGGATTTGGTGCAATCACCACACTATGTGGCGGAGGCCGCTATAATGGTCTGCTGGAATTGCTGGACGGCCCGACTGAAACGGGTATCGGTTTTGCGCTCAGCATCGAGCGTCTGATTATGGCATTGGAGGCTGAAGGCATTGAAATTCCTAAGCCCCAAGGCATCGATCTCTATATCTGTACGCTGGACGATGCATCAAGAACCGCAGCAAGCCGGCTGATCCATCAGCTGCGCGCTGAAGGCATCAGTTCGGATATGGATTATAAGAACAGGAAGTTGAAGGCCCAGATGAAGGATGCCGACCGTAAAGGTGCCAAGCATACGATCGTAATAGGTGAAGAAGAAATGGATACGAATACAGCCGAGCTGAAGAATATGTCAGACGGCAGCACGAAGCAAGTCAAACTTGAAGATATAAAAGTACTTGTTGAACTAATCGAGGAGGTAGGATCATGAGGAGACATACAGCGGAAATCACAGAAAAGATGACTGGAGAACGGGTGAACCTAAAGGGATGGGTACAGAAGAGACGCGATTTAGGCGGTCTGATATTCATCGATCTGAGGGACCGTAAAGGTGTGATTCAAGTGGTCTTCAACCCGGAAGTATCCGAATCGGCATTAAATATTGCCGACCGCATCCGTACGGAATATGTCATCGCTATCTCCGGCAAAGTGCATGAACGTGACCAGTCACAATGGAACGACAATATTCCGACGGGGCGTATCGAAGTGTTTGCAGATGAAGTGGAAGTGCTGTCTAAATCAGAGACGCCGCCATTCCAGATCACCGACGACACGACGAACGAAGACCTCAGGTTGAAATACAGATACCTTGAATTACGGAAGCCGAAACTGCAGAGCATATTGAAGCTCAGACACTCATTGAACCGCAGTGTCAGGAATTTCCTGGATAATGAGGATTTCATCGACATCGAGACGCCGGTACTCTCCAAGTCTACGCCAGAGGGCGCACGCGACTATCTGGTGCCTTCCAGGATCCACGAAGGTGAATTCTATGCATTGCCCCAATCCCCACAGATCTATAAGCAGCTTCTTATGCTGTCCGGCATGGAACGCTACTATCAGATCGTCAAATGTTTCCGCGACGAAGATTTGAGGGCCGACCGCCAACCGGAATTTACACAGATTGATATTGAAACTTCATTCATGGACCAGGAGCAGATCATGGATCTGAATGAGAGGATGATCGCCCACGTCATGCAGGATGTAAAGGGTATGGACATCACACTGCCATTCCCGAGGATGACCTATAACGAGGCGATGGCTGAATACGGTGTGGATAAACCAGATACGCGATTCGGCATGAAGTTGAATGACTTGAGCGCATTCAGCAGTAAATCCGAATTCAAAGTATTCCGATCTGCAGTCGATAACGGCGGACTTGTCAAAGCGATTGTCGTGAAGGATGCGGCCGATAAGTTTTCGAGGAAAGACATCGACAAGCTCGAAGTGTTCGTCAAAAATTATGGCGCTAAAGGACTGGCTTGGTTGAAGGTGAATGAGGGCGCATTAAGCGGTCCGGTTGCCAAATTCTTCGATGAAGGGGAGCAGTCGGAACTCTCAAGCACGCTTTCCCTGGTCGACAATGATCTTATCCTATTCGTGGCGGACTCTGCAAAAGTCGTCAATGCCGCACTCGGCAACTTGCGGAACAAGCTTGCCCGGGATCTCGAGCTGATACCGGCGGATCAGTTTAATTTCCTATGGGTGACCGACTGGCCGCTGCTTGAATATGATGACGAGGAAGACCGTTATTTCGCGGCCCACCATCCGTTCACTTCGCCAAGGCAAGAGGATATAGGCAAATTGGAGGATCGTCCGGAAGATGTGAAGGCGAATGCCTATGACATCGTATTGAACGGCTATGAACTCGGCGGTGGTTCGATCCGCATCCATGATGCCGAACTTCAGAAGAAGATGTTCAAAGCACTCGGTTTCACCGAAGAAGAACGCGATGAGCAGTTCGGTTTCCTTCTTGAAGCGTTTAAATACGGCGCACCTCCGCACGGCGGAATCGCATATGGTCTGGACCGGTTCGTGATGCTTCTGGCCGGTACAGACAACATCCGTGATGTCATCGCCTTCCCTAAGACGGCAAGTGCCGGTGACCTGATGATGAATGCTCCTTCACATGTCGATCCAAGACAATTGGATGAGCTGCATATTTCTGTAAACACGGAAGAATAGAAAAATACCGGCAGGCTCTAGCCTGCCGGTATTTCTATGAGGGTCCTCGGTTCTTGTGAAGGGAATAACTGTTACAGACTGACGGTGGGTTGGGGGAAGTCAAACAGAGAAAACGTATTCATTTTCCTTTCCTTTTTTCGAGGCATGTGCTATTATGTGTTTAAGAGGAATATCTGAGAAGTTCGTGATGTGTTGAATTATATTTTGACCTAACACTTTTATAAACGGGAGCTTGATAGGTTTTCCTATGAAAAACATGCCTGTCCGACAGGACGTTTGGAGTAGGAAACTGGGCACCCACCTGCAATTAGCAGGCCAAAATAATCAACAATAACACACGGCTTAAGCTCGGATATTCCAAATAAGTACCGAATTGTAAAATTCGGTGCTTATTTTTTTATATCTTTTTGAGCTTATCATATACTTCGGCGAGCTGTTTCTCGTATTTGGATACATCTGATTTCTGATAGTATGCTGCACTTTTCAGAGGATCCGGCAAGTATTGCTGCCTGACGACGTGATTCGGGTAGTTATGCGGATATTTATAGCCGACACCGTGGCCGAGTTTTTCTGCACTTTTATAGTGCGCGTCCTTCAAGTGCTTCGGCACACTACCTGTCTTTTTCTTTCTGATATCCGATAGGGCGGCATCGATGCTTTTAATTGCGCTGTTCGATTTCGGTGATAGGGCAAGTTCTATGACGGCCTGGGACAAGGGTATCCGCGCTTCCGGAAACCCGAGGCGTTCCGCTGAATGGATGGCGTCCAGGGTTCTTGAAGCCAGTTGTGGGTTCGCAAGCCCCACATCCTCATAGCTGATGACAAGGAGGCGTCTGACGATGGTGACAAGGTCGCCTGCTTCTATCAGACGGGCCAGGTAATGCAGCGAAGCATCAACATCACTGCCGCGGATTGATTTTTGGAAGGCACTCATCACATCGTAGTGCTGATCGCCGTCTTTGTCATAGAGCAGGTCGGACTTCTGCATGCAGGCACGTGCGTCATCCAATGAAATATTGACGGCGCCACTTGCGTCTTTGTCGGAACTGAGTGCTGCCAGTTCCAAAGCGTTCAACGCACTTCTGACATCACCCTGACTTGTCACGGACAGATATTCGAGCGCTTCATCGGTGATATTTATGGTCATATCCCCAAGGCCGCGTCCGGTATCTTCCAGCGCGCGGCTAAGGGCCACTTCCACATCTTCCGGATCGAGCAGGTGCAATTCGAAAATCTGGCATCGGCTCCTGATGGCTGGATTGATGGCGTGGTAGGGGTTGGAAGTAGTGGCGCCAATCAGTATGATGTTGCCATTTTCCAGATGCGGCAGCAGAAAGTCCTGCTTAGCCTTATCCAGACGGTGTATCTCATCAAGAAGGAGGATGACGCTACCGCTCATCTTCCCTTCATCGGCCACCATCTGCATATCCTTCTTCGTATTGGTGACAGCATTCAAGGTACGGAATTTGTAACTTGTCGAACCTGCAATTGCGCTCGCGATGCTGGTCTTGCCGATGCCTGGTGGGCCATAGAGGATCATTGATGTAAGGCGTTTAGCCGTCACCATCCGGCGGATGATGCTGCCTTCACCGACAAGGTGGGTCTGGCCGAGGACTTCATCTATCGTTTTTGGTCGCATTCTAAAGCTCAGTGGCTGAGTTGACATATTTTCACCTGTTTCAGAGTTATGATATATTTAATACTACTATAACTGATATAAATATGAACTTAAACTATGAGGTGCTTTATGAAAATTTCTACACGCGGGAGATATGGTCTCTATTTTATGTTGGCTTTAGCCAGAAGCTACGGTGAGCATAAGCGCAGCGTCAAATCCATTGCCGACGAGCGGGGGATCAGCGACCTATACCTTGAACAGATTGTCACGAACTTAAAACGTGCAGAACTCGTCAAAAGTACACGGGGCGCCTATGGCGGCTATGAATTGAACCATGCGCCGGATGAGATCACTGTCGGGAAGATCTTCAGGACACTGGAAGAGAATATCGTTGCGGTTGAAGGTGATGATAAGGACACCGATACGGAACGCTATCTGTGGGGCAGGATACGGGACGCCCTTCGTGACGTGCTCGACCACACTACGCTTTCGGATATGGTGAACCACGATGACGATGAAATCGACGACTACATGTTCTATATATAATATGAAAAAGCCCTGGGGTCACTACAGACCTCCAGGGCTTTTTCTAAAATCTTCCCGAACGGAATATGGAATAGATCATACCGATGAACATCAGTAGAGCTACCACAGAGCCGATTTCTATAGCCGGAATATTGAAGAGGACGGTGGCTTGGTCGGTCAATGCGGAACTGATGATGAGGCCGACCATGATGATGCTGAAGGACAGCAGGACGATACTGAACGTCAATCGGTTGCCTATCCGGTCGAGACGCTTCATGAACGCCTCGCTCCGCTTCACCTGTAGTTCTACAGGGACACTGCGACCTTTCAATCCTTTGGAGAATTCGTGGACATTACCGGAAACATCCTTTAGGTCATCGGTGAATTCGATCCAGCTGCGCCACGCATGATCCGCAGCATTTTTAGGGTTGTACCGCTCCCTCAGGAGCTGCCTGCCGAAAGGTTCTGCTACATCGACGATGCTGAAGTCCGGGTCAAGTTCACGGACGATGCTCTCAAGCGTCAGAATGGTCTTGCCGAGCATCGTGAAATCCGTCGGCAGTTTGATATGGTGCTCGTTCGCTATATGGAAGATGTCCTGTACAGCTTCACCGAGGTCCATGCGGCTGAGCGGAACATCGTAATATTTGTCGCGGAGCAGTTCGGCATCTTTTTTGAGGATCTTCATATTGACCTCGTCCGGCACGACCCCCATCCGTGTTATGGCGCGGACGACGCCGTCTGCATCTTTTTTCATCATGGCGATGAGCAGCGAGCCGTAGATCGACTTCATCTCACGCGTCATCTTGCCCACCATGCCGAAGTCGAGGAATCCGATGACGCCGCCGTCCATTACGGTGATGTTCCCAGGGTGTGGGTCGCCATGGAAGAATCCTTCAATCAGGATTTGATGAAAAATTGCGTGTGTGAGACGCTCTGCAAGCACTTCGTTTGAATACCCCTCAGCCGCCAGTGAATCGAGGTCTCCAATTTGAATGCCTTCTATAAACTCCATCACGAGCACATCTTTCGTCGTGACATCCCAGTAGACTTCTGGAATATGGACGACCTCGTCATCTTTGAACTGTTTGCCGACCTTATCTGCATTACGCCCTTCGATGGTGTAGTCGAGCTCATTTATGATGGATTTCGAGAACTCCTCCATCATGTCCACCAGCTGATATTGGCGGGCCCATTCCATACGGGATTCTGCCATCAATGCCAATTGTTGCAGAATTTCCAGGTCGTTGCGGATGATTTTTTCGATATTCGGGCGCTGCACCTTAACTGCAACAGCTTCCCCGGTTACAAGCTTGGCCTTGTGGACCTGGCCTATGGAGGCGGACCCGATTGCTTCCTGTTCAAACTCCAAAAAGATATCATCCATCCCAGCTCCCAAAGAGTGCTCGATGATTTCTTTTGCTTCATCGTATGGAAAAGAAGGCACGTGACTCTGCAGCTTCGATAGTTCCTCGATGATATCTTCCGGCAGAAGGTCAGGCCTGGTGCTTGCAATCTGGCCTACTTTGATGAATGTGGGACCCATTTCTTCCAAAAAGAGGCGTATGCGTTCTCCGCGCGTCTTTTCGATGTGTGTGCCATCCTTTTTAAGCAGCATTTTCTTTGGCAGGGACAGAACCTCATCAAGCCCCAACTCTTCTACGATAAATCCGAAACCACTTTTGGAGAAGGCCAGGGCAATCTCCCGGTATCTTCTTATATGTTCGATCCTTTTTCTGAATATCATTGCGGGCCTCCCATGCTTTTTCCGAACCCGACTCCCTTTAATATATGGTGAGGGGTAGGTGTCCATCTATTGTAGCCTGATTTTCAGGATTCATCAAAATAATTATAGTAGATTGCATGAAGCGCCTTCTGGGCATCTTTTTGGGCTACGGCGAACATCATGCTGATTTCTGAAGCCCCCTGGTTGATCATACTGATGTTGATGTCATTTTCACTAAGAGCCACCGTTGTCTTCGTAGCGATGCCGATGTGATGCTTCATTCCTTCTCCGACTATGATGATCAGTACAAGGTCGTTTTCGATATGTATCGACTCGGTTTCAAGCGTATCTTCGATATCAGCGATGACCGCCGCCAATTTATCATTGCCTTCGAACTGCTTTGATCGGAGTATGATCGAAAGGTTGTCTATACCCGAAGGGATATGTTCATAGGAGAGGTCGTGGTCCTCCATGATCTGCAGCAGCCGTCTTGTAAAACCGACTTCCCGGTTCATGAGGTATTTATTCATTGTGAGCGATGTGAAACCCTCATCGCAGCTGATGCCGATGACCGGCATGCTGGGTGTATACTCCCTTTCGGCTACAATCTTCGTCCCCTCTATTTCCGGGGCATTCGTATTGCGTATCATGATGGGGATATTCTGTTTATAGACAGGTTCCAGTGCTTCATCGTGGAATACGCCGAACCCGGCATATGACAGCTCACGCATTTCGCGATAGGTGATCTCCTCGATTTTATGAGGAGATCTGATGCGGGACGGATCGGCCGAATAGATGAAGCTGACATCCGTAAAGTTTTCGTAGAGTGATGCATTAACCGCACGTGCCACAATGGCTCCTGTAATATCCGACCCTCCTCTTGGGAAAGTGACGATCTGACCGCTTTTTGAATATCCAAAGAACCCGGGGATCACCACGACTTGGCCGGCGTCCTTCAACTTTTCCAGTCTGGCGTAGGATTCAGGAAGCAGCAGTGCATTGGAAGGCTCATCCGTAACCATTATCCCCGCATCACCAGGGCACATGTAAGTGGCATCGACGCCTATTTTATTCAAATACGCGCTGACCAGCTGCGCATTAAAATCCTCGCCGCATGACTTCAGGGCGTCGAGGAGGCGCTTCTTCTCATTGATATTCGCCAGATGTGAGCGCAATATACCTTCATAATTTTCCAGCAGTTGGTGTTCCAGTCCAAGTTCATCGACCATTGCGGCAAATCTCCCTATGATATCCGTGATGATCTCCTCGACTGGCAGGCCGGCAGTGTGGTTGGCATGTAGGGCAATCAGCATATCCGTCACCTTCGTGTCGCCAGTGCTTCTTTT
Organism: Salinicoccus siamensis; assembly: GCF_042429615.1. Taxonomy (GTDB): domain Bacteria; phylum Bacillota; class Bacilli; order Staphylococcales; family Salinicoccaceae; genus Salinicoccus; species Salinicoccus siamensis. The sequence continues at coordinate 32,945 of NZ_JBHMAH010000013.1, forward strand.
GCCGGGGGCGGAAACGACCGCAATGCGGCGTTCGCTGTCACTTTTCATTATATCGGCAATCTTTTTGACCTGTGCTGCATTACAGAGGGAACTGCCTCCAAACTTAGCTACCTTCATTCCTTTGCACCTCTACTTTTCTGAATTTTAAAAACAATAATACATCAAAAATCATATAATGTGTACCCTTATTTAAATTGCCGCTTGAATTATCCGACTTTTCTCTCTAATATATAGTCTTATATGAAAGCATGATAGGAGAAAGGTGATGGTGGCATGAAAGTGGCAATACTCGGTATGGGGACGGTGGGTTCCGGAGTGATGGAAATCATTCAGATGAACCGTCCGGAGATTGAGAGGCAAATCGGTACCAGCTTCTCCATCAGCCATGTCCTGGTCCGGGATAGATATAAGGAACGCGGAGTCGAGCTTGGCGGTGTAACCATAACGGATGACGTCGATGAGATTCATGCCGCAGATATAGATGTAGTGGCCGAAGTGATGGGCGGTGTGGCCTCCACCCGGGACATGCTGCTCGGATTCCTCCAGAAAGGGGTGCATGTCATCAGCGCGAATAAAGATATGCTTGCAGAACATATCGATGAACTGTCTGAAGCGGCGAACAGGAGTGGTGCCATGCTGATGTATGAAGCCAGTGTAGCCGGTGGCATACCGATTATTAACGGCATCAGTCAAGGTCTGAACGCAAACCGCATACAGGAAGTGATGGGGATACTGAACGGCACCACCAACTACATATTGACCAAGATGACTGGTGAAGGTTGGGATTATGAAAAAGCGCTTGATGCCGCCAAGGAAAAAGGGTATGCAGAAGCTGATCCGACAAATGACGTGGCCGGCTTTGATGCCCAGAGGAAAATTGTGCTGTTATCCCGGCTGGCCTACAACCGCAAGGTGGATATCGGGAAAGTCGGGACACAAGGCATCGATTCAGTAGAACTGGGAGACATAAAAGCAGGCAGCAATGCCGGATTGACGATGAAGCTGATCGGCCGGAGTGCATTCCATGATGACCAGCTGTCAATTGAAGTGGCGCCCGTCTTCCTGCCGGATGATCATCAGCTATCTTCAGTATCCGACGAGAAGAATGCAGTATATATAAGGGGCAATGCGGTAGGGGAAACGATGTTTTACGGGCCGGGTGCCGGCGGTCGGGAAACTGCCTCCGCTGTAGTATCCGACCTGATCAGCTGCCTTAGGCGTATGGAGCGTGTGGAACAGAATCTGGTTCCGGCATACGAGGCAGCCATCACAGAAGATGTCAGCCCTAAAAGATTCTACATCCGGTTCACCGTCGATGAAATATCCGCCAGGGAACAGTTGTCGCAGCATGGGATAGATTATGAACTCATCGAGCGCAGGGAAGCGGCAGTGGTCATCACCTCCGCGATCAAACCGGAGAAGCTGCGGGCATTGGTGGAGAATAATGACAGCATTTATGTAACCTATAAAGTGGAAGGGGATTGATTCGATGCATTGGAGAGGTCTGATTGAAGAATATAAAGCATATCTGCCGGTGGATGATGACACACCGCGCCTTACCCTATATGAAGGGGGGACGCCTCTTATCCGGCTCGATGCACTGAGCCGGAAGTTCGAAGCAGAACTTTATGCGAAGGTGGAAGGCCACAACCCGACCGGTTCCTTCAAGGACAGGGGAATGGTCATGGCAGTCGCCAAGGCCAAGGAAGCGGGTGCCCATACAGTCATCTGCGCCTCCACCGGCAACACGTCAGCTTCAGCAGCCGCCTACGCTTCACGGGCAGGGCTCAAGACCATCGTGGTCGTGCCGGAAGGCAAGATTGCCCTAGGCAAGCTGGCCCAGGCGATGATGTATGGCGCGGAAATCATATCCATCCAGGGGAATTTTGATGAAGCATTGAAGGTCGTCCGTAAAATCGCCGAAAAAAATGACGGCATCACGCTGGTCAATTCAGTTAATCCATATCGGTTGGAAGGTCAGAAGACGGCAGCTTTTGAAATCGCTGAAGTTTTAGGGACGGCACCGGACTATCTGACGATCCCAGTCGGCAATGCGGGCAACATTTCAGCGTACTGGAAAGGATTCAAGGAATATGATGCCAAAAATGACTCCGGTCTGCCGAAGATATACGGATTTGAGGCAGAAGGGGCGGCGGCCATCGTCAATGATCGGGTGATTGAACAGCCGGAGACGGTCGCAACAGCAATCCGGATCGGCAACCCGGCAAGCTGGTCGCTGGCTGTAGAAGCCCGTGATGAATCAGGTGGTCTGATAGAATCGGTGACGGATGAGGAGATTCTTAAAGCCTATGAAATGTTGGCGGCAGCCGAGGGTATTTTTGCAGAACCAGGATCCAACGCCAGCACAGCAGGCATGATCAGAGCGCTTGAAGAAGGTAAGATTGAAAAGGGCGCCACCGTCGTGGCAGTCCTTACCGGCAATGGGCTGAAGGATCCTGAGACGGCTATGGAACAGATCATAAAGAAGCCGAAGCTGTTGCCGAACGATGAGGGCCAGATCATCGACTACATTGAAGGCCTGGGTGAAAATGATGCATCGGTTTAAGGTCCCGGCCACGAGCGCCAACCTTGGCCCGGGTTTCGATTCCGTCGGTCTGGCACTCGAAAAGTATCTTCATATAGAAGCGATGGAAGATTCTGGATTCAACATCATATTCGAGGATGATTTTCTTGATGTGCTGCCGGACGATGAGACTAATCTTGTCATAAGTACAGCCCGGGATATCGCCCGGAAATATGGGTGCCGACTGCCCGGTCTTGAGGTCAGAATGGGCAGTGACATCCCACTCAGCCATGGGCTCGGAAGTTCCGCTTCAGCCATAGTCGCCGGCATAGAGCTTGCGGATCGGTTTTGCGGCCTGAGTCTGACGGTTTACGATAAAGTGCTCCTTGGCAGCGAAATAGAAGGCCATCCGGATAATATCGGGCCTGCCGTTACAGGAGGACTGTTCGTCGGGTATTATGATGGAGAGCTGTTCTACCATGTGATGGACATCGAAGGCCTATCGGCGGTAATCAGTGTCCCCCCTTATGAGATGAATACAAAAGAAGCCCGACGGGCCTTGCCTGAAACATACAGTAGGCAGGATGCCGTGCGTCAGAATGCCTTGAATAATGTCCTCCTGCTCTCGATCATGAACAATGACTATAAGGCCATGCGCCAACTGATGACGCAGGATCGCTACCACGAACCCTACCGCCGGCAGTTGATCGCCGAATACGATGCGGTGAGGCAAGCGGCTGAACAGGCAGGCGCTATCGCCACGACTATCAGCGGAGCGGGGCCGACTTTGCTGACTCTATGCAAAAGCAGTGAGGCCGCCGCGGTACTTGAACAATTGGACAGCGTGCGTGGTTGCCATCACGAAAAAGTGGATATATGCAGAAAAATTCCCGGGATGTAAGCATCCCGGGAATTTCTATCTGCCATTATATTTTCTGACGATCTTTTCGAATAGGTCATAGGAATAGTTCTGGGCATCTTTATCATAGATGTAGCTCACAGCCATGATTTCATCTGCACCGAATTTATTCTGGAACAACCTCAGCCTCTCAAGCGCAGTGGCTTCACTGCCCATGATCGCTACAGGGAAGCGGCTTTCGACGATCTGCCTTTCAGGCGGCGTCCAGATTGACTCCATGTCTGAAACAGGCGGCTGCAGTTTTTTACCGCCGCCCCTGATGACATTCAGGACGAATTGGGCCATCGTCGTGGAGAGGTGCTTCGCCTCTTCATCAGTATCGGCCATGATCACATTCAGGCAGGCAATCTTATATGGTTCCGCCAACTGGTCGGAAGGCTCGAATTCCTGTTCATAGATCTTGAAGGCTGCTTCCATATGATCTGGAGCGAAGTGCGCCGCAAAAGCGTATGGCAGTCCCAGACGGGCCGCAAGGTGTGCAGAGTCGGTGGAAGAGCCGAGTATATAGAGCGGGATTTCTGTGCCGTTGCCTGGAAAGGCTACGACCTGGGTCTTTTCATCCGAAAGGTATTTGCGGATCTCCTCCACTTCCGAGCCGAATGTATAGACGCCATCATGGTTGTTGCGGCGGATGGCGGATGCGGTACGCATATCAGTGCCAGGGGCACGGCCGAGGCCGATGTCCAGACGGTCACCGAATATGGCGTGCATGGTGCCGAACTCCTCTGCAACGATTAGAGGGGAGTGGTTCGGCAGCATGACGCCCCCGCTCCCGACACGGATATGTTCTGTATGGTGCAGGATGTGATGAATCAGTTGGCGCGTCGCAGAAGACGCGATTGAAGTGGTGTTATGGTGTTCAGCCACCCAGTACCTTTTGTAATCTGAACCATCGACATGTTCAGCGAGGTCGACCATATCCTTGAATGCCTCTTTGGCATCTCCGCCCTCACGTACAGGCACAAGATTAAGAATGGATGGGGTCAGTTGTTTTGACATAGATAGAATCCTCCTTATAATGGACAATTATCATCCATTGGGTTTATTTTGTCTAACAATGGGCTTCAAAAGTATAAAAATCTACCGTTCCATGTTAAAATCTTATAATGTATAATAAAGCTATTTTGGAGATGGGTGATTCTAATGGAAGTATATGCAGACTATGCAGCGACCACCCCTATGGATGGAGCGGTCCGCAAAGCACTCTTGGAAGATGACGGTTTCGGCAATCCTTCAAGCATTCACCGGGCAGGTAAAGAGGCCCGGGCCAAAATCGAGAAGGCGCGCAGGGGGATTGCACAACTTTTAAACGCCTCTTCGTCAGAAATCTTTTTCACCAGTGGTGCCACCGAAGGCAACAATATGGCAATCAGAGGAGTGGCGAACCAATACATCCGCCCCCATATCATCACGACCGAGATAGAACATGCCTCCGTCCTGAACACATTGAGAAGTCTGGAGGCGGATGTGACCTATCTCCAAGCCAACGCGGATGGCGCGATAGACGTCGATGCACTCAAAAATAGCCTGCGGGATGAAACGGTGCTTGTATCGGTCATGCTGGTCAACAATGAAACCGGCGTGATGCAGCCGATCTATGAAATACAAGAAGCGTTGTCGGAGCATAAGGCTTTGCTCCATATAGATGCAGTCCAGGCCTATGGGCATATGGCGGTAGACGTCAAAGAGCTCGGAGCGGATCTGCTGACATTGAGTGCCCATAAGATGTACGGGCCAAAAGGTATCGGCCTGCTCTATAAGCGTAAAGATGTGAAACTCATCCCGCTCATCACAGGCGGCGGCCAGGAGAAGGATCTTCGCGGCGGCACTGAAAACACCATGTGGATCGAAGGCCTGTCGCTCGCAATGCAGCAGGCATCCGATGAAATGACGCGCAGAAGCATACGGGAGATGCAGATTAAAGAGCAGTTCCTCAACTTGCTGACACAATCCGATATTCCATTTGAAGTGAACGGGGACGTCAACAAGTCGGCAAGCCACATCATCAACATCCATTTCCCTTTTGCCGAAGCAGAATTCATGCTGACGGCATTGGACTTGGCCGGCATCCATGCTTCAGCCGGCTCCGCGTGCCAGGCCGGCACATTGAACCCTTCCCATGTCCTCACTTCGATGTACGGCGAATCGAACCGCAACCGCCAATCGATACGGTTCAGCTTCTCCTACATGATGACAGATGAGGAAGTGGAAGCCATCGTCACGGCACTTGAAGATATATACGGAAGACTTATGCGTTAGGCATACCCGGAAAGGAAGGATAACATGAATAATTCAGATATAACTGTCGTCGTCGGCATGAGTGGCGGCGTAGACAGTTCAGTGACAGCTAAGCTCCTGAAAGATCAGGGCTATAATACAATAGGCATCTTCATGAAGAATTGGGACGATACGGATGAAGATGGCGTATGCACCGCTACAGAAGACTATGAAGATGTGCGCCTGGTAGCCGAGGAGATCGGCATACCGTACTACTCAGTGAACTTCGAGAAGGAATATTACGACAGAGTATTCGAATATTTCCTCGAGGAGTACAGGAAAGGGCGGACTCCGAACCCTGATGTGATGTGCAACAAGGAGATAAAATTCAAGGCGTTCCTTGATCACGCCATGAAACTTGGGGCAGATTACGTTGCGACTGGACATTATGCACAAGTCGTGCATGACGAGGAAGGTACAAAGATGCTGAGGGGCACCGATAACAATAAGGATCAGACGTATTTCCTCAACCAACTCTCCCAGGAGCAATTATCCAAAGTGATGTTCCCACTTGGCCACTTGGACAAGAAGGAAGTGCGCAGGCTGGCCCGCGAATATGACCTGGCCACAAAAGACAAGAAAGATTCGACCGGCATATGCTTCATCGGCGAAAGGGACTTCAAGACATTCCTGAGCAGTTATCTGCCTGCCAATCCGGGACGCATGATCAATATGGATACCGGGGAAGATAAAGGCCGTCATGACGGCCTCATGTACTACACGATCGGACAGCGTCAAGGCCTCGGCATCGGCGGAGACGGAGGACCGTACTTCGTGGCAGGGAAAAACCTTGAAACGAATGAATTGTATGTAGTGTCCGGCTACGACAATGAAGCATTGTCTTCTTCCAGCCTGGAGGCTTCAGACATCAACTTCATCAATCCAGTACCGGAAACGTTTGAATGCACCGCCAAATTCAGATACCGCCAAGAAGATGTACCGGTCACCGTCAAGCAGATGGACGATAGGCTGCTTGTAGAATTCCATGAACCGGCGCGCGCCGTCACACCTGGTCAAGCAGTCGTCTTCTATGATGGTGATGTATGTCTCGGTGGGGCGACGATAGACCGCATATTCAAAGAATCAAAAGAATTGGAGTATCTTGCATAATGACCATCAGATATGAACAGTTGATCAAAGAGGGTAGAACTGAAGAGGCACTTAAGGAGATATTCAAGGAGATAGAGGCATCACCTGAGGAAGAAGCGCATTACATCAACGCCGGAAACCTGTTGCATCGGGCCGGCCAGGAGGAAGAAGCGGAGCGGTTTTTGCAGAAGGCGATCACCTTGAATGAGGCGAGTACGAGCGCATACTATGCACTCGCGAACGTCTACTTCGATAATGAACGGTTCAAGGAGGCGGTGAGGCTCTACCTGCTGGCCTACACCCGCAACCCAGACGATGGTGACCTGAATTTCATGCTGGCCATGAGCCATGTTCATCTGAACGAACCTGAACAGGCCATTCAGTTTTTTGAAAAAGCACATGAAGTAAAGCCCGGGGATACGGATATCGCGTTCCAATATGGGCTCCTCTGCTGTCAAGTCGGACTGTACGGGCCCGGAGAGACCTTATTGAAGAAAGTATTGTCCATGGAAGAGAACGCGGATGCGGAATATAACCTTGGACTGGTGAAACTCATGAAAGATGATGAAGCGCAGGCGATAGGCCATTTTCAGCGCGCAATAGAGATTCAAGAGGACCATCATCTTGCCCATCATGCACTTGCACGACTCAACGATTGAGAGGACCGGAACGAGGAAGGTGATTCCATTTGGATCAATCTACAATCTACGATGACACATTCATAACAGGGGAAGTGGAGCGCGTCATATTCGTCAGTGAACAGACGCGTTTTACTGTGCTCAAGGTACTCATCAATGAAACGAATACGAACTTCAGTGACGAAGCGATCGTCACGGGCTACTTCCACGCGGTCGCAGAAGGGGACACGTACAGGTTCTCAGGAAAAGTGACCCGTCATGCACGTTTCGGGGAACAATTCAGTGCGGACACGTTCAGGAAAGAGCAGCCGACGACGATGCGCGGGCTGATCCAATACCTCTCAGGGGATACGTTTCCTGGAATAGGGGAAAAGACAGCCAAAAAGATCATTGAAACCCTTGGCGTCGATGCATTGAAAAAAATTGCAGATGACCGGAGTGTACTAAATGATGTGGCAGGCTTGTCCAAAAAGAAGCGCGATATGATCCACTACCGCATATTGGAGAACAGCCAGACTGAGCGTCTGGTCATCAAACTGACCGATCTAGGTTTTGGTGCCAGGATGAGCGCCAAAATATTGAAGACCTACCAGGACCAGGCCCTCCAGGTGATTGAGAAGGAGCCCTACCGGCTGGTTATGGACATCGATGGCATCGGCTTTCATACCGCGGACCGTATAGCGATGAACGCCGGCATCGGTAAAGATGATATCAGCCGTCTTGAAGCGGGTATCATGTATCTGGTGGAGAGTGTCATCATGTCTGATGGCCATACTTATGCGACACGGGATACTCTTGTCGGAATGACGCGGGAATTGCTGAACCATGACGCCGAGCAGTACTTTTCGGACGAGGCCATCAGCCGATCGATCGATCAGCTGTCAGACAACGACCGGCTCGTCCAGTATGAGGACCGCATCTATGTTCCTTCCCTCTTTTATTCCGAATATAAATCAGCCGAGCAGATCTTCCGCATGATGAATGACCGATCGGAAGTGTCAGCGGGTGAAGAGAAGGCGGGCGAAATCATCGCGGATGTCGGTGAACGCTTCGATATCCACTATAATAACAGGCAGAAATCCGCCATGATCAAGGCATTGACTGAAAAGATCTCCATCATTACAGGCGGTCCCGGCACAGGGAAGACCACAATCGTCAAAGGCATCATCAACGCCTACCATGAATTGAACGACTTGAAGCCCGCTGACGAGTATGAGGGTGACGAATACCCGATCAGGCTTGTCGCCCCCACTGGCCGGGCATCCAAGCGCCTCAGTGAAACTGCAGGCATCAAGGCGTCCACCATCCACCGTATGATAGGGTGGGGCATGGATACCGGTAAGGATGAAGTGATCGATGCAGAAATCGATGCAGACCTCATCATCATAGATGAGATGTCGATGGTCGATACATGGCTGTTCTTTCAGCTGATGCGCAACGTCAAACCTTTCACGCGGCTGGTGTTCGTCGGGGACCGCGATCAATTGCCATCCGTCGGGCCCGGGACCGTGTTCAAAGATCTGATCGAGTCTGGCGTCATTCCGACGACCGAGCTCGATACCATATACCGTCAGGGGGAAGGATCTTCGATCATCCGCTTGGCACACGAGATAAAAGAAGGCAGGAAAATGGACATCACCGAAAAGTTCAAAGACCGCCTTTTCATCCCCGCTAAAATGAACCATATCCCGGACATCGTGGATAATGTGGTGAAAAAAGCGGTCGACAGAGGATATGATATGCGTGATATTCAAGTGTTGGCCCCCATCTATAGAGGGGACGCCGGAATACTGAAGCTCAACCGCATTCTCCAGACCATCCTCAATCCTGAAGCTGAAGATAAAAATGAAATTGCCTTTGGCGATGTCATATTCAGGAAGGGTGACAAAGTCATACAGCTCGTCAACCGGGCTGAAGACAATGTCTTTAACGGTGACTCTGGAGTGATCGATTCCATACTGTTCAAGGATGAGGATGAGGCAGAAAAGGATACGATTCTGGTTGATTATGACGGCATCCATATCGCGTACGAACGCAAAGAACTGACAGAATTGTCGCACGCCTACTGTACGAGCATCCATAAAGCACAGGGGAGCGAATACCCGATCGTCATCATGCCGGTCGTCAAAAGCTACCGCCATATGCTGATGAAGAACATCGTCTATACAGGCATCACGCGTGCCAAAGAATCGCTCATATTATGTGGAGACCAGGAAGCATTCTATGATTCCCTGGAGAAAGAGGGCGTCCACAGACGCACTTCGCTGGCCGAGATGATCCGCCTGCTCTTCGGCAAGGATGAGGCGCCGAAAGACGAGATGCCTGAAGTCCTGACCGAATCGAAAATGTTCCAGATCCCTGCCATGATAAATATGGAAGGCGTCACACCTTACGATTTCAATTGACAGATCCGGTGAATATTCCTATAATCAAATCAAGGTTAAAACAAGTGGAGATCCCGAGTGACTGGATTGTGATGGACAGAGACATTGCGGCAGCTGAGAGCAATGACGCATCCTTTCACGTGCTAATCTCCACCCACTTTATATATATACAAAGTGATGACAGTGTCATAACTTGGGTGGTACCGCGGTTCAGATCGTCCCATATTTTGGGGGGATCTTTTTTTATTTTAAAAACTAAGGAGTGACTGTAATGAAAAGACTGACCGGCAACGAAATCAGGGATATGTTCCTCGAATACTTCAGGGCACACAACCATATGGTGGAGCCGAGTGCACCGCTTGTACCGATAGATGACGATTCTCTGCTGTGGATCAACTCGGGAGTGGCGACTCTAAAGAAGTATTTTGACGGCCGTACCATTCCGGAAAACCCCAAAATCGTCAACGCCCAGAAGGCGATCAGGACAAACGATATAGAGAACGTCGGCTTTACAGCCCGTCACCATACATTCTTCGAAATGCTCGGCAATTTTTCGATAGGGGATTACTTCAAGGAAGATGCGATCCGCTACGCATGGGACTTCCTGACTAACAGCGAGTGGATCGGTTTCGACCCATCACTCCTCTATGTCACCGTTCACCCGGAAGATGAAGATGCCTATAGGATATGGCGGGAGATAATCGGTCTTGAAGCTGATCGCATCATCCGCATAGAAGGTAACTTCTGGGATATCGGGGAAGGTCCGTGCGGCCCGAACAGTGAAATCTTCTACGACCGCGGTCCGGATTTTGAACCGGGGGCTCCGGCGGATGAGATGTACCCGGGTGGCGAAAATGAACGCTATCTGGAAATCTGGAATCTCGTATTCAGTGAATTCAACCACAACAAAGATGGTTCCTATACACCACTGCCTAAAAAGAATATTGATACGGGCATGGGGCTTGAAAGGATGGCCAGCATCATACAGGAAGTGCCGACCAATTTCGATACCGACCTCTTCACCCCGATCCTTGCTGAGATCAGCCGGATCAGTGGCCACCGTTACGGCGCAGATGCCGAAGCCGATGTTGCGTACAAGGTGATAAGCGACCATATCCGCACCGTCAGCTTTGCGGTTGCGGATGGCGCCCTCCCTTCAAACGAAGGACGCGGCTATGTATTAAGACGTCTGATCAGACGCGCAGTCCGCTTCAGCAAAGAGCTCGGCATCAACCGGGCCTTCATGTTTGACCTGGTGGAACCGGTATCTGAAATCATGGAAGGTTTCTATCCGAACGTGGGCGAACGCAAAGCATTCATCAAGGAAGTCATCAAAAAAGAAGAAGAGCGTTTCCTTGCGACGCTTGATGAAGGCATCCAAATCTACGAACAGGTCAAGAAGAAAGCGCAGCAGGATGATAATGTCATCAGTGGTGAAGACGCCTTCAGACTCTACGACACCTACGGATTCCCATATGAACTGACCAAGGAATATGCAGAGAATGACGGCATGACGGTTGATGAAGCAGGTTTTATCGAAGAGATGAAACAGCAGCGTGAACGGGCAAGGAATGCCCGGAAATCGGGTGATTCGATGCAGGTCCAGTCTGAAACGCTGGCACGCCTTACCGCGCCGAGCACATTCACCGGCTATACTTCCAAAAGCGAAGAAGCGGTTCTGCTTCATATCATCCATGCGGATAATGAGGTGGATGCTGCAGAAGCGGGCCAGGACGTGGAACTCATCTTTGACCGCACACCGTTCTATGCGACAAGCGGCGGACAGGTGGCAGACAAAGGGGAAATCCAGTCAGACGGTACAAAACTTACAGTCAACTCAGTCTACAAGGCGCCGAACGGCCAGAATGTGCATGTGGCACACATCTCGGAAGGTACGCTTTCCAAAGGTGCCACATATGACCTGGAAGTGGACGCAGAGAGCCGTAACTTCATCATCAAAAACCATACTGCAACGCACCTCCTGCATCAGGCATTAAAAGATGTGCTTGGCGATCATGTCAACCAGGCAGGTTCGCTTGTAGAAAAAGAACGGCTGCGTTTTGACTTCTCCCACCTTGAAGGGTTGAGTGAAGAAGAAACCGAGCAGATAGAAAATATAGTAAACGCCAACATCTACCGCAATATGGCGGTAGAGATCGAGGAAATGCCGATAGAAGAAGCAAAACAAAAGGGTGCTACGGCACTGTTCGGCGAGAAATATGGAGACGTCGTCCGCGTAGTGGACATCAACCAGTACTCGATAGAGCTATGCGGCGGCATCCATGTCAGAAACACCGGTGAAATCGGCACTTTCAAGATAATATCTGAAACAGGTATCGGGGCAGGCATCAGGCGTATAGAAGCCGTCACCAGCAAATACGCAGTTGAGTACTATAAAGAGAAGGAAGCAGTTGTGAAAGAGATTGCCAAAGATCTGAAGGTCAAAGAAGGCCAGGTCAACAAGAAGGTCTCGGCACTGCTTGCTGAAAACCAGACGATGCACAATGAAATCAAGGAATTGAAGGCATCTCGCCAAGATGAAAAGCTCGCAGAGGCCACCCACGAAACCAAGGAAATCAATGGTGTGCCAGTGCTATCCATGGAAGTCCAGGCAGAAGGTGCCAAGGAACTGAGAGAAACGATGGACCGTCTAAAGTCACGGGCCCAAGATACCGTAATTGCGCTTGGTTCGGTGAATGGCGACAAGGTATCCCTTGTCGTGACTGTGCCTAAATCATTGACCGACCGCCTAAAAGCCGGCGACATCATGAAAGGCATGGCTTCAACAGTCGAAGGTAAGGGGGGTGGCCGCCCAGATATGGCACAAGGTGGCGGCACCGCTCCAGAGAATATAACAAGTGCATTACAATTTGTTGAAGACTATATTAAAAGTACTTTATAAAAACAATCAATGCTATACTGATTGAAAAGGGAAGCAACGATGGGAGTGCTGTAATTGAACCAGTTTGATGAAACAATGAAATTCAGTGTGGACGACATGAAGGCTGAAAATGTCAAAGATATCATGACCGTCGTGTACAGGACACTGGAGGAGCGTGGGTATAACCCAATCAACCAGATCGTCGGATACCTCCAAAGCGGTGACCCGGCCTATATCCCCCGGCACAATGAGGCGCGCAATAGAATTCGGCATATCGATCGTGATGAAATAATGGAAGTCCTTGTCAGGAGCTACATCGAAAAGGAAATACATGAATAGGATACTCGGGCTTGATGTCGGGACCAAGACAGTCGGCGTGGCGCTGAGTGATGCACTCGGGTGGACAGCGCAGGGCGTAACGACGCTCAAGATCGACTACGATGAAGGGATATACGGCATTGAGGAAATCGTCAGGTTGGCGATGGATAATGATGTCGAAAGGATAATCGTAGGATTGCCAAAGAACATGAATAATTCAATCGGAGAGAGTGGAGAGCGTTCAATCCACTTTGCCAAATTGCTTGAAAACGCGTTGCCAGATGTTAAAATAACACTATGGGATGAACGATTGAGTACAATCGGAGCAGAGCGTTCGCTACTTGAAGCGGACCTCTCCCGAAAAAAAAGGAAGGCAGTTATCGATAAGATGGCTGCAGTATTCATACTGCAGGGCTACCTCGATAACCCAGTCAAAGGAGATTGAACTATGAGTCAGGAAGAAATGGAATTCAACATGGAAGAAGAAATGATGACGCTATACGACGAACAGGGGAATGAAGTACTCTACCGCAAAATGCTCGAATTCCATCATCCAGGGTTCGATAAGGAATACGTCATTCTTGCAGAGGAAGGAAATTTCTCCAATGAAGATGAAGAGATAGAACTTATTCCGATGATCAATGTACCCGATGAAGATGGCGAAGGCGGTAAGTTCATGCCCGTCGAGACGGATGAAGAATGGGATATGATCGAAGAGATCGTCAATACTCGTATGGACGAACCGGAAGAGTAGATTTTTTCTGGTATTACGGATGGCTTCCAATTTTATTGGGAGCTATTTTTGAGATAGGAGTTATACATGAGCAAATACGAAGATATCAAATTTTCAAAGAATGTATCGTCATACCTGTCCTTGTTCGTCATCGCCACGTTGGCGATACTGTTTGTAATCGCGGCCTTCTCCGTATATGTATATGTCAAATCGGGGATTGAGCCTCTGGACAGCGATTCCACAGAAGTCAAAGAAGTAAAGATAGAACAAGGGTCAACAGCCGACGAGATAGGTGAAGTACTGGAAGAGGAAGGAATCATCAAAAGTGGCATGATGTTTGAATACTATCTCAAACTAAACAGCATCACCAATTACCAGGCCGGCAACTATGAACTTTCTCCTTCAATGGACTTCGAAAAGATTGCAAAGACGTTGGAGACAGGACGCATCTATCAGGAAGTGCAACATAGACTGACGGTGCCTGAAGGCTATTCGATAGATGAGATTGCCGATCAGATGGCAGAGCAGCTGCCCATCAAGAAAAAAGAGTTCATGGATCTGATGAATGATGAATCCTACATCAAATCGTTGATTGAGGAATACCCTGATATGCTGTCTGATGCAATACTCGATGAAGAGGTCAAGTTCCCGCTTGAAGGCTACCTCTTCCCTGCAACATATGACATTGTTGAGGAAGAACCGAAGGTGAAGGACATTGTTGAACAGATGCTTGATGCCACGAAGAATAATTCGTACAGCGTCTTCAATTCGAGTGAAGGATATACAATGACTTTTGAGGGGGAGACGAAGGAGCTTTCATTCCATGAGTTCCTCACATTGTCTTCCCTAGTCGAAGAAGAAGCGACCTCGCTGGCGGACCGCTCCAAGATTGCAAGCGTGTTCTTAAACCGCATGTCCGAGACTCCGGCGATGCCGCTTCAGACCGACCCAACTGTATTGTATGCCCTCGGAGAGCATAAGGAACGCACATTGTTTGAAGACCTTGAAGTGGAGGATCCCTACAACACGTACAATATTACAGGCCTTCCACCTGGTCCAATCGCGTCTCCAGGCATGGAGTCTGTACAGAGCACAATGAACCCTTCCAATACGAACTATTACTATTTCCTTGCAGACAGCGAAGGCAATAACCATTTTGCTGAAACATTTGAAGAACATACTGAAAACAGGGAAAAATATATTAATAACAATTAGCATGTAAAATCGTCTTTTCAACTGGAATAATCTGTGCTAATATGATTCTGACGAACAAAGCAACTGATAACTTTTGTTATCGGTTGTATTTTTTGTATATATGGTGGCTTATATGGATATTTATGAATATATTAAAGAAATGAACACTGAAGAAGAATTGTTTCCTGAAATGCTTGCGTATGCCCAGGAAAACCGTGTGCCCATCATGGATCAGGATGCTCTATCAGTCATGAAGCACTACATCCACCTCTCAGGCGCGAAAAGAATCCTTGAGATAGGTACTGCCATCGGCTACAGTGCAATGCACATGCTATCGGTAAGCCAGGATATTACTGTCGTCACTATCGAGAAAGACCAGGATTCCCACGCACATGCCAAACGATTTTTCGAAATGCAAGGTGTGTCAGATAGGGTGAGGAGCCTTTTGGCAGATGCCAAGGAAGTAACCCCCGAGGAAATTGGTGAACAGAAGTTCGATCTTCTCTTCATCGATGCATCAAAAGGGAACAACCGGAATTTCTTCGATAAGTTCTCTGCTCATGTCAGACCGGGTGGACTGATCATCATCGATAATATACTGCTTAGAGGATTGGTCACAAAGGAAGAAATCACTGCCCGCGGCACCCGGAGAATGAAGGAGAAGGTGGACGGGTTCAATCGGATGATAAAAGAATCGAAGATGTCTTCAGCCTTTCTGCCGGTCGGCGATGGCCTACTCATAATTACAAAAGATAAAGAGGAGCAAGGCGAATGAGAAAACCAACAGTCATTGGCATAGCCGGGGGTTCAGGCTCCGGCAAGACATCAGTAACACGCAAGATAATGCATGCCCTGGACGGTCATAGCGTCATATTGATCGAGCAGGACTATTATTATAAGGACCAGAGCGATAAAACATTCGAGGAACGGCTGAAGACCAATTATGATCATCCATTTGCATTCGACAATGACCTTCTCATTTCCCACATTGGCCAGCTCATCGAGCGCAAGCCTGTAGAGATTCCGACATACAACTATGAAATCCATACGCGGAGCGATGAGACCATTCTGGTCGAGCCGAAAGATGTCATCATCATCGAAGGCATCTTCGCTCTTGAGAATGACGCACTGCGGGATCTGATGGACGTCAAACTCTATGTGGATACAGATTCCGACATCCGTATATTGAGAAGGCTGCAGCGGGACATCGAAGAGCGGGGCCGCACGATGGATTCAGTGATCAGCCAATACTTGAATGTAGTCAGGCCGATGCATCTGCAATTCATCGAACCCACTAAACGTTTCAGTGATGTCATCATCCCTGAAGGCGGTAAGAATGATGTGGCGATTGATCTCATCACAACCAAGATACGCACATTGCTTAACGAATCAAAAAATAACTAGACTTATAATTACTGGAGGCTTATAACCATTATGGATATGAATAAAGAATTTCCAATGACGAAAAGCGGATATGAACAATTGCAGGAGGAACTCGAACATCTGAAAGTCGTAAAACGCCCTGAAGTGGTTGAGAAGATAAAAGTCGCAAGAAGTTTCGGCGACCTCTCAGAGAACTCTGAATACGATGCAGCTAAAGATGAGCAAGGGTTCGTCGAACAGGAAATCACCAAAATCGAAGATATGCTGCGCCACGCTAAAATCATTGAAGACAGCAACAACAATAATGTGGTCCAGATCGGCAAGACCGTCACATTCAAAGAACTGCCTGACGGGGACAAAGAGTCCTATCAGATTGTCGGCAGTGCTGAAGCCGATCCGTTTGAAGGTAAAATATCGAATGAATCGCCGATAGCCCAGTCCCTGATGGGTGCCAAATTGAAGGATTCAGTTAATGTACCGCTCCCGAACGGCAACGAAATGAAAGTGGAGATTGTTTCCATTGACTAAGGGCCCCATCGGTATCATCGGTGCGATGAAGCCGGAAGTTGACATTCTGCTGGAGTGGATGGATATCAGCTCATTGGAGGAACTGGCCCATACCACCGCGTACATCGGCGAACTCTTCGGAAGAGATGCGATTGTCATCGAGAGCGGCATCGGAAAGGTGAATGCAAGCATGATTACCGCACTCTTCATTGAACGATATAACCCAAGCCTCATCATCAACACAGGTGTGGCCGGGGCCTTATCGGACACCCTTGATGTGACGGACATGGTTGTCAGCACTGATGTGCTGCATCACGATGTCGATGCCGTCGAATTCGGCTATGAGCTGGGGCAAGTGCCGGGCATGCCGAAAATGTACTATGCTGACAAGGGGCTCGTAAAGTTGGCAATGACTGCGATTTCTAAAAATCAGGATATAACTGGCCATAGCGGCCAAGTGGTCAGCGGCGACTCATTCATCAGCAATGCCGCCCAGAAGGGCACCATTCTACAAAACTTCAAAAAGGCCTATGCGGTGGATATGGAATCGGCGGCCATCGCACAGGCTTGCTATCAATTCTCGACACCGTTCGTCATCATCCGTTCGATTTCAGATAGGGCGGATGACAGTGCGGATATGGCTTATGAAGAATTTTTGTCTAAAGCTTGTATTCATTCATCTGAAGTTGTAAAATTATTAATGAAGGACTTGTGACCTGGAGGGATACTCAATGACTTTTCTCATGATCATTTCAATCATCATTACAGTCGTCATCGGTTTTCTGGTTTACAAAGAGACCGAGACAGAGGATAATGACATCATTGAATAGTTCAAAAAGCGCCTTAATTTTTTAAGGGGCTTTTATTTTTGTGATAGAATATAAAAAAACTCACTGGGAGTGCCGACATTGAAGCTTCTTAAAAAATACTTTTTACCAAGCGACTATTTCAGGGAATTTCATAGCATAACACCTGAATATTTAAAAGAACGCGGTATACGCGCAATCATCACGGATTTAGACAATACTCTGGTGGGATTCGATGAACCCGATGCCAATGAAGAAGTGTTGAGGTGGCTTAAGGAGATGAAGGATAACGATATAAAAGTCTCCATCGTTTCCAACGGAAGCCAGCAGAGAGTCGGGGATTTCAGTGACCCGCACGAAATCCAGTATATATACCGGGCCAGAAAACCCCTGGGACATTCCTACCGAAGAGCGCTCGCCAATATGGGCGCAGCGAAATCTGAAACGGTCATGATCGGCGATCAGCTCCTGACGGATGTATTGGGGGCGAATCGGGCAGGGTTGGAAAGCATTCTGGTACTGCCCGTCAAAAAGAAAGATGGTTGGGCCACTGTGGTCAACCGGAGAATTGAACGCATCATAATGAGATATTTCGACCGTAAAGGTCTTATTCAATGGAGGGACTGACATTTGGAGTCTATTAAATGTATTGGCTGCGGAGCAGAACTGCAGAGCGATGACGAGAAACAACCGGGTTATATACCGGCAAGCGGTCTGGAAAAGGAAGACCCGATCTGCAAACGATGCTACCGTCTGAAACATTATAATGAAGTGATGGATGTGGATGTCGATTCCGGAGATTTCATGACGATGCTGAATGCCTTATATGAAACAGATGGTCTGATCGTCAAAGTAGTTGATGTATTCGACTTCAACGGCAGCATCATCCCGTCTTTCAACAGGATTGTGGGAGACAAGAAAGTGGTTGCGGTCATCAATAAGATTGACCTGCTGCCAAAATCGGTCAACCGCAGCCGGCTTGTGCATCGTGCTAAACTCATGCTCAGTGAAGCGGGCATCAAAGCTGTCGACACTGTAGTAGTGAGTGCGATGAAGAATGAAGGGATAGATAAGCTGATCGAGCGCTTGTCCAAGTTGTCGGAGGGCAAGGACATCTATGTTGTAGGCACGACGAACGTAGGTAAATCGACACTCATCAACCGTCTGATTGAAAACACATCTGGAGATAAAGAAGTGATTACGACGAGCCGTTTCCCTGGGACCACCCTCGACCTCATCGATATCCCGCTGGATGGAAATGCGTTCATCTATGATACACCTGGTGTGATGTTGAATTCCCAGATGGCCCATTATGTTTCAAGCGACAGCTTGAAGCATATAACCCCAACTAAAGAAATCAAATCCAAAGGGTTCCAACTGGACTCTGGGCAGAGTCTTTTCATCGGTAACTTGGCGCGTATCGACCATAACTATGGAGAGCGCAACAGTTTCAATGTGTTTGCACACCATGCGCTTACCATCCACCGGACCAAGACGGATAATGCAGATGAATTCTACAGCAAACATTATAATACTCTGCTGGCGCCACCCGAAATTGGAACTCCTTACTTGACCGAGTCCTATGAGAGTCATGAATTCGATATCGAAGAAGACAGTGACATAGAAATAAGCGGACTGTCGTTCATCCGCGTGGGCGGTGGATCCATAGTAGAAGTCCGCGTGCCTGAAGGGGTGGAAGTCACTTTGAGGCCGACGATATTTAAAGGAGACCAGTAATGGGTAATTATGCAGTAATAGGATTCCCTGTATCGCATAGTCTCTCGCCTTTAATCCACAATGCGAATTTCGCTGCTAGGGGAAGGGCTGATGAATACTCGGCGATTGAAGTTGAACCTGATGCGCTTGATGCCATACGGGAGACGGCATCAGCTAATAGGCTGAAAGGGTTCAACGTCACCCTCCCGCATAAAGAAAGCATCATGAAGCACCTGGATGAGATTGAAGCGGATGCCCGGAACATCGGTGCAGTGAACACCGTGTCCATAAGTAATGGAGTATGGAGGGGGCATAACACCGATGTTACAGGCTACATGAATGCGTTCCAGGGCAAGTTCGGCACAGGTCGGCGCAGAGTGCTCATCATCGGAGCCGGCGGTGCAGCAAAAGCAGTGCACCGGGCACATGCGAACATTGGAGATGACGTGACAATAGCGGCACGCCGGAGTACTGCCATGGAGGGATTTATAACGACGGACTTCTCTTTCACGCTGTTGCCTGAGCTGACCGGTCAAGAGGCGTTCGATGTCGTCATCAATTCGACGCCGATCGGGCTTGCAGATGAAGATCTTGTAGAAGTGTTGGACTTGCCGCAAGGATTATTCGGCGAATCGACAATTGGGGTCGACCTCATCTATAAACCGGAAGTAACGCCATTCCTCGATTATTTCAAGGAAGCAAACCGTATGAACGGCATGCCGATGCTCATCCATCAGGCAATGGATGCATATGAAATATGGACTGGCGACACGGGAGATTACGAAGCAGTCAATAAAAAGTATAAAGAATATAATGGAGGGCAATCATGAATACACTCACTTCTCGTCAAGTGAAACAATTGAAGGCAGAGGCGCATCATCTAAACCCAATCTTCCAGGTTGGGAAAAATGGAGTAAATGATAACTTCGTCGAGCAGATCAACGACGTTCTTGAAAAGAGGGAACTCATCAAAATATCAGTCCTGCAGAACTGTCTGGAGGATAAGGAAAATATAGCGGCCCAAATCAGTGAAGCCACGAACAGCCATGTCGTCACCATAATCGGAAAGACGATTGTGTTGTATAAAATGTCTGAAGAGAATAAGAAGATCGACCTGGGATGAGGATCGGCTTCTTCGGGGGTACATTCGATCCTGTGCACCTTGGTCATATACATGGCGTCGTCGAGGCGAAAATCGCCTTGGACCTGGATAAGATCATCATGATTCCTGCAAAACAGTCACCGCTGAAAGATGAATCCCCCACCGGTGATGCCCACCGCATTGAGATGCTGAAAAGAGCCGCCGCCCCCTATGGCTTCATGGAAATCCTCGAGTGGGAGATCACTCGGGAGGGCGTGAGCTACACTTTCGACACCGTCCAATATCTGAAAGAAGAATATCCATCAGATGAGCGGTTCTTCCTTATAGGTTCCGATCAATATGAAGGGTTCCACAAATGGCATCGCCATGAAGCGCTGCTTAAAATGATGAACTTTGTCGTAATGAGCCGCCGCCCGGATGAATTGGCCATAGATGAACGCTTTACCGCCCTTAGCCAGCCTGTCATGGAGATTTCTTCTACAGTCATTCGGGAAAGGATAAAAAAAGGCGAAGTGGCAATGCATCAGCTTGAGCCTTCTGTATACCAGTATATAAAGGAGCATCGCTTGTATGAAACATAAAATAGCGTTAGAGATGGTAAAGGCCAAGCTACCTGAAAAAAGGTATAAGCATTCCAAGAGGGTAGCGGAGACGGCAGTCAAAATGGCCGAAATATTCAAGGGAGATAAAAATAAGTGCTTCCTCGCAGGCATACTCCATGACTTCTCGAAGTACGATGAACTGGGGGAAATGTATCAATACGTCACAAAGTATAAATTGGACCCAGAACTCCTCAGCTATAAATCTGCAGTTCTGCATGGCCCGATAGCTGCGGTAAAAATGCGTGAAGAGTACCGTGTGGAGGACGAAGAGATCTATCAGGCGATTATGAATCATACCAGCGGCAGAAGCCATATGTCGCTTAACGAGAAAATCATCTACGTGGCAGATTATATTGAGCCGAAAAGAAGTCAGCCGGGTGTGGAAGCAATCCGAAGCCTTATTTTCGATGACCGCAATCTCGATGTTGCGGTCTATGAGATTACTAAAGCCAACATGCAGCATCTTTTGTCTAAAGATCAGCCGATCTATCATAAGACATTGGAATGCTTGAATTACTATAATATGATCAAGGAGTGAATTTATGAAAACCGGACAACTAATCGAACTTTTGGCAGAAGCATGTGATGATAAGCGTGCAGAGGAGATCATGAAATTTGATGTTTCAGGATCAAGCAGCGTAACCGACTATTATCTTATCTGCGACGCAAGCTCGGACCGCCAGGTTCAGGCGATTGCTGATGAAGCGGAAGATGCATGCCAGAAACACGGCGTAGAGACGAATATGGAAGGCTACAAAGAAGGCAAATGGGTATTGCTCGACGCAGGCAACGTCGTCCTCCATATATTCCATAAGCCGGAACGTGAATATTATAACCTTGAGCGCCTGTTCAAGAATGGTGAGCGCGTTGAGGTCTGAGTCAACCTACCAACTTTTCAGCCGCCATTATGAGGCGCTCACCTATGATCTGCCATATGATCTCTGGCTGGACATCATCAACCATTTCAAGGCGGGACGGCAAAGTGTCCTGGATATCGGATGCGGTACAGGCCATCTGACCAGTAAACTTGATTTCGGCAAGGTGACCGGCATGGATCAGTCACCACAGATGATAGAAGAGGCAAAGTCTAAAAAATTGGAGCATACATCATTTTTAACTGGAGATATGCTCGATTTCCACCTTGATGAGAAGTTTGATATGGCAATTGCAACCGTCGATGTGATGAACTACTGCAAAGACAGTGGTGAAGTGGGGCAGGTGCTGCAGAACGTCTACAATCATCTGAATCCAGGCGGCGTCTTCATCTTTGATATCCACAGTGTCTATAAAATGGAGCATGAATTCAATGATATGACCTATTCGGATGAAACGGACCATATCACATATATATGGCATGCCATTACAGGCGAGCATCCTCTGTCGGTAATCCATGATATGACATTCTTCGTAAAAGAAGAAGATGGGGGCACATACCGTAAAATTGCTGAAACCCATGAGCAACGAACCTACAAGCATAAGGAAATGATTCGGATAATCAATCAGACTGATTTCTCAATCCTTACTTCCTTCAGTGACTTTTCAATAGATAATCCAGTGACAGATATTTGTGATAGGGTATTCTATGTACTGAAAAAATAAACCGATGAAATGACCTGGTGGACGCCGGGTCATTTTTATTTTTCGAGTTTTATTATTTACTTGCAATGTAAAAAAAGAAAAATGGCCATTTCCTCCCATATATATATGAGAGATTATTCTAGGAGGAAATGCAGTGAATGAATTAATGGAAGTATGCAAAAAGTATAAAGTTCCCATCGCTTGTGTGGCCGTATGTTTGATGCTTTCGATAATTGTGTTTAGATTAATGTCTTCCAATGAGGAAGACATGCCGATGGAAGCCTATGAACCTAAAGCCTATGAAGAGTCATCCGATGAAGCCCCTAATGAGCCGCAAGCCGAATCACAGACGATCATGGTGGAAGTCAAGGGCGCAGTGAAATATCCCGGTGTGTTCGAAGTCCCTGAAGATGCCCGTGTAAAAAATGTCCTCGAGATGGCGCAGATCAAGGGGAATGCCGATCTATTGACCGTCAACCAATCCATGAAACTTAAGGATGAGCAGGTGGTGTATGTACCAGCTGTCGGAGAGGAAATTACTGAAGGGCCTGTTAATCAGACAGAAGAAGGTGAAGAGACAAAAGCACTCGTAAACATCAATACTGCAGATGTAGACGAACTTACGACGCTTAATGGCATAGGTGAAAAGAAAGCTCAGCTTTTTTTGGATTACAGGGAAGAGAACGGGTTGTTCATGAAGCTTGAAGATATAAAGAATATCCCTGGCATCGGCGATAAAACATTTGAAAGTCTGAAGCCTTATATTACAATAGATGAATAGGATACAGGAGGGGTAACATGAGAATCAATTGGCATCAGTACTTTCTTGCCCAAAGTCACCTGCTCAGTCTGCGGTCGACTTGCGAGCGGCTTAGAGTCGGTACGACCATCGTCAAGGATAACAGGGTCATTGCCGGTGGCTACAACGGGTCGGTCTCCGGAGAAGCACACTGCATCGATGTGGGGTGCCTGCTCGAAGGCGGGCATTGCATCAGGACGATCCATTCCGAAATCAATGCATTGCTGCAATGTTCCAAGTTCGGCGTATCGACTGAAGGCGCAAGTGTCTATGTGACGCATTTCCCGTGTGTGCATTGTACAAAATCATTGATACAGGCCGGCATCAGCTCCATCTACTATGCAGAAGACTATAAGAACCACCCTTATGCGCTGGAACTTCTTGATAAAACCGGCGTCCATCATGAACGCATCGCATTCGACCGGGAAAACATCCTGGAACTATTCAAACAGGAGTCATGAGGTCGTTCCTGATTTTATTATCACTCGTAAATGCCCATATCATCTGCAATGACCCCTTATTAGGGGCATTTTTTGTATCCATATCCTGTCTGGCCTGTATGAAGAGGATGGGCGGCTATGGATATCTTATTTTCCATATCACTTTGACAGCCGTGCTGACGACGGCTGTTTTTATATTGTCTGAAAGGCCTCAGTTGGAAACGGTCCAATCCATTACGATAACGGAATACAAATACTACCGTGAAGGTCTGGGGCATATGGGTGAAGCGGACGATAACAGTCTTGATGTGTATGTACCTGACGGCATCGAGTTGCCGATCGGCACCCGGTGTGCCGGCCCCTTTCCGGTGGAGCAGCCTGAGGCGACACGGAACTTCATAAAATACGATGCCGTCAGGACGATGAAGGTCAACGGCATGGATGGTCGCATATATATGGATAGTGGGGATCTGGAGAGGTGCAGGAGCCAAACACAACCGACTTTACACATGAAGATTGCACAGGCACGCGATGCCTATATGAGGAAGGTGCTCGCAAGTACGGCACACGATTATAAGTATGATATCCTGACGCTCTCGATCGGCAATAAATCATATATAACATCCGAATTTTTTGATGCGCTGCAGAAGCTCGGAATCTACCATCTGTATGTCATTTCAGGCACTCACGTCGCCTTCATCGGTGCTGTGATATTCCATATCCTCAATCGTTTCCGCCTGGAAGTGGGTACGATAAGGATCATCATGATGGTTATGCTGCTGCTTTTCCTTGCCTTGAACTTTCCGAGCCCGAGCGTCTTCCGTGCCGTCCTTATGACGATTACCCTGTTGATGTTGTCATTTACAAGGCATAGACCGTACCTCACTGTCATCTCACTCTCTGCGATCATCCAGATAGTCATGAACCCCTGGATTGTGTATCATGCAGGCTTCCAACTATCATATCTTACGACTTTCGCCATCGTCCTTTCCAAAAACTATTGGATGCATCATGGCTTTATCGGACAGCTGATCAGCATTACGCTTATTGCTGAAATTTCTACAGTAGCCACAGTGTTGATGCAGTTCAATGAACTCAGCATCAGCGGAATAGTGATGAATATGGTCTATGTGCCTATTTTTACGCTAGTGTTCTTCCCGATGGTCATCTTCTATAACTGCTTGGTATTCATAGGTATTCCCCAATCGGTGGACTTTCTGTATGCTTTAATGTTCAACAATCTGAAAGGGTCGATCGTATATTTGGCGGATATGATGACCCATCGGATCGCCGTCAAAAATTTAAGTGCCGTGGCACTGATCATCGTTGTCATCGCCTCCTATCGGATGATCCGCGCCCTATGCCTTAGGGAGATGAAATCCTTCATCCTCTCGCTTTTGGCCCTCATCACTACACTGGTCACTTCTGATGCAATCCATCAGTATGATGTTACCGTCACCATGGTGGATGTCGGTCAGGGGGATGCCTTCGTCCTGACCGATCATATGAATGACCGGACCATACTGATTGATACAGGGGGCAGAAGATACTTGAATCCAGACTCGAAAAAACTATCGGATCAGACCGTACTCCCATTTTTGAAAGAAGCGGGGATCAACAATATAGACTTAATGATCCTGTCGCATTTTGACCTTGATCATGTGGGAGAAGCAAAGCATATAATGGAGGAGCTGGATGTAGAACAGATTTATCTGAACCCGTTCGACCCAAGCTTTAAAGAGTGGTATGCTGATTTGTCCACGGTGCAAAAGGGCAGGGTGGTGGATGCTATGGAATCGCCTGAAATTGAAGTGGGGGCCATCAGCATCAGAAAACTGTTCCCTGTCTCCGAAGTGGCAAGTGATGATTCCAACCAGCACTCACTGGTGTTGGAGGTTTCGGCAGGTGCCTATACCTTCTTGTTTACAGGGGACGCTGACATGGAGGGTGAAGCCCAGATTATGGAGCGGCATGGATCCGTACATGCAGATGTCCTGAAGCTTGGGCATCACGGCTCGAACACTTCGACCGGAGAGGCGTTCATCAAGAATGGGACATTTACATATGGCCTGGTATCTGCCGGAGTGGACAACCGCTACGGTCACCCCCATGATGAAGTGATGGAACGTACTGCCCATCTTGAAATGTTCGATACTTCCGTGCATGGCATGGTCCGGTTCAATATAAAAGATGGAGTGATGTGTGTCGACACGAAGTTCGAACAGAAAAATCACTGCATAAAAAAAAGAGCTGAATAATCAGCTCTCCATTAACCTGCAACAATCTGGAAAATCTGTGCCACGACGTAGATTGCCGTCAAACCGAGGAAACCGACAACAAAGCCGACACCGGAATCCACGACATCATTATTCTTGGATTGAACATGTTTTTCGAATTTATTCATGAGATAACCTCCTAAACATATCACTAACATTATATGATATTTACCAAAAAAAAGCTATAATGGATTTAGAATAGACAGAAGGGTGACGACCAATATGGACCGCTTACAGCTCATTTATGGCAATAATGCATTAAGGATATCAGAAAAAGCAAAAAAATTGGCTGAGGATTTTGTAGGGGAAGCGGATGACTTCAGCATCGTTGCTCTGAACTACAGGGAATCGACGATCGAGCAGATTATAGAAGAAGCACAAACTTTGCCTTTCCTATCGGACAGGAAGGCTATTCTAGTTGATGATGCCTATTCTTTTACAGGGGCTAAGGTACGCGCTGAAGTAGATCATGATATTGATCTGCTGGTGGAATACATCAACAATAAAAATGATGACGCACTCATCATATTCAAAGTCTATAATGAGCAGCTTGATAACCGTAAAAAGATAACCAAACTGCTTAAGAAAAAAGGAACCGTCACTGAAATGGCGGAGATGACGGAGAATGAAGTCAGGAGTTTCATCAATACGACAGCTGAAGAAGCCGGTGTCGAGGTGGACCCTAAAGCTTTGAACCTGTTCATTGCACGTGTCGGCATCAAATATGACCAGGTCAGGAATGAGTTGGATAAACTCCTCCTCTATACAGAGGGGAAGATCACCGAGGAGGCTGTGGATGAAATAGTCAGCGTAAGTCTTGAAGAGAATATCTTCAGGCTTACCGACCTCATACTGTCAGGTCAGAAGGCAGGTGCAGTCAAACTGCTCCGTGCGCTGATGCTTCAGAATGAAGAGCCGATGCAGCTGCTGCATCTGATCATCAATCAGCTGAGGCTGCTGTATCAAGTTAAGTTGATGATGCAGCAGGGCTATCAGGGAGATCATATCGCAAAAGCTCTGAAGGTGCACCCCTACAGGGTGAAGTTGGCTGCACGGGAGATAGGAAAATACCGTCAGGATGAATTGGAGCGGAAGATGGTCAAATGCCGCGATATCGACTATAAGTTCAAATCCAGCTATCTGAACCGACAGAGCCTGTTTGAACTTTTTATTCTGGAAATATAAAAAGGCCTCCAAGTGGAGGCCTTTCTTCATAAATAAACCCCTTCACAGAGGAAGGGATTTATTTTGTCATCAATTTTGATTTCAAGCGGGATGCTTTATTATCATGGATCAAGTTCTTTTTAGAAGCTTTATCTACGTATTTAACAGCATTGGAAACGAGTGTTTCCGTATTTTCCGCATTATTTTCTTTTGCAGTCATGGCACGCTTGACAGCAGTACGCATTTCATTTTTCTGAGCAATGTTTTGACGTTGAGCTTTATCAGTCGTCTTTACTCTTTTGATTGCTGATTTAATATTAGCCATTGCATTCACCTCCACCTTGTAGTTGTACAACATTGATTGCAACAAGAAGTATTTTATCAAACATCGCACCCTTATGCAATATAAACAGAAAAGGATTTGAATGAAATTGTTATTGTTGCTATAATACAACCATTGCTATTAGAGAAAGTTGGAAGATAAATGAATGATCAAGAGCGTCTGGAACGACAGAAAAATATACGGAACTTCTCCATAATCGCCCATATTGATCACGGCAAGAGTACGCTTGCTGATCGCATCCTTGAAAATACCAAGTCGGTCACATCGAGGGAGATGAAGATGCAGCTACTGGATTCCATGGATCTGGAGCGCGAGCGGGGCATAACCATCAAATTGAATGCAGTGCAACTTAAATATACCGCAAAAGACGGGGAAGACTACATCTTTCACCTTATCGATACACCGGGGCACGTCGATTTTACATACGAAGTTTCCCGTTCATTAGCCGCGTGTGAAGGTGGCATCCTTGTTGTGGATGCCGCGCAGGGCATTGAAGCGCAGACTCTGGCCAACGTCTATTTGGCATTGGATAACGATCTGGAGCTGATTCCGGTCATCAATAAGATTGACCTGCCTGCAGCAGAACCCGACCGCATCGCCCAGGAAGTGGAAGATGTCATAGGCTTGGATAAAGACGAAGCCATTCATGCTTCCGCTAAGGCGAATATCGGCATTGAAGAAATTCTGGAGCGTGTTGTAGAAACGGTGCCACCGCCAAGCGGCGATCCCTCTGCGCCATTGAAGGCACTCATCTTCGACTCAGTCTATGATCCGTACCGCGGCGTAATCTCCTCGATCAGAATCGTCGAGGGCACGGTCAAGCCTGGTGATAAGATACGCATGATGGCCACCGGCAAAGAGTTTGAAGTGGCCGAGATCGGCATCAATACACCTAAACCACTGCCTGTGCAGGAATTGACGGTCGGTGATGTAGGCTACTTGATGGCCTCAGTCAAAAATGTCAGCGACTCCCGCGTCGGGGACACGATTACGTCTGCCGAAAACCCGGCAGAAGCGCCTCTCAAAGGATACAAAAAAATGAATCCGATGGTCTACTGCGGCATCTATCCGATAGATGCAAACAAGTATACTGACCTTAGGGAGGCATTGGAGAAGCTCGAATTGAACGATTCTTCGCTGGTCTATGAACCCGAGACATCACAAGCACTCGGCTTTGGCTATAGGACAGGATTCCTCGGACTGCTCCATATGGAAATCGTGCAGGAGCGGATTGAACGCGAGTTCGGCATCGAATTGATTGCGACCGCGCCGTCCGTAATCTACGATGTCTATATGACGGACGATACGAAGATAGCCGTCGACAACCCTGCAGAGATGCCGGATCCGCAAAAAATTTCACATATCGAGGAGCCATACGTCAAATCGACCGTCATGGTCCCGAACGATTATGTAGGGGCAGTGATGGAACTGTGCCAGAAGAAACGGGGTAATTTCATCACCATGGATTACCTTGACGACATCAGGGTAAACATCATCTATGAAATCCCACTTTCAGAAGTAGTATTCGACTTCTTCGATCAGCTGAAGTCGCAGACTAAAGGCTATGCTTCATTTGATTATGAACTGATCGGCTATAAGGAAAGTAAGCTTGTCAAGATGGACATTCTGCTCAATAACGAAAAAGTCGATGCCCTGAGTGTCATCGTACACCGGGACTTCGCCTATGAACGCGGCAAAACCATCGTCGAGAAACTCAAGACACTCATACCCCGCCAACAGTTCGAGGTGCCTGTCCAGGCTTCCCTCGGTCAAAAGATCATTGCCCGGACGAACATCAAGTCAATGGGTAAGAATGTTCTTTCCAAATGTTACGGTGGGGATATCAGCCGGAAGCGTAAACTGCTCGAGAAGCAGAAGGAAGGTAAGAAAAAGATGAAGTCGGTCGGAAGTGTCGAGATACCGCAGGAAGCATTCCTGGCCGTACTTAAAATGGATGAAGATTAAAAGCCACTACATCAGTGGCTTTTAGTTTTGATTGGAGAGTAAATCATGACAGAGAGTCTATATATCCACATACCGTTCTGCAACCGGATCTGCACATATTGCGATTTCAATAAAGTGCTCATTAAAAACCAGCCTGTCGATCAATATTTGGATGCGCTGATTGCAGAACTCGAAGGAATTGAACAAACGAACTTCAGAACTGTATTCGTCGGGGGCGGCACACCAACCGCCCTGACCGAGGCACAGCTCGATCGCCTGCTGACGGTCATCAACAACCGATTCGACATAACAGAAGAATTTACATTTGAAGCCAACCCGGATGAATTGACGCCGGGCAAACTGGATGTCCTTAACACCCATGGCGTCAATCGTGTGAGTCTTGGCGTGCAGACGTTCAATGAAGATCTGCTTAAAGTTCTGGGCCGCTCACACGGTTACCGGGACATCTTCAACGCCATAGATCATATGGAGAAGATAGGGTTGAACAACTACTCATTGGACCTGATGTATAACCTGCCGGGTGAAACGATGGATGACCTGGATGACAGTCTGAGCCACATCGCTTCCCTGAAGCCAAAGCACGTGTCATGGTATTCGCTGATCATAGAACCCCACACCGTTTTCTATAATCAGATAAAGAAAGGCAAGATGACAGTGGATGACGACGATGTCGAGGCGCGTAAATATTTATATGTCATCGATGGATTAGATGCATTGGGTTATCCCCAATACGAAATCTCAAACTTCTCCATGCCACAGTACGAATCTGAACACAATAAAACATACTGGAAGAATGAACCTTATTATGGCGTCGGAGCAGGGAGCCACGGCTATATAGACGGAACAAGGTACTATAATATCAAACCGGTGAACCATTATATAGAAGCGATGAGGGAATCAGGCAATGTCGTCAAAGAGAAGATCATCCTTGAAAAGAAAGCTCAGATGGAAGAGGAGATGTTCCTTGGCCTGAGGATGAATAAGGGCGTCGACATGGCAAGATTCGGCCAAAAGTACGGTCCGATAGAAGATGTGTATGGCGAAGTGCTGGCGCGTCAGATTGCTGCTGGACATCTGGAACAACATAGCGGCTACGTATCACTTACGCAGAAAGGACGGCTTGTGGGCAACACCGTTTTCATGGATTTTCTCCTCGATTGAGTGTTTTTGAATTAATTCAAACTTATGGATTGACATTCTTTGACCATTTTGATAAATTAATATTGGCACTTGAGGATATGGAGTGCTAATGAGGTGAAGTCAATTTTAACCTATAGACAGGAGCTCATACTTTTTTCGATAGTTGATGATTTTCTGAAGGTTATGATGCCGATCAGTTCCAAATATCTGATCGACAAGTATAACCTCGACATCTCTTCAGCAACTGTGAGGAATGAAATGGCCAAGCTTGAAGCGGATGGCTTCTTGACTAAGCCACATACCTCAGCAGGTCGCATACCGGCAAGGAAGGCGCTGAGATTCTATATTGATAGACTCAACCAGCAGTTGAGCACAGATAGTGATGCACTCGACTTCACTTTCCTGCCGAAGATGGAAAGGGAGATGGACCGCGATCAGATGAGCCGTTCTTTGGCAGATATGATCAGCGGGACCACCCAATACCTGACCCAGGTTTCCTTATCTGAAGAAGATGAAAAAGTAAAAGGCCTTTTGCTTACACCCATTACCACACACACACTATTATTGATCATCGTGCTCCAATCAGGTGCAATCCGAAAAATTCCAGTCAATATGGAAGACGCAATCACGGTACCTGAGTTAGAAAAGCTGGGTAACGAGCTGAATGTGCTGACGCTCGATCAGCCGATCAGCAGATTGCCGGAGATCATCCATGCAATGGAAGTCAGGCATGCGCTTAACAGCTTGAAGACGAACTTGGGGCGGGCAGCTGCAGAAACTGCCGGCGAGCCGGGGCAGATAGTGGGGCATTCCGGATTCAACCATCTGATCCATCAGATCAGCAGCGACATCAGCACTTTGCAGCTGCTGTATGACGATATGGAATCAGATCAGTTGAATGAATTGATCGATCTCACTAAAATAGATGGCGTTGATGTCTATTTCAGTGATGAATTGAATCGGGACTATGATTCCATTTCAGTCATTGCAACGGACTTTCATGTAAACGGCATGAACGGCAACTTGATGATCATCGGTCCAGAATTGATGGGGTACAAAAAAGTGATCCAATTGATGTACGCCATCCGGAACCAGGAAATGAAAAAGGAGTGATTGTAGTGACAGAAAATAATAGCGAAGAAACAGTGGCAAAAAAGAATCATGCCGAGGATGAAGACACAATCATCGAGCATGAGTCGACTGACCAGGAACAAACTGGAATTGAGGCCGACAGTGCTGAAGTGGTATCAGATGACGCCTCAGCCCAATCAGAGGCCACACAAAAGGACGAGGAAATCGAGGCGCTTAGGCAGAAGCTGGAAGATGAAGAAAACAGAAATCTGAAGCTGCATGCTGAGTTTGATAACTTCAAGCGCAGAAATCGTCAAGAGATTGAAAACAACAACAAATACAAACACCAGAAGATTGTGGAAGATCTTCTCCCGATCATTGATAATTTTGAGCGGGCCCTTAAAATCGAGGGGGACTCCGAGTCTTTCGTATCACTCCACAAAGGTGTTGAAATGGTCTACAATGATCTTGTCAATACATTGATGAAATATGAAGTGACGGAAGTGAAGAGCGTCGGAGAAGAATTCGACCCGAATTTCCACCAGGCGATCATGACCGAGTCTTCTGATAAAGAAGCCGGCATCATCCTTGAGGAATTCCAAAAAGGCTATATCCTGAAGGACCGTGTCATCCGCCCGAGCATGGTTAAAGTAAGCGAATAAAGCTTGCCATCGACACGAATGAAGTAACACCAATCAACCAAAATGGAGGAATTTTGTAATGAGTAAAGTTATCGGTATCGACTTGGGAACAACTAACTCTGTAGTCTCTGTACTGGAAGGCGGGGAACCGAAAGTCATCCAGAACGCAGAAGGCAACCGTACGACGCCTTCAGTAGTTTCTTTCAAAGATGGGGAGAAACAAGTAGGTGAAGTCGCTAAACGCCAGGCGATCACAAACCCTAATACGATCATGTCCATCAAGAGACATATGGGTACTGAACACAAGGAAACGATTGAAGGCAAAGATTATACACCTCAAGAAATTTCAGCTATGATTCTTCAAAACCTTAAAGAAACAGCAGAAAGCTACCTTGGAGAAAAAGTTGAAAAAGCAGTTGTAACTGTACCTGCATATTTCAACGACTCCGAACGTCAGGCAACAAAAGATGCGGGACGCATCGCAGGAATGGAAGTTGAGCGTATCATCAACGAGCCTACTGCAGCTGCATTGGCATACGGCCTGGATAAAAAAGAGCAGGATGAAAAAATACTCGTATTCGACCTTGGTGGCGGTACTTTCGACGTTTCCATCCTTGAACTCGGCGATGGCGTATTCGAAGTGCTTTCAACAGCAGGTGACAACAAACTTGGTGGTGACGACTTCGACGACGTGATCATCGATTACCTGGTCGAGTCCTTCAAGAAAGAGAACGGCATCGATCTGTCTAAAGATAAGATGGCGACACAGCGTCTTAAAGATGCGGCTGAGAAAGCCAAGAAAGATCTTTCTGGAGTATCTTCCACGCAAATATCCCTGCCATTCATCTCAGCAGGAGAAGCAGGTCCTCTTCACCTTGAAGAGACTCTGACGAGAGCCAAATTCGAAGAGCTGTCCAGAAACCTGGTTGAACGCACTATAGGCCCTGCACGTCAGGCAATCAAGGACGCAGGCATCAAAACAAGTGAAATCGACGAAGTAATCCTGGTCGGTGGTTCAACTCGTATCCCTGCAGTTCAAGAAGCAATCAAGAAGGAAACGGGCAAAGATCCAAACAAGAGTGTCAACCCAGACGAAGTTGTCGCAATGGGTGCTGCAATCCAAGGCGGAGTCCTCTCCGGTGATGTTCAGGACGTCGTACTGCTGGACGTTACACCGCTTTCCCTTGGTATCGAAACAATGGGTGGCGTATCCACTGTCCTGATCGAGCGCAACACTACGATCCCGACAAGCAAATCGCAAGTGTTCTCAACAGCAGCAGATAACCAGCCGGCAGTCGATATCCATGTACTGCAAGGTGAGCGCCCGATGGCTGCAGACAATAAGACACTCGGCAGATTCCAATTGACGGACATTCCACCAGCTCCACGAGGCGTACCTCAAATCGAAGTGACATTTGACATCGACAAAAACGGTATCGTAAATGTTGCCGCTAAAGATCAAGGTACAGGAAAAGAGCAGAAGATCACAATCGAATCCAGCTCCAACCTGTCTGATGAAGATATAGACAGAATGGTGGAAGAAGCTGAAAAGAATGCTGAGGAAGATAAGAAACGTCGCGAAGAAGTTGATTTGAGGAACGAAGCGGATCAACTCGTCTTCACTACAGACAAGACGATCGAAGATCTTGGCGACAAAGTGGAAGCGGATGAAAAAGAAAAAGCTGAAAGTGCAAAAGAGGAATTGAAGACTGCACTCGAAGGTACTGATATGGAAGATATCAAAGCGAAAAAAGATGCACTGGAAGAAATCGTCCAAGGCATGTCCATGAAACTGTACGAGCAAATGGCTCAAGAACAGCAAGCCCAGGAAGGTGCAGAGACACAAGGCACTCAAGATGACGATGTCGTTGATGCAGACTTCAAAGAAGTGGATGACGAAGAAGATAAAAAATAAGCAGAACCATAATTTCAATTGAGGAAAAGTCAAAGCCAAACGCATTGGCTTTGACTTTTTTAAATGATATAGTATACAGGTTGGAGGCGATAGTATGGCAAAGAAGGATTACTATGAGGTGCTTGGTGTCAGTAAAGATGCTTCAAAAGACGACATAAAGAAAGCATACAGAAAACTGTCCAAGAAATATCACCCTGATATAAATAAAGAAGAAGGCTCAGATGCTAAATTCAAGGAGATATCTGAAGCCTATGAAACATTGAGCGATGAAAACAAAAGGGCGCAATACGACCGCTTCGGCCATGAAGGCATGAATCAGCAGTTCGGCGGCGGTGGTGGATTCAGCGGCGCCGGTGGCTTTGGAGGTTTTGAAGATATATTCAGCTCATTCTTCGGAGGCGGCGGTAGGATGGATCCGAACGCTCCGAGGAAGGGTGACGACCTCCAATACACCATGACGATCAGTTTTGAAGAAGCGGTGTTTGGGGTCACAAAAACAATCACAGTCAAAAAAGAAGTGCAGTGTGAGACTTGTGATGGCTCAGGTGCAAAACCTGGTACTTCAAAAACGACATGTAAGATGTGTTCAGGAGCCGGCCGTGTCGCAGTCGAACAGAATACGCCTTTTGGCAGGATACAGACCGAACGCACATGCCCAACTTGTCAAGGTACAGGCGAAGAGATCGAAGATCCATGTAATGTCTGTAAAGGCGCTGGCACTGTAACCAAAGATGTCGAAATTGAAGTCACTGTGCCTGAAGGTGTCGACAATGGACAGCAGGTCAGACTACAAGGTAAGGGTGAACCGGGAGTGAACGGTGGTCCGTCAGGCGACCTCTATATCGTCTTCCGTGTCAGAGCCGATTCCAGGTTCACAAGAGATGGCGATGATATCCACTATGAACTGCCGATTTCATTCGCCCAGGCTGCCCTTGGTGATGAAGTCGCAGTTCCGACGCTGAAATCAGAGGTCGTATTGACTGTACCTGCTGGCACCCAGACAGGCAAGCGTTTCCGCCTTAAAGAAAAGGGTGTCAAAAATGTTCATGGCTACGGCCATGGTGACCTCTTCGTGACAGTGAAAGTTGTGACTCCTACCAAGCTCTCCGATAAGGAGATTGATCTGTTCCGTCAATTGGCTGAACATGGCGGTGAAGACATACAGGAGCAGAACGAAAATATTTTTGATAAAACAAGACGATTTTTTAAGGGTGACTGATCATGAAATGGAATGAAGTGTCAATCCATACAAAAGAAAGCAATGAAGAGTCATTCTCAATTTTTCTGAATAAAATATCCAAGGGAGTGTCGGTTGAACACTCCCTCGATATTTTAAAGCGCAAAATAGATGACTTCGACGATAAATATCGCCTTGACCCGAAAGACTATCCGGAGAGTGACATCCGGATCGTCGTCTATTTCGATGAGACGGTGGATCTCGATGATAAGATGGATGCGATCCATTCCTTTATCGATGAAGAACCATTGGATGCCAAAGCGGATATAAAAGTAGCGGTAAAGCAGATAGATGAAGCCGATTGGGAAAATGAGTGGAAAAAATATTTCCATAGTTTCCGCGTTTCAGAGCATTTCGTCATAGTCCCTTCATGGGAGCTTGATGAGTATGAATTTCTGGAAGGCAATAAATTGATCAAGCTGGATCCTGGCATGGCTTTCGGTACAGGAGACCACCCTACGACGAGCATGTGCCTTAAGCTGGTCGAGCGGATCGTCAGACCGGAACACAAGATCATCGATGTCGGGACAGGCTCCGGCATACTGACGATCGGTGCACATCTCTTGGGGGCAAGGGACCTTAAAGCCACCGATATTGATGATCTTTCAATTAAAGTGGCCCGTGAAAATTTCGAGCTGAACGGCTGTGCCGAGGATATTGTACTGGAGACCGGTGATCTGTTGAAAGATGAGACGGAACAGTATGATATCATCATCGCCAATATTCTCGCACATATCGTCGATGATATGATCGATGATGCCTATAGCCGTCTGAATGACGGTGGGAGATTCATCGCTTCCGGCATCATAACCGAAGCTCAAGAAGGAATCACTTCCCATATGAGTGCAGCAGGCTTCAAAATAGAAGAAGTGCTAAAAGAGAATGGATGGGTCAGCATATTGGCCCAGAAGGTATAGCACCATGCAGAGGTACTTCACAAAAGACGTCATCGAAAAAGGGAAGGCTATCGAACTTCCGGAGTCAGATGTGCATCATGTCAGGAATGTGATGCGCTTTAAGCCCGGAGATACTGTCCATATGGTAGATGCTTCGAAACAGACGCATCTATGTAAGTTGCTTACAGTGGAAGAGTCGGTAAGTCTTATGCCTGTGGAATTGATTGAAGAATCCCCCGAACTTCCGGTTGATGTGACAGTGCTGTGCCCGCTTTTGAAAGGCGAGAAATTCGAATGGATGCTCCAGAAGGCAACGGAACTTGGCGCCCATGCCTTTCAGATATATGCAGCGGATCGGTCAATCGTCAAACTGGATGATAAGAAACGGCGGAAACGCCTTGAACGGTTTGAGAAGATCATCAAGGAAGCGAGCGAACAGAGCCGACGCCAAATTATCCCGGAAATAGGATTTGAGGTTGGGGCAATCCAACTGGACTTCAAACAGTTCGACCATGTATTCTTCGCTTTTGAAGGAAATGCAGGGGAGCGTGCAGCCAGTCTAGCCGAAGCGGCGAGTGGAACTGCAGCTGGCGAGCACATAGCCATCATCTTCGGACCTGAAGGCGGGTTCAGTGAACGTGAGATAGAAAGGTTATCGCATTTTCACTCAGTCCATCTTGGGCCACGTATTCTGCGCGCAGAAACAGCTCCGTTATATGCGCTGTCAGCCATCAGCACCATATTCGAAGCATCGTCGGCTCCATTGAAGTAACGGGCCGGCTGTGCTATATTTGGTGCAGATGTACGACAAATTCTATGAAGAAAGATCTGATTTTAATGACTGAAAAAACTATTGCATTCCATACACTCGGCTGTAAGGTGAACCACTACGAGACGGAAGCGATGTGGCAGCTCTTCAAAAATGAAGGGTATGACCGCGTGGATTTTGACCAGAACGCTGATGTATTCGTCATCAATACATGTACCGTAACGAATACTGGAGATAAAAAAAGCAGACAAGTCATCAGGCGGGCCATCAGGAAAAATCCGGATGCCGTAGTCTGCGTGACAGGGTGCTACGCCCAGACTGCACCAAAGGATATCATGGAGATTCCGGGCGTCGATATCATCATCGGTACAGAAGACCGCGACAAGCTGATTGGCTATGTCAACCAATACCATGAGGAACGCCAACCGATCAACGGTGTAAAGAACATCATGAAGAAACGTACATATGAAGAGATGGATGTGCCGTACTTCACGGATAGGACACGTGCCACCTTGAAGATACAGGAAGGATGCAACAACTTCTGCACATTCTGCATCATTCCATGGGCACGGGGTCTTATGCGTTCAAGAGACCCGGAGAAAGTCATTGAACAGGCGACTCAACTGGTCAATGAAGGCTACAAGGAAATCGTCCTCACAGGCATCCATACAGGAGGCTACGGAGAAGATCTCAAGGATTACAATCTGGCCCAGCTGCTGCGTGACCTTGAAGAAGTGGAAGGCTTGAACCGCCTCAGGATTTCAAGCATCGAGGCGAGCCAGTTGACCGACGAAGTCATCGATGTCATCAATGACTCGAATAAGATAGTCCGCCACCTCCATATACCGCTGCAATCAGGTAGTGATACGGTCTTGAGACGCATGAGACGCAAGTACACGATGGAGTTCTTCGAGTCACGCATCATCAAATTAAAAGAAATCATGCCGAATGTCGCCATCACAAGTGACGTCATAGTCGGTTTCCCGGGAGAAACAGAAGAAGAGTTCATGGAGACATATGACTTCATCAACCGTCACCATTTCTCTGAACTGCATGTATTCCCGTATTCGATACGTACAGGCACACCAGCCGCACGCATGACGGATCAGGTGGATGAAAATGTGAAGAATGAACGGGTCCACCGCCTGATTGAGCTCTCTGACCGCCTGGCGACAAGCTATGCCGAACTGTTCAAGGATGATGTGCTTGAAATCATACCTGAGGAAGAGAAAGATGGTAAGCTCATAGGCCACTCGGATAACTATCTGAAGGTGGAAATAGAAGGAGACGCCTCCTTGACGGGTGAGCTCATCAAAGTGAAGATTACTGAACCAGGTTACCCAGTCAGCAAAGGGGAAGTCGTTAAAGTCCTCGAAAAACCGATGGTTAAAGCCTATGCCTATCTGGAGCGCACGATTTAGTTATTTGGATTGAGACAATAAAAAGATCATCTGATGATCCTAAAGTAATGGAGTGGAAGAATGGAACTTTCAAAATATATCGATCATACACTGCTTAAACCTGAAGCAACCCAAGATCAGATTTTCGAACTTTGCAAGGAAGCAAAAGAATACGACTTCTGCAGCGTCTGCATCAACCCAGCATGGGTGGCGACTTCAAGAGACCTGCTGGAAGACAGTAACGTCAAAGTATGTACAGTCATCGGCTTCCCGCTTGGAGCCTCTACTTCTGAAGTTAAGGCGTTCGAGACGATGAATGCTATTCAAAATGGAGCGGATGAAGTGGATATGGTCATCAATATCGGAGCACTGAAGTCAGGAAATGAAGATCTAGTCTATAATGACATCAAATCCGTATGCGATGCAGCCGGTCAGGAAGTGCTCGTCAAAGTCATCATCGAAACTGCGCTTTTAGACAGTGATGAGATCGTTAAGGCGTGTGAACTGAGCAAGAAGGCGGGTGCTGATTTCGTCAAGACATCCTCTGGATTCAATGGTGAAGGCGCCAAAGTCGAAGATGTCGCCCTGATGAGGATGACTGTTGGAGAAGATATGGGAGTCAAGGCCAGTGGTGGCGTACGCTCCTTTGAAGATGCCAAACTCATGATCGAAAGTGGCGCAACGAGAATCGGTGCATCTAGCGGTATAGCGATCGTAAACGGTGGCCAAGGGGAAAGCAGTTATTAATTAGCGGTTGACCCAATTTTCTCTATATATTATAATGTATAAGTACATAGTAGATGCTATGTAATAAGTAAGCTTTTTGTTATCCGGAGGGAGGGAAGACGATGTCTAAAACAGTAGTTAAGCAAAATGAACCTATTGAAGACGCGCTGCGTCGTTTCAAGCGCACAGTTTCTAAAAGCGGCACGATCAAGGAAGCTCGTAAAAGAGAATTTTACGAAAAACCTAGTGTAAGACGCAAAAAGAAATCAGAAGCTGCCCGTAAACGCAAATTCAAATAGGTCGACTCCCTCTGAATAGTCGATATATAGAGACAGCACTTGTGTGCTGTCTCTTTTTAGTGGAATCGATTTTATAATAGTATGTTTTAATGTATAATGAACTTAATGGAGGGATTCAAATGGCGATACTAGATTCATTTTTGCTCGGAAGTTTAATCACAACCTTCAGAGATGTCGTAACCATGCCATTGATTGCCTTTATTTTACTATCCATATTCTTTTTAGGTTTGATCTATCAGTTGTTTTCCGAGAACTTCAATTTACTTGGCCTCCTCTCCTTCCTCTCAATTATCGTGTTTTATGCAGGACACCTTCTTGTTGGAGATTACAATGGGTTATCACTCTCGCTCTTTATTTTGGGCATGATGTTCATTATAATCGAGTTTTTTGTAATCGGTGCCATACTTGGCATTTTGGGTGGCCTGATGCTGCTTTTCAGTATCTTGCTTGTAAGTGATGATATGCTGCTCTTCAGCATTTTCTTAGCTACCATCATTTTATTGGCATTAGTCGAATGGGTGATATTTGTGAAGTTCAAAAAGAAGAAAATTCCTTTTTTGAGCCGTCTGATTTTAGAGGATGCCACAGATAAGGAGTCTGGTTACACGTCATTTGATGACCGGTCGTATCTGCTCGGAGAAGCTGCTAAAACGGTTACTCCGCTCAGGCCATCAGGCACAATCAAGTTTGGTGACCAGCGTATCGATGCTGTTGCAGAAGGTGCGTTCATTGAAGGGAATGTAGATGTAAAAGTGATACATGTCGAGGGAACGCGCGTAGTCGTCAGACCATTAGAAGAATAATGAAAAGGAGCGTATCATATGAATCTTATGTTTATTACAGGATCAGGATTGATGATCATCTTTTTGGTCGTCATTGCATTCATTGTAATTTCCTTCTTCCTGTCCTTCGTGCCGATCGGGCTATGGATTTCTGCCATAGCTGCAGGCGTTAATGTAGGTATTTTCTCGCTTGTTGGAATGAGGCTCAGACGGGTCAAGCCGAAGCGAGTCATCGAACCGATGATCAAGGCACATAAAGCCGGCCTGAAAGTGTCGACGAACCAGTTGGAGTCGCACTTCCTCGCCGGTGGTAACGTAGACCGTGTTGTAGATGCGCTTATTGCAGCGCAGCGTGCGGACATCAATCTTACGTTTGAACGGTGTGCGGCCATTGATCTTGCAGGCCGTGACGTTTTGGAAGCAGTACAGATGAGCGTCAATCCTAAAGTCATCGAGACACCTTTCATTGCAGGTGTTGCAATGGACGGGATTGAAGTCAAGGCGAAAGCGCGCATCACCGTCCGCGCCAACATCGAACGTCTTGTCGGTGGTGCAGGTGAAGAAACAATCGTTGCACGTGTAGGTGAGGGCATCGTTTCCACGATCGGTTCTTCAAAACGCCATACAGCTGTACTTGAGAACCCTGACAGCATCTCAAAGACGGTATTGGCTAAAGGACTCGATTCCGGTACAGCGTTTGAAATCCTGTCGATAGACATTGCTGATGTGGACATCGGCAAGAACATCGGTGCGGATCTTCAGACTGAACAGGCTGTGGCCGATAAGAATATCGCCCAGGCTAAAGCAGAAGAACGCCGTGCTATGGCTGTCGCACAAGAGCAGGAAATGAAAGCACGCGTAGAAGAAATGCGCGCGAAAGTGGTCGAAGCAGAATCCAAAGTACCACTTGCGTTTGCACAGGCACTTGAAAGCGGCAATATCGGAGTCAGCGATTACTACGACCTTAAAAATGTCGAAGCGGATACAAACATGCGCGATTCGATCAATAAAATGACTGACCCGACACGCAAAGATCAAGATGAATAGGCTGTGATACTATGGAAATACTTCCTCTGCTTATATTTTTGGGCGGTATCATCTATACAGCGATCACCAGCCAAAAAGATAAAAGCAAAAATCAGGAGCGGAATATTGATCCGAGCAAGATGGAGCGTCCGACCAGCAAATCTGCACCAAGAAGAAGACAGCCGAACACGCCAGATGAATCAAAAGGCATGTTTGGCGATCTGATGGGCGAGATTGAGCGTCGTATGGGCAACGGAGAAGATAGCAAGACTCAGCCTGTTCGTCAAGAACAACCAATCGGACAATCTTCCAGGCCAGCGTCTACCCGAGGCGAACGCCAACCGAGGGAACGCCGCTCCAGTGAACGTACTTCATCTGAGCGTACGTCCAGTCGCACAATGGAAGATAAAGTGAAGAACACAAGGGCTGGGCGTCAAGCACAGAATCTTGAACGCGAAGTGAGGAACACAGATTGGGCTGAGAGAGTAAAAGAGGAAAGTCAATCCAGAATGGGGCAGTCCCGAAGTCGTAATGCTCCGATAGAAGTTGGTAAACCAGAAGCAGGAACAGAGAGAAGCACTGCCGGTAAAAAGGAAAAACCAAAATTGAAGAAAAATGGTCTTACATTCGAGGCACAAGATGTCGTCAACGGCGTCATTTTTTCTGAAATACTTGGTAAGCCCAAATCGAAGAAATAACATCCGCATTCGCGGGTGTTATTTTTTTTGATTGAATATGATTAATATTGATTATAAAAGATTGATTTTGAGTGAATTTTACTATAAAATTCACTCAAGAAG
This sequence comes from Salinicoccus siamensis, assembly GCF_042429615.1. Taxonomy (GTDB): domain Bacteria; phylum Bacillota; class Bacilli; order Staphylococcales; family Salinicoccaceae; genus Salinicoccus; species Salinicoccus siamensis. The sequence continues at coordinate 75,285 of NZ_JBHMAH010000013.1, forward strand.
GTGATTAAATGCTCACGTCAAAAAGATATGAAATCATAATGGACCACCTTGCTAAAAATGGAACTGCCTCCGTCAAAAAACTTGTTGAATTGACTAAAAGTAGTTCAGCTACTGTAAGAAGGGATCTATCACATCTAGAGGATGAAGGCGCCCTTCAGCGGGTACATGGTGGGGCAACAACCAGAAAAAACGAGAGAGAAGAAGATTATGGGGAAAAATCCGTAAAAAACCTCTCGAAAAAAATCAAAATCGCTCAAACGGCTGCTTCATTGATAGAAAATGGAGATGTCATTTTTATCGATGCAGGAACCACGACTTACGAAATGGTACACTTCATCAATCAAGAGGACATCACGATTGTGACGAATGGCATCACCCTGATAGAACCGTTGGTCAGAAACGGGCATGAAACACATGTTTTATCTGGTAGAGTGAAACCTGCGACCAAAGCAGTCGTGGGGCCTGAAGTCATAGAGAAGATCAATCATCTTAATTTCGATAAGTGCTTCGTAGGGACAAATGCCATTTCAGCTGAACATGGTTTATCGACACCCAAAGAAGCAGAAGCGTTCATAAAGAAGAGTGCCATCCGTCAGTCCAACGTGGCATATGCACTGGTCGACAGTTCGAAATACAACCGTAATGCATTCGTCCATTTTGCCGATATAGAAGAGACGGCGATCATTACCGACGATGCCTCCCACGGTTTCATTAAAGCAATCCAATCAAGGACAAATATAATAGGGGGTGGCAGCCAATGATCTATACAGTAACGTTCAATCCATCCGTGGATTATGTAGTAAGGCTGAAGGAATTTGAAATGGGTGCACTCAACAGAAGTTCTGATACTGCCAAATACACAGGCGGTAAAGGCATCAATGTATCCCGCATTTTGAATGAACTCGGTGTTGAAACGACTGCACTTGGATTCGTAGGTGGATTCACCGGAGATTTCATTGAATCCACATTGTCAAAAAGCGGCATTAAAAATGATTTTTTAAGGGTGGAAGGAGATACCCGCATCAACGTCAAATTAAAGACGGATGAGGAAACTGAAATAAATGGAGCAGGACCTATCATCACAGATGATGATCTCGCCAAGCTCGAAGATCAACTCAAATCCTTGAATGAGAGTGATCATGTCGTGTTTGCCGGCAGTGTCCCCTCGAACCATAAGGATGTGTATGAATTTTTGAGCAGTCTGCTCCATGAGCGTAATATCGGCTTCAGCATCGACACTGAAGGGCAAAAGCTAGTATCAACGTTGAAGTATCACCCTTATCTCATTAAACCCAACGATGTCGAATTGGAAGAGATAGTGGGCTGTAAACTCAGTACGCAGGAAGAGAGGATCAATGCCTGTCGTGAGCTTCTGGCGCAGGGTGCTTCAAATGTATTACTGACACTCGGCAGTGGAGGAGCGCTATTTGTCAATACGGATACGGTCTATCACATGCCATCACCACCGGGGACACTCAAAAACTCTGTAGGTGCAGGCGACTCGACGGTCGCAGGATTCATTGGTAAAAAGGGAAGTGGACTTGAAGCGCAGCTTAGATATGCAGTGGCTTCAGGAAGTGCCACAGCTTTCAATGACGATCTTGCCAAAAGGGCGGATATTGAACGTTTAGTGGGTAAGATAGAACTTCAATCGATAGAAGAGGTGAAATGATGAGGATAACAGAGCTACTGACAAAAGATACAATTAATATGTCTGTCCGTGCCCAGGATAAAGATGCGATCATAAGAGAACTCGCTGAGGGCTTGGAACAGACAGGCAAAGTGACGGACTCGACGCGTTTCATTGAAGCGATTCAAAAAAGGGAAGTGCAAAGCACGACAGGGGTCGGTGACGGCATAGCAATTCCACACGCCCAGACCTCTGAAGTGAAGGCGCCGGCAATCATGTTCGGACGCAGCACTGATGGGATAGATTATGATTCGATGGATGGACAACCGGCTTATGTGTTCTTTATGATCGCTGCACCGGAAGGCCAGGCGACGACCCATCTCGATGCGCTTGCGAAGCTCTCCACAATATTGATGAATGATAAAGCGCGCAAGCAATTGATGGCGGCATCGACTAAAGATGAGATATTGGATACCATCAATCATTTCGACGACAGTGCACCTGCAGAAGAAATAGCCGATGAATCTTCTGACAAGCCTTATGTGGTTGGTGTCACAGCGTGTCCAACGGGTATTGCGCACACTTATATGGCAGCAGATGCCTTGAAGAAGAAAGCAGGCGAGCTGGGCTACGATATCAAAGTCGAGACGAACGGCTCAGCCGGCGTCAAAAACGAACTGACTGAAGCGGATATAGAAAAAGCGGCAGGTGTCATCGTTGCTGCTGATACTAATGTGAACATGTCACGCTTTGACGGCAAGAACGTTGTCGAAGTTCCGGTGGCAGACGGCATCAAGCGTCCCGGGGAACTGCTCAATCAGGCACTTGATTCTTCGAGAGCGCCATATGCAGCTAAAAAATCGGGCAAACAGCTTGAAGAAAGTCAGACATCCAAAGGAAAATCTTCAATTTATAAACATTTGATGAACGGCGTCTCCAATATGCTGCCATTTGTTGTTGCTGGTGGGATATTGATAGCGGTCAGTTTCATGTTCGGCATCCATTCAGCAGACCCGGATCACGAACAATACAGCCCGTTTGCTGAAATGATCAACTTCATCGGTGGAAATGCCTTCCAGCTGATGATTCCGATACTTGCCGGTTTCATCGCCATGAGTATTGCTGATAGGCCAGGTCTGGCTCCAGGTATGATCGGCGGCCTTATGGCATCTACAATGGGATCAGGTTTTCTTGGTGGCCTGATCGCCGGTTTCCTTGCCGGTTATCTGATGGTCGGCATCAAAAAAGTGCTTGAAGGCTTGCCGCAGACGTTGGATGGTTTGAAACCAGTACTGCTCTATCCATTGATCGGTGTGTTCTTGACAGGACTGATCATGTACTATATCGTCGACCCTCCGGCGAGTGCATTGAATGAATGGATGAATACATCTCTCAGTAGCATGAGCGGTGGAAACATCATTCTGCTCGGAGCCATTGTCGGTGGCATGATGGCGATCGATATGGGTGGCCCGATAAACAAAGCAGCTTATGCGTTCGGCATTGCGGCACTTTCAGCAGGCAACGCGGAACCGATTACTGCAGCTATGATCGGTGGGATGGTGCCGCCGCTCGCAATTGCATTCGCGACCATGATATTCAGGAACAAGTTCACAGAGGTCGAAAGGTCATCCGGCCCGACTAACCTGATTATGGGTGCTTCGTTCATAACGGAAGGCGCGATACCTTTCGCTGCAGCAGATCCACTCCGCGTCATCCCGACGATGGTCATCGGTTCTGCTACAGCAGGCGCGCTTGCGATGGCTTTCGCCACAACGGTGAATGCACCTCACGGTGGACTGTTCGTTGCACTGACAATCGGTGAGGGCAGGCTGATGTTCCTCATATCACTGTTGATAGGCACGATAGTTTCAGCGGTGTTACTCGGATTGTTTAAAAAAAGAGTGGCGTAATGCTTCAAAATTTCATATAAAGAATAATGCCGGCCGCATCCATCAACCACGATGCGGCCGGCATTATTTCCCTGAAAGATTGAATCCATGTCAGAAATATATAGCCTGCGTATCATAATAGCTTATACATATATAGTTCATTGACCATTTTGCCGTTAATTTTCAAAGACTGTACTTTCTCGCCTTCCGTTTTAAACCCCATTTTCCGATAAAGTTTCAAGGCAGGCATATTGTTCTCGATGACCGTCAATTCCAGTCTTAAAAGATTATTATCCCCAGCCCAGCCGAATATCTTCTGAAAAAGGTGGGTCGCGATTCCTTTGCCGCGGTACGCTTCATCTACACCCACCACGAGGGAGGCACGATGTCTGTTCCTATTGAGTTTTCCCCGAAAGGCTGCTATAAAGCCGATAAGTTGGTCCGACTCCTCTGCAACATAAAAGATGGTTGAAGGATCATCATTCAGTTTCACGAGTGCGCGGCGTTGTTCTGCTGTTTTCATCTTTCTTTCTCCCGGGTCATGGAGCATGAATCCGGAGTCGTCCAATTTTTTATTCAAGGCGAGGAAATTTTCAGCATCGCTGATGGTCAGGCGTCTTATATGCATCGAGTCACTCCCTGTTTAATTCTTATGGTACGCATAAATGTCTGTATGAGTCGATTTGATGATATGATACCAGAAAACAAAAAGCCTTTCATCAATCAGATGAATCGAATCTTCAAGCCATTATACTCAATGGCTTAGAGCACAAGTGGTATTATAGAGAGGTAAAAGATTTATCCTACATGAAAGGGATGAACAAGATGGGTAAATTGGATGAAAAAGTTGCAGTCATTACAGGGAGTGCCTCGGGAATCGGTATTTCAAGGAGAACGGCGGGGGTACAATTGTAAATATGCCTTCGATCACCGGACTAACGGGTGGTCGTGGAGGATTGACCTACACTGCTGCCAAACACGCAATCGTCGGCATGACGAAAAATGTTGCGTCCCACTACGGGTCTGAGAATATCCGGTGCAATGCATTGGCGCCAGCAGCTGTCCAATCAGGGTTCTCAGCGGCCATGAAAGGTGTAGATGATTTTGGCATGGAAGCATCAACGAGGGGGGTCAACCTCATGCCACGGGCCGGCACAGTGGAAGAGATTGCGAATATGCCTTGTTCCTTGCCTCTGACGATTCAAGTTATATTAATGATGTCGCACTTGCGGCAGATGCAGGATGGAGCGCATATTAGTAGCAAAACTCTAAAAACCATCAAATATGACTTGCAAAATCCATTTGAATAGAAAGAAGCCCTTTAAATTAAAGGGCTTCTTTTTCATATATAATCGATCAGAAAAAATCAGGCATTCTGATTTGCAAATCGTTTTGACAGCTGTTCCAACAGATCGGGTTTGTCGTCACGGTGCATCATGACTTCGATGAAGGTCATCGATTCAGAGTTTTCTTCTGCTGCCTTCAATGCTTCTTCAAGCCCAGTCTCAGTTTCGACTTTGAGTGTCAAAGTTCTCCCTTCAGGATCGAACACTTCAGGGAGTTTCATGTAGTCCCACATCGGTATATCGTTATAGGGCTGATTTTCACCATGTATGGCACGTTCAACAGTATAACCATCATTATTGATCAGGAAGATGATCGGTTTGATCTGTTGTGCGAGCATAGTCGACAGCTCCTGCGCAGTCAGTTGGAATGAGCCATCGCCGATAAGGAGAATGTTCCGGCGGCCCATATCTGCAAGTTGAGATCCTAATAGGGCAGGCAGTGTAAAGCCGATTGAACCCCATAAAGGCTGTCCGATGACCATCGTATCTTTCGGTATCGGCATCGTTGCTGCGCCATAGTAGGCAGTGCCTTGTTCCGCAAGCAGTATATCCTTTTCTTTCATGAAAGAGGATAGGCGCTCAAAGAAGCGGTTTTGTTGAAGATTCTCTTCTTTAGCTTCATATGTGCCAGATTTAAGCTGCTCGTGCAGGGACTTGATGTCCATCGATTCAGGGTCTTTTTTGCTGACTTTCCCACTCAGTGCAGACAATGCGTCGTGCATTGTGATTGGCGCATGTTTCTTTTCTGTCGCTTTTACGGAGAATGGTGAAATTTGAATGACGTTCTTTTCAGAGAAGTTGTAGGAGAAGCCGCCTGTCGTCGAGTCGGTCGGTTTGGCTCCGATCTGTATTATGCAGTCGGCTTCGTCCACGCGTTGCTGCAGGTAGGGCGCACTCAGCTCACCATTATAGACGCCGATGAACTGCGGATGTTCTTCATTGAATACTCCTTTGCCGCCACTCAAAATTGTAACCGGGATGCCTGTTTTATCAGCGAACTGAAGCAGTTCTTCCCGATTTTCATAGCGGTTCACTTCATACCCCGCCAATATGACAGGCCGCTTTGCTTCATTGATCATGGGCGTGATTTCAGCAAGCATCTGCTCCAATGCCTCCTGGTTGCTGTCAGTCACTGCTTCATGGAGCGGGGATGTTGGCTTACTTGCCGGTTTGTTGTATACGTCGATTGGCAATGTAATATGGACAGGACGCTTCTCAGTCAGACAGGCAAGCAGTACCCGGTCGATTTCGTAGGCGGCGTTCTCCTGCGTCAAAAAAGTCTGGGCCGCAGTCACTTCCTGAAACATTCTGGAAAAGTGATCAAATTTGCCGTCGCCTAATGTATGATGGACATAAAGTCCATTGTCCATCACTTTTGTCGTCGGTGCACCTGAAATTTTAACTACAGGCACATGTTCAGCATAGGAACCAGCAATGCCATTGATGGCGCTCAATTCACCGACACCGAACGTTGTACTCAAAGCAGCAATGCCATTGATGCGGGCATAGCCGTCGGCAGCATAAGCGGCATTCAACTCATTACGGTTACCCACCCATTCCATGCCTTCATGGCCGATGACATCATCCAGGAAAGCCAAGTTGTAATCGCCTGGTACACCAAACATATGGCGGATACCAAGTTCTGATAACCGATCTAATAGATAGTCTGAAACAGTATACTCATATTTCACTCTAAACACCTCAAATTAGTATTTTGTCATGCGTTTCTGATAGGATCATTGTCTGATGGCTGGGTCTTCGCTTTATAGGGCGCCAGCTTCCAACCAGCTTATGTCTGATTAAAGGGTAACACTAGCATCATTATAGGTCAATGTTATTGACCTATAAAAGATCGTCGTTTTTTTATGGCTAGCCACTCAGCACAAGGACACTTAATTCTGATATTCTTTTACAAGGAGGTAATTGCACTATGGATAAAAATCGTGAAGATCAGTTGAACGAGACACTTATGCTTTTTTATTTTGCATACCGGACATTTATAAAAGAACCTGACCGCATCCTCTCGCAGCACGGCATCCATCGCCTTCATCATCGAATTCTATTTTTTGTCGCCAGACAACCGAATATAAGTGTCCATGAACTTTTGGATACATTAGAAGTGACTAAGCAGGCGCTGCATGCCCCGACACGCCAACTGGTTGAGATGGGCTATATGACGAGTGAACCTGCATCACACGATCGTCGTGTTCGTGAATTGAAACTGACAGAAAAAGGGGAAGCGCTTGAAAGACAATTGAGCGATGTTCAAAGAGGGAAAATGAATGAAATCTTTGAGTCCATGGGATCAGACAGCGAGGAAACCTGGAAAGAAGTGATGAAAAGCATCATTGCGGTTGATGAGTCAAAAACCGAAGATGGAAGTACCACTTGAAGTGGACACATTAAAACGTCCCCCGGAGAAATCATATGTTGATTCGCCGGGGGATATTCATTTTACTTATTAAAATGGAAACTCCCTTGTTTTCTTCTGGACTGAAATCCATTTTTTCTCTGTAAACTCCTCGATGATATATGGGCTGCCGAATCGACCGATGCCACTCTGGCGCATACCACCGAACATCGCAGTCGGTTCATCCTGGACCGGCTGATCATTGATATGGGTCATGCCGAATTTGAGCTCAAGTGCATATTGACGTGCTTTTTCTTCATCTTGAGAGAATATGGCGGAGCTGAGCCCATATTGGGTATCGTTTGATTTTTTGATGATGTCATCATCGGATGATCCCTTGATTATTATGGCGATAGGGGAGAACATTTCAGTCTGTGCCAGTTCGCTGTCGTTCTCTACATTACCGATTACAGTAGGGGTCAATACATTGCCTTGCTGTTCGCCTTCAAGCAATAGATCAAAACCGGAATCTTTAGCAGTTTGGATGTTATCGAGAGATTTCTCCATCTGCTTGCTGTTGATCAGTGGTCCGACGACCACGTCCGGATCTTTAGGGTCTCCGTATTTAATTTTTTTCGAACGCTCTACGAATTTTTCCGTGAATTCATCATATAGGTCTTCGTGCACGATAATGCGGTTGATTGCCATGCATATTTGTCCCTGGTGCAGATATTTACCGTAGATTGCCGCATTCACAGCATTATCTATATCTGCATCACTCATGACTGCCATCGGACCATTACCGCCAAGTTCCAATGAAACTTCCTTCAACAGTTCACCAGCTACTTCACCGATATGGCGACCGACAGGGGTAGAACCGGTAAAGCTTACATGGCCGATAGAATCATGGTTGAACATGATATCCCCGATGACGCTAGAGCGTGAAAGGATGGAGTGGAAGATGCTTGAAGGCAACCCGGCTTCCTCAAACGCCTTGGCGATGACCGAACCGGATACTAGTCCACATTGTATATCTGCTTTATGAACGACAGCATTGCCGAGTGCGAGTGCAGGGGCAATGGTCCTCATTGATAGATATAGCGGGAAGTTGAATGGTGCAATTGAGGAGATGACGCCCTGCGGCAAACGGTAGTTTTCATTGACCTTATCAGGAATGATCGATTCCTTTTCTTCAAACTTGCCGATTTTATCAACCATCGTCAGCGATTCCTCCATGACGCCTACAGTCAAGTTGAATTCAAGTCCCGCCTTGACTGACGTACTGCCGGATTCAAGTGTAAGCATTTCCAGAATATCGTCTTTATTATCCTTGAAATATTGGATGGCCTTTTCCATCACTTCTTTTCTCTTGGCGGAATCTTTCCCCCATGCGTCCTGTGCATTGGCTGCACCTGTGAACGCTTCTTCCACTTGATCGACAGAAGCCATGGTGGCTTCGGCCAATGTTTCACCATTATATGGATTCGTCATTTCAGTCTTCTTCTCATCAGCACCATCAACCCATTCGCCGTTGATGAAACTTTTGTTGAGTTTTTGATATTGATTCATGATTTTCCTCCTATATTTACTGCACTGCAATAATTTAATGCAGCCTACTGATCAATCTCGTGGTATTGCAACCGGATAATCATCGGTTGACTCTCAAATCATATACCCTTACTTTACACAACTAAACTCAGTGCATCGTATTGTAACAAATCCTTATCTTTTATTTATTCTATGAGTATATCATTTCACAAACAGGCTGAAATCTGGAATAATAAAGGTAATCCCAACAACAAGGGGCATCATATAATGAAAAGGTTAGAAGACAAAGTAGTTATCATCACCGGAGGCGCACAAGGCATGGGCAAACTGCATGCTGAGAAAGCACTCGCTCAAGGTGCGAAAGTTGCAATTACAGACATCAATGAAGAAAAAGGGCAAGCTACTGCGAAAGAGCTTGGAGAAAACGCGCTATTCATCAAGCATGACGTGTCTAATGAAGAAGACTGGAAAAATGTAGCTAATCAAGTCGTAGAGAAGTTCGGACGCGTCGATGTACTCGTGAACAATGCCGGTATCACTTACAATAAAGGACTTGAAGATATTTCGCTTGATGATTATATGAAAATTGTAAACATCAACCAAGTTTCCGTCTTCCTCGGAACTAAAACGGTAGCACCTCTCATGAAAGAACAGAAAAATGGTTCCATCATTAACATCTCTTCAATGAATGGATTAGTAGGGGGCGCTCCGGCATATACGGATACTAAGTTCGCCGTACGCGGACTTACGAAAGCAAGTGCACGTGAATTGTCTCCATTTAACATCAGAGTCAACTCTGTTCACCCAGGTGTAATCCAGACACCGATGCTTGAACAGGAAGGTGTAAAAGAAGCGGTTGAAGAATTCAAGAAAACGATACCTCTCCGTCGCGTTGCACAACCTGAAGAAGTTTCCGATATGGTGGTATTCTTGGCTTCAGATGAAGCAAGATACTCTACTGGTTCAGAATTTGTCATAGACGGCGGTATTACAGCTCTGTAATGACAGGTGAAAAAAGGATGCTCACAATGAGCATCCTTTTTATTATGGGGTATCCTGTTTTAAAGGGCCTATAAAATCAAGGTCGGACCTTCTACCTCTCCAGGAATTCCACAGGGAAATCCACTTTGAATATTTGTTTCAATTTGGATAAGCCCCGCGCTTTCTGATTGCTTGATGTTTTGAGCTCTACTTGTTCTATGATGGCGGAGTATGTGCTGTAGTTTTTAGTGCTGGCATCGAAATCTTCAAAAGTGATCTTCAATTTTTGGGAATCCTCCTGGAAGACTACCTTAAGTTCCTCTTCTTTCAAGGCGTACTCCCCCTCGACATCATTCATGTACGGCGTTTCGACCGTTCCATCTTTGAATGTGAAGACGGTCAACCCTTGGTGATTACTTTGGCCGCTAGGGAGAGTGGTCGGGTATATGAGGTTGAATGATCTGCCGGAGAGTTCATCCGTCTGATCATCACATCCCGTAAACAGGCATGACGCCAAAAATACGAAGAGGAGAACTTGCTTTTTCATACACATACGCTCCAATGAATAGTGAATTGGTCAGGTAAAACAATTATAAGTAGAGACTTTAGCGCGAAGTGCGTGGACCAAAATTATTGAACAGTCAGATCATTTAGTTTATGTTATGTTCTATGATAACGGTTTTACTATTATATTCCAACCCTAGAAGGGGATAAGGAGAGTGCTGTCCAATGGATGGAATCCATGGATCACCGATTGATGAACAGACGAGATGCATCCATTATCATTCCGCCAAAGACATTGTTGCAATCAAATTCAAGTGCTGTAATACATATTATCCTTGCTACAAGTGCCACCAGGAAGAAGCGGATCATGATAGGGAAGTATGGCAGAAGGAAGAATTTCATGCACCAGCTATACTATGTGGAGCTTGTGGGCATGTCCACACCATCCATGATTACTTATCACGAGTGAATTGTGCCAACTGTCATGCTGCCTTCAATGAAGGATGTGCACTCCATCATCATATATACTTCGATGTCTAGATGATTGGCTACTTGAGCAGCTTCTTGGATAGAGGTGAGACGCCGAGGCTCTGTATCACCAGCGAAGCGAGCGTGGCTGCAAATGCCAGTGAGATGATCATTGCAGAGTCTGCCGATTCTGTTTGGGAATATAGGCTCAGTATCAAATAGACAGACATGGAGCCTTTCAGTCCTGCCCATGAAATCAGAGTGGACTCGCGCCAGCTTATATGATGGCGCCATTTTGGGAATATCTGCGTAGTCGACATGATTATGATGAAGCGGGTAACGAGCGCCAAAATGAAGATGATGATGGCAAAAATCCATCCATCGAAAATGAGGAATTTAGCCGCTTCTATACCGATCAGTAAGAATAAAAGAGACAACACAGATAATTCGACGACGCCCCAAAATCCATCAAGCGCTTCCCTGAAATGGTCTTCTTTACTTGCGCGGCTGTATTCGAACGACAGCATGATGCCGGCAAAAATGGTCGCGAGCACTCCGGATACGCCTACGGCTTCAGCAAGATTGAAGAGACCATAGGCCAAGATGATGCTGAGCATGACCTGGTACTGTTTATTGTGGATGAAGTGTACCGCCTTACTCATCAGCCAACCGAATGCAATGCCGAGCAGCGTACCGCCCAAGGAGACAAATAGGAATTCTCCAAGAAACGTGAATACACCAAAAGACTGGCTGCCGGTATACATGCCGGCAAGTGTACTGAAGATGACAATGCTCGTGCCATCATTAATCATCGATTCACCCTCGACGACGTCCGCCACTTTCTCATCATCTGACGCGCTTTGTATGATGGATACGACTGAGACAGGGTCGGTCGGAGTGAGAATTGAAGCGATGACTAGTGCGCCGAGAAGGGATATCGACACGAACGGGCCACTTAAAGCGTATATTGCCGCGCCTAGGATCGCCACCGTCAACATGATGCCAATTGTGGCAAGGAAGGCGATGATGCCGACATTCTTTCGGAACTTGTCAGCTGGAAACTGATAGGCGGATGTAAATAAGAGAGCCGGCAGGAAAACATGGTAGATGGTGTTTTCGGTCAAGTTGATGGATGAGAAGTAGGGAATAAAATATAATCCGATACCGATGAGCACAAGGACTACCGGCACGGGAAAGTTATTTTTCTTTTTGTCTATTGTAAAGACCATATAGCCGATCAACAGCAATATGAGCAATTGCGAAGCAGTCATGGTGCCACCTCCTGTAGAATTTAAATTAAGATACTTTTAACGACTTCCGTCAATAAAAACCAGTGCTGCTTCCAAGTCTGGATCTTCAGTGATATGACGGGGGCTCCAAGGGATATCAACATCCGGTTTAACAGCAGCCTCCCACTCGGTTATAGTTCTCCCATCAGGCGTATCTGATATTTTTGAGGTGGGATAATACAACTCAAATAAATCATCTTTTGTCCAGATGACCCGAGTAGTCGTTATGCATGATTGATATAATTTCATCAAAGATCTCCAAATACATATTGCCCCTCCTGTCGATATTAATAATCTGGGGAATCCACTGACAACTTGATGTATATGGCAATCGTCCCCCACCTCTGTTCTTGCTCGCTACTATATATGTCATAAGTGTTCCGAACCATTTCTGCGATTGTTTCACCGCGGTCATTACCAAGCTCTTTGGCACTTATACTGGTGTACATATCCTTGAAAGTGGGGTAAGTCTCCAATTTTCCACAGTCACGGTTACAGATTGATCCTCTTCAGGCAGTACAGTGAAGTGTATCTGTCATTAGGTTTTAATTTGCGTCTCTTATCATCATTCAATCTTACTTCCACAGTTTTATATCCTGATTGGATCATGTTGAAAGGGGTTTTGAATAGGCGCATATAGTGTTTCATCAGTTCCACTCCAAATTCTATAAATAGTTAATTCTTCAATAGCTAAGAAGCCACAAACGTTGAATCAAAAATATGATATTCTTTAATCAATTAAATAATCCGTCTAATAAGTCCTAAAATATGCTTCAGAAAGAGTGTAATGATGAAAAAATCTATGGTGGCACTACTGGCCCTCTCTGTCGTATGCATTGCTTTCGCTGCGATTTTCGTAAAATTATCAGAAGCCCCTGCGAGCATCATCAGCATGTACCGAATGCTGTTTGCTGGCGTTTTATTGTCACCGATCATCTTTAGATACAGGCGTGAACTATTGAAACCCACCGTAAAAGAATGGTGGGCGTTGATGGCGGCGGGGCTCTTCTTGGCCATGCATTTTGGATTCTGGTTTGCTTCGCTTCAGTTGACATCCGTTGCAAGCTCAACTGTCATCCTTGCCTTGCAGCCACTTGTCGCAATGGTTGCCGCCTACCTTTTATACAAAGAGAAAGTCTCAACAAAGATGGTAACAATCGTCTTCATATCATTTTTCGGTGTAGTGCTCATCAGTTGGGGAGATTTCAGCTTCACGGACTTGAGCGCCATTTTTGGCAACATGCTTTCTTTTCTTGGGGTAACGGCTGTTGTGGCGTATTTTCTGATCGGCCAGAATACAGTGCGGAATCTTACGCACTGGGTCTACAGCTTTCTAGTCTTCAGTATTGCGGGCCTATTCCTATTGGTCTACAACATTGTGACTGGCACTGAACTGTTCAGATACGGGCCCCGGGAATGGAGTTTCTTCCTTCTGCTCGCCATCCTTCCGACAATCGCCCATGTGATATTCAATTATCTGCTTAACGAGCTGACTCCTACAACTGTTTCCATGGCTATGCTTCTGGAGCCTGTGGGTGCATCATTCCTTGCCTATTTCATACTCTCCGAAAGTTTGACGCCCCTTCAAGTGATAGGCGGCTTAATTGTATTGTCCGGTGTTTACTTTTTCCTGTTCAACCAGCATCGTGAAAGGCGTAATAGAACTCTTTAAAATTCAGTGTGCGCTTCAAACCCTGCCTTTTCCAACCTGAACTGTTCAAAGCTGTATTCAGCAACCAGAGCATAGAGCAACAGTCCCAAAAAGCCGATGACCTGATGGAAAAGTGTATCGACAAGAAGCATTATGACGGCCAACAGGACGAATAATATGACTAAGGACAGTGTGCGCCATGGGGTAGAGCGTATGATGATGTACTCTTCATCTGCCACCTTGAGCGTATTGCTTCGGGACAATCCGCGGGATACGCTCAGTTCTATAACAGGGCTCTCCAATTCAATTTCCTTTTCTTCTTCATGGTAGATTCTATCGACTTTTTTGCCGTCAGTCTTGATGTTCAAACCTGTACCCATTCCGATTGAATTGGTACTTCTTTTAACTGTGATCGTCATTATGATTACGCTCCGTTTCTAAAAATGGGCTTTTCATGTCGAGTATATCAAATAAATATTATAAAGGCCGCCATCTGTAGATGAATCCAGGAGAAAACTCGTTTGGCGTTCGTAGAGGAGGGCGGACGTTGATTGTCAGAGAGCATTCCATTTATGGGATGCCATTGTTATCATTAAGTAAAAAGAGGAGAATTTCATGGTTGGTACATCACAAATAATTCTTATGGTAATAGCAGGTTTAGCTTCGGTTCTGCTGCCGTTTGTCTTCATCCTTGTATTAAGGCGCAGATTCAAAATCCAATGGATTCCTATATTGATCGGTTCAGCGATCTTCATCTTTTTCGCTATGGTGCTTGAGCAGATCAGTCATTTTTTGGTGCTTCAACCCAAAATGGATGGTACGATTCCGCTGCTTGATAAATCACCTTGGCTTTATGTGCTGTACGGCGTGCTGGCTGCCGGGATATTCGAGGAGACTGGGCGTCTCATCGCTTTTTTGCTGATGAAGCGCAAATACAATAGAATAGATTCAGCTATATCCTACGGTATCGGACATGGAGGTATTGAAGCGATTATAGTTTTGGGGCTCGGCATGCTGAATTCAGTCGTCTTCAGCATTATGATCAACAATGGCAGCAGTGCGGTCGATAACCTGCCGCCAGCCCTCATCGAATCGATTGCAGGAACATCAGCCTTCACCTATATACTTTCGATTGTGGAACGGGTTTTTGCGATTACTGTGCATATTGGCCTGTCCATCATTGTATTTACATCTGTCATGAAGAAAGGAAAATGGTGGCTATTCCCGGCAGCAATCGTGCTGCATGCATTGACGAATGTGACAGCGGCCATGATGCAGGCTGGTCTTTTGGATAATATGTGGTTGATGTACGCAGGATTGATGATAATGACTTTGGTCATCGTGTGGATAGCATATAAACAGGTAGCATAATAAGGCAGATTGGATTCAAAGCAGCATGAAGCATTTTAAGACTATTTCGTTTGTCAAAATAAGCTAGACAGTTCCTTTTCACCCATGTAACTCAAAAAGACTTCCAATGGTGTC
>NZ_JBHMAH010000032.1:0-18277 GCF_042429615.1 Salinicoccus siamensis
GCATAGAAAAGCGCCTGAGAATCTCCATTCTCAGGCGGGAAACATTTATATTATTTCATCTGTCAACTTGGTAGGGTTCAGATCAATTATCCAATACGGTCCTTTTCTCATTGATAGCCATCGTGCACAAGGTCTACCTTGCCATTATCCGGGCTGATTACTGTGCCGTGGACCGGCACGTCAGCAGGCATAAGGGGGTGGCTCTTGATCTTCTCAATGCTTTCAGTGATGCTTTCTTCTACGCTGTCGAAACCTTTGAGCCAGTTTTTGATATCTATACCCGAGTGCTCGAGTATATCGAATGTATTGTCTGGAATGCCCCGTGCCTTCATATTTGCAATCATAGGTTCCGGTTTCAATGAACCGAACCCGCAATCATGATGACCCATGACCATCACTTCCTCAGCGCCAAGCATATAGACCGCCACAAGTATGCTCCGCATGGTACTGCCATAGGAATGGGAAATGACGGCACCGGCATTCTGGATATGCTTGATGTCACCATTCTTCAACCCCAATGCTTTCGTCGACAGCTCCGTCAGGCGCGTATCCATACATGATATGAGTACAAGCTTCTTCTGCGGGGTTTTATCTGTGAGATACTCTTTATATTCTTTATTGTCTATAAATTCTTTGTTGAAGTCGAGTAGATCATACAGTAGACTCATTGTTCGCATTCTCCTTTTGCCGTTTCTTTTTCATTGAACGTTTATGCAGTATGGCATTGATCTGGGCCCCAAGGATGATGATGACGCCCGTGATGTATAACCATAATATCAGCACGATTACACCAGCGATACTGCCGTACGTGGCAGAATAGTTATTGAAGTTGGAGATGTAGAAACTGAATCCCCATGACGCCACCAGGAATGCGATGGTTGTAAAGATTGCACCTGGAATGACCGCTTTAATCTGCAGCTTGATATTCGGCGCTGTCGTGTAGATGACGACGAACACGATGAATACCAAGAGAACAGGCAGCAAGCTTCTGACAAGGTTCCATATGGTCTGGAACTGCTCATCCAGCCCTATGATGCCGAACATCAGATTACCGATCTGTTCGCCGAATACAATCAATACGAATGTAAGAAGGACGGAAATCGCAAGAATGATTGTAAAGACGATCGACAATGATTTGGCGATGAGGAAGTTTCTGTTATCTTCCACATCATACGCGACGTTGAAGGCATTCATCAGGGCAGTCATGCCGTTAGAGGCTGACCATAACGTCACAATCAGACCGACTGAGAGCAAACCACCATTGGAGTTTTCCATGACATCGGAAATGATGCCCTCCAACATGCTTGAGATGTCTGCCGGTGCGTAATCCCGGATGAACTGCGTAATCATTTCCTGATCTATCTGGAATAATGGAACCAGGGTCAACAGGAAGATCAGTAAAGGGAAGATCGCCAACAGGAAATAGTAGGCGAGCTGCGCCCCCATACCGGATGTATTGTCTTTTGAAAATTGAAACATCAGGTTTTGGAGGAAATTTCCGTCTTCCTTGTACTTGGCTGGTTTATTGATTTTAGAGACGTATAAGCGTTCATCCGGCTTCTTGCTTAATTTTGATTTGAATTCGACTTCTTCGACAAAAGTCTCACCTTCGGAATGCTTGTTTTTATCTACTATCTGTTCTTTCTCTTCTTGTTTCGCTTGATTCAGATAATCAGAATTGGATTGTTTAGACACATGCTCAACTCCTTATCTTTTAAAATAAAAAGGCCGACTGGCGTCAGCCCAACGTTTTTAATTCAACTTCTTTTGATCACGTTTTTTCATGAATGTATCTTTGGCATCCTTCAAGGACTCCTCGAGTTCAGGGTTATTGCGACGAATCTCTTCGACAGTCTCCTTCCAGAACATTACTTCGTCCTTGAGTGAATCGATTTTAGAAGGTTGACCGGAGCCGGAGTTCATCTTCTGCTTTGCCTCTTCTGGGTTTTGGGCATAATATTTGAGATCTTTTGTGCTACTCATTACCGAGTTCCTTGTGTTCTTGTCGATAAGGCTGAGTCCTGCACCTACGGCAGCACCAATCAGTATTGCTGGCAACATCTTATTCTTCATGTAAATTCTCCTTTTGGTTGATTTATAGTTGCTTATATCCATTTTAAACAACCTTCAAACTTTATTCATCCCTTAGTTGAATAAAAATTTTATTATTAATTCAACTTTGTTATTATTGTAATGAATTGATTCTATGAGATGGGGGAATGACCAATGGATAAGGAAAAAATGTTGAAGGATATAGAAAGTTCACTGAATGTGGTAAACAAAGGGGTGTTCAATGCAGAGGATTTCAGTGATGATAATGTCGAACAGCTCAATGAGATTCACGAAATGGTGACATCAAGAAATCAGATTACAGCCATCGAACAGACCGCCATAATCGAAGAATTATCAAAACTCAGGAAGTAAAGGAGAGACTTCAATGACTGAAAAAATTTCAAAGCTTGAAAAGTATGCCGATCTGCTTGTCGATGTAGGCCTGAATGTCCAAGAAGGGGGGCGAGTGTTCATAAGGTCTGCACAAGATGCTTTGCCGTTGATTCGCCTGGTTACCGAGAAAGCATATGAAAAAGGGGCGAAAGAAGTCAAAGTAAGCCTGACGGACGACGCGCTGACCAAACTCCATGCCAAACACCAGGAGAAAGAAGAGCTTGCAACCATCCACCAATGGATGATTGATGAGCGTATGCACTACTCTGATGAAAAAGCAGGCTTCCTGAGCATCACATCTTCTTCGCCGGAACTTTTGAAAGATATAGATCCAGAGAAGTTGAAAGCGATGCAGATTGCTTCAGGTAAAGCATTTAAGGACTTTTCAAACCGCATCCAATCCGATTACCACAGCTGGTGCGTCGCTGGTTATCCATCTCGTGACTGGGCAAGGCTTGTATTCCCGGATGAAAGTGACGATGATGCGGTAGAGGCGTTGCTTGACCTGATCCTCTACACTGTACGCGCAGATCAGGACGACCCTGTCGCAGCATGGCAGCAGCATGACGCACTCCTGCACGAGAAAGTCGACTACCTCAACGATAAAAAATATAATGCACTCCGGTATGAAGCACCCGGCACCGACTTGACGATCGGCCTACCGAAAGGGCACTTGTGGGCTGGCGCCTCAAGTGAAAATGAAGACGGCGAAACCTTCATGGCCAATATGCCGACCGAGGAAGTATTCAGCGTACCTGAGAAAACGCGTGTGGATGGATATGTATCCAATACACTGCCGCTCAGTTATGGCGGAAATCTGATAGACGATTTCAAGCTGACTTTCAAAGATGGTAAAGTCGTTGATTTCGAAGCGGGTAAAGGATATGAAGTCCTGAAAAATCTGCTTGATACCGACGAAGGTTCGAGGTACCTCGGAGAAGTGGCACTGGTACCGGACGACTCGCCGATATCAAACACGGGACGTCTGTTCTATAATACCCTCTTCGATGAAAATGCGTCATGCCATATCGCCCTGGGAGGTGCTTATGCCTTCTGCATCGAAGGCGGCAAGAACATGTCCCGGGAGGAGCTTGAGGCTGCTGGACTGAACGATTCGATCAGCCACGTCGACTTCATGATAGGTTCCGACGCACTCAACATCTACGGTATCACTGAGGACGGCAAGGAAGAGAAAGTATTTGAAAAAGGGAACTGGGCCTTCTAAAATTGTAGATGCAAAGAAGAAAAAATATGGTAGAATATAAATAATAGGATAAGTATTAGAGGAGGATTCACATGAGCTTTGGAATGATGTTCCTAATAACTATGGCTTTTATGTTCGCCATACTCGGATTTGCTGCGACACTTTACCACTTCCTGTCAAAAGCACTTACCGCTAAAGATGGACTTGTGATTGATACGCCGGAAGAAGCTTTGGAAAGAGATCTTTAGGTTCAGCATTATAAGAATGGGAAGGGATGATTGTATCCCTTCTTTTTTAATGTAGGGGATATGCTATTGTAGTAGTATTTGGGATGGAGGGAATAATAATGGAAAAAAAGATGTCGGAATCCTATACAGTAATGACTTCGAATGTGATGCCGCCCGACACGAACAATCATCAGACGCTCTACGGAGGAAGACTTATGGAATACATAGATGATGTGGCAGCGATTGCAGCAAGACGGCATTCGAGATCGAAAGTGGTGACTGCTTCCATAGACTCGGTCGATTTTCTGGAACCCATCAACTTGGGGGATGTCGTTATGCTGGAGGCAATGGTCACCCACACTGGGAAATCTTCCATGGAGATACTTGTCAAAGTATCAAAGGACACGTTGGAGAACGGTACAGAGAGGAAACTCGCCGCATTCAGCTTCCTCACTTTCGTCGCCTTGGATGATACAGGTTCATCCATCAGCGTACCAGGCCTCATCGCAGATAACGAGCGATTGAAGTGGCTGGACGAAACAGGGGAAGAGCGTGCTGAACATAGGCGCAAAAGGCGCGATCGCTCAAAGGCGTTACGGGAATTCTTTGCAACAGATCTTCTCGGTTAGGAGGGGTTAGATGCAGATAAAAAAAGTGGCCCGCGGCAAGAAGGGCATGTATGACATACAGATGGATGACGGCTCCTCCTTTAAGGCACATGAGGAGTCGGTAGTGAAGTACCGGCTCATACCCGAGAGAATACTTGGCGAGGAAGAGTATAACGAGGTATTGTCCGCCATCCAGTTTGATGCAGCTTATGTAAGGGCGCTCGGATACATCAGCTACAAGTTGAGGACAATCCATGAAATGAGAAAGTATCTGGCCGAAGACTATGCACCTGTAATGATTGATGAGACCATCAAACGGCTTGAAGAAGAAGGGTATCTGAACGATGCCCATTATGCAGAAGCCCTGAAGAATACAATGCTTGCCACCACAGATAAAGGGCCGCATGCCTTAGAACGGGAATTGAAGAAACATAAAGTCCACCCGGACATCATCCGCGAGAATGTCGAAAAGTTCAGTGCGCAGATCGATCCGGAGCGGATGAATAAGCTGAAGGATAAGCAGTTGAAGCGGCATAAGGGGTCTTATCAGCAATTTAAGATGAAACTCACCGAAAAACTTTATCAGAAGGGTTATACCGGCGGGCATCTGGCCATGATCGATTTCGATGATGACTACGATGAAGATGTGCATTTTAATCGGGACTTTGAAAAATACTTGAGGCGTTATCAAAAGAAAGAGACAGGATACGCCCTGAAGCAGAAGCTTATACAGGCAATGATGAGAAAAGGCTACACATATGATTCGATTCAGGAAAAGTTGGGAGGGCTGGATGATGAAACCTTTGAACACAATGACGAGACGTGAACTGGAGACCTATATCGCGGAAAAAC
Source organism: Salinicoccus siamensis (assembly GCF_042429615.1). Lineage (GTDB taxonomy): Bacteria > Bacillota > Bacilli > Staphylococcales > Salinicoccaceae > Salinicoccus > Salinicoccus siamensis. The sequence continues at coordinate 5,337 of NZ_JBHMAH010000032.1, forward strand.
GTGAAGCGATGAGGAAAGCGGAAATGATGGGGATTGAAAATGAATACCGTGTCAACGAGCGGCAAGTCCTGATAGCAGAGAGCTATTTCGTCGACCTATCCTTGATAGAAAATGGGAAGATATACAAAATCATCAGTAATGAGGACCATTACTTTAAAGTGGAGTACATCAAGGGGATCTTCGCATGGGGGTTCTTTATCGGAGGCGATGAAAAAGAGACGGGTATTCCGGTAAGCATGCTGCAATTGCCGAAGAAAGGATGATCTGATGGAAAACATCATTCTGCTCAGGGCCCTTGAGCTTACATATGCCAAGGAAGCATCTAAGTTCATAGACCGCATGCTTGGCAGATCTGAAGGCCTCATCTTGAAGGATGTCACCTTTCATCTGTATAAAGGAGAAGTTTTGGGTATACTGTCCGACTACAGGACACTCCATTATCTGAAGGAAGTGGTCAATGGTACACTTGATCTGAAAAAGGGCAAGGTCAAAACCGCAAGCTCAATGCTGAGCCTCGATGTGCTGGATCATGTGGATAATCCGCATCCTTTGGATATCTTCACGCGGGAGCTGCTTGAGGAGTTCATGGATGTAGAAGGCGTCCGAAAGGCAGAGGAACGCCTTTTGGAACTACCACTCTTCAGGAAGCATCAATATACTGCAATGAACAATCTCACAAGGCGTGAACTGGCGCTTGTGCTTCTTGAAATCTCAAAACAGGCCAATACCGATATTGTAATCTACTGCAATATGTACCACCATCTAGATAAGCAAGATAAAGAAGTGTTCAAAGAGACGATCAATGCCCTTGAAGCGGCCGAAAAAGGTGTGCTGCTACTTGAGAGTGGCATTGAACCGATTCAGACGCTTGCAAACTATTTCCTATGGCTCAGCTATGGCCAGATCAGGTATGACGGCAGTGTGCGCGAAGGTGTCCTTGAATATGGTGCTTATGAGAAGAAGAAGAGCCAGATAAAGAATATGGGGGAAGAAGCCCAGTTTGATATAGAGTGGAAACGTAATATTGAGGATTATGGGCGTTATGAACACGGCTTCAAGAGGATGAGCCGGAACCAGAGCGGCCTGATAGACCAGTTCAACGTGCAGAAAATCATCATCTCCGTAGTCTTGCTCTTCGTCATGTTCATGTCCAGCATAATCATTTTCATGGATATTTCATTTACAGATAGTCGGGCTGCAACTGAAGAGCCCGTTGCATTGCCAGAGGATGAAGAATCAGAGCGGTTCGCCTACGGCATCAATACCGATCCGGATCTGGAACTTGAAGGGGAGTCCATCCCCTACATGTATCTACTGGAAATATCGAGCGATAGGGAAGGCGATTATAGAATCGTGGAGGATGGATTGGATGTCGAAGTGGACGCCTCATCCATCCTGTACTTCAACCCGGCAAGCCTCTACCCTGAAACCACCTTGGTAGAACTCCTTCCATACACAGCCGACACATTCGGGGGTAGTTATCTTTTTTATAAAAAGTTCCTGAATGGAGGCGTGTCGCTGCTTAATGATGAAGTGGATACGATTACCGAGCAGACAGATAGATATGCGCGACTTGGTGTTCCCATCACTTATCATATAAAGGATGACGTAGTATTCTCGGTGTCTTTCCCAGCCGAAAACATCGAAGAGATGTATAAGGAATTCGGTGTTACGGAAGAAGATGCGATATTCCGCTTGCCGGAAGGTTATATGATCTTGGATGCATCGAACGAAACATGGTTATACATCAACCGCTAGGAGGGCTGCCATGAACCACAAAACAAAATATCTCATCCGTCAGATATACAGACAGACCTCCATTTTTTCGACCCATACACTCACCCCACTGTTCGTATATGCCGGCGGACTCGGATTTCTACTGATCGCCATGGCAATCATGGATAAAAATGCAGTTGTGGAATATCTTTACACACTTGTCGGTATAATGAGTGCGGTATGGCTGTTCGGGATGGTGGTCCTTAACGAGAATGCGTTCTACTACAAGGACTCAGTCGTCAAGATGAGCTACATTCCGATGTATATGAGAATAGTGCCATCGGTCATATTCCAGACTTTCGTCTTTCTGATGTTTATAGTACTTTATAGCGCATTTACCGCACTTGTCATAGAGGACTGGCTCATCAACATATTCACACTCCTATATTATCTGATTTTGGGCGTGCTGTTGACCCTGCCTTTTACAATGCTCTACCTATCAGCTAAAATCAAAAAAAGACGCACTGTCGATGTATTCGTCTTCATCGTCCTTGTGATATCAGTCCCCGTACTCTACAGGCCTGAACAGCTTGAACCATGGATTTCAAGCCTGTTGAGTTTGAATCCGTTCTACTATGTCATCAACGGATTGCAGACGAACGCAGTGCAGATCCCCTGGAACATCAATAGGTTGCCGCATGACATCTTGTTCATTGGGCAATTGATATTCCTGTACCTGTGGATGTTCGAATACTACAGTAAAACTAAAATCAACATGTACCAATTCAAAATAAAGCGACCAGGTCAATGACCGGTCGCTTTATTGGTTGAAGCATCAGTTTTCTGCGAGTTTCTTCTGGAGCTTGCTTTCTGAAAATACCCATCCTGTGTAGCTATGTTCAACCTCGTTCGTATGACGGTTGACATGCATGATGCAGACGAACGGGTAATGCCCCTCCTTCAAGTATCTTAAATCAATATAGCGTATCTCGACGATGTCTTCCGAAATATCTGTCACTTCGTAAGTGTAGATCGATGAGAAGAAGGTGAAAGCTTTGAAATTCTTATCCTGTTTGATGCTGTTGAACCGTTCCTCTTCGATAGGCGGACTTTTGGTGAAGCGGTCGTAGAAGAGTATCTGACCGCGGAAACTCCGTCCGACATAATAGGAGGATTGTGCTACAGTAACTATACGCCATTCAAAGAAGCGGATGGTCGGCATACAGAATACGCGTTTGATATATTCATTGGGTAACAGATGCTCCACCTGCTTTTTCAAGTATGATTGTATGAAGAAGCGGGTGACATAATAGATGAACATAACTAGGTAAAGAACAATGAACAGCGTCACAGGTGATATACCAAAATACCATAATATGAAAAAGAGCACATGCATGATGATGATCGGGATATCTATTGTATTGATGACGCTCAGTTGAATCCAAGTATGGGTGATGGGTCGTAGAGCCTGTGTGCCGTAGGAGTTGAATATATCAACGAAAACATGAAGGAACACGGCGAACTGTATCCAGAGGTACATGTTCAGCGCAGGCAGATCGAACAGCAATACGCTTAAGGCCGTCAGGAGGACAGGCCATATGAAAAAAGTGAAGGGGAGGGAGTGGGTAATGCCACGATGGTGGGTGATGTATACCGCATTGTTCTTCATCTTCATCACAGTATCTATATCGGGTATCAGGGAAGCACCTACTATTACAGAGGCGAACCCGACCGAGAGAGGTTCTATTGTCGGATCGATTGCGGCGAGCCCGACGATGGTACCACCCATCAATGTATGCGTCAAAGTATCCATGTGAAATCTCCCCATTCGAATAATGTAATTAAGTTGGAGGAAAGTATCTATGCTAAAAACTTCAGAATTCAGCCATAACCTGCTTGCCTGGTATCATTTGAATCAAAGGTCGCTTCCGTGGAGGAAGACACGAGACCCATATAAAATATGGCTAAGTGAGGTCATGCTGCAACAGACGCAAGTCATTACTGCTATACCCTACTTTGAGAAATTTATAACAAAATATCCTGATATAGACAGCTTGGCTGCAGCTGATGAAGAGGCGCTCCTAAAGGACTGGGAGGGTCTCGGCTACTACAATCGAATCAGAAACTTCCAGGCGGCAGTCAAGGAAGTGAAAGAACATTACGGATCGGTCGTACCAGATGATCCCGAAGTGTTTTTCAAGCTGAAGGGCGTAGGGCCTTATATAGGAGGCGCAGTCCAAAGCATTGCGTTCAATCATCTCATAGCAGCAGTGGATGGCAATGTCCTCCGCGTAATGTCACGGCTGGATGCAGATGATCGTGAAATGACCAAACCTTCTGTTCAAAAGACAGTCAAGGAGAGGGTTGAGACATTGATTCCTCTTGAAGCTGGTGACTTCAACCAGGCCTTGATGGAACTCGGTGCCACCATATGTACACCGAGAGCACCGAAATGCATCATATGTCCTGTCAGGCAGCATTGCGAAGCCTATCAGGAGAATAGGGTTTCAGAACTGCCGGTCAAGAAAAAGGCAAAGAAGAAGAGTGAATACTATTATAACGTATATTTCATCCTGAATGGTAAAAATGAGATCCTGCTACAGAAGCAAGAAGGCACATTGCTGCAGGGCATGTATGAATTGCCGCGTTTTGATGTGGATACGTCACTTGAAACAATCGAGGAGAGTTTGGGCATAGAGGTCCATCACAAGGGAGAGCATATAGGAAGCGTCTCGCATGTCTTCACCCATAAAAAATGGTTCATGGAAGGATATATCCTGTATACACGCGATATCCACCCGGAATTCATAAAACTTGAAGATGTCGGTAACCTGCCGATGAGTAGGGCGATGCAGAAGCTATACCACTTGTTTGAGGCCATGGGCGGATGACTATATACCTGACTCTACGTATGCTATAATACAATAGTATAATTTTAAAGGTGGTGTGGAATATGACTCTGGAATCCATACCGGAGGAAGGCAGCAAGGTAAAGATTCAGAGCTATAAGCATGACGGTAACATCCACCGGGTGTGGTCTGAGACGACCATCCTAAAGGGAAGCGATCATGTGGTGATCGGCGGCAATAACCGGACGCTCGTCACAGAGAGTGACGGCCGCACCTGGGTGACCCGGGAACCTGCAATCGTCTACTTTCATGCAGAATACTGGTTCAATGTAATCTGCATGTTCAGGGAAGATGGGGTCTACTATTACTGCAATATTTCATCCCCCTACCTTTATGATGGAGAGGCACTGAAATATATCGATTATGATCTGGATATTAAAGTGTACCCGGACGGCAAGTACCATCTGCTTGATGAGGACGAATACCGTCTGCACAAGAACAGGATGAATTATCCGGAAGATATCGATAGGATATTAAGGCACAACGTCGATGTGCTTCAACACTGGATCGAAAAGAAGAAAGGTCCGTTTGCACCAGATTTCATAAAAGTATGGCAGGGCAGGTTCAATAATGATTTTAAATCATACTAAAAATCAATCAACTTAAAGAGTTGGTTGTTTTTTATGTAGGAAAAGGAAGTTTTTCTGTGATAAGACGCTACATGCAATTTGTCAAACCGTATAAATGGCTGATCATATTGACGATACTCATCGGCGTCCTCAAATTCGGGATTCCGCTTCTGTTGCCGTTGCTCATCAAATATACCATCGATGATATCATCATGCCGGAGGGCTTAGGCACAGATGAGAGAATCGATATGCTGATTCAAGTCCTTCTGCTCTTTTCATTCATCTTCATCATCGTCAGGCCGCCTGTCGAATATTTCAGGCAATACCTTGCCCAGTGGACAAGCAATAAGGTCCTCTACGACATCAGAAAGAAAATGTATGGCCACCTCCAGATGTTGAGTGCCAAATTCTATTCCAACAGCAAGGTTGGCGAAATCATCTCCCGGGTCATCAATGATGTGGAGCAGACTAAAAGCTTCATCATGACAGGGTTGATGAACATCTGGCTCGACCTGGTGACGATCTTGATCGCTCTTGGAATCATGTTTTCGATGAACGGTGAATTGACGTTGGTGTCGATAATCATCTTCCCCCTCTATATATTCGGGGTGTGGTATTTCTTCGGTAAACTGAGGAACCTTACACGCGAGCGTTCCCAGGCGCTAGCTGAAGTGCAGGGTTTTCTTCACGAGCGCATACAGGGAATCAATGTAATAAAGAGTTTTGCGGTTGAAAAGAATGAAGCTGGAAATTTCAATAAGCACAACAACAACTTTCTGAGCAAGGCCACAACCCATGCAAAATGGACGGCGAGAAGTTTTTCCGTTGTCAATACGGTCACGGATATCGGACCGCTTCTTGTAGTGGGGTATGGCGCCTATCAGGTGATCCAGGGTAACCTTACCGTCGGGACGCTTGCTGCATTCATTGCATATCTGGACCGTCTGTACGGTCCGCTCAGAAGGCTCGTTTCGTCATCTACTACATTGACGCAGAGTATCGCGTCGATGGATCGTGTCTTCCAGCTCTTTGATGAAGAATATGATGTCAAAGACCGGCCAGGTGCCAAACAGCTTGAACATACTGATGGCAACATTGAATTCAGGGATGTCGGATTCGACTACAACGGAGAAGATACGGATACGTTGAAGCATATCAATTTCCGTGTTGGAAGCGGTGAAACTGTTGCATTCGTCGGTATGAGCGGGGGAGGCAAATCCACCCTGGTCACACTGATTCCGAGGTTCTATGATGTGACTGCCGGTAAGGTGACGATCGACAACACCGACATCAGGGACTACACGATTGAATCCCTACGTAACAATGTGGGGCTCGTCATGCAGGACAACATCCTGTTCTCCGACAGCATACGGGAAAATATAATGCTTGCCAAACCTGATGCAACTGAGGAAGAGATGCTGGAAGCAACAGCAAGGGCGAACGCCCATGAGTTCATCATGGAGCTGCCGGAAGGCTATGATACCGAAGTCGGGGAACGGGGCGTCAAATTATCCGGGGGGCAGAAGCAACGCATTGCCATTGCTCGGGTATTCCTTAAAAATCCGCCTATTTTGATCCTTGATGAAGCCACCAGTGCCCTGGATCTCGAAAGCGAGAGTATCATCCAGGATACATTGCTGGAACTGTCACAAAATCGGACGACGATCATCGTTGCACACAGGCTTTCAACGATTACGCACGCTGACCGTATATTCGTGATGGCGGATGGCCAGATAAGGGAATCAGGATCCCATGCAGAACTGATGAAAAAGCAGGGGGATTATTATAATCTCTACAGCATCCAAAACCTATAAAAGGGGTGAAGTCTAATGGCTGTAATTGATATCAGCTTTCTTGGAGAAGATACATTAAATGCAGCAAAGCAGCTCCTTGGTGTAGAAGTGATCACTCATATAGATGGGGTGGAGACAAGCGGTTTCATCACTGAAACCGAAGCCTACCTCGGGCTCAACGATCGCGCGGCGCATACATTCGGGGGCAAGATGACTAAAAAGAATGAAATGATGTTCAATGATTTCGGTCATATCTATGTCTATACCATGCATGGGCACCACTGCATGAATATCCTGACGAAGGAGCGCGAACACCCAGAAGGTGTCCTGATCCGGGGGATAGAACCGAATCACGGCATCGAGACGATGATTGACAGGCGGGGGCGCGAGAAAGGATTGACTGATGGTCCGGGTAAATTGACCAAATCCCTCGGCATCAGACGAGAGCTTCACAATGGCATTGAACTGAACAACGGCATATTGACTTTGAGGGAAGGTAGGACGCCGAGAGAGATAGAGGCGACCAAACGCATCGGTATCGACAATAAGGCTGAAGCGACAGATTATCTTTACCGCTTCATAGTTAAAGGAAATCCTCATGTCAGCAGATTCCGCGGTAAACCTCTGGACAACAACGGATGGAAATGAAAAAGCTCAGGTGCTTAAGCACCTGAGCTTTTTATATATCCAAAGTTTCATCTTGGATGTTTATTTTATTTTTATCAGAATGGAATTTGAAGAAGCTGGATGTGAGTCGGTCAAGGCGGTCAAGAGAGTTGGAATACTCATGCAATGATGAGATGAATTCTAGAATATTTTCATACTGGACTTTCTCATCCTCTGTTTCTGCTTCCTGATACAGCTTGACGAAATCATCCATCATGGTGTTTTCGGAACGGTCTTCTATGTCATATATTTCAAATTCGGCTTCCGGACGGATCTTTTCAGTGAATTTCATGAATATCTGCTCATGATAGGCCATCAGTTGGTCCATTTCATGCCTGATCCGAAATCTGAAATCCTCATCCAGATGATTATAGTCATTTTCATAACGGTTGAGCTTACGCAGTAGTTCAAAAGCTCTGCGGGTAGATGAAATGAGATGCCTGAACAGGATCTTGCGTCTGGCGGATGCGAAACGATTACGCTTGAGATAACTTTTTTCCTCGCGGTACCACAAATACATCGTTTCGAGTGTAACGACTCTCGTACGTAGGGATTCAATATCCTTTTTGACGATTTGATATTCACTTACCGCATTGAGTTCGAGACGGAGCCATTTAAAGATGTCGCTCGTTATATTGAAACAGTTATGGTACATTTTCGTCTCGTATTTTGGCGGTATGAACAGCAGGTTGACCAGAAGTGATGATAGGACACCAATCATCACCAGCGAAAATCGAGTGCCCGCTGCTTCAAGGAAATCGAGGGAAGTGGATGACTCCATGACAGTCGGCGCATCCATGATGGCAATCATCGTGACCACGGCAAGCGCCGATACACTCTGTAAGTTGAAGAACAGCAACACTGCGAGGACGAGAATCACAGTAAGTCCGATTACGATGATGTTGTTGCCGAACAGGAGCACCATGATGATTGCGGCTATTGCGCCGAGCAGGTTGCCCTGGAATTGGTCCCATGTCCGCATCACAGATCTGTGGACGTTCGGTTGCAGGGCGAAAACGGCGGCGATTGCAGCAATCAATGAAGGTTGTAAATTGAAGAAATTCGTAACCATCAAGGTTAGAACAACGGTAATGCCTGTCTTGAAGACTCTAGCGCCAAACCGCATGGCAGCATCTCCTAAAAATCATTTTTGAAAACATCCTCTACAATCGCAAGGGTCTCTTCAATATCTGCTTCAGTATGCTCAGTAGTCAGGAACCACGCTTCATACTTGGAAGGTGCAATATTGATTCCGCGATCTATCAGGCCGTTGAAGAACTTGGCGAATGCTTCACCGTCACTGGCCTCAGCCATAGTGTAATCAGTCACCGACTCTTCTGTAAAGTAAATGGTCAGTGCACCCTTGAGGCGATTGATCGTCGCTTTAATGTCATACTTATCTATCAGGTCAACCAAGCCATCTTCAAGTTTTTTACCGAGGTTGTCGAGCGTCTCGTACACCCCAGGCTGCTCAAGGATTTCAAGGCAGGCTAAACCGGCTGCCATACTCAGTGGGTTTCCGGCCATGGTACCAGCCTGGTAGGCAGGGCCAAGAGGGGCCACACTTTCCATTATATCCTTGCGGCCACCGTAGGCTCCAATTGGAGTGCCACCGCCGATGATTTTGCCTAGAGCAGTAAGATCCGGCTCGACAGCAAGCAGATTTTGGGCCCCACCGAACATGAACCTGAAAGCAGTGATGACTTCGTCATATATGACGAGTGAACCATTATCATGGGAAATCTCATTTATCGCCTCAAGGAAACCATCCTCGGGTTCGACGATGCCGAAGTTGCCTACAATAGGTTCAACCAGCACGGCTGCGATTTCATCCTTGAAATGGGAGATGGCCGTCTTGAAGTCATCGAGATTGTTGAATGGTACGGTAATGACATCCTCTGCAACCCCTTTAGGCACTCCGGCAGAGTCTGGTGTGCCAAGCTGCGCCGGTCCGCTTCCGGCAGCGACGAGCACGAGGTCGGAGTGGCCGTGGTAGCATCCTTCGAATTTAAGTATTTTATTGCGTCCTGTATATGCCCGTGCAATACGGATCGTCGTCATGACAGCTTCTGTACCTGAGTTCACGAAACGGACACGCTCTAATGAAGGGATGGCTTCTTTAATCTTTTTACCGAAGTCCACTTCAAGGGTCGTCGGGGCACCATACAGTATTCCTTTGCTGCTCTGTTCGGCTATTGCTTCATGTATCCTCGGATGGGCATGTCCGGTAATGATTGGGCCATAGGCCCCGAGATAGTCAATATAGCGGTTGCCGTCAACGTCATAGAAGTAGGCGCCTTCGCCTCGATCCATAACGACCGGTGCTCTGTCGCCCACCGCTTTGTACGAACGGGAAGGGGAGTTGACGCCACCTAAAATTACATTTTCCGCTTCAGCACGGAGTGCTTCTGATTTCTTATGAGAGTACATATTACTTCATCCTTTAGCATCTTTTTTTACAATCAGTATTCTACCATATACCGGGGGCTTATTTAAGAAGTAACATCTATTGAGCGTAAAGGGAAATTTATGTATCATCAGGAGTAAGAAACCTTTAGGAGGACTACAGATGGAAAAATTTCCTCAGTTCGAACTTGAGAATCAAGATGGCGAGCGCATCACCAATGAAGACTTTGGAGACAGGACGGTCATCTATTTCTATCCAAAAGATAATACACCTGGGTGTACGACGCAGGCATGTGATCTTAGGGACAATATGGCGCGTCTGAATGAATTGGGAGTCAAAGTATACGGTGTAAGCGGGGATTCAAAGAGAAAACACCAGAATTTCATCGAGAAAAACAGCTTGAACTTCGATCTGCTGGTCGATGAGGGATTCAAATTGTCTGAGGCTCTTGGGGTGTACAGAAAGAAGAAGGCCTTCGGCAAGGAATTTATGGGGATTGTGCGTACGACATTCATTGTTGATAAGGAAGGCAATATAATGAAGCGGTGGGATGATGTCAATGCGAAATCGCATATGGATGAACTTAAAGCATATATGGAAGGAGTGCAGTAGATGAAACATATCCTATCCACAGTGCACCTGAAACCACATATGGTCGAAGCTATAGAGGAAGCACATCCAGAACTGACATATATCTACCGGAAATCTGAAGAAATGACTGAGGAAGATAAAGCGTGGTGTGATATTTTCGTCACCTATGGCTCGGACTTCACATCAGAAGATGTTGGATCCTTCAAAAATTTAAAGTGGATGATGGTCATGAGTGCTGGTCTCGATGACCTCCCGCTTGAGGAATTGGAACATGTTCATATCACGAACGCAAGAGGCATCCACAAAATCCAAATGACTGAATATACGATTGGCCTGCTGCTTGATTTCTACAAAGGATTCCATCAATTGAAAGAAGACCAGGCGCAGGGTCATTGGAGAAAGAATGCCAAAACCGAAGAGATATACGATAAGTCTGTTCATATTCTGGGTACAGGCAGCATCGGTAGCCATCTTGCTTCCGTATTGGAGGCATTCGGCCTGAAGACGACTGGCTATAACACGACGGGGCATGAGGCAGAAGGATTTCAGGCTGTGCATGCAATCAGCGACTTGAATACCGAAATAGGCGCTGCTGACATCGTAGTGAATATTCTACCAAGCACACCTGATACGAAACATATGCTTGATTTGGATTTTTTCAAAGAGATGAAAGAGTCTGCGGTATTCGTCAATATCGGACGTGGCGACATCATGACTGACGAAACGATAACGGCAGTCCTCGAAGAAGGCATGATCAGGCATATGATACTTGACGTCTTCAATGAGGAACCGTTGCCTAAAACCCATGAGTTCTATACGTTCGACAATCTTACAATTACCCCCCACGCTTCTTCCAAGACGTCAGGGTATCTGAAGCGTGGATTTGAAATATTCATGCGGAATCTCCTGCATATGAATGATTTCAATGCCATGGAGAATATAATAGAGCCAAGTAGAGGATATTGATCTACGTGATTTGACAAACAATTTCCCCACCGAGTACAATAATCTTATTATAGTAGTCAGTTAATAGAAAGAAGGTATCAATATGAAGATGATGGATGCCCATGATCGGTTTACCGAGTCGATCAACGCGCTGAAAGAGACTGGCGTCAGAATAACGCCTCAAAGAAAATCAGTGCTCAAGTATATGATTGAAACCGAAGATCACCCGACTGCTGATGATATTTTCAAAGCGCTGTCGAATGAATATCCCAATATGAGCGTCGCAACCATATATAACAATCTGAAGCTGTTCAAGGAAACTGGGCTTGTCAAAGAACTTACTTACGGAGATTCCTCGAGCAGATTTGATTTCATTACAGATACGCATTATCACATCATCTGCAGTGAATGCGGAAAGATCACCGATTTCCATTATCCAGGGCTTGAAGAGGTCGAACACTTGGCAGGGTCGGTCACATCTTATGATGTAAGCCACCATAGGCTCGAGATATACGGCACTTGCCCGGAATGTAGGGAAGCATAGATGAAATGCAAAAAGAAGAGCTGGCTTATGCCTGCTCGTCTTTTTGCATGTTTCCGTCTTGTTTTTTCTCTTCAATTGCCTTTTCCCTACGGTGGGGGACATTGTAGTCGAGGCTGAAATCCTCGCCTTCAAGTTCCTTATCTACTGTGAGTGGTTCCTTGCAGTGCTGGCAGAAATCCACATGTCCAAGTATCTTCGTATGCCTTTCGCAATTCGGACATTGAACTGTGAGCGCACGTGTACTTATCATACCGACCCAGAAGTAGATAGCAAAACTTAAGAGAATCGGCAGCAGTCCTACGAAGAGGAATATGCCAAAGAGCCAAGGTATGGTTCTGAAGAACACCCCAGCGTACATGATAATCATACCTATGAATATCAAGGCCAATGCATAGCCTCTTATCCTTAAGATTTTATTGCCCTGTTTTTTCATATACTAATTCACCTCTGAAATTCATTATATACAACTTGAGCCTTTTATGATAATCTAATATTTAGCATTTGGTGAACAAGTTGTGATTAAAAAAGATTTGAAAAAGTTTTTGAAAAGCGTTGACACCAATTGCGTAAATTGCTATGATATAAAAGTCGCTGATTTGAACGGCGCCCAACAGAACGCTGAAGCAATAAAACATTAATTTCAAAAAAATAATCGAAAGTGTAAAACTTACCGTTGATTATTTCAAAGATATGATGTAACATTGTAAAAGTCAGCTCGAAACAACTAACGAAGAGAACATTGAAAACTGAATGACAATATGTCAACGTTAATTCCAATAAACCGGATGGTTAATCCATCCA
>NZ_JBHMAH010000051.1:0-2375 GCF_042429615.1 Salinicoccus siamensis
AACAATTTACAAACTAGAAATCACTTTTCGGTATACTGAGACAGAGTATATTGAAAGGGAGAGAACATGGAGTGGAAAAATGGATGATTTATCAAGAGATACACCGATTAAAAAATATGGGGTTTTCAAATAGTAAAATCGCAAAGAAATTAAACATATCAAGAAATAGAGTCATTGATTATTTGAATATGACACCCGATGCATTCGCTGACTTTATGGCATCCTTACAAAACAGAACGAAAAAACTGGATCCTTACAGAAGTGAAATACTCACATGGTTAAAAGAACATCCAGATGTGACCAGTGCGCAAATATACGATTGGCTGCAAGATAAATTTGATATTCAATCCTTGGCTGAAAATACAGTCCGAAACTACGTCAATCACTTAAGGGAACACTATCACATCCCGAAAGTGGCAGCGAATCGAATATACGGTGCGGTGGATGAGCTTCCACCCGGTCAGCAAATACAAGTCGATTTTGGAGAGATTATCGTGGACACATCGTCAGGCGGGCGACAGAAATTGTATGTCACCGGATTCATCTTATCGCATTCCCGGTTTAAGTATGTGGAATGGTTAGACCGACCGTTTCGGACCAGTGATTTAATTAGAATACAGGAAAATGCATTTCATTATTTTGGCGGGATGACTGAGGAGATTGTCTATGATCAGGACCGTTTACTGGCGGTGAGTGAGAATGCGGGCGATTTAATCCTGACCGAATCATTTACGAAATACCATCAATTTAGACGGTTTAAAGTCGAACTCTGTCGAAAAAGTGATCCGGAATCAAAGGGTAAAATCGAACAAGTGATTAAATATGTAAAAAACAATTTTGCCAAACATCGCATCTTCGACAACTTGAATACATGGCAGCAGGACGCTTTGAAGTGGCTAAAAAGAACGGGGAATTATAAAGTCCATCACAATATAAAGAAAAGACCCTTTGAAGTGCACGCCCTCGAAAAGCAGCATCTTCAAACGGTCTCTGGGAAATATCATTTTGACAACATTTCATCTATTAATATAACAAGAACGATTCATAAAGACAATGTCATTCGCTTTGAAGGCAACCGATATAGTGTGCCTCTCGGGACGTATCAAAGTGGAAATGAAAACATTGCGTATGTCTCTGTCACAGATGGAAAATTGAGTATTTCGCTTCATCCAACGGGTGATTCGATTGCGGTACATACAGTGTCTGACATTAAAGGTCAGGTGATTACAGACCCTGGTCATCGACATCGGTCTCAAACGAAAAGAGACCAACTGGTCGCACAAGTGTTTAAAGTTTTGGATGATCCAGAACTGGCCGACGGATTGATTCGGACCTTGCATACACATTATCCGAGACATACGATTGATCAATTGAAAATTGTACTCCAGTCCGCCAAGCAATATCCACAACATATTAATGATGCGGTGAAAGAATTAAACCGGTTGAGATTGACCAGTGCGAATGATCTCAGAGATATTGCGATTTCATTGGACATTCAACACGGTAAACACAGGGCTAAGCAGCCTGTCATTAATGAGAAGTACAAAGATATGACTGCCCCCGCGCGTCAACCAGATATCTATTTAAAAGTCCTTCAGGGCGGTCAATGAAATGACGAACACTTATGATGACTTACAACAGAAATGTCGCACCCTCCGGTTGGCAGAAACCGCAAAAGAGCTGCCGAATATGCTTCGGATGGCAGAGTCACAGAATTGGACGTACTATGAATTGATGGATCAGATCCTCGGGTATGAACTGGACTGTCGGGAAGAAAAGAACCGGATTAAATTGATGAAATGGGCAGAGTTTCCGCAACACTTAACATTAGAGCAATTTAAACTGTCTGAACAATCAGCGATTGGGGACAAGCAACTGAATGTATTAAAGGAGCTATCCTGGATTGAAGACCATTTTACATTAATTATGATGGGACCGCCTGGCGTAGGTAAGACCCATCTTTCCACCGGTCTCGGTATTCACGCTGTCAATGAAGGCTACCAGGTAACGTTTATACCGATGGATCATCTGGTCTATATCCTTAAAACACGAGAATATCTCAGTAAGTCAAAAACCAGATATAAACGTATGGAATCTTCAGATTTAATTATTATCGATGACATCATGTATATGGCTTATGAACCGCAGGATGCCCAACTGTTTTTTCAGTTTATCTATGATATGTATGACAAAACAGCGTTCATCTTAACATCGAATAAGGGGCCTAACGAATGGGGAAAATTTTTGGGAGACACGACACTGACCACGGCGATCTTAGATCGCCTCCTTCATCGAAGTGAAATCATTACCTTCGATGAGAATCAAGACAGTATCAGAATGAAATACAGAAGAGCGTTATTTGAAGAAAAAAGTGT
>NZ_JBHMAH010000029.1:0-136253 GCF_042429615.1 Salinicoccus siamensis
TGCCGAACACAGCAGTTAAGCTCTCCAGCGCCGATGGTAGTTGGACTGACGTCCCGTGAGAGTAGGACGCTGCCGGGCAGTATGTACATAATTACATTATGGATGCGATGAACCGCATTGAGACCTGTATAGGTCTCTTTTTTTTATACCTTTATATTGAAAGGATCGGTTTGATGGTACTGTATCGGACAATTACAAAACTATTAGAAGATGAAGCCATTTCTATGCATGTGCCAGGTCATAAAAACAATACGATTGGTCAGCTTGATGCCTTTGACTTCAGATATGACATGACAGAGATCAATGGACTCGATGATTTGCATGAAGCAGATGGAATCCTCCGTCAGCTTAATGAAAAGATTGGTGGAAAGTATCCAGGCTATATTTCTCAGATGATGGTAAATGGCACGACGAATGGTATTTTATCTGCGATATATGGGCTCAAACACTTAAATAAAAAGCATTTCATTGTGTTGGAAGGCGCCCACAAGTCAGTTCATCATGCACTGGAAATTGCTGAAGTCTCACATGAAGTCGTTTCAGAAGATGCTTTTTTCTCCCATAGCTTTATGGAGCGTGATGTTGCTGTCATCACTTACCCTACATATACCGGAGGATGTTTTGATATAGGCACACTTATAGGTCATGTGCATGCAGGGGATGGTGTGGTCATCACAGACGAGGCACACGGCGCCCATCTGGATATTACGGGAGCCTTTCCATCGTCCTCTATGAAGTATTCCACAGACATCGCAGTACAGTCCTACCATAAGATGCTCCCTGCCTTGACGATGTCATCGGTCATTTTCATGAAACCCGAGTTTTATGAAGCGATCCTTAAATATATAGATTACTTTGAAACGTCCAGCCCTTCCTATATGCTTATGCTTTCGATGGAACATGCCCATGATTTTTATATATCCTACTCAGATGAACAGTTCCACGAGAAGAGAGGACTGCTGATCAATAAGCTTCGCAGAACGAATTTAGAAGTAATGGAGATGGATGACCCTGCGAAACTGCTCATCAATCACATTGACCACTCACCCTATACCATTTACGGTGCCTTCGTCGGCGCTTCCATCTATCCAGAGATGGTCACAGATGAAGGGGTGCTTCTTTGTCTGCCACTCTTCCATGAAGGTGACCGTTATCCATTTGAGTGTCTTCTGACGCGCATCGAATCACTGGTAATCCAGGATGTGAAAAGTGATTCTTCACTGGATCTCTCCTTCTTGAGGGGCAAAGTATGCCAGAGGACCATGATTCCCTATCCCCCCGGCATTCCGATTGTTTTTGAGGGAGAAGTCATTACCAGTGGGCATCTAAAATCGATTACACATGCTTTAATGAATCATGTTAGAATAGAAGGTATAAAACAAAATATAGCGTACTATACGGGTAAGGAGAAGCAATGAGTCATTTCATTACGTTTGAAGGTCCGGAAGGCTCCGGTAAGACAACGTTGATTTCAGCAATCCATGCTCATTTGTCGAAGACGCATGAAGTGGTTACGACGCGTGAACCCGGGGGTATCGGCATCAGTGAAATGATCCGGGAAATACTTCTCTCCAAAGGCAATGATATGGATGAACGAACAGAAGCATTATTGTTTGCAGCTTCAAGGCGGCAACATCTTGTTGAAAAGATACTGCCGGCACTCGAAGATGGTAATATCGTATTATGTGATCGTTTCATCGACAGTTCAATCGCCTACCAAGGAGTTGCGCGTAATATAGGCTCTGATGCTGTTATGGAAATCAACCGTTTTGCGATAGAAGATCACATGCCTGATTTGACACTGTACCTCAAACTGGATCCCAAATCCGGTCTTGAGCGCATTAAACGCAACAAGCGTGACGACAACAGACTTGATGGCGAAGAATTGGATTTCCATGAAGCAGTGGTCATGGGGTATAATCAATTGAGAGAAGAATATCCCGAAAGAATCCGAATGATCGATGCAGCACAAAGCCCTGAAAAGGTTTTTGCAGACGCAATGGACATAATTGAACAATATCTGAATCAAGAGGTGAACCAATCATGAAAATGGTAATTGCAATCGTACAAGATCATGACAGCCAAAGGTTGGCTGATCGTCTAACTAAAAATGATTTTAGGAACACCAAGCTTGCGACTACAGGCGGCTTCCTGAGAGCTGGAAATACAACTTTCCTATGTGGTGTTGAAGATCAGCGCGTCGATGAATTGCTTCAGCTTATCGATAACACATGTGGAAACAGGGAGCAGACGGTCGCGCCCGTCACCCCTATGGGTGGAAATGCAGATTCCTATATTCCATACCCTGTAGAAGTGGAAGTCGGCGGTGCGACAGTATTCGTATTGCCTATTGAACAATTCGAAAGATTTTAAGTGAAGCAGTAATGACAGCTGAAAACTATACTGTTGAATACCAATTGGATAAAATCATAGAAAACGACAGACTCAGCCATACCTACATGTTTGAAGGCGATGCCATAGAAACCTTAAAACGTTACAGTGAATATTTTGCCCTCAATATACTCGGTGACACAGCCCGTAATGCCAGATTGATTTCTGAAGGGAATCATCCCGATTATTTTTATCTTGCGACTGCAGAGACAGCCATAAAAAAGGAAGCTGTAGAGGATCTTGTGCGCAGGATGAACCGCAAACCAACCGAGTCGGATTATAAGGTGTATGTGATAGAGGCATTTGAAAAGCTGACGCCGCAGGCTGAGAATAGTGTCCTTAAGTTTTTGGAGGACCCTCCAGCCAGAACTGTGGCCATCCTCCTGACGATAGATAAAAGCAGTATATTGCCGACTATCCATTCAAGGGCCCAGCATATCCATATTCGAGGGGAACGGGCTGACCGGATTGGAATGCTTGAGGATTTGAATGAGGCGGAACTTCAAACAGTGGATGTACTGGCTCTCAATGCCGAACATGTAAAAGAACTGGGGGAAGTGTTCTCCCGTTTACGCCAGACGGCGATGGATTTTTCGAGAAAATGGATTGGGGGGCATCCACTCGTATTGATTGAAATAAAATCAATGCTGGATATCTGCCAAAACAGAAAAGATCATGCGCTGTTGCTGCAGTTGATTGATGGATTCGTACGACAATGCATGCATGAAGTACTGGAGCTTGAAGATTTTAGGCCATACGGCAACAAAACGGGAAACACTGGGGTAGGACAGCGTGTAGAGCGTCTGGCGCGTATGCTGGAAGAGATACAGACTGCAAACCGTATGTTGTCGTCAAACGTGCATCCTATGCTTGTGTTTGAGAGTATGGTCATATGCTCGAAAGGTTGAATGATTATGATAGAACTCATTACTGCCACGCAGTTGGATTATTTTGAAAATATATATTTGGAAGTTAACGGAGAGTCGACGGAGCGCGATGATTATATCGTCGCTGAGACAAAGCGCGGTATGGAAATGTTGCGGGTGGTGAAGCCGAACTATCAAGTTCCTGAAAATGATATTGTGGAACCGGATGGCAAATTCATCCGGGCTGCGACTGATAAGGACATGGAAAAGTTCCATGAGAATCAATCCAGTGCAGAAGAAGCCCTTCAATTCTGTAGAAAAGCCATTTCTGAAGAGGAATTGGATATGCAGCTCGTCAATGCCAAGTATACACTGGAGCGCAAAAAACTCATATTTAATTTCACTTCGGATGAACGTGTGGATTTCCGTAACCTTGTCCGGGTTCTTGCGAACCGTTTCAAGACACGCATCGAACTCCGCCAGATCGGCGTAAGGGATGAAGCGAAGTATCTCGGGGGCATTGGTCCCTGTGGCCGTGCACATTGCTGTTCGACCTTCCTCGGGGATTTTGTGCCGGTCAGCATCCAGATGGCAAAGAACCAGGATCTCTCGCTCAGCCCCACCAAAATATCAGGCGCGTGCGGACGTCTGATGTGCTGCTTGAATTATGAGGATGAATATTATGAGAATGCACGTGAAGCATTACCGGATGTTGGTCAGATGATAGAGACGCCTGACGGTAGAGGTTTGGTGATCGGCATGAATATTCTGGACCTTGTGGTGAAGGTGAAATATAAAGATGACTATATACGTGAATTCCATTGCGACGAACTGGACGCAGTAGGCGGGGTGCAGTAATGGAACGCGAACGCCTTTTTATGCATATAAGCAAGATGGAAGCAGATATGGACCTCATGTATGAAGATCTTCAGACTTTGAAGGAGCTTTCTGTCCGACTCGTTGAGGAAAATGTCAGTCTTCAGATGGAAAAGGAAAATTATGAGCAGTTATTGGCGAAAGAAGCCTCAGAGAAAGGGGCATCCTTCAAGCAGAACACATTGAATAATCTGTATGAGGAAGGGTTCCACGTGTGCAGCGTCCATTTCGGTACGCATCGCCACGGGGAAGATTGCCTGTTTTGTCAGGGGTTTCTCCAACATCGAAACAACTAGGCGGCTTCGGCCGCTTTATTTATTGGAGGTGGACATATGTTGCAGGAAGGCGAAAGGGTGGATGAATTATTCCGGGAATCCATGCAGATCATCCAGAGTAGCGAGGTCTTTTCATTTTCAGTGGACGCGTTACTGCTGGCTGATTTTACGAGGTTTTTGAAACGGGATAAACGTATCATCGACCTGTGCTCAGGGAACGGCATCATACCGCTTCTTTTATCCCATCGCACAGCTTTACCGATAGATGGATTGGAGCTGCAGCCCCAACTCGTAGATATGGCCACAAGAAGCATCACCATGAACGGTAAGGCAGAACAGATCGACATCCGGATTGGTGATCTTAAAGAGGTCAGGTCACTCTACGAACATTCCTCCTATGACGTTATTACTGTGAATCCCCCTTATTTCACAAATGATCAGCCCCTTAAGGAAAAGGGGCCGCACAGCATCGCACGTCATGAGATACATATTGATCTTGAAGGAGTCATAAAAGCAGCGCGTTTCCTCATCAGGAACAAGGGTAGGCTTCATATGGTCCACCGGGCAGAAAGAAGCATGGAAGTCGCGCATGAACTGTCAAAGGCAGGATTTCGTGTGCGGCGTGTCCAATATGTCTATAATGATGGTTCTGCACGAACCGCCCTGTTCGTTCTGATTGAAGCGGTATTTAATAGCCATGCCTATGCAGATATCCTGCCACCTCTTTATATCTATGATGAGCAAGGTCGTTATACCGATGAAATGATGACGGTCTATTATGGCTGAGCATTTCGTTTACATCGTGGAATGTCGTGACGGTACATTGTACACAGGTTATGCAACAGATGTGTCCAGAAGGATCAAAACGCATAATGAAGGCAAGGGAGCCAAATATACACGGAATAGGCGCCCGGTCCATCTGCTCCACAAAGAAGTGTATGAAACGAAGAGTGAGGCCCTGAAACGGGAATATGCCATCAAAAAATTATCAAGAAACGAAAAATTGAAGCTGGTCAGGAGGGAATGACATGCATCTCTATATCACGGGAACACCACTTGGGAACCTTGATGATATGACTTTCCGTGCAGTCGATACGCTTAAGAAAGTCGATGTGATACTGTGCGAAGATACTCGCAACACCCGTAAGTTGACGAACCATTTTGAAATCGGAACACCGCTCAAGGCATATCATGACTTCAATAAAGAGAGTGTTGAGGATCAGATTATTGAAGAGATGAAGGATGGTCGCACTTTTGCCCTTGTCAGTGATGCTGGTATGCCCGTCATCTCGGACCCTGGCTTTGAGCTTATATCAAGAATGCAGGCGGAGGGGTTGGATTACGTCATCGTCCCTTCAGGAACTGCTTTTACGATGGCCCTGGTCGCAAGTGGCATCTCCTCGTATGAATTTACCTATTTTGGTTTCCTGCCGAAGTCGCGGAGTAAAAAGAAAAGCAAAATTCAGGAGATAATGACACGGCAATCGACTTCAGTCCTCTATGAATCACCGCACAAGATCAAAGATACGCTCGTGGAGATGAACGAGATAGACCCTGGGCGTGTAGTCAGCATATCCAGGGAAATCACTAAAAAATTTGAACAGCATGTCCGAGGACCGGTGGGAGTGCTCCTGGATAAGATGGAAAAGGAAATACCGCTGAAGGGAGAATTTGTCATTGTAGTGGAAGGCGCAGCTCCTGCGGAAGAGACCTTTGACATTCCCATAAAAGAACATGTGGAGGTGCTGGTGAAAGAAGGACTGACACCGAAACAGGCGATCAAGAAAGTGGCGGAAGTGAGAAGTTTGAAAAAACAGGATGTATATGATGAGTTTCATGATATAAAAAAATAAGCGGCCCAAGGCCGCTTATTTGATTAATTCATCTTCGATTGGATTTCTTTGATGAGCTGTTTTGCACCTTCTTGACTCAAGATGATGTGGCCGTCAGCCAGGCGCATATTCTGCTCGGAAACGTCTCCTGTTACTGCACATGTCATCTGTGGCTTATACTTCTTCAAGATGATCGTATCGTCATCTGTATATATTTCAAGTGCGTCTTTGACTTCGATATCAAGCACACGTCTGAGTTCTATAGGTATGACGACACGTCCGAGTTCATCTACTTTACGTACAATGCCAGTTGATTTCATAACTTTTTCCTCCATTTTCTCATTTCGCAACCGACTATTCATTCCACCTCATAATTATGAGAAAACATTACGGGGAAGAATTCAGTTGCAGACAACTTTATTTCAAGGAATGCATCTAGTCTATAAGGAATGCATCTAGTCTATTCGATTGCCACAATTCTGATTTAAAGTCAATAAACACATTTATTGGTTTTGTCTAATTCTTGATGATTATAGCATATCGACGCTGTGTAAGCCAATATAAAGTATCCATTTCATTGAAAAGAATCCTTGAATTAGTTATATTTAAAGAATGAACAAATAGGAGGAAGAGCATGGAAAAACCAACTTACTATATCACGACACCGATATATTACCCAAGCGGTAAATTACATATTGGTAATGCCTATACAACAATTGCATGTGATGTCACTGCGAGATATAAACGCATGCGCGGCTACGATGTCTATTATCTTACAGGTGCTGATGAACATGGCCAAAAAATTGAACAGAAAGCCGATGAAATGGGTATCTCGCCGCAGAAATATGTAGACGATATGGCAGATAGTATGAAAGCGCTCTGGTCCCTTCTTGAAATCACCCATGACCAGTTTATCCGTACGACGGACGAAGGTCACAAGATAGCCATCCAGAAGATATTCGATAGGCTGTATGAACAAGGTGACATCTATCTAGGGGAATACGAAGGGTGGTATTCCGTCCAAGATGAGGAGTTCTTTACGGAAACACAGCTGGAGGAAGTATATAAGGATGAAGCGGGCAACATGATCGGTGGCGTTGCGCCAAGCGGTCATGAAGTGGAACTTATAAAAGAGGAAAGCTATTTCTTCAGGATGAGCAAATATGCAGCGCGTCTTGAGAAATATTATGAAGATAATCCAGGCTTCATCCAACCTGAAGCGCGCAGGAATGAGATGCTGAATAACTTCATCCGACCAGGATTGGAAGATCTCGCGGTGTCACGTACGACATTCGACTGGGGTATCCCGGTGAAATCAAATCCTAAGCATGTCGTATACGTATGGATTGACGCGCTGTGCAACTATATCACTGCTTTAGGCTATACTTCTGATGACGAAGGGATGTTTGAAAGGTACTGGCCTGCGGACGTTCATATGATTGGTAAGGAAATCGTAAGATTCCATGCCATCTACTGGCCGATCATGCTGATGGCTCTCGACCTGCCCTTGCCTAAAAAAATTGTAGGGCACGGCTGGCTTGTGATGAAAGATGGCAAAATGTCCAAATCCAAAGGAAACGTCATCTATCCTGAAATGGTGGTCGAGCGCTATGGTCTTGATGCGCTCCGATATTACTTGATGCGTGAAGTTCCATTCGGCTCAGATGGTGTATTTACGCCGGAAGCGTTCGTCAACCGCACCAACTATGACTTGGCCAACGATCTCGGCAACCTGGTCAACCGCACCATTTCCATGATCAATAAATATTTTGATGGTGAATTGCCGGCATACGACGGTCATGGCGGCCCGCTGGACGAAAACCTTGAACAGACGGTGTATGATAACGTCAAGCTTTATGAAGAAGGCATGGAGGAAATGGAATTCAACAAGTCGCTCAGGGCAGTCTGGACCATCATCAGCCGTACAAACAAGTATATAGATGAAACCGCACCTTGGATACTTGCGAAAGACGATTCTGAAAGGGATGCACTCGGCAATGTCATGATCCATCTTGCAGAGAACATACGGATCATCGCCATCCTGCTGAAACCCTATCTGACGCATGGCCCGGAAGAAATCTTCAGGCAGATGAATATAACGGATCCGGAGCAGCAGACTTTCGATTCGATCATGGATTACGGCAGCATAAAAACTGCAGGCAGGATGGTCGAGAAGCCAAAGCCGATCTATCCGCGATTGGGTGTAGAAGAAGAGGTGGCGCATATTAAAGGATTGATGACGCCGAAGGAACCTGAAGAGCCGGCTTCAGAAGCGGCTGAAATTACGATAGATGACTTTGACAAAGTAGAAATGAAAGTCGCTACAGTCATCAACGCCGAAGGGGTCAAAAAAGCGGATAAGCTCCTTAAGATCCAAGTGGATCTTGGAGAAGAGAAGCGTCAGATTATTTCTGGCATAAGGGAATCTTATGAGCCTGAGGAAATCGTCGGCAAGAAAGTGCTCGTCGTGACAAACCTCAAACCGGTTAAGCTGAGGGGAGAACTGTCCGAGGGAATGATCCTGACAGCGGAAAAAGGCAATCACCTTACATTGATCTCTGTACCGAGTGGCATTGAAAACGGCAGCATAGTCAAGTAGACAGGAGGGTTATTTATGCTTATAGATACACACGTTCATCTGAACGCCGACCAATATGATGACGATCTGGAAGAAGTGTTGGAGCGGGCGGAATCTGCTGGCATCGAAAAGATGGTGGTGGTGGGTTTCGACCGCAAGACGATTGAACGGACCATGGAGTTGGTGGAGCGGTACGATAATGTCTATGGTGTGATAGGCTGGCATCCGGTTGACGCGATCGATTGTACTGAAGCGGATCTGGCATGGATCGAAAAGTTATCCGAACACGAGAAGATAGTCGGCATCGGTGAGACGGGCCTTGATTACCATTGGGACAAATCACCTCATGACGTCCAAAAGGAAGTATTCAAAAAACAGATCGCACTCGCAAAACGGGTGGGTCTGCCGATCATCATCCACAACCGCGAAGCCACAGAAGATTGTGTGGAGATCCTCAAATCTGAGGGAGCGCATGAAATCGGAGGCATTATGCATGCTTTCAGTGCCTCACCGGCAGTGGCAGATGAAATCATTGATATGAACTTCTATGTATCCTTAGGCGGACCTGTGACCTTTAAGAATGCACAGGAGCCTAAAGAGATTGCGAAGCATGTCCCGCTGGAGCGTCTATTGGTCGAAACGGACGCACCGTATCTTGCGCCGCATCCATACCGCGGCAAGCGTAATGAGCCTGCACACGTCAAATTGGTTGCGGAAAAGATTGCAGAACTTAGGGAGATTTCCTATGAAGAACTGGCTCAACAGACTACATTGAATGCCGAACGTCTTTTTGGCATATAGATAAAATCACCGCCCGGCGGTGATTTTATTTTTTGCAGTGCAGATATGATATTATGGAAAAGAGGTGCAGACATGGAGAAACCAGTCATAAAGGAAGTCATCATCGTGGAAGGCAAGGATGATACGAGGCGGTTGAATGAAGCTGTTTCCTGTGAAACGATCGAAACGAAAGGTTCGGCCATAGATGAGGTCGTACTGAAGGAAATAGAAGTGGCATTGAATACACGAGGGGCCATCATTTTTACAGACCCCGATTACCCCGGACAGAAAATCAGGAACACCATTCTAGAACGCTTCCCGGACATCAAAGAAGCATTTGTCTCCAGGTCCAAGGCAAAGGGCAGGAATGGTGGCATAGGCATTGAGCACGCTTCAAAAGAAAGCATCATCGAGAGCCTATCGAAGGTCTATACAAGCGTATCTGACTCTACGCCCCACATCACGATCAGTGATATGGTGGGCTGGGGGCTTTCCGGCAGTAAGGAAGCCGCTGTAAAGCGCACTCGCCTATGTGAAGAATTGAATATCGGTTATGCAAATGCTGGTCAGCTGAGGAAGAAATTAAACCGGTATGGCATCAAGCATGAGCAGATCGAAGATATATTAAAAGCAGTTGAAGGGGAATAAGATGAAGGATATCGCAACAGCGGGAAGAACGAAGCAGATACTGGACAAGCATGGATTTAAATTCAAGAAGAGTCTCGGTCAGAATTTCCTTGTGGATTTGAATGTAATCAGGGAAGTGCTCGATAAAGCATACATTTCAGATAAAACAGGAGTCATCGAAGTGGGGCCTGGAATCGGATCACTGACTGAGCAGTTGGCCAAAAGGGCGCAGAAAGTAGTGGCATTTGAAATAGACCAGCGGCTGATACCGGTGCTTGATGATACGCTATCGCCCTATTCCAATGTAAAGGTCATCAATGAAGATATATTGAAAGCGGATATCGAGGCCGTCATCCAAACAGAATTCGACGGGTGTGAAGAAGTCATTGTAGTGGCCAACCTGCCATACTATATTACAACACCGATACTGATGCACTTCCTTGAGCGGAATCTGTCGATTTCACGCTATTATGTCATGATGCAAAAAGAGGTGGGCGAGCGCATCAGTGCCCGTCCGAACAGTAAGGCGTATGGCTCGTTGTCGATCGCCATAGATTATTTCACAGAAGCCAAAGTCATCCGCAATGTGCCGAAGGGGGTCTTCATGCCACCCCCGAATGTCGATTCCATCATCGTAGAGATGACTGCCCGGGTACGTCCGAAAGTGGCCGTCGATGACGAGGGAGTGTTCTTTGCGTTGACACGTGGCGCGTTTGCACAAAGGAGAAAGACGATATTGAACAACTACTCGATGCTGTTTGAAGAGGGGAAAGAGAATAAAGGTAGAATCGAAGCCATGCTAAAACAGGCGGGTGTCGATCCAAAAAGGCGGGGTGAGAGCCTTGCCATCGAGGATTTTGCACGCATATATGAATCTTTGAAATCTTATCCTGAATTGAAATTGGCGCATAAAGCATAAAACTGTCGCAATTACTATGAAATTTTGACAAATTTATGTAAACTTGCTATAATGGGTCTAGTGAGGTGGGCCAAATGCCAAAAACTTTGATCGACATCAAAAAAATTCTTGATTGTCAATTGGGTAATCCAGTTTTACTCCGTGCAAATGGAGGGCGCAAGAAATTGATTGAGCGACGAGGTGTTCTTAGAGAAACGTACCCTTCTGTATTCGTCGTGGAGTTGGACCAGGAGGAGCACAGCTTTGAAACAGTGTCATATACATACACAGATGTATTGACATCCAATGTTGAAGTGACATTCTATAACGAAGAGAAAGAAGCATTTGTAATCCAGTAACTGAACGTAGTTGCCATCCCTGGTGGCAGCTTTATGCATGATGATAAAAATAACGGACAGCCGTCGGCTGTCCGTTATTTTTATTTTATCTGATCGTTTTTAGACCTTTTGACCAGTTTACCGTAGTAGTGATGACATTCTCCACTGTAGCATTATGGACCTCATTCGGTTTGAATGTCTTCATGCCTTCAAAGTCGGTGAACAGGCTGAAGGCCCCAAAAGGTGTTACAGTCGCAACATTAAGGTTGCCGAGTATTTGGCGCAGTGACAGGGAAGCTGCTACGCCAAGCGTCGAGCCATAACCGATGATGCCTGCGGCTTTGTGTCCCCACTCAGGCCCGATGTAGTCAATGGCGTTTTTGAGTGATGAAGTGATGCTCTTATTATATTCTGGAGTGACGAATATGAAGCCATCCAACTCGTCAATCTTTTTTGACCATGCATTGACGGTATCTTTAGAGTAGGATTTGTTCGCCATCGCCGGTGGCAGATCCTCATTGAACATCGGGAAATCATATTCCTTTATATCCACAATCTCGAATTCCGCTTCCAGCTCCATTTTTTCTGCAAAATCTCTGACCCATTCTGCTACCTGCATATTGACCCTGGCAGGACGTGTACTACCAGTTACGATACCTATTTTAACCATTACAATTGCCTCCATAATGAATTGTTATCTTTTTCCACAGTGTACTATTCAAAGATAACTGTCGTTTATAATAATATCTCAAATTCGTATTAATTCAACTTTTTTGTCTGTGCAGGGGAGTGTTGCGGTCTCATATATCATAAAGTCATATTTTATATATGTTTTTTATGATAAACTGATAAAAAAATGACCGTATGATGGAAGTGAAATTATGCATTTTGAAACGGCACCCGCCAAAATCAACTTGACCTTGGATACACTATACAAAAGAAAAGACGGCTACCACGAAGTGAACATGGTCATGACGACAGTCGATCTCAATGATCAGCTCGCGTTCGAGAAGCGTAATGACCGAAAGATCGTCATCCATACGGAACATCGGCACGTGCCGCAGGATAGGAGGAACTTGGCCTATCAGGCTGCTGAACTGATGTTTCGTGAGTATGGTGTTGAAGCAGGCGTTACAATAACAATCGATAAGAATATTCCCATCGCTGCCGGTCTTGCCGGAGGTTCTGCAGATGCTGCGGCAACGCTCAGGGGCATCAACGCCCTTTTTGGGCTTGGCGTAGATATCGACACCCTGGCCCAGTTAGCCAGCAAGCTGGGATCTGATATTCCGTTTTGCGTATACGGAGGGACAGCGTTGGCAACAGGCAGAGGTGAGGAGATAGAGCGCCTGCCGAAGCCACCAAAAGGTTGGGTCGTGCTTGCCAAGCCAAAGATGAAAGTGTCGACAAAAACAATCTACCAAGCATTGGAACCAGGGAAGAACCCACCAGTTTCAGCAGCTATGGCAGAAGCGATCGAAGCAGGGGACCACGAAAAGATGATGCGCCTGATGAAAAACGATCTGCAGGAAGTGACCGTAAAAAATTATCCCGAAGTCAGCAAGCTTATAGATACGATGCTGCGCAATGGTGCTGAAGGTGCCATGATGAGCGGCAGTGGCCCCACCGTTTTCGGACTGGTCCAGAAAGAACGCCAGGCGATCCACCTCTATAATGCGATTAAAGGATGCTGTAACGAAGTTTATAAAGTCAGATTGTTGGGATGATTGCTAAAAACCGAACTTTTATGTTAAAGTCACTATATTAAATACGGTTTAGGAGTCATTTTATGAAATTTAAACGCAGTGAACGGCTGGTCTTCATGACCCAGCATCTCACTTCACATCCGAATCAGTTGATTCCACTGACCTACTTTGTGGATAAGTTCAGTCAGGCTAAATCTTCCATCAGTGAAGACATCAAAATAGTCAAAGATGTCTTTGAAACAGAAGGCATCGGACTGGTTCAAACTACTGCAGGAGCCGGCGGAGGCGTGACATTCCGTCCAAAGATCGATCATGTACGCTCAGCGGAGATCGTTGCCCGCTTCATGGAAGTGCTTAAAACTAAAGATCGCCTCCTGCCTGGAGGATACCTTTACATGTCGGATATAATGGGGGATCCCCATATGATGTCCGACATAGGAAAACTGATCGCCACAATGTATGAAGGGGCGACCATCGATGCCGTCGTCACCGTCGCCACAAAAGGGATATCACTGGCAAACGCTGTGGCAAGGGAACTTAATGTATCGGTGGCGGTCATACGCAAAGACAATAAAGTGACGGAGGGGTCCACTGTTTCCGTCAACTATGTATCGGGATCGACGCGTAAAATAGAAACGATGGTCTTATCAAAGCGGACTTTGAAGGAAGGGGCGAAAGTCCTTGTAGTCGACGATTTCCTGAGGGCAGGCGGGTCTATCACAGGCGTCATCAACCTTATGGAGGAGTTTTCGGCCCAAGTCGTCGGTGTAAGCGTCCTCGTTGAAGCGAAGCAAGTGGAGAACCGCAGATTCAACGATTATACATCATTGCTCAAAGTATCTGAGATTGATGAATTCAACCAATCTTTTGTAGTGGAAGAAGGCAATTGTCTGGAGTATATTGAAAATGGCACCAAGGAACATCAGTCATAACAATAAAAGGAGTTTTGAAGTATATGGAACCAATCAATGCAAAGAAAGCACCGGAAGCACTCGGTCCCTATAGCCACGGCGTCAAAGTAGGCAACATGTTCTACTCATCGGGACAGATCCCGCTCAATTTGGAGGGGGAGGTGGTTTCCGAGGAAGTACAGGCCCAGACCAAGCAGGTTATGGACAATGTTGGGCATGTCCTCGAAGCCGCAGGCCTCGGTTATGATAATGTGGTCAAAGCAACTATTTTCATCAGCGACATGAATGACTTCCCACAAATCAACGAAGTTTACGGGCGCTATTTTACGGGTAAACTACCAGCAAGATCATGTGTAGAGGTCAGTCGTTTACCGAAGGATGTCAAAGTGGAAATAGAAGTCATTGCATCTGATGTGATTTAACAATATGGTTGACTGAAGCAGTACACATAAGATCCAACAATAATTATTATTGGGGGAAGCGGATAATGAAGATAACAGACGTAAGACTGCGTAAAGTAAACAACCAGGACACCCGGATGAAAGCACTTGTATCAATCACGTTTGAAAGTGCCTTTGTCGTCCATGACCTCAGAGTCATAGAAGGCAACAACGGCCTCTTCGTCGCAATGCCGAGCAAGCGTACACCGGATGGAGAGTTCCGTGATATCGCCCACCCGATCAATTCTGAAATGCGGCAGCATGTGCAGGAAGAAGTGATGCGGGTATATGAGGAAACGGAAGACCCTGAGCCTGCAGGGGGAGCATCCGACGAAACGCCAGAATCAATCGTAGACCCTTCTGAACAGGAGGCGATTCGGCGCGAAACGGACCCTGATGAGGTTGGGGAAGACCAGAAAAAAGAAGAAGAATAGCCTTAACCCGCAAAGTAGTCGCTTTGTGGGTTTTTTAGGTTGTGAAAGTATAGGGATGATGGCTGTTAAACCTTGAAACTGGACGGTTACTAAAATATAATTGGATATAGCTATAAAATGGGGGGACATTATGCAGACGAGAGCGATAATCTTGGCAGCTGGAAAAGGTACGCGGATGAAATCAGAGAAATCTAAAGTGCTGCATGAAGTGGGCGGAGTCCCTATGATCCAGCACGTCATCGACAACTTGAGGAAAGCAGGGATAGAAGAGATTCATGCTGTGCTGGGACATGAAGCACAAGCTGTGCGGAATCGTCTTGATGACGATATCAATACTACGATCCAAAAAGAACAGCTTGGAACTGCCCATGCAGTACAGCAGTTGCATGAAGCGCTTGGCGGAACCGACGGACAGACGATGGTCATATGCGGAGATACGCCGTTGATCAGCGAGACGACTATGCAGACATTCATGAAATATCACCTGGATTCAGGTGCAAAGGCGACGATTTTATCAACAAGGACCCAGATACCCTATGGTTATGGCAGAATCATACGGAAGGAGAATGGGTCGGTCAGAAGGATTGTGGAGCAGAAGGATGCAAATCCCGCCGAGCAGGAAATCAAGGAAGTGAGCTCAGGCACCTTCATTTTTGATAACAGACTGCTGTTTGAAGCATTGGAAAAAGTCGATAATGATAATGCACAAAATGAGTACTATCTGCCGGATGCCATAGCGATAATGCGCGACAGGGGTGCCCGTGTGGAAGCATATCTCACACCGGATTTCGAAGAGGTGCTCGGGATCAACGACAAGATGGCGTTGGCGAAGGCGGAAGAGGTGTTGCGCGAGCGGATAAACACGCAGCATATGCAAAACGGTGTCACCTTGATAGATCCGAAAACCACTTATATAGATGCAGAGGTGCAAATCGGCCCTGATACCATCATATACCCCGGGGCAGTGCTCAGGGGGCAGACCAGAGTTGGAAAAAATGTAGTCATTTCTTCAGGCTCTGAAATCAAAGACTCGTTCATCGACGACGAGGTGGAGGTCAAGCATTCAGTCGTGCTTGGTTCTAAAGTCGGTAAAGGCACAACTGTCGGCCCATTCGCCCAACTGCGCCCAGGCTCTGAACTCGGCAAAGCAGTCAAGGTCGGCAATTTTGTCGAAGTGAAAAAATCACGCCTTGCGGATGAGGCGAAAGTGTCGCACCTCAGCTATATAGGAGATGCTGAAATTGGTGCGAGGTCGAACATCGGCTGTGGTACAATTACAGTGAACTATGACGGCAAAAATAAATTCAAGACTGAAATCGGCGCGGACGCCTTCATCGGGTGCAACTCCAATCTGATGGCGCCGGTGAAGATCGGGGACCGCTCCTTCATAGCCGCGGGATCGACGATTACAGACGAAGTGCCGGAAGATAGCTTGGCCATTGCGCGTAACAGACAGACGACAAAAGAAGGATACTTAAAAAAAGACAATTAATTGGAGGATCAACATGTTAGCTTCTAGCAATCAATACAAAAACTCGAATCTGCGCCTCTTCTCCCTGAAGGCCAACGAACCACTTGCAAGAGAAATTGCAGACCATATCGGCATTCCCCTCGGCAAATGTCAGGTCAACAGGTTTTCGGATGAGGAAGTCCAAATTAATATAGAAGAGAGTGTCCGTGGCTGCGACGTCTTCGTAGTACAGTCCACAAGCCAACCGGTCAACGAACATCTGATGGAATTGCTTATCATGATTGATGCACTGAAGCGCGCCTCTGCAGCAACCATAAATATTGTAATGCCCTACTATGGTTACGCCCGTCAGGATAGAAAGAGCAGATCCCGTGAACCGATTACAGCAAAGCTTGTTGCAAACTTGATAGAAACAGCTGGGGCGGACCGCGTCATCTCACTCGACCTGCACGCACCGCAACTCCAAGGTTTCTTCGATATTCCGATAGATCACCTTATGGGTGTCCCGATCCTCAGTGATTATTTTGTAGAGCATAAAGATCTGGACTTTGAGGAAGTGGTTGTGGTCTCCCCAGATCACGGTGGCGTGACCCGCG
The DNA here is from genome assembly GCF_042429615.1 of Salinicoccus siamensis. Classification (GTDB taxonomy): domain Bacteria; phylum Bacillota; class Bacilli; order Staphylococcales; family Salinicoccaceae; genus Salinicoccus; species Salinicoccus siamensis. The sequence goes on from NZ_JBHMAH010000029.1 coordinate 17,020, forward strand.
CCCGCAAGATGGCAGATCGCCTGAAGACACCGATTGCCATCATCGATAAAAGACGGCCGAAACCGAATGTTGCAGAAGTGATGAACATTGTCGGAGAAATCGAAGGCCGGACAGCAATCATCATCGATGATATCATCGATACGGGCGGCACGATGAAATTGGCAGCTCAGGCGTTACTGGATAAAGGCGCCAAGGAAGTCTATGCATGTTGTACACACCCTGTATTGTCAGGCCCGGCGATTTCAAGGATCGAAGACTCTGTCATCAAGGAACTTGTGGTCACCAACTCCATTCAAATGCCTGAAGAGAAAAAGAGCAGCAAGATTGTTGAACTATCAGTCGGCGAGTTGATGGCTCAGGCAATTGTACGTGTCTATGAAGAGGAATCGGTAAGTATCCTGTTTGACAATTAACTGAATATCACAAGATTTTTTACAAACACCATGATAATATGCTATTATTATCCATGGCTATGTGTTAAATTAGGCAATGCTAAAACAACTGTCTGTAAATGAAAGGTGGAAATATACCATGGCAAAATTGGCCTCAAAGCATAGAGAAGGCAAAGCAAAACGTTCAGAAGTTACTGAACTGCGCAGAACGGGACAAATCCCGGCGGTCATCTATGGCTATCAAGTAGAGAATACTCCAGTTGCAGTCGACGAGAACGAATTCATAAAAGTAATACGTGAAGTTGGACGTAACGGTGTCATCGACCTTGATATCGAAGGAAACACAACTAAAGTGATGGTTACTGAATATCAATTCGATTCCCTGAAGAACCAGATCACGCACATCGACTTCATCGCAATCAACATGAAGTCTGAAGTTACGGTTGAAGTAACCGTTGAAATATTGGGTGAAGCAGCTGGAACTAAAGAAGGCGGCATCGTTGAGCAGCCGATATTCGAAGTTTCTGTAACAGCAACTCCGGACAACATTCCAGAATCCATCGAAGTCAATGTCGAAGAAATGGAAATCGGAGATACTCTCTACGTCTCAGATATCCGTGAAAAAGGCAACTTCACCATCGAAAACGAAGATGATGAAGCGCTCGTCACAGTGGTACCTCCTCAAAAAGAAGAGGAATCTGAAGAGGACGAAGAAGCAGCTGAAGGTGAAGAAACAGAAGAAGCTGCAGAAGAGAAAGACGAAGAATAATAATGTGAATGAACATGGCGGTGGATTTCCCATCGCCTTTTTTCACGTTGTATGAGGTGAGTATATGAAATGTGTCATCGGTCTTGGAAACCCCGGGAAAAAATATGATGGTACGCGTCACAACATTGGATTTATGGTCATCGATCATCTGGCGTATGACCTTGGCATAGAACTGTCGAACAAAAAGTTTAAATGCCACTTTGGTGTGGGTTACCATAAAGGTCAGAAAGTGATGCTGGTAAAGCCTCAAACTTTCATGAATCTAAGCGGTGAAGGTGTCAGACCCCTCCTTGACTATTATAATATCGAGACGGAGGATATCCTGGTGCTCTATGATGATCTGGATCTTCCTGTCGGCAGATTACGCCTGAGGCAAAAAGGGAGTGGCGGAGGCCATAATGGCATAAAATCGCTGAACCAACATCTTGGTACCGAAAAGTACAAAAGGATCAGGATTGGCATTGACAGGCCGGCTCCCGGCTCCTCGATTCCGAATTACGTATTGGACAAATTTCCGAAGGCTGAGCACAAACTGCTCGATAAAGTCATTCAGCGGTCTGGAGCGGCTTCAGCTGCATTTGTTACAGATCCCTTCCAGGAAATCATGACAGAATATAATGGTGATGTAGATGAATAAGAATATATCCCGGCGCATCCAGGAAGATGAACGCTTCTTGGAAGTGGCGAATCATCGGGATGCCCTCAACATGATGGTGACGGGCATCAACGATGACTTTAAGCCTGCCCTGTTGTACGAACTCGCGCAAGCCGAAAAGCGTCCGATTGTAATATTCGTTCAGAATAACCATCAGATGGAAAAACTGGCCAATCCCTTGATGGACATGATGGATAATGTCCATACGTTCCCGGTAGGCGATATCATGGTGGAAAACCATGCCAAACAAAGCCCTGAATTCATGAAGTCGCGCATGAGCAGCCTATTTGCTCTGGCCCACAATGAACCGGGCTTATTCGTCGTGCCTGTACACGGGCTCCTCAAGCCGGTCATGCCCAAAGATAAACTCCTCAGCTATGAAAAAACCATCAAAATCGGCAGTGTGATCGATTATGACCAGTTCATAGAAGACCTTGTAAGCCTCGGGTACAGGAGGATGAATCAGGCAGTCCATTTTGGTGAATTTGCGGTGCGCGGAGACATCATAGATGTCTATATGTCAGAGCAACTTGTAAGGATCGAGTTCTTCGACGATGAAGTTGATTCACTCCGCTCCATAGATCCTGAAACGCAGCGCTCCATCGAAAATATCGATGCAATCACGATGGAGCCCCATGCAGAGCATATCATCGAGCGGCAAGAGCGGGAACAGCTGCTCGAAAGGATCGAAAAGCTGTACCAGGAGACACGCGAGCAGCTCGACCAGGCAGGGAAAGAAGCACTTGATGAATATTATGATACCGTCACGCATCCAGATCAGACGTTCAATCATCTGGTCCAGTACAGCCATCTGTTGTTTGAACGGCCGATATCCATCATCGACTATATTACAGAGGATCACCGTGTAATCGTCGACGAAGTGAAGAATATGGCTTCAGCGTACGAGGCGGAATTCACATCGGTAAGCAGCTATTATGAGTCGATGATTGCCGCAGGGCGGATGTTCAAAGGTGGCGGGAACTTCCTTGAAGGCCAGTATGAACGCATGCTGTCGATAAAAGGTGCGACCTACTTCACTCTATTCACTAAAAGCATGCCCGTCGACATCGGACATATCGTGAAGATTTCGGTGCGTCCGACTGAAATCTATTACGGCCAGTATGATATTCTGGCGTCCAACCTGAACCGCATGCTCCAGGATGACTATATGGTAAACATCGTGCTCCGGGACGAAGATGAGATCATGAAGACACGCCAACTTCTTGAAGACTTGAAGATACCGAGCTATATCCGGGAGATTCCCGTGGACTCCGGGATCGTCCTTACGGAAGGGGCACTCCCTAAAGGCTTCATATTGCCGTTCATGAAGGTGGCGGTGCTCGGCTCACAGGAACTGTACAACAAGACCAGCCGAAAGAAGAAGCGCCAAAAGAAGCTTTCCAACGCCGAAAAGATCAAATCGTATCAGGAGTTGAATGTAGGCGATTACGTCGTTCACCTCCACCATGGTGTAGGCCGTTACCTTGGCATTGAAACGATGGAAGTATCCGGCATCCATAACGACTATATGAAACTCCAGTATAAAGGGACCGACCAGCTGTACATTCCGGTCGATCAGATGGATCTTGTCCAAAAATACGTGGCGAGTGACGATGGCCAACCTAAAATGCACAAGCTCGGCGGTACGGAATGGAAGAAGACGAAAGCGAAAGTTGAAGCTAACGTCAACGAGATAGCGGATGAGCTGATCAAGCTCTACCAGGAGCGCAGTCAGGCGAAGGGTTACGCATTTGCCGAGGACAATGATATGCAGATGTCCTTTGAGGAACGCTTTCCATATGAACCGACGCCCGACCAATATGCTTCAGTCAATGAAATCAAAAAAGATATGGAGGCCGAACAGCCGATGGATCGTCTGCTCTGTGGGGATGTCGGCTACGGCAAGACGGAAGTTGCGATCCGGGCCGCCTTTAAAGCCGTCCAGGATGGCAAGCAGGTGGCTTTTCTGGTTCCGACCACGATCCTTGCTGCGCAGCATTTCGAAAGCCTGATAGAGCGTATAGAGGACTTCCCGGTGAACGTGGCGATGATGAGCCGCTTCAGGACGCCGGCCCAGCTGAAAAAGACAAGGGAAGGGCTCAAAGAAGGCACCGTCGATATTGTGGTAGGCACACATAAGATACTGTCGAAAGATGTCCAATTCAAAGATCTTGGCCTGCTTGTCGTAGATGAGGAGCAGCGTTTTGGGGTAAAGCACAAGGAAAAGATCAAACAATTGAAGACGAATGTGGATGTGTTGACGCTGACGGCCACGCCGATTCCCCGCACGCTGCATATGAGTCTGTCGGGTGTCAGGGATCTGTCGGTCATCGAAACGCCTCCGGAGAACCGCTTCCCCGTCCAGACCTACGTCCTCGAGTACCAGGCGGACTTCGTCCGGGAGGCGATAGAACGGGAGATGGCCAGGGATGGCCAGGTCTTCTATCTGTATAACAGGGTCGATACGATCTATCAGAAGAAGGCGCATGTGGAAGCACTCGTACCTGATGCCGAGGTCGGTGTCATGCACGCCAAGATGAATGAGAAAGAGATAGAGGAGACCATGTTCGCCTTCGTCAACGGTGAATATGACGTCCTGGTGACGACGACGATCATTGAAACGGGCGTCGATGTACCGAATGCCAACACATTGATCATCGAAGATGCAGATCGCTTCGGCCTAAGCCAGCTCTACCAGCTGCGGGGCCGTGTCGGACGGAGCAACAGGATCAGCTATGCCTATCTCTTCCATCAGCCGGACAAAGTTCTGACTGAAGTGGCCGAAAAACGGCTGGAAGCGATCAAGGAATATACGGAACTCGGAAGCGGCTTCAAGATTGCCATGCGGGATTTGAATATACGGGGTGCCGGAAATCTGTTGGGTAAACACCAGTCCGGGTTCATAGACTCGGTAGGCTATGAACTCTACTCCGAGATGCTAGAGACGGCGGTCAAGGAAAAACAGGGAATGGAACCTGAATCAGAACCTGTGAACATCCCGATCGATGTGACATTGGATGCCTACATCCCGGCGACCTACATTCCGCATGAACAATCGAAAATAGACATATATAAACGCCTAAGGCGTGCTGAATCGATAGAAACGATCCGTGATGTCGAGGATGAGCTGCTCGATCGCTTCGGTGAATATCCGGTAGAGGTGGAGCGGCTCCTGCAGCTGGTACGCATCAAAGTCTACGCCCTTATGTTCGGCATCTATCAGGTGAAGGAGGACAAACGCCACTTCTATCTATATGTCTCCAAAAAATCGACAGAACAGATTGATGGGGAGAAACTATTTATGGATACCCAGGAATTCGGACGCATCATGAAAGTGGCCGTACAGAACGGTGAAATGAAGATTACGGTCCAAAGCCGGGATGTCGCCCAGCTGGTCAAGATCCTTGAAGTGATACAGGAAAGCAGAATGGAGGAAGTCCTATGAAAAGAATAGAAGTGATCGGTCTGGGCAGTTCGAATCTTGCCCAGATGCCGCTTGGCATCTGGCAGCGGCTGACGCAGGCAGAAAAGATCCATCTGCGCACTAAAGACCACCCGGCAGTGCAGGCACTGGAAGAAGCGGGCATGGTGCTGGTGGATTTTGATGAAGTATATGAACAGCATGACTCCTTTGAGGGGACGTACCGGCATATAGTGGATACGCTGCTTGAAGCGGCGACGGAGGCTGATGTATTGTATGCGGTCCCGGGACATCCGCTCTTTTATGAAACGACTACTGAACTGCTCATGCAGCACGCGGCGGCAAATGAAGTGGAGTTGAAGATAACCGGCGGGCAGAGCTTTATCGATGCAGTTGTCACGGCACTTGAAATACCTGTGAATGAAGGCTTCCAAGTCATAGATGGCATGAACATCACCACCAAGGACTTGAACCACCGGCAGCATACCCTGGTCACACAAGTGTATGACCAGCATAGCCTCGGGGAAGCGAAGCTCTCCCTCCTGGAATATTATCCGGCCGATACAGCAGTGCAGGTTGTAGATGCAGCAGGCAGCCCCGAGCAGAATATATATGACGCGCAACTCCACGAAATAGACCATGGCGGCATAAAAGGTAACCTGTTGTGCCTGTATATCCCGAAAGTGGATGACGAGCGTCTCGACATGCGTGACATCGACTATATGGTCGAGGTTTTTGATGTGCTCGTCGGGGAAGATGGATGTCCGTGGGACAAGGAGCAGACGCACGAGTCGCTCGAACGGCACCTTATAGAGGAAACATATGAAGTGATAGAAGCCATCGAAAACGGGGACGATGAAGCCATCGTGGAAGAATTTGGTGATATCCTGCTTCAGGTGGCCCTGCATAGCGCAATCGGCAGGAAAGACGGCTTCTTCGATTTCTATGATGTGCTGGAGAGCCTGACGGCAAAGATCATCAGACGCCACCCTCATGTCTTCGGGGAAGAAGTTGTGGAGACCCGTGAAGACCTCGACCGTGTCTGGGCTCGGGCGAAGCAGAAGGAAGGCAAGCGCGAAAAGATCAAACACGAGAAAGCATATGGGGGAATTGTCTTGGACTGGATGAAGGAAACGATTCATGAAGGTAAAGCCCTGGATGAGATTCTGAAGGAAGGAGGGTATAAAAATGAGGCTTGATAAATTCCTGAAAGTAGCCAGAGTCATCAAGCGCCGTACATTGGCCAAGGAAATCAGTGATGACGGCAGGGTGAAAGTGAATGACCGGGCGGCAAAAGCGGGGACTGTCCTATCCGTCGGCGACATCGTCGAAATTGAGTTTGGTCGTAAAATTGTAACTTTGAAGATCATGGAGCTCGGCGCTCATGCAAAGAAAGAAGATGCCGAGCGTATGTATGAAATAATAAAAGAACAGAAAATTGAAAGAGATTCTGATTTCCTCTAGCAAACGGCGTCCTTATGGTGTATTTTAAAGGTAGAGTACGGACAAATTAAGGGTGTGTTGCCGTGAGTAAAGTTGTTAAAGTGATCAACAATTACACAAAAAGGCGCGAGAAAGAGAAGAAAGTGGAACGGGCGCAGGACCGCGTCGTCAAAAAACGTACGATGGTCATCGGCAGTCTGCTGCTTCTTGTCGTGGGCGTGATGCTCCTTATCGCCTTCAATCAGAAAAATGAGAATCAACTGCTCCATGAGGAGCGGGTCCAGGCCCAGGTGGTTTTGGAAGAGCGCATTGAAGAATCAAAAGATCTGGAACAGCAGATCAAGCAATTGAATGATGATGATTATATAGCGCGGATCGCAAGAAGTGAGTTCTCCCTATCGGAAGAAGGGGAAATCATCTTCAACCTTCCTGATGTTAACGAACAGAATGGAACAAAAGAAGAGCCGGAAGAAAATAAAGAACATGAAGAATAATCATTGCATATTGTAATGATTATTTTTCTATTTAATGGTATGATGGTAAGAGATTAAATGCTAATTGGGAGGATCATATATCAAGATGTCAGTTGAAGTGGGCAGTAAAGTAAAAGGTAAGGTCACAGGTATCAAGAATTTCGGTGCGTTCGTACAATTACCGGGAGGCAAGACAGGACTTGTGCATATCAGTGAGGTTGCAGATCAGTATGTGGAAGATATCAACGAACACCTTAGTGTGGGCGAAGAAATAGAAGTGAAAGTCCTATCCGTTGGTGACGATGGTAAAATCAGCCTGTCCATCAAAAAGGCAAAAGAACAGAAACCTAAACCCAAGCCGCGCAAGGAATCATCTCCTGAGGATTTCGAGAAGAAGCTCTCAAGCTTCATGAAAGACAGCGAAGATCGCCTCTCGACAATCAAGAAGCAGACGGAGTCACGCCGAGGCGGCAAAAGATAGATATATAATCAGACGATTCCTGTAATCGTCTTATTTTATTTTAAGAAGGATGAGGCTATGGAACTCTTCATACCCTGGCATCAGGATGAAACGGTGGGACTCGCCATATCGGGTGGAGTCGATTCGATGGTGCTCTATCATCTGCTGCATACGCGCTATCTAGACAGGCAGGAGAAGCTTGTGCTTTTTCATGTCAACCATGGTCAGCGTGAGGCATCGTTGTATGAGGCGGAGTACATCCGTGATATGGCCATGCGCGATGGCCATCAATTTGAAATGATTACTCTGGATATTCCGGGATCGTCATTCAATCAAGAGGTGGCCAGGGCCGAACGTTACCGTTTCTTCGACAGAATGATGAAAAAGCACGGTGCTGGGATACTGGCTACTGCACATCATCTTGATGATCAGTATGAAACGGTGCTGCACAGCCTTTTGTCCGGGCGTCATCTTCCGGGTGCGATGGGGATTCCGGATGTCAGGCAGTCGGGCTCATATGAAATCGTCCGGCCGATGATCGGCATTTCCCGCAGAACGATTGAAGCCTATTGCGCCGAGCATGCGATTACATTCTTCGAAGATGAAACAAACAGCGCCAGCGACTATACACGGAACTACATCCGGCACCATATCATACCGCCGATCAAGGCGAGCAACCATCTTGATGCGAAACATCTTCTCCAGATCAAGGAGGACATGGGGGCGATCGACGCCATGCTTTCGGAAATGGCAGAGGATTTCCTTAGAGGGCAGGAGAGAGACCTCGATCGTGCCCGCTTCAATGGCCAGCGTGCCATTCTGAAGTTCTACATCCTGGTGAAATGGTTGAAGCAACATGATGCCACATTAAGAAGGCGCCATGCCGAAGAGATTATTGGGATCGCGGCATCAGATATATCGAACGCTTCGTTCGATATCGGTGATGTACGGCTCGTCATCGCATATGACAGGATGACGGTCACATCCGGAGAAGTGCCCAAAGAAGATACACTGGCGATCGATCGTGATGGCAGATACATGTTCAATGGCTACAGGATAACCGCCGCTCTTCACCCAGATTATTATCCACTTACCGTCAGGACAAGGCAGACAGGAGACCGGATGCACGTGCCGGGTACGGGGACAAAGAAACTATCCCGCATCTTCATCGATAAGAAGGTCCCTGCTGACGACAGGGAGGAGATGCCGGTCATCCTGGATCAGGATGATCAAATCATTGCACTGGGTGAAATTTATAATATAATGGATGACAAGGAAAAAGATAGTCGATTACTTATTGAGAAGGAGTTTACTGATGAGCCTAAGAAATGATATTAGCGAAATTGTATTATCTGAAGAAGAAATACAGGATATAGCAAGACGGCTCGGTAAGAAGATTACTGAAGATTATGAAGGAAAAACCCCGATACTAGTCGGACTGCTGAAAGGTTCGATTATGTTCATGGGTGATTTGGTCAAGTACATAGACACGCATCTCGAAATTGATTTCATGGATGTCTCGAGCTATGTGGGAACTGAATCTTCAGGGGAAGTCAAGATATTGAAGGATCTATCGACCTCTGTGGATGGGCGCCATATACTGGTGGTTGAAGACATCATTGAGACGGGGACGACGTTGAACTCCATAGTCGATCTGATCGAATACCGCAACGCAGCATCACTTGAGATTGTGACCCTGCTTGATAAGCCGGTAAACAGGAAACTTGAAGTGGATGTCAAATATGTGGGCACTGAAATTCCGGACGGCTTCGTTGTGGGATACGGACTTGATTTCGATGAGAAGTACCGCAACCTGCCTTATATCGGTCTTTTGAAACCGGAATTATACAAGTCGGTAAAATAAATCAAAAAAGTGGAAGATTGCTATGAAATTATGGTACTATTCCTTTTAGTTGTATTAGAAATGGAGGTTTACGGATGCCTAAGAATATAGGCCGTAACATCGTGCTGATATTGATTTTATCAGTTATAATGTTTGGTATATTTCAAAGTTTTAATGGTGATTCAGCTCTTGAAGAAGAGCTTCAATATGGAGAATTCCTCGAGGAGCTGGATGCAGGCAACATAGAATCGCTCACGCTCCAGCCCGAGCAGAACGTATATCTCGTCGAGGGGCGTCTGGCAGATCAGAATGAGCAGGAGTCTTTCACTTCGGTCATTCCATATAACAGCACGTCGGACCTCGATCAGATACTGGAAAGTGCAAAAGCGCAGGAAAGCTTGGACTTTACCATTGAACCTGCCGAAGAGCAGAGTCCTTGGACAAGCATGCTGTTCACTTTCATTCCGCTATTGCTTATCCTCTTCCTCTTCCTGTTCCTGATGAGTCAGGCACAAGGTGGCGGCGGTGGCGGCGGTGGCCGTGTGATGAATTTCGGCAAGAGTAAAGCGAAGCTCTATGACGAAAGCAAGAAGAAAGTCCATTTTGATGACGTCGCAGGGGCAGATGAAGAAAAGGCTGAACTTGTGGAAGTCGTCGACTTCTTGAAAGATCCACGCCGCTTTGACCGTATCGGTGCACGTATCCCTAAAGGGGTGCTGCTGGTTGGACCACCAGGTACCGGTAAGACATTGATCGCAAGAGCTGTAGCAGGGGAAGCGGGTGTACCGTTCTTCTCCATCAGTGGTTCCGACTTCGTCGAAATGTTCGTCGGTGTAGGTGCCTCCCGTGTACGTGACCTGTTTGAAAACGCCAAGAAGAACTCCCCATGCATCATCTTCATAGATGAGATCGATGCTGTCGGACGCCAGCGTGGTGCCGGTGTCGGTGGTGGACACGATGAGCGTGAACAGACATTGAACCAGCTGTTGGTGGAAATGGATGGCTTCGGTGAAAACGAAGGTATCATCCTGATTGCTGCAACGAACAGACCGGATATCCTGGACCCTGCACTACTTCGTCCAGGCCGTTTCGACAGACAGATTCCGGTTGGTCGTCCGGATGTCAAAGGCCGTGAAGCAGTACTGAAGGTACATGCTAAAGATAAGCCGCTAGATGAATCCGTCGACCTCGGTGCAATCGCAGCCAGAACGCCTGGATTCTCCGGCGCAGACCTCGAGAACCTTCTGAACGAGGCAGCTCTCGTGGCGGCAAGATCCGATAAACGCAAAATTGATATGCGGGACATCGATGAAGCGACAGATCGCGTCATCGCCGGACCTGCCAAGAAGAGCCGCGTCATCTCCGAGAAGGAACGCAATATAGTCGCCTATCATGAAGCGGGCCACACCGTCATCGGCATGGTGCTTGACGATGCCGATATGGTGCACAAAGTGACGATTGTACCGCGTGGCCAGGCTGGTGGTTATGCAGTGATGCTTCCTAAGGAAGATCGCTACTTCATGACCAAACCTGAACTCGAGGATAAGATTGTAGGGCTGCTCGGTGGCCGCGTATCCGAAGAAATCTCATTCGGTGAAGTATCCACAGGTGCCCATAACGACTTCCAGAGATCCACAGGCATTGCGCGCAGCATGGTTACGGAGTATGGTATGAGTGAAAAGCTCGGACCGCTTCAATTTGGAGATTCGAACGGCCAAGTATTCCTTGGTAAAGATATGCAGTCAGATCCGAACTACTCTGATGATATCGCGTATGAAATCGACCAGGAAATGCAGCGTATCGTCAAGACACAGTACGAGCGCTGCCGTCAGATATTGACGGAACACCAGGAACAGCTCAACCTGATCGCGGAGACGCTCCTTACTGAAGAGACGCTCGACCGTGAACAGATTGAAGGACTCTTCTATCATGGTGAGCTCCCTGTTCGTGTCTATGACGAAGATCAGGAAGATAAAGAAGAAAAACCAGGTTCATCTTATAAAGAGGTGAAGGAGAACTTGCACCACTCGTCAGAAGATGAGGAAGAAGTGGTGGAGCAGGAAGAAACTTCACAATACGATGGGCCAGACGATGACAAAGGTTATCGCAATGGACAAGATGCATCTGTCGATGATCGAAATGATCGTAGACAGAACTAGATGGCAGAATAACTGAAGAAATTGATGCCAAAGTCGCCTGAGGGCGACTTTTGGTGATTTATAGGAGGAAATTGGATGGACCACTTGGTCAGAGGAATTGGAATGAATGATGAAATACGTATTTTTTCAGTGGATACTACAGAAACGGTAAATGAAGCAGTAAGCAGACACGGGGCATTGCCGACGGCAGCTGCCGCTCTTGGACGCTCCATGACTGCAGGATTGATGATGGGATCAATGCTTAAAAATGAAGAGAAGGTCACACTGACGCTGCAAGGTGGCGGGCCGGTCGGCGCCATAGTGGTCGACAGCAATGCCAAAGGAACCGTGCGCGGCTATCTCAGCAATCCTGAAGTGCATTTTCCACTTAATGATAAAGGTAAGCTTGATGTCAGTCGTGCAGTGGGCACAGATGGCTATTTAAGTGTGGCGAAAGATATCGGTTTGAAGGAACACTTTACGGGCTCGACGGAAATCGTATCCGGAGAGATTGGAGAAGATTTTTCCTATTACTTCTACGCAAGTGAGCAGGTGCCTTCCATCGTAGCGCTTGGGGTGTTGGTCAATCCCGACAACTCAATCAAGGCATCGGGCGGATTCATCATTCAGGTGATGCCGGGTGCAAGCGATGAGACCATCCGCTACTTGGATCAGCGTGCGAAAGAGATGACCCCTGTGTCCAAGCTGATTGATGCTGGATTATCCCCTGTAGAAATCATAGATGAAGCGATAGGCGCAGAGAACTGGAGGGTGCTTGACGAATCACCGGTGAAATTTGAATGTAACTGTTCAAAAGAACGTTTCCTCAATGCCATCGCTTCACTTGACCCAAAAGAGATCATCACGATGATACAGGAAGATGGCGGAGCGGAAGCGGATTGTCATTTCTGCCGCAACAAAGTATGGATTGAGAAGGAAGAACTGCAGGCGCTCCTGACCCATTAAAATTGATTGGATACAGATAAAATGTTATATTATCCATAGTCAACAACTAGGAATAGGGGAGTGTTTATATGGGCAGACTTTATAACAATATTTCTGAAGTGATCGGCAATACACCGCTTGTAAAGCTGAATCGACTGACCGATGACGGCATGGCGGACATCTATGTCAAGCTCGAATTCATGAATCCGGGCAGTTCCGTCAAAGACAGAATTGCACTGTCGATGATCGAGCGTGCTGAAGAAGAAGGCGTGCTGACTGAGGACACGCCCATCATTGAACCTACCAGCGGCAACACTGGTATCGGACTTGCGATGGTCGCCGCAAGTAAAGGGTATAAGACGGTTCTCGTCATGCCTGACACAATGAGTAAAGAACGCCGTAACCTCTTGAAGGCATACGGTGCAGAACTCATCCTCACACCAGGCGCTGAAGGCATGAAGGGTGCCATCAAGAAGGCAGAAGAGCTTGCCGATAAGCATAGCTATTTCATGCCGCAACAGTTTGAGAACATGGCCAATCCAGAAATACACGCAAAGACGACAGGCCGCGAACTTGTGGATCAGTCCGAAGGACTTGATGTCGGTGCATTCGTAGCCGGAATCGGAACAGGAGGCACGATATCAGGTGCCGGTAAAGTTCTGAAAGAGAAATATCCGGATATCGGCATCTATGCGGTCGAGCCGGAAGATTCTGCAGTGTTGAGCGGCGGTGACCCTGGCCCGCACAAACTGCAGGGCCTGGGCGCAGGATTCATCCCAGGTACGCTGAATACAGAAATCTATGACGAAGTGCTGCAGATCGGTAACGACGAGGCGATGGATTGGGCGCGCAAGCTTGCCGCTGAAGAAGGCATACTGGGCGGCATCTCGTCAGGTGCAGCCATCAAGGCGAGCCTTGACGTGGCGAAGAAGCTCGGCGAAGGCAAGGCAGTCATCACAGTATTGCCGTCAAACGGGGAGCGTTACCTTTCCACCCCACTATTCAACTTTGAAGATTAGAGGAATTGAAGAAATACCATGTCCGACATAGGATATGGTATTTTATTTTGTCTTTGGGAGGATTATATTTCATGCTTGAGTTATGATATACTACACCTAATATTGTGGAAAAGGGTGAGTGTATGGAGCGCCTTCAAATCATGGGCATATTGAATGTGACGCCGGATTCCTTCAGTGATGGCGGCCAGTATAATTCAGTGGAGGATGCTGTCGCCCGTGCTGAAAAGATGGTTTCAGAAGGTGCCGACATCATCGATGTCGGGGGCTATTCGACCCGTCCCGGGCACAGCACAATCAGTATAGAAGAAGAAATCGAAAGGGTCGTCCCTGTCATTGAAGCGATTCGCGGAATAGGTGCGGATATAGCGGTCGACACATTCAGGAGCGAAGTTGCAAAGAGCGCCCTGGAGGCTGGTGCGACGATGATCAATGACCAGTGGCGGGGCCAATACGATGAAAAGATATTCGATGTCGTGAGCGACTACGACGTCCCGATTTTTCTGATGCACAATAATACCCATGGAACGTACGGAGATGTGGTACGGGATATGATCGGGGAGCTCGAGACTTCCATTAAGATGGCCAAATCCCGTGGCGTCAAGGCGGACAAAATCTGGATTGACCCCGGTATCGGGTTTGCGAAGACGCGTGAAGAGGAGCTTGAAGTCATGCGGCGCCTAGAGGAGCTGGTGGCAACAGGTTATCCTGTACTTTTGGCCACAAGCCGTAAACGCATGATCAAGGAATTGATGACTGAAGAATTGCCGGCTGCCGAACGTGACGAAGCCACTGCCGCAACGACGATCTATGGTATCGATAAAGGAGTCAGGGCGGTGCGCGTCCATAATGTCCGGCTTAATCGGAAGATTGCTGACGCCTACATCAAGCTCAAGGAGGATCTCGATGGATAACATTAAGATAAATGGCATTAAAACATATGCGTATCACGGGGTATTTGATGCGGAGCGTCAGCTGGGACAATTCTTCATCACAGATGTCACCATGCACCTCGATCTGACAGCCGCCTCCACGACGGATGATCTCGATCTGACGGTCAATTACGGCGAAGCCTATAAGTTGATAGAAGATGTGATTGCAGGGGAACCTGTCAACCTTATAGAATATTTGGCGGGAAAGGTGTCGCAGACCTTGTTTGACCGATATGATAAAATAGTAGGAGTAGAAGTGACGATAACTAAAGTGAACCCTCCAATTGAAGGGCACTACGAAAACGTCAGCATCACTCTGAATAGAAAGCGGGAAAATTAATGGCGGTTGTATATTTAGGATTGGGAAGCAATATTGGAAAACGCAGCGATAACCTGGAGATGGCCATCCAAAAACTTGATGAGCAGCCAGAAGTGGAAGTCGTAAAACGTTCTTCGATAATCGAAACCCTGCCATACGGAAAGACGGATCAGCCTGACTTTTTGAATATGTGTCTGATGATCAAAACCCGTGTCTCACCACTTGAGCTTCTGGAGCTGATCCACATCATCGAACATGATATGGGGCGTGTCAGGGAAGAAGTCTGGGGGCCCAGGACAATTGATATCGACATACTGCTCTACGAAGATCTGGAGCTTGAACTGGATGAGTTGACCATTCCGCACGTTGAGTTGCATAAGCGTGACTTTGTCCTTAACCCACTCTCAGAAATCGCCGCAGATGTCGTCCACCCCACTTTCGGCAAGACGATCGGCACCTTGAAGAAAGAGCTTGAAGCAGGTGGGCACAATGTTTAAAATCGGTGATGTTGAGATAAATAACAGGGTCGTCCTTGCCCCTATGGCTGGGGTGTGCAATGTGGCCTTCAGATTGACTGTGAAAGAATTCGGGGCCGGCCTTGTATGTGCGGAAATGATCAGTGATAAGGCTCTTCTGTTCGGCAATGAAAAGACTAAGCGCATGCTGTATATCGATGAAAATGAACATCCGATGTCACTCCAGATATTCGGCGGTGAGAAGGAGACGCTCGTCGAAGCGGCGAAATATGTGGATGAGAACACCTCAGCTGACATCATTGACATCAATATGGGGTGCCCGGTATCCAAAATCATCCGGTGTGAGGCCGGTGCGCGTTGGCTACTGGATCCCGAGAAGATATATGACATGGTCAATGCTGTCGTTCAGAATGTCTCCAAGCCGGTGACCGTCAAAATGAGGATCGGATGGGATAGCGCGCATATTTATGCAGTGGAGAACGCAAGAATGGCCGAAAAAGCAGGCGCCGCTGCGATCACGATGCACGGACGTACCCGCGAGCAGATGTACGAAGGGCAAGCGGATTGGGAAATCATCCGCCAGGTCAAGGCGGCGGTGGACATTCCTGTCATCGGCAACGGCGATGTCACGTCGCCGGAGCTGGCCCAGAAGATGCTCGATGAAACAGGGGTCGACGCAGTCATGATCGGCCGTGAGGCGCTTGGTAACCCGTGGATGATCTACCGCACGGTGCATTACTTGGAAACAGGTGAACTCATCGGGGAGCCCGATCTGAAAGAGAAGATGGATGTACTTAAACTGCATATGGACCGTCTGATCGACCTTAAAGGTGAGAAGGTGGCACTTATGGAGATGCGCAAACATGCTTCTTGGTATATGAAGAATATAAAGGGCAATGGCCGGATAAGGAAAGGGATCAACCAATCTGAAACGAGATCCCAGCTTGTTGAAGTGCTCGATGAATTCGTAGCGGAACATCAAGCAAACAATACAGAATTAATAGTATAGGAGAGAGAAACTGTGAGTGAAGAAATAAACGACCAGATAAATGTCAGAAGAGAAAAAATGCAGCAGCTTATCGATCTTGGCATGGATCCTTTCGGTTCGAAATACGAACGTACAGCATATTCAAGTGATCTGAAGGAAGAATGGGATGCATTCTCTAAAGAAGAGCTTGCTGAAAAGGAAGACCAATCTGAGACGATGATCGCAGGCCGCCTGATGACCAAGCGTGGTAAAGGTAAAGCCGGATTTGCGCATATCCAGGACATCAACGGCCAGATCCAGATCTATGTCAGGAAGGATCAGGTGGGTGAAGCCGATTTTGAAATATGGCAGCAGGCGGACCTTGGAGATATCGTCGGGGTCAAAGGTGTGATGTTCAAGACCAACACGGGAGAACTATCCGTCAAGGCACAGGAGTTTACGCTGCTGACTAAGGCACTGCGCCCATTGCCTGACAAGTACCATGGCCTAAAAGATGTTGAAGAGCGTTACCGCAGACGCTACCTCGATCTGATTACGAGTGAAGACTCAAAAGAGACGTTCATTAAACGCAGTAAAATCATCCAGGAGATGCGCAACTATCTGAACCAGCGCAATTTCCTTGAAGTCGAGACACCGATGATGCATACGATTGCAGGCGGGGCACAGGCACGGCCTTTCGTGACACACCACAATGCCCTTGATATGGAGCTGTTCATGCGTATCGCAATAGAACTGCATCTGAAGCGCCTGATTGTCGGAGGTCTCGAAAAAGTCTACGAAATCGGCCGTGTGTTCAGGAATGAAGGCATTTCAACGCGCCACAACCCGGAATTCACGATGATTGAATTGTATGAAGCATATGCAGATTTCAACGATATCATGGACCTTACGGAAGAGATGGTCGCCCATATCGCCAAAAACATCAATGACACGACAGTCGTCGAATATGGCGGTGAAGAAATCGATCTGACACCAAGGTGGAAACGGGTGCATATGGTCGAGGCGGTCAAAGAGAAGACGGGCGTCGACTTCTACAGCGTAGAATCTGATGAGGAAGCCCACGCACTCGCCAAAGAGCATGGTATCGAAGTACGTGATAATATGCAGTATGGTCACATATTGAACGAGTTCTTTGAACAGAAAGTGGAAGAGACGCTCATTCAGCCGACATTCGTCTATGGCCATCCAGTTGAGATTTCACCACTGGCTAAACAAAACGCCGACGATCCAAGGTTTACAGACCGCTTCGAGCTGTTCATCGTCGGGCGCGAGCACGCCAATGCATTCACGGAACTCAACGACCCGCTCGATCAGAGAAGGCGCTTTGAAGCTCAAGTTGCCGAGAAAGAAGCGGGTAACGACGAAGCGCATGACATGGATGAAGACTTCCTGGAATCGCTTGAATACGGCATGCCGCCTACAGGCGGGCTCGGTATCGGCATAGACCGCCTGGTGATGCTGCTGACCGATTCTGCATCCATCCGGGATGTGCTGCTGTTCCCTTATATGAGGCAGAAATAGTAATGGAATGTACTCCAGAAAATTCTGGAGTGTATTTTTATTCCATTTAAAATGTAAAGAAGGTTGACTTTATGGTGCCAAATGGAGTATGATGGAAAAGGTTGATGGTGAAATGATCATCCAGGAGAATTAGCTCAGCTGGGAGAGCATCTGCCTTACAAGCAGAGGGTCGGCGGTTCGAACCCGTCATTCTCCACCATTTAAGTCCATACTCAGCCGCTCTAGCTCAATTGGCAGAGCAACTGACTTGTAATCAGTAGGTTGGGGGTTCGATTCCTCTGGGCGGCACCATTTTACTCTTGACGTACCAGGAATTAATTGATAAAGTAATATCTGTTAAACTTATTTGCGGAAGTAGTTCAGTGGTAGAACACCACCTTGCCAAGGTGGGGGTCGCGGGTTCGAATCCCGTCTTCCGCTCCATTTTTTATTAAGCGGTTATGCCGTTTTATTTTTTTTGCTTATGCGCCCGTAGCTCAATTGGATAGAGCGCTTGACTACGGATCAAGAGGTTAGGGGTTCGACTCCTCTCGGGCGCGCTCAATAACCACGGGAAGTAGCTCAGCTTGGTAGAGCACTTGGTTTGGGACCAAGGGGTCGCAGGTTCGAATCCTGTCTTCCCGACTCTTATTTTCATATTTACATCATGGGGGCTTAGCTCAGCTGGGAGAGCGCCTGCTTTGCACGCAGGAGGTCAGCGGTTCGATCCCGCTAGTCTCCACTTTCATTTTCAATTACATAACAGGGGCCTATAGCTCAGCTGGTTAGAGCGCACGCCTGATAAGCGTGAGGTCGGTGGTTCGAGTCCACTTAGGCCCACTCAAAAGACATGGAAATATCCATGTCTTTTTATTTTGCACCAATTGGGCTGATTTGCGGTCGTTACGCCTCAAACCCCTGCTTCCTCGAGGAAACGATCCAGTATGTCGATTATCTCCCGGGTGTCCTTTTCCCCGATGCCCACGATGATGGTGTCTCCGAGGTCCCTTTCATAGGAATAGACGTTGCCATGGACCAGTCCATGATTGTCTGCCGCTTCTTCAAGATCCATCCCGGGGATCCTGATGATGAAGTGCATGCCTGTATGTTCCCCGTGTATTTCAACATCATGATGCGCTGCAATCCATGCGGTGATGGACTCCATCTTCTTCCGGTAGACTTTCCGCATCCTGTTGATGTGACGGGTCAGGTAGCCCTGTTCCATGAAGCGGGCGACGATGTGCTGCATCTGCCGGGGGACATTGCACGAGAGCTCCTTCTCATAATAAAGCTCTGCAAGTGAGGCCGGCAGCACCATGCAGGAGAGCCGAAGGGAGGGATAGAGGGATTTCGAAAATGTACTCATGTATATGGTGCGGTCGTTCTGGTCGAGCCCCTGGAGGGAAGGCAAAGGGCGTCCCGTATACCTGAACTCACTGTCGTAGTCGTCTTCGATGATGAAGTGGTCATTGCTGCTCGCATGGTTCAGCAGCTGGATGCGCTTCTGGAGGGACATGACGGCTCCGCTCGGGAACTGATGGGAGGGTGTGACGTGGACCACCGGATGGGCGAGGTCCGCCACCTGATTGATATCTATGCCATCTTCAAGCACCCGGGCCGTGTCCATGCCACTGTCGAGCCGATCGAGCACTTTTCTAATGACCGGGTAGCCGGGATCTTCAATCGTCATCTTGGGATACTTCAGCAGATACAGTACCTGTTCGAGCAGGAATTCCGTCGAAGGACCGATGAAAACCTGGTCTGTGGAACATGTGACCCCCCGGTTGATGTTCAGGTAATGCCTGATCTGCTCCTTCAGCACAGTTTCCCCACTTTCCTCCCCTTTATTCAGCAGTTCGTCATCTGAATAGACTTCCCGGGCGATCTGCTTCAGGACATCGCTCTGGACGAGTGTCGTATCGATGGTGCCAAGGGGGAGGGTGTAGGTTTTCTTTTCGGGTCGTCTGATTTCCGGTGCGGTGGCCGATGCCACCTGCTTCAGCTGTTCAATCGCGGATACATAGAATCCGCTCTTCTCCCTGCTGTAGATCAGGTCTTCATCCAGCAGCAGGTTATAGGCATGTTCGATCGTCGTCTGGCTGATAGAAAGATCCGCCTTCAGCTGCCTTTTGCTTGGAAGCTTCTCATCGTTTGCGAGTTCTCCCTTCAGTATCTGCTCCTTCAGTGCACTGTATAGTTGTTCGAAGAGTGGTGTCTCCGACTGCCTGTCCAAATTGATCAGCATCATCTGACCTCCTAAAATTATTCTGAACTGATACTTCTAAGTATTCAGATTTAATTTTATACTATTCCAATATAATATCAATAGAAGGAGTCGTTATAGATGCAGCAGACAGGTACTGAAAAAGTTAAAAGAGGAATGGCGGAAATGCAGAAGGGCGGCGTCATCATGGATGTCGTCAACGCAGAACAGGCGAAGGTCGCCGAGGCGGCAGGAGCCGTGGCAGTCATGGCACTGGAGCGTGTGCCATCCGATATCCGTGCAGCAGGCGGTGTGGCAAGGGCATGTGACCCGAGGATCGTCGAAGAGGTGATGAACGCCGTCTCCATCCCGGTCATGGCGAAATGCAGGATCGGCCACATCACGGAAGCCCGTGTACTGGAAGCGATGGGCGTCGACTACATCGACGAATCCGAAGTGCTCACGCCAGCAGATGAAGTCTTCCACCTGAAGAAGGATGATTATAAAGTGCCGTTCGTATGCGGCTGCCGGAACATCGGTGAAGCGGCAAGGCGCATAGGAGAAGGTGCAGCCATGCTCAGAACGAAAGGGGAGCCGGGTACAGGCAACATCGTGGAAGCGGTGAGGCATATGCGCATGGTCAACCAGCAGGTCCGCCAGATTACTGTAATGAGCGATGACGAGCTTATGACCGAGGCGAAGAACCACGGTGCACCATATGACATCTTGAAGGAGATAAAGGAACTGGGCAAACTGCCGGTCGTCAATTTTGCAGCCGGAGGCGTGGCGACACCACAGGATGCGGCACTGATGATGGAACTTGGTGCAGACGGCGTATTCGTCGGTTCCGGTGTATTCAAATCAGACAATCCTGAGAAGTTCGCCAAAGCGATCGTGGAAGCAACCACCCACTATCAGGACTACGAACTGATCGGCAAGCTTGCTAAGGAACTCGGTACAGCGATGAAAGGCCTCGACATCAACCAGCTCTCCCTCGAAGACAGGATGCAGGAGCGCGGCTGGTAATGAGGATCGGTGTACTTGCCCTGCAGGGGGCTGTGAGGGAACACCTGCAGATGGTTGAGGCATGTGGCCAGGAAGCGGTCGCCATCAAGCGTGTCGAAGAACTCACGGACATTGACGGCCTCATCCTTCCCGGAGGTGAGTCTACAGCCATACGGCGTCTCATGGACCGCTACGGCTTCACAGAAGCATTGAGGGAAAGCGACTTGCCGATGTTCGGGACCTGTGCCGGTGTCATCCTGCTCGCTGAAAGGATCATCGGTCAGGAGGGCGGACATCTCGGCAAACTCGAAATCACCGTCGAACGCAATTCATTCGGCAGGCAGGTGGACAGCTTCGAGGCCGAACTTGATATTGAAGGCATCGGGGAAAAGGCGCTTGCCGTCTTCATCCGGGCGCCCCATATCGATGCTGTCGGTGAAGGCGTGCAGGTGCTGTCGAAGGTGGGGGAGAAGATCGTCGCAGTGCGTTCCGACCGCCATCTCGGCATCTCTTTCCACCCTGAACTGACGGATTCGCTCGTCTTTCATCGCTACTTCATCGAAATGGTGCAGGAAAATATGACAAAAGAAGTATTGGCATAAAATTAAGGTGCAGAGCTCAAAATGAGTTCTGCACTTTTTTGATTTGAAATTAATCAATTCCCTTTATCCATCATATTGACAATATTTATAAAAGTCATATAATTGGTGAGGTGTTTTCATATCATCTTTATAACAGATGACTCCCGTATGGGGAGGGAGCCTGTAATATTATCCATAGTGAACGGATTTCTAAACTGATGGGGATCAGGGGAATTATCGAGAGGAGTGCCGCGGCATGACTGCCGTCCTTAAAATGGTGCTTTTTTTATTCTAGGAGTGTTCTGATGAATCGTTTAACATTAATTTCCGGCCTGATGCTTTTTTCATTGTTCTTCGGGGCGGGCAAACTGATATTCCCTCCAATGCTAGGACACCAGGCAGGTGTGGACATGTGGCCGGCGATGGCCGGTTTCATCGTCACTGGTGTATTGCTGCCGCTTCTGGCTGTTATTGTCGTGGCCTATTTCGATGAAGGGGTGGACCATAAAGCCTGCCCGTCCTTTGAAGCATTGAAGCATGCGGTTGGAAATTATATCAATAAGTATAATAATGAAAGATACCAATGGGGGTTAAAAAGAATGACCCCGGTACAATACCGAGGTCATCTACTCGCAGCATAACGCTTTTTTTAAACTGTCTAAATTATGGGTTACAGTTCAATGCTCCCCCTTCCTTTTTTGATTTCTATTCTTCTTCCAGGACCGCATCCAGATACTCCCTGTTCACGAGCCCTTCGACATCATCGGATGGAATATAACCGGCTTCCATGCTGATGGTCGCCATCTCCTGGATCACATCTTCGTTGATTTCATAGGCCGGGTTCAGACGATTGCTGGCTTCGAGTGTTTCATCGAAGTCGAGGGCATTACCCGTGATCTCTTCTATGTGGTCGACGAAGATCTGCACCGCCTCTTCATTGTTGTTTTCAATGAAATCGATGGCTTCCAGGTGTGCCCTCAAGTAGTCCTGTGTGAGCTCCGGATTGTTTTCTGTAAACGTGTTGTTTGCTGTAACGACCGTTGTCGTCAAGTCGGTCCCCCATGCAAACTCTTCTTCATCAAGCAGGATGGATGCATCAGCCTGGTTTTCAAGGAATACACCCCAAGGCTCCTGGGTGGCTGCTGCATCGACATCACCCTGAAGGAAGAGTGTGGAAGTGTCGGCGGGTGCCTGTGGCACGAGGCTCACTGTGCCGCCTGCGTCTTCAATGTTCAGACCGACTTCCTGAAGCTCCTTGCGGAGCATGATGTCCTGAGTGGAGCCGATGGTCGGTACTGCGATCCGCTTGCCGTCCAGGTCTTCAACACTTTCGATTCCCGAGTCTTCTGCTGTTGCGAGTACGGCGCCTCCATTGACCGCGCCTGCAATGATTTCATGTCCTGCGTTGCGCTGGAATGTCGTCGTGGCAGGTGTCGGACCGACGGTTCCAATGTCGAATTCTTCGGTCGACAGAGCCTCCATGAAGGCACTGCCATTCGGGAATGTCATCGTATCGATGGTTATGTCCTCTCCGAAGGCTTCTTCAAAGTAACCATTCTCCAATGCGACGATGGTTGCGATATGCGTAAAGTTCGGGAAGTACGCAATGCGGACTTCCTCTGCCGTGTCTTCGGCACTGCTGTTTTCTTCGCCGCCGCATCCTGCGATGATGAGGAGCAGCAAGGCAGTGAGTACAGGTAGAAATTTTTTCATATTGGAATTCCCTCCATGCTGATTTTAGGTACCGATACCCCAGCGTCTTGAGACGGACCGTTCCATTCTCAGGAAGACCTGGTTATCGATGATGGTGCCGATGATGCCGATGACGATCATGATGGACAGTACGAGGTCCATTGCCTGGATTGACCGTCCGAGGTCCAGCAGGTGGCCGAGCCCGCCAGCCGCACCGAGCAGTTCACCGGCCATGATGGCTCGCCATGCGAATGCCCATGCAACACGCAGCCCCGATATGATGTGGGGGATGGAAGCGGGTATGATGACGGTCCGCAGCAGATGGGTGCCTGAGGCCCCGAGCGTTCGTGCAGCATCGATGTAGATGCTCGGGACATTTTTGAATCCGGCGCTCGAATTGACAGTCATCGTCCATGTCGCCCCGATGGCAACGATGAACAGGATGGCGACATTGCCGAGTCCGAACCATACGATGGCGAGTGGAAACCACACGATGCTCGGGATGGACTGGAGTGCCGTTACGAAGAATCCGAGTGTATCATCGACCCATTTGTAGCGCGCGATGAGGAATCCGAATGTAAGTCCGAGTATGACAGCAATGAAGAATCCGATCAGAAGCCTCCCAAGGGTGATGCCGGTGGCTTCTAAAATCTGTCCGGAAAGTATACCCGTGATGAGTGTCTTTATTACAGTCACCCCGCCTGAATCATTGGGGATGATCAGGGGAGGAAACATGAATGTCGGGAAAAGCTGCAGTTTAGATATGACTTCCCATATCGCTATGATCATGATCACGAACGTTATCCGTCTTAAAACGGTAGTCATCGCCGAACTCCTCCTTCAGTACTTTATTCATCTCTTCTTCCAGTTCGGCCATGACACGCTTCTCCATGTCGACGATGACACTGTCTGAAGGGTTGCGTGGCCGGGAGGCCTGTACTGTGAATGATTTCTTGATGGTGCCCGGCCGTGTACTCATCAGGAGGACGCGGTCGGATAATGTCAGGGCTTCCCTGATATTGTGGGTGATGAATAGAATCGTCTTGCCCGTCTTCTGCCAAATGTCCTGGAGTTCCTGATGCAGGACGAGGCGTGTCTGTTCATCCAGTGCCGCGAATGGCTCATCCATCAGCAGGACGTCCGGGTCCATGACGAGCGCCCGTGCAATAGCCACACGCTGCTTCATGCCTCCGGACAGTTCATGCGGATAGGCGCCGGTGAAATTGCCGAGGTGGACCATGCGCAGGCCATCCATCGCCTTCTCCTCAGCCTCTGACTTGCTCATCTTCTTGATCTTCAATCCATATGTGACGTTCTCAAGCACTGTCATCCATGGAAAGAGTCCGCCTTCCTGGAAGACTACGACCCGATCGGTGCCCGGGCCGGTTATCGGTGTATCATTGACCCTCAGCTCCCCTGAAGAAGGGTGGCTCAACCCGGCGATCAGCTTCAGTATCGTCGATTTGCCGCACCCTGAAGGTCCGAGGAGGGAGACGAATTCCCCTGCTTCAATACTGAAATCGATGTCCTGAAGCACAGGGAGAGTTTCATTCTTTCCTTTGGTGAAGGACTTGTTCACGTTCTTCAAATCCACTTTCATTGCATATCAACCCTCTGTATTATTCTGACGTTAATTATATGAATTATATATGAGGAATACTTCAATTACAAGTTCCCAAGTAGGAATTAAATCATCAATTTCTGAAAACATAAAAATCCCCTTGAAAACTTCAAGGGGACGGCAACTACCATTCTTCTATTTCTCCACGGACCTTGTAGGAAAGGTTCTCTCCGTGGCGCGCTTCGAGCCGGGCTTCCACATCTCCAAGGGAGACGCCCTGGTGCTTGAGCAGCACGAGGGTATGGTAGAGGAGGTCGCTCGTTTCATCGATGAGCTCCTCCCGATCACCATTCTTTGCCGCGATGACGACTTCAGTCATCTCCTCGCCGCATTTCTTCAGGATCTTGTCGATGCCTTCATCGGTGAGGTATTTCGTGTAGGAGCCTCCCTCAGGATTCTCCACTTTGTGGTCGACGATCTTTTCAAGCGTCTGCAGATTGAAATGATCGTCGCCGAAGCAGCTCTGTGTGCCGAGGTGGCAAGTCGGGCCCTTCGGTTCGACCTGGATGAGAAGGGCATCCGAATCGCAGTCCAGTGCCATGCTTTTGACGACCTGGATATTGCCGCTCGATTCCCCCTTTTTCCAGAGGCGTTCCTTTGAACGGGAGTAGAACCATACCATTCCTTCCTCGAGAGTCTTCTGGTATGCAGTTTCATCCATAAAGCCATTCATCAGGACCTGTCCGGTACGTATATCCTGCAAAATGGCGGATAGGAGGCCGCCCCCTTTTTCGAAATCCGGTTTCATGTGATCCTCACCTCTATATCGCTAGCTTTCAATTTTTGTTTCAGATCTTCTATTTCAACTTCTTCATTATGGAAGATGGAAGCGGCCAACCCTGCAGAAACATCCGTTTCATTGAAGAGTTCGACGAAATGTTCCGCCTTGCCGGCGCCCCCGCTCGCAATGATCGGAATCTCGACTGATTCATTGGCTTTAGTCAGAAAATCGATGTCGAAACCTTCCTTTACTCCGTCATGGTCGATGCTCGTGATCAGCAGCTCCCCGGCGCCGAGGGATTCACATTGCGCAATCCACTTGAATGCGGGAATCTCAGTCTTTACGGATCCCCCGTGGGTATGGACGAAATAATCCCCGGCTTCAGCATCGTATTTCACATCGACGGCGACACAGATGCACTGGCTGCCGAACATCCGGCTGGCTTCTTCTATCAGCTGTGGATTTTTGATCGCCGCAGAGTTGATGCTGACTTTGTCGGCCCCTGCATTCAGAAGATCGCGTATATCTGAAACGGATGAAATGCCGCCGCCTATAGTAAGGGGGATGAAGAGTGTTTCAGCTGTATTCCTGATGACATCAAGCATCAGATCATGGCCCTTCTGGGTCTTTGAAATATCGAGGAAGACGAGCTCATCAGCCCCGGCTTCATTGTAGCGGGTGGCGAGCTCGACCGGGTCCCCGATATCTCTTAACCCGACGAAGTTTATCCCTTTGACGACCCGCCCCTCTGTCACATCAAGACAGGGTATGATACGTTTTTTGATCATGTGATATCCCTCCAGAAGTCATCATTGTGGCTTGCCTTGCCGACGATGGCGTCATGGATGCCCATCGCTTTAAGCGCATCGAGGTCTTCCTTGTTCCGGATGCCGCCGCTTGCGATGACGGTG
Organism: Salinicoccus siamensis; assembly: GCF_042429615.1. Taxonomy (GTDB): domain Bacteria; phylum Bacillota; class Bacilli; order Staphylococcales; family Salinicoccaceae; genus Salinicoccus; species Salinicoccus siamensis. The sequence goes on from NZ_JBHMAH010000029.1 coordinate 43,524, forward strand.
TGGTGCGTCAAGTCGTTGATGCGCCCCGTATTTTCAAGATTCGGGCCCTGCCCCATGCCGTCTTTGGCGATATCTGTATAGATGATGCCCGCGAGTGCCAGATCTTCAATTTTTTCTAGGTAATCATCGATCGTGATGCCGCTGTTTTCGGTCCAGCCATTTACATAGATGTCGTTCTGTCTGGCATCGATGCCAACGAAAATCCTGTCCGGGAACTTCTCCACTGCCGACCTGAGCCATTCCATATCCATGATGGCCCGGGTGCCGAGGATGAAATGATCGATGCCGATTGCGTCATAGTGCTCAATCGTGTCAATGCTTCTGAGTCCGCCACCAATCTGGATCGGCAGGTGGGTCTCTCGTTTCAACTTCTGGACGAGCGTCGTTTCCGTGGCGTCCTGCTTCAAAGCACCCATCAGATCGACGATATGGATGCGTGAAACTTGCTTGAAGCCGCTGTAGAATTTAACGGCTTCTTCAGGTGTGCGTGCCATCGCAGACTTTTTGCCGTAATCTCCTTGTGTGAGGCGGACATTCTGTCCATCGATGATGTCGATTGCCGGGATGATGTTCATCTATATGCCTCCTTCAATGGCCTGTTTGAGGATTTCGAGGCCTGCGCGGCCTGACTTTTCCGGATGGAACTGGATGCCGGTGATATGCCCTTTTTTGACGACTGCCGGAATGTCGATGCCGTATTCGGATGTTGCAATGACGGTATCGGTCCGGGTGGCGATATAACTGTGGATGAAATAGAGGTCCTTGCCATCCAAGACTTGGCTGTGGCTTGAGAGCGTATTCCAGCCAAGGTGCGGCACCGGATGCGCTGTCTCCATACGCACGATATCGCCGGGCAACAGGCCCAGCCCCTTGACGTTCCCTTCGGTACTGTGTTCGAAAAGGAGCTGCATGCCGAGGCATATCCCGATCAGTGGCTTATTTTCAGCCAGTTTAAGGAGTGTCGGCTTAAGGCCAGAAGTCTCGATGTGTGTCATGGCATGACCGAAATGGCCGACGCCGGGCAGCAGAATGGTGTCACATTCCTTCAGCACTTCGTAGTCGCTTGAAAAGAGGCTCGGGTAGTCCAACTTATCAAGGGCGTTTTTGACGTTTTGTATATTGCCGAGTGAATAGTCGATGATGCCGATCATTCGATGACACCCTTTGATGAAGGGACGCCCATGCTGCTCGGCTGCAGTGCGGCGGCAAGGCTTCTGGCGAATGCCTTGAAGATGGCCTCGATTTCATGGTGGGTATTGCCGCCCTTCAATAGGTCGATATGGAGTGTCATGCGGCTGTTCATGCTGACGGCATTAAAGAATTCCATCACAAGCTCAGTGTCGAAGTTTCCGACTGTCGACTTTGAAAACTCCGCCTGGAAATTGAGGTGCGGGCGGCCGGAGAGGTCGAGTATCACGCGGGCCAGCGATTCATCCATCGGAATATACGTGGTGCCGTAACGCTGATAGGATGCCTTCGCCGTATACAATTCGCGGATGAGCTGCCCCAATATGATGCCGACATCTTCCACAGTGTGGTGTGCATCAACTTCCAGGTCACCCTGTGCTGAAATCTCCATATGAAGGCCCGAATGGAATGAGAGGAGGGTCAGCATATGGTCGAAGAAGCCGGAGCCTGTTTTGATGGAAGAGGCGCCGGGTGACTTTTCCTCATCGAGTGCTATTGAGATTGCCGTTTCTTTTGTCGTGCGTTCCTTGCTGATCATGTCGATTGCTCCATTCTTTGATTAGTTGGTTGAACCGGTCATAGTCTTCATGCTTTATGATGGAGTATCTGACCGCCTCATCGAGTGGTGCCGTGTCGTACATCCGTGGCTGATAGCCGCGCGTCTTCATGAAATGGCCGAGGTCGCGTGCATGCTCACCGTATGTGAAGATGAAGTTTGTGGAGGACTCGAGCACGGCCACTTCATCGGAAATATTGCCGAGGGCAGCCGCGAGCTGTCTTTTTGACTCCAACTGGTACTCGATGAATGCCTCGAGTGCCTCACGATCTTCGAAAATGCGGCTGGCGATGTTCAAAGACAGCGCGTTGACGGGATACGGGTGGTTGATCCGTGTAATCCTCCTGAATGCTTCCCCTTCGCCGATGGCGATGCCGATGCGCAGTCCGGCCACTCCGAACATTTTGCTCAATGTGCGGATGATCAGTACATGCTGGCCGGTCGGGCGCACATATGGCGAGGCGAATTCATAATAGGCTTCATCAAGTATGAGGTAACCACCATGTGACGCCATCGCGTCCGACAGCCGCTGCAGGTCGTCCGGGCTGAACATCTGCCCGGTCGGATTGTGCGGCACCGATATGAGGAAGAGGGAAGGCCGTTTCGCCTCCACTTCCCCTATGACTGCCGAGAAATCGAAAAGGAAGTCGTCATCGCACGGGATGGTGTGGACAGGTACATCTATTTGACGGGCGTATTCGTGATACATGACAAAATCAGGTTCGAGCGTCATGACGCCGCCTTGGCCAAGTGTCATGATCGCCTTCTGGATCCATTCGTCAGAGCCGTTTGCGACTTCGACGGTATCGCTGCCGATATCATAATAATCGGCGTAGAGGCGCTTGAAGCGGCCTATCTCGACGCTCGGATATTCATTTAAAGCAGTTTCTCCTACAGCTTCCATCAGGGCTTCATGGCTGAGCGGTGGCAGGGGGCTCGTGTTGCGGTCCATATGAATCATATCGTCACTCCATTCGGATATCCAAAGATTGGTGATGGGCGTTGAGGCCTTCGCGCTGTGCTATGATTTTTGCCGGTGGTGCAATTGTTCCGTAAGTGTCTTTTTCGATGGAGATGACAGCATGGCTCGTCAGGAAATCATTGATGTTCAAGCCATGGCTGAAGCGGCCTGTGCCATCCGTCGGAAGTACATGGGAAGGCCCTGCCGCATAGTCGCCGATCGCTTCAGGTGAATAGTAGCCATTGAAGACGGCGCCGGCATACTTGATGTTCGATATGATCATCTCAGCATCTTTATGCTGGATTGAAACGTGCTCTGGGGCCACATCATTGATCAGGCTGATTAGGGACTCGCGTGAATCGACGATGCGGTAGTGGTTGTGGGCGATGGATTGGTGGATGATGCTGCTGCGTGACTGCTGATCCATCAGCGCGTCCATCCGTTCTGCAATCCGATCGATGACCGCCGGGTCCTCACTGAGGAGGAATGTCCGTGCGTTGGCATCGTGCTCCGCCTGGGCGAAAATATCATACACGATGGCATCGATATGCACAGCATCGTCCACATAGATCAGTATTTCACTCGGTCCGGCGATCATGTCGATGCCGACTTGGCCGAACAGCAGGCGTTTGGCGAGTGCGACATAGTAATTGCCGGGTCCTACGATCTTGTCGACTTTTGGAATCGATTCGGTACCGTAGGCGAGTGCTGCAATCGCTTGGGCGCCGCCTGCCGTATAGACATTTTCTACCCCACATGCGTAAAGTGCGGCGAACGTGATGTTGGTCGACTCGAAAGTCGGGGTGACGGCATGGATCTCCTGAACGCCCGCTGCAATCGCGGGCACGACTGTCATCAGTACGCTTGAGGGATAAAGGGCAGTGCCGCCCGGGATGTAGACCCCGACCTTTTCAAGCGGGTGATAGACATACTGGAATTCTCCCTCTGCTTTATCTTCATATTTGATGCTGAGCTGATACTGCTCAATCCGCCGACGGATTGTTTCGAACGCCTCTTTTTCCTCATATGACAATGCATCATAACTTTCCTCGAGCCTTTCTTTAGGCACTTTGAAGGACTCCGGTGATTGTCCGTCGAACTGTTCGGTATAGCTTAGTAGCGCTGCATCCCCTTCTGTACGGACGCGTTCGATGATCTCCATGACCCCTTTGTAGCCTTCGAATCCGGCCGTCTCCTGTTCTTTTTTGAAGTTGGCCTTAAACGCCGCTGCATTCATTCAATCACTCCAATCTCAGTCAGGAAGCCATATATTTCATCTTCCTTTGTATAGAAAGTCCGTTTGTTCGCAATCAGGCGCGCATGGATATCCATGATTTTTTCATATTCGACCAGGCCGTTATCTTTCAAGGTGCTGCCTGTCTGGACGATATCGACGATGCCGTCCGACAAGCCAAGGAGCGGCGCGAGTTCCACCGAGCCATTCAAGTGGATCAGGGAAATATCCTGCTTCTTGTTTTTGAAGTGCTCTTTTGCGATATTCGTATATTTCGTTGCGATCACTCCGAAACTTTCCTGGCCGGGCAGAGCTGCTACAGAGAAATGGCAGTCCCCAAACGGCAGCTGCGACACATTCAATATGTTGAACGGATTCTCGGTGATGATGTCCGAGCCGACGATGCCGAGGTCCGCGACACCGCTCTCTACATAAGTCGGCACATCCGGTCCCTTGGCGAAGATGAATTTGACATTGTTCACTATCGTGTAGAGTGAACGCGTCTCATCTTCGAGTGCAGTGCTGTAGTCGGCGAGGTCATTTTCACTCATATATTTCAGGAAGTCTTTGAAAAGGCGCCCTTTCGTCAGTGCCACAGTTATCATAATAACCCTCCATCGGATAGGTTTACAGCAATGCCGAAAGCACTGCTGTTGTATTCCCCGCCGCTTAGGAGCGGGTGGTCATGATCCAGGAATGCCTGGAAATAGAATCCGTTGTAGTAGGACTGGGGAGAGCGGAACGACAGGTCCAGCATGAATTTCATTCCATACTTCTCCAATGTCTGCCTGAGTCTCGCGATAAAGCGCATGATGTCATGTTCTGCAAACTCTTCAGTGACCAGATCAATCTGATCGCTGACTTTTGCAGACAGGAGTGCATAGAGTGGATGCTCCACTCCAAGACGTTTCCTCAGCTCGGATAGGTTCTTCTCATGCACAAGATGGCGTATGTCTCCGTCCAGTCCATATTTACTGAGGTAGAGGTCGAGCAGCGCATCATCGTTGACCACGATGGATTGGAACGACTGCGCATATCTATCGGTGATGAAGGACAGGTGCATATCGATGCTTTCCAGAATTTCATCATTGGCAGGGCGGTACAGTTCCACTCCTGCCTGATACACTGTCGTGTAATCTCGTACGACCGGACCGAAGTAGCCGAAGAAGCGCTGGTCAAGATGGTAGTTTTCGCTATAGTTCAGCAATGAACGCGTCCAATCGCTCCGTATGGAGAACAGCTGCTCATTGCGTTCGAGGATGATGGCCGAGGGATGATGGTGTTTATCTTCAATGGTGAAAGGCTCGACCATGTTCATATCCACCAGCCTATAATTTTCGGCGTCTAATAATCGGGTGTAATCCAGGGCAAATTCCAATCGTCGTGTGACCAGATCATTTTCCATGCAAAATCTCCTTTAATGCTTTAGCGTAATAAAGAATAATCAATAAGTCTGATAATAACAAAATATATGGATGGTGACAAGAGATTCGGGTACATTTTGTTCATCACTTTAAAATGCTAAAGTGTTTTGATATGATGAACATATTCAAATGGAGGGAAATATATGCAGATAGACAAGTTGAGGGGCCAGGAACTCGATGATCTGTTCGAAGGGATATTAAAGCTTGAAACGGTGGAGGAGTGCCATCAATTTTTTGATGACCTATGCACGACAAACGAAATGATTTCCCTTAAGCAGCGTTTCCAGGTGGCGAAGATGATAAAGGAAGGACAGACATACTCCAAAGTGCAGGATAAGACAGGTGCCTCCAGCGCTACAGTATCACGGGTTAAGCGGTGCCTGGATTACGGCAGTGACGGGTATCATACGATCATCGACCGGATGGATTGAGGCGACAAAGTGTTGAAATGATAAAAAGGCCTTGCTGTACTCAGCAAGGCCTTTTTTATGATGCCATCCCCTAAACGGACACCTCGTCATAATCATACTCTGCCAACACGATTTATGCGTAATAGAAGCAGCACTTTGGAGACAATCATCAGGACGGGCAATTCGATGAGCGGTCCGATGACCAGAGCCAATGCAATCAACGGCTGATCGGGAAAAGCTGTGACGGTAATCGCCAAGGCGACGGGGGAATTCCGTGCGATGATGGTAAGGCTCAAACTTGCCGTATCTTCGTAGGAGAACTTCATGCGTCTCCCCACCACTTGCGCAAGCATGAAATTGATGAAGAAGAAAAGCAGAATCGGGATGAGCAATATGTAGATGATTTCAAGGTTATCGAGCAGATGGTTCCCCTGTGACGCGAACATGGCCATGATCGCCAAAGAGAGGAAGATCATTTGCGCATTTGTAAAAAATGGAATCAGCCTGTCACTAAGCAAGTGTGCTTTCTTCCTCAAGGCATAGCGGGTCAGATGGGCGAGGACGAAGGGCAGGACCAATACCACCACCATACTCTGTCCGATGATCGATAATGGAACAGGCTGGATGGCGCCTGCAAAAATATACAGATAGACGGGCAGAAGCAGCATCTGGAGGATAAGGTTGACCGGCAGGATGGTCGTGGAGAGGGCAGTATTGCCTTTGGCGATGGCAGTGAACATCAGATACCAGTCCGTACATGGCGTGACCATCAGCATGATGAAGCCAATCCATAGGGTAGGATGATCGGCGAGAAACAGTGCACCGAGACCCCATGCCAAAATAGGCGACCATATGAAGTTGATGATGGCACCCGTGCCTAAAAACCTCATATTTTTAAAAGCGTGTTTCAACCGGGCCAAAGGAATCACCAGAAATAACCCGTAAAGCATAAAAAACAGGAAGGGTACAATGAAGTGTCCAGCATACGCTTCAACCACAGTGAATTGCCCGAGCAGCAGTCCGATGACTATGGCGGAGAAGATGGAGATCGTCTGATATTTTTCCAGCATGTTCATGGGAACACCCCTTCACTATCCATCAGATGAGCAAGTAGGCGATGATGGATACAAAAATATCACTAGGAATAGTTTACGCATGATCCTCACCTCATTCAAATGATTATTATATGCTGTGTAGTGTACGCTGAAAGATGCGGTTTGGATCACCAATGCAAGTGGCGCAGCTACACTATCTAGGTGGTTATATATAGCCCACAACGCATGGGTCGAAAATGTGATGAGTCGTAGAATCAGATTACCTGCTTTAGTTTAATATCTGATTATTCAGACATTTAATTGACATATTTTGTATGAATGTTATATTTGAAGTTAAGGAGGTCATTAAATGGGACAAACTTGGATTAAACTGTCCGTAGTCTATCTGGTCATCGGCATTTCAGTCGGGTTATTCATGTCATGGACGCTTCAATTGAATTGGGCTGCAGGACATGCCCACGTCAACGTCGTGGGATGGTTGTCGACCCTTGGGATCGGCGCAGTCCTGTCCATCTATCCACACCTCGCTAAGAACGGTCTCGGTATTGCCACGTTCTGGCTGTATCATATCGGTGTACCGTTATTTCTGTTCAGTACATTTTTTGTCCAGGTGAACCCTGGTGTCGCCCATATCTTTACGTTTACCGGCGGGCCGATGTTCCTGCTGGCCATCATTCTATTCGGAATCAATCTGTTTTTGAACCTGAATGTACCGAAAGAGGAATAAGCGCTTGCATTGAAATCAGTGTCTAATTGGCAGAAGCAGCGGTGCACAAACAGATGCGATAATATCTGCCGCTATATGAAATTCTATAGCGGCAGGTTCCTCTTTTTGAATATAAGGAGTGTCAGGACGCATGCGATTACACCGATTGATCCGAGAATTATCGAGGACATGAGAATATCCGCCTCGTCATTCGCAATCCGGCCAGGTTCATAGAGTGAGAATGGAGTGAAGTTGCGGATCCAATCGATATCCGTCACTATCTTTCCAATCATATCCATGCCGTAGAAGAGGAATGTGATGCCGCCTGCCAACGCAAAGGCATTCCTTTCGTCATTGAATAGCGCTGAAATGAGGAGTGAATAGCCGCCCACCGCAAAGAAAAGCAGGAATCCGACAAAGTTGATGTAGAAGAACTGGTCGAATGCGATGTTGCTTTCTATATCCACCAAAAACTCCGCGGCAATATATCCGCCAGCGAACGTCATCAGATGGATGAGGACGAGTCCACTCACGAAGACCAAAATCTGCGTCGCGATGATCTGGGTGCGGGATACGCGTGTTGATAACAGGTAGGCCATCGAACCGCGGTCGACGAGCCTCGCGATCAGCTGGATGGCGCTCATCACACTGAATATGCCCAAAATAATCAGGTAGAAAAGCCCATAATATTCTGCTGAGATGAACTGGCCATAACTGCTCAACGACTCCAATCCTAGCGCCCGGAGCAGTGGTTCGGGGAAGAGTTCGATCATCTTGTCGAATTCTTCCATATTATCGTTGAGCAAGGGGAACATTAAGGTCATGAGCGTGACATATATGGCGGACCCTAAACCGAAGCCGAGAAACATCTTCAAGTTGATCCTCATCATCTGTGTATAGAAGGACATATTCATGACTGCACCTCTTCCTTGCTGTAGTAATCCATGAAGATCTCTTCCAGACTCTGGTCATCTGCACTGATGTTTTTAACGTGGTATCCCGACAGAGTATTGATGAATACATCATAATTCCCCTGCAATTCTATCTTCACTGTAAGCTCGTCCACTTTTTCGGTCTTCATTTCAGATTCGAGGAGGGACGCCACTTCTTTCTTATCCGTCAACGTCACATTGAACGCCTTCCGCTGCATGGATTGCAGCTCATGTATGTTTTCGGTGGCGACTATCCTGCCATTCCGTATAATGGCCGCCCGATCGCACGTGCGTTCGATCTCAGCGAAGCTGTGTGAAGACATCAGAAATGTTTTACCACGTGCCTTTTCTTCCATGACCAGATCGATGAACAGGTTCTGCATTAAAGGATCCAGTCCTGACGTCGGTTCGTCCAGAATATAGATGTCCGGGTCATGCATGAACGTCGCCACAATCCCGACCTTCTGTTTCGTCCCCTTCGACATTTTACGGATGGACTCCTTCGGATCGAATTGGAGTTTATCAATAAGATCGGCACGGCGCGCCTTATCATGCACACCTTGGAGTCCTGCCATCATATTCAGGAATTGATGCCCCGTCATCCCATCCAAAAAAGCAATTTCACCCGGCAGGTAGCCGAGATGACTGCGTGCTGAGGATTGTTGATGCCATGCATCCAGCCCTTTGATCTTAGCGTAACCTTTTTGCGCCTTCATATATCCCATCAGATGCCGGATTGTCGTGGACTTTCCGCTGCCATTCGGCCCGAGAAAGCCAAAAACCTCACCGTCCTCAACATCGAAAGTCACATCGAAAATACCCTTTCCATTGGAAAACTCCTGAGTCAGATCTTTTATTTCTATCATCATGCTCACCCCTTGATTGATGGAATCGAAAATCATCTGTTGTGTTAATTTTACACCACCGCTTGAGCAGAGTCATTAATTATAGGGGAGGGGTCGATGATCTTGAAATATAGGAGTAATAAACCACATTTATATCTCCTTGAATTTGGAAAGTGATATTATTAAAGAAAAGACTAAGTGAGGAAGATTAATATGTTAAGAGAGGTAGAACTTTCAGAGAAGGACATCCAAGCTTTTATAGAATATGTAGACAGTTTTTTGGAAATATGCAAGAACTCTCTGGGACGGAAATCGAAAGATAAACGCGGCAGAACTCTTGATAATTATGTTGTTGGAGGTACTAAGAAGCCCATAATCGTTTCAAGGGACAAGTATAAAGTTCAACGATCTTTTGCTCATGGCAATAACTCATTGAATGCCTATCCATACGTCAATATATGGTGGCTCAGCCTGTTTTACGATTGGCAGGGTCAACAATGGGGACGGAAAGCCTTCTTCCTTTCCACAAAGCAGGAGTACTCAAAGTTGGATAAGACCTTACCCGAACCTAATGGAAGAGGCCTTCACTCTTACTATAAAAAGTGGTATGTCGCTGAAGACGGTTTGAGACTAGAAAATCAAAAAGATTATGAAGACATGCTTAAAAATATGATTATGCTGTATAACGATTTTACTCAAGAATCTGGTGCTGAGAGTAGTACACGGGAACTAAAGGAGAGATTATTGAGTTCAAAAAATATCATTCTTCATGGACCGCCGGGGACTGGTAAATCTTATATGGCAATGGAATTAGCCAAACAGATAACGGGGGACAATGAAGATCAGGTGGAATTTGTCCAATTCCATCCGAGTTATGATTATACAGACTTTGTGGAAGGCTTAAGGACAAAACATTATGGCAACAATGAGATTGGATTTGAAATAATGCCGGGCACTTTCATGAAGTTCTGTGATAAGGCAAGGTGTAATCAATCAGCGATGGATAACTTTGATGAGGCTTGGGAAATGTTACTCGAGGAAGCGAGAGAGAAAGAAGAACTATCTATACCATCTCTAACAGAAAGAAATATGATTAAGTTCCAATTATCGGCTAAAGATACGCTTCGATTTACGGACATAAAGGCAGGCACTTTAACTAAGCAGAATTTATATAATGTCTATAGAGGAGAGCAGGGACGTCCTTCTAATGCATATGATAATTATATGAGGGCAGTGCTTGAGTATATGAAAGAAAACCACGAGCTTCAAGGTTATGGAGAAGAGAGTGAAAAGAAATATGTTTTTATAATCGATGAAATTAATAGAGGGGAGATATCTAAAATATTTGGGGAACTCTTCTTCTCTCTTGATCCCGGGTACAGAGGAGAAAAAGGAGCCGTTATGACCCAATATCATACATTGCATTCTGGAGCAGAATATCCATTCCATGAAAAGTTCTATGTGCCTGAAAATGTCTATATAATCGGAACCATGAACGATATAGACAGAAGCGTGGAAAGTTTCGACTTTGCTATGCGCAGGCGATTCAGATTTATAGAGATCGAAGCAAAAGATAGTCTGAGCATGCTGAAGCAATTGGATGAGAGCCGGGTCACAGTAGATGATGTAGAAGAGCGACTGACAAGTGTAAATGAGAAGATAGAAGACATTCCAGGGTTGGATAAGGCTTACCATGTAGGGCCAAGTTATTTCTTGAAGCTGAAAGATGTAGATTATGACTTCGAAGTGCTATGGGATGAGTTCATACATCCATTGCTTAAAGAGTATTTGAGAAATCATATGGATGCAGAAGAACATTTGAATCAGCTCAAGGAGGCCTACTACCTCGGTAAAGAGGAGGAGTAGTATGGAGCGCCAACATATAATCTTAAAAGATAACTCCCAAATGAAGCTCAAGGATGAATTTACTGAAAACAGTGTTATTCGATATCTACAGAACAAGACTATGGGGGAGTTAACAAAATCTGGCATGCTTATTTTCCCAAACAATGAAGAACAACATATTGATGACGATCGAAAAGTAATAGAAACAACTCAAGAGAAGTTGAAGTCATCCAATTTGCTGGGGTTCTTTGGTAACAGTGGGGATGCCCTCAGTATCGTCAGTAGATTTGATGATAGTAGGAATAACTATTTTCTGCAGTACATGCTAAGCAAAGTATATGGAATTACACCATTAAATTTTTCGACCGGCATGAAATCGAACACGGGTTTCTTAGATTTCATGGTGCTTCTCTTCCCTTCAATTTTAAATAAAGCATTGGCGAAGGGAATCTATAAAGAGTATCAGGTGAAGCGGCATAATAATTCTGCCTTAAAAGGTAAAATTGAAGTTGCACGTCACATCAAAACTAACGTTCCGTTTACTGGCAACATATCTTACACAAATAGAGAATATAGTTATGATAATCCGGTTATTCAACTTATCCATCACACTATACAGTTTATAAAACACCATAGACGTTACCATCGGATTCTGACAGCGTCACATTCTACATACGAAAATATAAGAATGATTGAAAGTGTCGCAACATCGATTAATGGCTCTATGGAAAAACTGATTGAACTCAACAGGCGTAATGTAGTCAAACATGTCTACTACAAGGAGTATGAACAGTTACAGAAACTATGCATTGCCATCCTCGAAAGTCAGAACATCCTTTTCACAAGTGACAGCAAAGAAAAATTTTATGGGCTCGTATTGGATGGAGCATGGTTATTTGAAGAATATGTGAACACTATATTAGGTGATTTGTTCTATCACCCAAGTAATACAGATGGGACAGGAGCAAATTATCTGTTCTCAGGCGGTGCTGGAAAAATCTATCCTGATTTCATATCACGTGATGAGGGAAGAATTATCGCTGATGCAAAATATAAGCCAAGCCATAACATATCCGGTCCCGACTACCACCAGATTTTATCCTATATGTATCGGTTTGACTCGATTGAGGGTTATTATATCTATCCACACTCAATAATGGAAAATGCCAGGGAGCCGAAGCGGTCTATGGAACTTTTGGAAGGCGTAAACTTTGGAGCCAAAAAGGGGAGTGGGAAGCGAAAGCAAAGTGTGACAGTAACGAAATTGGGGATAAGGGTGCCTATGGAGGTAGAGAGCTACGAAGAGTTCAAAAATATGATGGCAGAAAGTGAACAGAAATTGAGGGGAGATATTAATATATGAGCAGGTCGAGCAAAGTCCCAGAATTCCTATACAGCAAATGAAGTGAAGATTTTTTCATTTCTTGATAAGACTTATTGGGCTCTACGATAAGAAGTCAAAGCGAATTGGATGGAGGGGATGAAGGATTACTATGATTGTGAGGAAATGACTTTCCTTTTCTTGATCCTCATGATGTTGTGTGGTATAATATACTATTATAATATCAGAATAAATCCATATAAAAGGTGGATAATCCATTGGAAAAACTAAAAGTAGTCGAACTGTTTGCTGGTGTAGGTGGTTTTCGGCTAGGACTAGAAAATACTGAATTGAATAGATTTGAAGTGACCTGGGCCAATCAGTGGGAACCGGGCAAGAAAGTGCAGCATGCCTTTGATTGCTATGCCTCCAGGTTTGAAACAGGTAAGCACGTAAATGAAGATATAGCTGAAGTGACTGACAGAGAAATGTCAGAAACAAATGCGGATTTGATTGTGGGAGGCTTCCCTTGCCAAGATTATTCCGTGGCGAGATCTTTGAACGGTGAATTGGGCATCTCAGGCAAAAAAGGTGTGCTTTTCTGGGAGATTACTCGTTTCATACAAAACACCATACCTAAGTATGTATTGTTGGAAAACGTTGATAGACTCCTCAAATCCCCCTCCAAGCAACGGGGAAGAGACTTTGCGGTTATGCTCTCAACCCTACATGAGTTGGGATATGATGTTGAATGGCGTGTAATCAATGCAGCAGAGTACGGTAATGCCCAGAGAAGAAGAAGGATATTCATATTCGCTTATCGTCGTAATATGACTTACGGTAAGGAGATGGCTAAATTAAATGGGGAAGATTTTCTTTATAACAAAGGGATGTTCGCTCGGGCATTTCCTGTAAAAGAGGAACCCTACAAGAACAGAGTGGCTGAAACCGAAATTTCAGGAGACATCGTAGATGTATCGGACAACTTCTCATTTGAATTCCACAATACAGGCATCATGAGGAACGGGGAAATCACAACTATCCACACGATACCTGTGGAAGAGCCTGCAACTCCTTTAAGAGAGATCATAGAAGAAAATTATGATGGGAAATATGTTGTAGATGGAGAAAAATTGGAGAAGTTCAAATATCTCCGTGGCCAGAAGAAAGAAGAGAGAACCGCTAAAAATGGGCATAAATACTTCTATACGGAAGGTGGAATGAGTGAAAGTGATTCACTTGATCTCCCAGGGAGGACAATGCTTACCAGTGAGGGGTCAATAAACAGAAGTACTCATCTGATTAAAATGGATGGGAAATACAGGACACTGACCCCTATAGAAGCAGAGAGGCTGAATGGGTTCCCGGATGGATGGACAGATACGATGCCGGAACGCACAAGATACTTCTGCATGGGTAATGCACTTGTTGTCCCCCTCATAACAAGGATGGGCAATGAAATAGAAAAGATAGATATTGAATACCCTGAAAACATAACACAATTGGAACTTCTGTAAGCCAAAGCATCCGCTTTGGCTATTTTTATTATTCTGATAAAGATATGGTAAAATCAGGATTAAAGGAGGGGTAATATGGCTTTCGAATATGAAACCATAGATGATCTTGTCAGCTATGCACGGGAAGCGGAAGGCGAATACCTTAAAGACATAGACAAGAAGGGGATGCTGGAGAATACAAATGTGAAGGGGAAAGTCGGTACAATCATAGAGGCAAGCTACTTTGGCTATGAGGTGAATTCCAAACCTGAGCCAGACTTTGCAGACGTTGGTGTGGAACTGAAAACCACTGGCCTGAAGAAGTTAAAGAATGGTCAGCTATCTGCCAAGGAACGGATGGTCCTTAACATCATAGATTATAGACATGAAGCAACAGTTGAATTCAATAAATCCAGCTTCTGGAAAAAGAATGCAAAGTTGTTGATATTCTTCTATACATACACACGAGATGAAGAAGGTAAGCCCGATTATCGAAACTTCCAGATAGTGAAGACGGTGCTACATGAGTTTTCTGAGACTGACCTGGAAATAATAAAGCAGGATTTCCAGAATATAAAACAAAAGATTTTAAACGGAGAAGCGCATAGGCTATCTGAAGGGGATACCAACATATTGGGTGCGTGCACCAAGGGGGCCACGGCAAAATCGGTCAGAAAACAACCCTTCTCCCCCATTCCTGCGAAACAGAGGGCCTACTCCCTCAAGCAGGGATATATGACAGCACTGGTAAGAAAATATATTAAGAATGCAAAATTGATTTCATTCACCAGCCCAGATGAATTAAAAGATCAGACATTTGAAGAATTGTTGCATGATAAATTTCGCCCTTATATCGGTAAAACAGCGGACGAAATAGCAGAAGAACTTGACTATCAATTGAGTGAAGCCAAGAATAAGCTTGCTCTGCTGACCAGCCGCATCCTGGGTATCCAAGGCACCGCCTTACATCAGATAGAAGAATTTTCTAAGCTCAACATTAAATTCAAGACGGTCAAAGCCACCAGTAGTGGCATAACTAAAGAAAGTATGTCATTCGGCAATGTGAATTATGAGGAGATACTTGAAGAAAATTGGGAAGAATCCAGTCTTAAAATGGAAATGGAGTCGACTAAATGGCTGCTTGTCGTCTACCAGGAAAATGAGCAGAACCTCCCAGTATTGAAAGGCATAAGACTCTGGCATGTACCAAAAGATTTGTTGGATGCTGAAATCAAGAAGTTCTATAACGAAGTGAAGCATATATTGAATGAAGGATTTGAAGAATGGCGTGTAGGTGGACAAACGAGGAATAATTTTCCTAAATCGGATTTCAATGGCATATGTCATCTGAGGACAAAAGGAACCAATAGGGAAAAGAGTATGGTGACCTTGCCTGATGGCCAATATATACCGGGACATGCCTTCTGGTTCAATAACAGGTTCGTAAGGAGCTTGGTCAAGGATTTGATTACTTGATAAAGATTGTAGATTACGAGATGTAGTGACTGGCCTCATTAAATGGTGTCGTTGATCTAAGAGATTAATGTATGACCATCCGCCAACAACAGTAAGAATCTCTGGAGGTGTGATTTCATGGCTGATAGGATGACTCCTGAGCAAAGAAGCAAGACGATGAGTGCCATAAAAGCAGTATCAAAACTGGAATCGATAGTCGCAAGCGAGTTATGGAAGAAAGGATATCGCTTTAGGCGAAACACGCGTGAAATGTTCGGAACCCCCGATATATCCATAAAAAAATACAAGATAGTAATTTTCATTGACTCCTGCTTTTGGCACCAATGTCCAATACATGGCAATATGCCCAAAAGCAACACAGAATTCTGGAGAAAAAAATTTAAGCGCAATAAAGAAAGGGATGAGGAAGTAAATCAATATTACAGAAATGGTGGATGGAACCTAAAAAGAGTGTGGGAACATGAAGTCAGAGAAGATTTGGATAAAACGGTTGAGGAAATAATTGCATTCATAGAAAATGCAAAAGAACGAAGCAGATGAATATATAGCTATTCATCATATTATCTGAATGAAGGGCGTGACGATGTTATGAAATCAAACTTCATAAATGATAGTAATAATGAGCAGATGGTCGCTAAGTGGTTGGATAAATATTTTTATCCCAAGATGGCCAGGCTTGAAACTGGGCGCTTTAGTTTCATATCTAGGAGAGCCGACGAATTCGAAAGAAAAGAAGAGGAGATACAAAAGAAAGGTATCGATATAGTCTATAAAACCCAAAATGAAAAATTGTTCTGTGTAGACGAGAAAGCACAACTGGACTATTTGAATAAAAAACTGCCGACATTCGCCTTTGAAATAAAATTCAAAAGGAGGAACAACAATTTTTCAGAAGGGTGGTTTATAAGGGAAGATTTAAAGACAACCCATTATCTGTTGGTATATCCAAATAGTTCTGTGATAAAAGATGCCCGACAGTTGGGAAATTTTGAGGATATTACCAATGTTGAATTGTTATTAATAGAAAAAGATAGGCTTTGGAACAAATTGAACTCCTATAAGGTGACAAAAGAAAGTTTAGTGAATGAAAGTGATCAACTGATCAATCAAGAAGAGGTGGGAAAGAAAACACTACAAACTTCCACATCAAAGAACATCTATTTATATAGGACATCTCCTTCCCACAAAGTAGAAGAGCCGATTAATATAGTTATAAAAAGGAAGATATTGGACGAGGTTGCTGATGCAATATGGTTGGTCGATAAGACTGAAATCAAAGAAAGAAAAAAACCCAAATACTATTATTGATATTTATTTTATCAGGATACAAACTGAATTACGAAATTCTAATCTGTCTTATGTATTGATTTAAAATAGTAAAATGACATAATATAGTGGGACTTTATACATAAAAGGCGAGCATGAATCGAAGTGAAAGTGAATTCCAGCTTACTAAACAAGGCTTTTTTGACGGACTCTACTTACGTAGTAACAATCTTCAATTCAATAAAGTAGATTATCATTCGTTAATCAAGCGGATTTATTAATACTAAATAGCAAGTACCTCACCTTCAATGTAATCGATAGCTGACCATTAAAAAATGGCTAGATACCACAGATGAAATTAAAAACTGTGATATCTAGGCGATAGTAGCGTAATTAGAATCTCTATTCTTTTTATTACTCCATTTTAATGACAAGTCTTGCATCTTCACCTTTTTCCAGACGGTCGAATCCTTCATTGATATCTTCCAATGGCAAGGTATCTGACAGTAGATCATCGACTGGGAGTCTTCCCTGCTGATAGAGTTCCATAAATCTCGGAATGTCGCGAAGTGGAACACAGCTGCCTACATAGGAACCTTTTATGGTTCTTTCTTCTGCCGTCAGAGTGACTTGCGGGAATGAGAGGTTATGCTTAGGGTCGGGCAGGCCGGTTGTGACTGTCATGCCGCCGCGTTTGGTTATTTTATAGGCGACTTCCATCGCCGGCACGGCGCCGGCTGTTTCGAATGCATAGTCGACTCCTCCTGAGGTGCTGGTTTTGATATCCTCCACAACATTTTCATCAGAAGAGTCGAATACATGGGTGGCGCCTAATTTTTTGGCGAAATCAAACTTGTTTGGATTGATGTCCAAGACAATGATTTTGCCGGCACCGGCCAGTTTTGCCCCCATGACAGCATTGAGTCCAATGCCTCCAAGTCCGATTACGGCGACCGTGCTTCCCGGTTTTATCTGGGCCGTGTTTATGACTGCGCCAATACCGGTGATTACGGCACACCCGAAAATGGCCACTTCTTCTAAAGGTACCTTCGGATCGACTTTTACAACAGAGTTTGCTGATACAACCGCATGAGTGGCAAAGCCTGAAACACCCAGGTGATGATTCACTTCTCCATCATCGTTGTGGAGTCTTCTGCCCCCATCAAGCATTTCTCCCTTTTCGTTGGAAGCTGCTCCATTTTCGCAAAGGGCAGGCCTCCCTTCCTTACAAGGGAGGCAATAGCCACAGCTTGGTACAAAGGTGCAAACGACATGGTCTCCGACTTCAAGATCTGTTACATCTTCTCCGACCTGCATGATTTCCCCGGCCGCTTCATGGCCCAGTGCCATTGGAGTCGGTCTCGGGCGGCTTCCGTTTATCACGGATAAGTCTGAATGGCATAGACCGACTGCTCCTATTTTAATGAGGATTTCATTTTTTGTAGGTTCATCCAACTCCAGAGTTTCAATTTTTAACGGCTTGCTTTCGGCGTACGGTTTAGACAACCCCATCTCATGCAGAACTGCTGCTTTTATCTTCATGTAATCCTCCTTTAAAAGATTGCTTATTCGTAGTATCCTTCGGTGGATTTTCTGAACCCTTCGAATTGATCACCATCGTGACCGAACCATATCTGAGCGTCTTTCTCTTTTGCCATACGTTTGATCCTCTCAACAGAGCGCGCCCATCCGATGGAATCATATAGGATGCCGGGCGGCTTGATTGGAGATTCCATGCTTTCTTTTGTATAGATGGCATCAGATGCGAGGATAAGCGTACCGAGTTCGCCTGTTTCGACTTCCAAACCGATCATGCCCCAGGCGTGGCCGCTGCCGAAATTCAAGACTTTGACGCCTTTGACGATTTCGAGGTTATCTTCATAAGACTTTATGGTCTTCCATGTCAGGTCATTCTTGATCCAGGCATCGATATCTGCCCAGATATAAGCTCCCTCCTTCTGATTTCTCGCATATGTCTGCATCGTACCGTTCAATTCATCGTCATGTACGATCACTACAGCGTTCGTAAAATATTCTAGGCAACCGGCGTGGTCGAGGTGGAGGTGGGAGGCGACTACATAATCGACTTCTTTAGGGTCTACATTGATCTGCTCGAGCCTGTTTGGGAGATAGCATTCTTCGCTTGCTGAGTAGGGGAAGGCTTTCTGGGTCTGCTCTATCCATCTGCCATCTTTCCCCATGGCGTTCGGGTTACAGGCGGTATCGAAAAGGATTTTTGCTTCGGGATGGTCGATGAAGACAGTGTAGATGGGGAATTCAATCATCTCGTTCGGAGCGTTGGGATTATCGAGCGTGGCTTGATTGGAGTTGGCGATCATCAGATTCTTATCCATCTTTAAGGTTCCATTGTCCAAAACGTACAGTTTGAGTCTGTCTTGATTTACATTTGCCATACATATCACCCCAGTTTCATATAGTACTCCAATTATATTTGTAAACGTTTTCAAATACAACTATTAGTGATTGGAAAACAAAAAGCATCATCCATCTATGTAGATGGATGATGCTTTTCTGCTTATTCGTCATCACGGGCTTTAATCCACCCTACACCTCAATCACCGTCAAAGCATCGGCAACTTCCGTGGCCAAATCGTCCGTCCGCCATTCACGCTGGTAGCCGAGGCATGGGCAGATGTAGTGGATGCCGCCGTCTGTGATCTGGTGGCGGAAGTGGACGTGCCCCATGATGCTGTAGCGTATGGGGAATTCTTTGTAGAGTGGGTCGAAGTCGGATGTGCCGATGAATGCGTTGAAGAAGTCGAATAGGCGGTGGGGTGTAGGGACTACAAACCGTGGATGGGTGACGACGTGCGTCATCAGGATGATGTTGCGGTTGCCGACGCGCTCGAGGTCCTGTTTTGCGGATTGTGCAAATGCTTTTGATACCGCTGGGTCGTCCATCGACCAGTTGGCGCGGATTTTATCCTGCCAGGTGCCGCCGGAGAATTTCCCCGTCGCGATCTTTTCCCGGGAAAACCGTGGATCTGCGTAGGAATAATCATACCAGCCGCTGTTGCCGACGATGGCCCACTGGTCATCTATAATCAGCGGGGCATCTATCATGCTTGTCGGTTCTTCTTTATAGAGCTGATGGATTTCAGGGGTGGATATATGGCCTGCTTCGGGTTGCCAATAATCATGGTTGCCGGGGACGAAGCGGATATCGATTCCTGTCTTGTCCATAAGCGTATAGACGAACTCAAGGGTGATGCGGTAATCGCTGGCGATATCGCCTGCTATGAGCAACAGTTCTATTTGCTGCTTGTGGATTTCCCATGTCAGTACATGTTCAAAATCCTGGATTGTATAGCGGGTCTGCCTACGATCGATATGCAGATCTGCAATGACGCCTATTCTCATATTAATCGCTCCATCAAATTTTTATCTCATAGGCAGTATCAGGTAATTCATCAAGCAAAGTCAACTGAAGGTATCTATAAAAATGAAAAAAACAGGCCATATGGCCTGTTTTTTGTATGCATATAAATTGTCATTTAAGCGAATATGCCGACTACCGCAGCTGTCAGCACACTGACGAGTGACGCCCCGTAGACGAGCTTCAGGCCGAAGGTGGCGACTTTATTGCCGCTTCCGTCATGCAGTCCCTTAACAGAACCTGCAATGATGCCGATACTTGAGAAGTTGGCGAATGATACAAGGAAGACTGAGATCATCGCCTGGGATTTTCTGCTGAAATCGTCTGCAATCGCAGTGTAGTCGAGCATTGCCACGAACTCGTTGGTAATGAGCTTCGTCGCCATCAGGCTACCTGCCTGCTGCGCTTCAGCCCAAGGGATTCCGATGAGGAATGCGAGTGGCATGAAGATGTAGCCGAGTACGTCCTGGAAGGTGATTTCCATGCCCGGGATGAGCAGGAAGACCTGGTTCAGAATCGCAATCAATGCGATATAACCGATCAGCATGGCCGCAACTGTCATGGCAACTTTGGCACCATCCATGATGTAGTCGCCGAGGATCTGGAAGAATGACTTGCCGGCGTCTGGATTGTCATCGACATCGGCCTCGTCTTCAGCGTCGGTTACGTCGTATGGATTAAGGATGTGCACAATCACGTAAGTACCGAACAGGTTAAGGACGATCGCCGTCACGACATACTGTGGATCGAGCATGGTCATGTAGGCGCCGACGATGGATAGTGACACTGAACTCATCGCCTGTGCCGAAAGCGTATAGAGACGGTGTTTCGGCAGGTGCGGCAATTGGTTCTTCAATGAAATGAACACTTCTGATTGTCCAAGGAGCATGGATGCAGCTCCGTTATAGGACTCAAGATACCCCATTCCGGTTATTTTCGTAAGCAGTATACCGAGTCCGCGGATGATGAGCGGCAGAATCTTCGTATACTGCAGGATGCCGATCAGGGCGGAGATGACGATGATCGGAAGGAGGACGTTGAAGAAGAATACGTCAGCGACGCCGCCGTCTTCACCTACCGTCAGATCCCCCATGACGAAGCCGACACCTTCAGCCGCGAATCCGAGTAGGGCGTTGAACCCGTTGGCCAGACCTTCTATGAGGAACTGGCCTGCGCCAGTGGAAAGGAGGACGAATGCAAAAATCAGCTGGACGCCAAGCAGGATGATGATGTTCTTCCATTTTTTGAACGCAAGCTTGCGGTTGCTGCTGACGAGCCAAGCCAGGAAGAATGTAAACAGGATACCGATTATTCCCATTAGAATATTCAATACTTTCACCTCGTAGAGTTATTTTTTAAGCCATTATATTACCGTAGTCTGAATGAATGACTGTATGCGTCTGGAACGATGGATATGTATCCTGGTTAATTATAATGCAAACGTTTACAGAAATAAAGGGCGAATCCATGGAACTTTCCATTTGCTATATTGATTCACAGCCTATATAATCAAAGTCAAAGAAGGTCAAAAGAGGTGATGAAATGCGTAACATGTCAGATATAATTGAACAGTACCTCAAAAAGCTGATAGAGGAGTCCGGCACTGAGGTCGTCGAAATAAAACGTGCGCACATCGCAGAAAAGTTCGATTGTGTGCCTTCGCAGCTGAACTACGTAATAAAGACGCGCTTTACCAACGAGCACGGTTACACGGTTGAGAGTAAAAGGGGTGGCGGCGGGTATATAAGGATCACTAAAGTCGAGACGCATTCCAAAGCGGAATACCTTGCCCATCTGAAGCAGCTGGTCGGGAATCAGCTGTCGCAGCAGAATGCCAAACATATCATCCAGTCGTTGTATGAAAACGAAGTGGTGACGCAAAAAGAGGCGAAGATCATAAGTGCAGTAATGGACCGTGAGACATTGATGCTCGAGCTGCCGTACCGGGATCGTCTGCGTGCGAAGATACTCAAGAGGGTGATGGATGTCATCCTATACAGTGAGGAGTGATGGAATGAAGTGTGAGTCATGCAACGAAAGGGAAGCAAGCATCCATATATCGAAAGGCGATGGACTGGAGAAGAGCGAGCGGTTCCTGTGCGAACAATGTGCCAATGCATCATTCGAGAATGATTTCAGCTATCCGGATGACACCTTCAACATCCAGAAACTGCTCCAATCGCTGTCCCAACAGCCTGCGTTGCATCAGCAGCAGAAAAAACCGCTGCAGTGTGGCACTTGCGGTTCCACGTTGAACAGCATCGTGCAGGCCGGGAAGTTCGGCTGCCCCGATTGCTACCGCACATTCGAGGCGCGCCTGCCGGATATCGTGGCCCGTGTGCAGGCCAATCAGACTGAGCATGTCGGCAAGATGCCGGAGAAGTCGAAGGAATACTTGAAGACGAAGCGCAAGATGGAGCAGCTGAAGGCCAAGCTCCAGACGCTCATCGACACCCAGGAATTCGAAGAAGCGGCCGTCGTCAGGGATGAGATACGCGCTTTGGAAAGGTTGGGTGAAGATGATGGAATATAAAAACATCAGCCCATGGATGCATGACGTCAAAGAGCAGCCGGTTGAAATGTCGACCCGCATCCGTCTGGCGCGCAACATCGATCATATCCCCTACCCCCATATGATGCAGAACAGTAGTGGGATCGAGCAGATCGTGGAGCGCCTGGACGGGGTGCTTGAGGGGTACGACCAGAAGGATATGGCGGACCTCAAGTTTGAGGATAAGGCGCTGCTGGTCGAAAAGCATCTGGTGAGCCCCCTGTTCACCAAGCAGGGAGTGAAGAACTACACCAATGAAGACGAGTCGATCTCCGTCATGGTGAATGAAGAAGACCATCTGCGCATCCAGGCGATGGGGTCAGGCCAACACATGATGGACATCTACCGGAAGGCCAACGATATAGATGACAGGATCGAACATGAGCTGGACTATGCCTTTGATGAACGGTACGGCTACCTGACAGCCTGTCCGACGAATGTCGGCACAGGCCTCCGGGCTTCTGTGATGCTGCATCTCCCGGCGCTCACTTCAAGCAAACGCATCCAGCGCATGGCTGGAAATTTGAGTCGTTTCGGTTTCGTATTAAGGGGAATATATGGAGAAGGTTCGGTGCCGCTCGGCCATATCTATCAGCTGTCAAACCAGTTGACGCTCGGGCAGACGGAGGATGAGATCATCACCACTCTGGACGAACTGAAGCAGAGGATCATCGAAGAGGAGATTGAGATGCGCTCATGGCTTGAAGATGAACATCTCCTGGACGTAAAAGATGCGGTCCACCGCTCGCTCGGCCTTTTGGGACATGCCTATAAGCTGTCTTTGAACGAAGCGGCGAAATGCTTGAGCGACATCAAGTTCGGAATCGACCTCGATCTGATCGAACTCCCACATTTTCATTTCCAGAAATGGATTCAACTCATCCAGCCGGCATTCATCAAAATGCGTCTGAATGATAAAGAAGGCACATACACATCACTTGAGCAGGCTGTTGAAGAAGAGCGTGCAACGATGATGAGATATTTAATAGGAGGGGAATAAAGTATGCTATTTGGACGACTGACAGAACGTGCGCAGAAAGTATTAGCGTACGCACAGGAAGAAGCGATCAACCTCAAACATTCGAACATCGGGACAGAACATCTTCTGCTCGGTCTTGCGAAGGAAAATGAAGGCATTGCGGCAAAAGTGCTCGTCTCCTTCAACATCACAGAAGAAAAGGTCAAAGAAGAAGTATTCAACCTGATCAACGAAGGGACGGAACCATCGTCTTCCATCCATTACACGCCGAGGGCCAAAAAGGTGATCGAGCTATCCATGGATGAAGCGCGGAAACTCCACCATAATTTCGTCGGCACGGAACACCTCCTGCTCGGCCTGATAAGGGAGAGCGAAGGTGTGGCAGCACGCGTGCTGGCCAATCTTGACTTGAACATCACAAAAGCACGGGCGGCCGTCATCAAGATGCTCGGCAATCCGGATGCGTTCCAGCAGAAGGACAATCTGAAGAAAGACCACAATACACCAACGCTCGATTCCCTGGCGCGTGATCTGACACAG
Organism: Salinicoccus siamensis; assembly: GCF_042429615.1. Lineage (GTDB taxonomy): Bacteria > Bacillota > Bacilli > Staphylococcales > Salinicoccaceae > Salinicoccus > Salinicoccus siamensis. The sequence continues at coordinate 67,706 of NZ_JBHMAH010000029.1, forward strand.
ATTGCACGTGATGAGATGCTCGATCCGGTGATCGGACGCTCCAAAGAGATCACCCGTGTCATCGAGGTGCTGAGCAGAAGGACGAAGAACAACCCTGTCCTCATCGGTGAAGCGGGTGTCGGTAAGACGGCCATCGCTGAAGGAATGGCGCAGGCCATCGTCAAAAATGAAGTGCCTGAGACGCTGAAGGATAAGCGTGTCATGTCATTGGATATGGGCACGGTCGTTGCGGGTACGAAATACCGCGGTGAATTCGAAGAGCGCATGAAGAAAATGATGGATGAAATCCATAAGGCCGGGAACGTCGTGCTGTTCATCGATGAACTCCATACGTTGATCGGTGCGGGCGGCGCAGAAGGTGCCATCGATGCATCCAATATCCTGAAGCCGGCATTGGCACGCGGTGAGCTGCAGTGCATCGGTGCCACGACGCTTGAAGAGTACCGTAAGCATATCGAAAAAGATGCGGCACTGGAACGTCGTTTCCAACCTGTCCAGGTGGATGAACCGAGTGTTGAAGATGCGATCCTCATCCTTAAAGGACTCAGGGACCGCTACGAAGCGCACCACAGGATCACGATTACAGATGAGGCGCTTGAAGCGGCGGCTATCATGAGTAACCGTTATGTACAGGACAGGTATCTGCCGGATAAGGCGATCGACCTGATCGATGAGGCATCCTCTAAAGTGAGGCTCAGAAGCTACACTTCCCCTCCAGATCTGAAAGATCTTGAAAGCAAGCTCGAAGCCGTCAAGAAAGAGAAGGATTCCGCGGTGCAGAGCCAGGAATTTGAAGCGGCGGCAAGTTATCGGGACAAGCAGAGCAAACTTGAAGCAGAACTCAAAAAGCGTGAGGATGACTGGAAGAAGGAACAGGGCCAGGCTTCTCAATCTGTCGAAAAGGGCGACATCGAGCTGGTCATCAGCGGTATCACCGGCATACCGCTGGCTAAGATCGCAGAAGAGGAGTCGGAGCGCCTGCTGAACTTGGAGAGTATCCTTCACGACCGTGTAATCGGTCAGGAAGATGCAGTGGCCTCCATCTCGAAAGCGGTCAGACGGGCCCGTGCAGGTCTGAAGAATCCTAAGCGTCCGATCGGAAGCTTCATCTTCCTCGGTCCAACGGGTGTCGGTAAGACTGAACTTGCCCGTGCGCTCAGTGAATCGATGTTTGGCGAGGAAGAAGCCATGATCCGCGTCGATATGAGTGAGTACATGGAGAAGCACTCCGTCTCCCGTCTGGTCGGTTCGCCTCCTGGCTACGTCGGCTATGATGATGGTGGACAGCTGACAGAAAAAGTGAGGAGAAAACCTTATTCCCTTGTCTTGTTTGATGAGATCGAAAAGGCGCACCCTGACGTATTCAATATGCTCCTCCAAGTGTTGGATGATGGACGATTGACCGATTCGAACGGCCGCACCGTCGATTTCCGCAACACGATCATCGTCATGACATCAAACGTCGGTGCCCAGGAACTCAAGGACAACAAGTTCGTAGGATTTGGCACGACAGACGATAGCCAGGACTACGATACGATCAGAAGCACGATGATGAAAGAACTGAAAAACACATTCCGTCCGGAATTCATCAACCGTGTGGATGACATCATCGTCTTCCACAGCCTCGAGAAGAAGCACCTCAAGCAGATCGTCTCGCTTATGATCGATCAGCTGAGAGACCGTCTCGGTGGCCAGGATATCCATCTTGAAGTGACGGATTCGGCCAAGGAGAAAATCGCTGACGAAGGCTATGATCCGGAATACGGTGCAAGGCCGCTTGCACGGTCGATACAGCGCCATATTGAAGACCGGCTCAGTGAGTCCCTCCTATCCGGGGAAGAGCTTGAAGGCAAGGTCGTCACAATCGACTATAAAAACGACGAATTCGACGTGAAAACTAAAGACGCAGTGGCAGCAGAATAGATGCATAAAGGCCGGGCGGGCCCACCGCCCGGCCTTTTTCTTCATACTTCCACGCTTAATGGCAGTTCTGATGGCTACTACTTTAAAATTACATGTAATAGTTATACACTATATAATAATAAAATCGAACTACAGGAGAGGCTTATATATGGCGAAAGCGAAAAATGTTTTTGAATGCATGGCCTGCGGACATGAATCGCCGAAGTGGATGGGCAGATGCCCGAATTGCGGTGCCTGGAACCAGATGGAGGAAAAGATCGTCCATAAGGAAACAAAGGGTAGGGGAACTTTCGGCAAGGTGGAAACCGACACCAGACAACGCAGCCAGAAACTCGAACGGGTCAAGAAAAGCCACACCCCGAGGACGAAGACGCAAAGCCCCGAGTTCGACCGGGTGCTCGGCGGGGGGATAGTGAACGGCTCATTGATCCTGATCGGTGGGGACCCGGGGATCGGCAAATCGACCATCCTGCTACAGACGGCCCTGGCTCTATCCGAGAATCACGAAGTGCTGTATGTTTCAGGCGAGGAATCGACGGAACAGATCAAACTCCGGGCAGACCGACTGCTGGAAGCGAGCGACAACCTCAATGTCTACAGCGAAACCAACCTCTACTACATCCATGACGAAATAAAGCGGCTGGATCCCGATTTCCTCATCATCGATTCGATCCAGACCATCTTCAACCCAGACGTGACGAGCGCCCCGGGCAGTGTGGCGCAAGTCAGGGAGTGTACCCAGAGCCTCATGAATATCGCCAAAAGCGGCAATATCGCAACCTTCATCGTCGGACATGTGACGAAAGATGGACAGATTGCGGGACCTAGGCTACTTGAACATATGGTGGATACGGTCCTCTACTTTGAAGGGGATCAGCATCATACCTACAGGATGCTGCGTGCCGTCAAAAACCGCTTCGGGTCGACGAATGAGATGGGCATGTTCGAGATGAAGAACGAAGGGCTCAAAGAAGTGCTCAACCCTTCTGAAATATTCCTTGAAGAGCGTTCCAAGAATGTACCAGGTTCGGCGATCGTGGCTACCATGGAAGGCACACGGGCACTGCTGGTTGAGGTCCAGGCACTCGTGACGCCGACCCATTTCCACAACCCGAGGCGCATGGCGACCGGCGTCGACCATAACCGTCTTTCACTCCTTATGGCGGTACTCGAAAAAAGCGAAGGGCTGCTTATGCAGCAGCATGATGCCTACATCAAAGTGGCCGGCGGCGTCCGTCTCGACGAGCCTGCAGTCGACCTCAGCATCGTCGTCAGCATTGCTTCAAGCTTCAAAGGTGCTTCGATAAGAGGGGACGACTGCTTCATCGGAGAAGTCGGATTGACTGGCGAAGTCAGACGGGTCACCAAGATCGATCAGCGCCTGCAGGAGGCTGCCAAACTCGGCTTTAACCGCGCGGTCATTCCAGCTTCGAATATGAGCGGCCTGAATGTACCGGATGATATAGAAGTCGTGAGTGTGCGTAATCTGAAGGATGCCCTGAAGATGGCGATATCCAAATAAAACAGGAGGTGAATGGTTATGTTGAGGTATCTGCTTTATGTATTGTATGTATTGATTGGAATTTCCCTGGGCGTCTGGCTGATGCCCCTGATATTTGAAATTCTGCCTTGGGACATCCCGCTCATATTGGATAATGTGCTCGTCTTCGGGCTTTCGGGTCTGCTTCTTTTTCTCGTCTTCTTCTCATGGACCCTGCCGAAAGTCGAAAGCCTTATAAGACGAAGCGAGGGCCTCATCCTGAACCGGAGTCTTGCGGAGATTGTGTCCGCCACATTGGGGACGCTTATCGGACTGTTGCTTGCTGTTTTGATATCCTTATTGATAAATGCCATGGACATTCCTATAGTCCGCGATATCGTCCCGTTTGTAGTGGCTGTAATCCTCGGATACCTCGGGTTCCAGATCGGGCTCAAGAAATTCGGTGAGGTGCTTGATTTCCTGCCGGGCAATTTCTCCAAAGCTAAAGAAAAAGAATATAAGAACTCCAAAAAATTCCTTGATACGAGTGCGATCATAGATGGTAGAATAGTGGATGTAGCAAAAACCGGGTTCATAGAAGGTGTGCTTGTCATCCCGCAGTTCGTGCTTGATGAGCTTCAATTGATCGCTGACGCAACCGACCCGATCAAGCGTGACAAGGGACAGCGGGGCTTGGATATGTTGAATGCCCTGCAAAAGCAGAATGCCGCTGATGTTGAAATCAGGGATGTCGAGTACGACAAGCTTGATGTCGACCATCAGCTGATTGAAATCGCAAAAGCTGAAAAAGGTGCCATCATAACAACGGACTACAACCTTAATAAGGTGTGCCAACTCCATCAGATAAAAGTGCTCAATGTCAATGAGCTGTCAGATGCCATCAAAATGGCCGTCATCCAGGGTGATCGGTTCAGCCTGCTTGTATCAAAGACGGGTAAGGAAGAAAACCAGGGCGTCGGGTATCTGGAGGACGGCACAATGGTGGTCGTCGAAGATGGCAAGGCAGATATCAACAAAACCATCACCGTGGAAGTCGTCAGTGTGCTCCAGACCAATTCAGGACGTATCGTGTTTGCAAAGAGAGTGAGGAAATGATGAAATATACAGTAATCATCCCGGCTGCCGGCATGGGAAGCAGGATGAACACGGATTACAACAAGATCTTCATCCCCCTCGGTGAAGTGCCGGTCATACGCATGACCGTGGAAAAATTTGAAGCGGATCCCGACTGCAATGCCATCTATCTGGCCGGCCGCAAGGATGAAATCGGCACCCTTCATGAAATCTTAGCGGGGTGCACAAAAGTCAGGGGCATAATCGAGGGCGGGAAAGAGCGGCAGCACAGCATATACAATGTGCTGGGCGCGATTGAACCGGCAGACTACGTATTCGTCCATGACGGCGCCCGGCCATTTGTCTCAGAAGAGACGCTTACCCATCTGAAGGAAGCGGTGCCGGTCCATAAGGCGGTGATCTGCGGAGTGAGACCGAAAGATACACTGAAGCGCATAGATGGAAGTACCGTCGAGGCGACCATCGACCGTGACCAGGTGGTTGCGGTCCATACCCCTCAGGCATTCGATTACGAACTGTTGATGTCTGCCTACCGGAATGCGTTGGAAAATGAATTGTCGGTCACTGATGATTCCATGATGGTGGAGGCGTTGGGAGTAAGTGTCCACGTCACCCCATCGACATATGATAATATTAAGATAACGACTAGGGAAGATCTGAAAGTGGCACAATCCATCATGAATAAGGGGGAGGGATGACATGTTTAGGATTGGACATGGCTTTGATGTGCATGCATTTGAAGAAGGCCGCCCGCTGATCGTCGGCGGCATTGATATCCCGCATGATCGTGGGCTGAAAGGCCATTCTGATGCAGATGTACTGCTCCACACCGTTGCGGATGCAATACTCGGGGCGCTCGCACTCGGCGATATCGGCAAATTTTTCCCGGATACGGATGAGGAATTCAAGGATATGGACTCAAAAGTGCTGCTTGGCGAAGTGGTGGAAATGATGCACGAAAAAGGATACATCATAGGGAATATCGACGCTGTCATAATGGCGGAAGAACCGAAATTCAGACCCCATATCGATGCTATGCGCGATGTTACCGCGTCTCTTCTTTTGACGTCGGTGGATAACGTCAACATCAAGGCGACGACGACCGAGAAACTCGGATTCACAGGCAGGGGCGAGGGCATCGCTTCTGAGGCTGTAGTATTAATAGAAAAACGGAGGAATGACCATGAGTAAAGTAAGAGTAAGATATGCACCGAGCCCAACGGGATACCTGCATATCGGAAACGCACGATCTGCACTGTTCAACTATCTGTTTGCCCGCCATTACGACGGTGATTTCATCATCCGCATCGAAGATACCGATACGTCGAGGAATATAGTAGGTGGCGAGGAGTCTCAGCTGCATTACCTCAAGTGGCTTGGACTCGAGTGGGATGAGAGCGTCGACCGTGATGGCGGCTACGGCCCATATCGCCAATCGGAACGGCAGCACATCTATCAGCCGATCATCGACCAGCTGCTTAAAGAAAATAAAGCGTACCGTTGCTACATGACTTCAGAGGAGCTTGAGGCAGAACGGGAAGCGCAGATCGCCCGCAGTGAAATGCCACGCTACGGCGGCCAACATGCCAACCTCACACCCGAAGAGGAACAAGCCTTCATCGATGAAGGCAGGGAGCCGAGCATCCGCTTCCGTGTGCCTGCCGACAAGGCATATAAATTCGATGATATCGTCAAAGGTGAAGTGTCCTTCGATTCAAATGGCATCGGCGACTGGGTCATTGTGAAGAAAAATGGCGTACCGACCTATAACTTCGCAGTTGCGGTCGATGATCATATGATGGAAATCTCGCATGTGCTCAGGGGAGATGACCATATCTCCAACACACCGAAGCAACAGATGATCTATGAGGCGATGGGCTGGGAAGAACCGAAATTTGGCCATATGACGCTCATAGTCAATGAAGAGAAAAAGAAATTGTCCAAAAGGGACGGTTCCATCATCCAGTTCATCGAACAATATAAAGAACTTGGCTATCTGCCGGAAGCGCTCTTCAACTTCATCGCCCTGCTCGGATGGACGCCTGAAGGGGAAGAGGAAATATTCTCCAAAGAAGCGTTCATCGAATTGTTCGATGAAACGCGCCTGTCGAAGTCACCTGCTTTCTTCGACAAGCAGAAACTGACTTGGATCAACAACCAGTACATGAAAGAGAAAGACACGGAGACCGTTTTTGATATGGCCTTGCCACATCTTGTGAAGGAAGGGTTACTTGAAGAGAATGCATCTGAAGAGTCGCTGGCCTGGGCCCGCAAACTTGTTGCCCTGTATCAGGAGCAGATGAGTTTTGCAGGAGAGATTACAACGCTGTCGGAACAGTTCTTCAAAGAAGAGATCGAGTTTGACGAGGCAGCGAACGAAGTGATTTCACAGGAGCATATACCTGAGCTGATGGCGGCACTCCACGCCCGTTTCAGTGAGCTTGAAACATTCACTCCTGAAGCGATCAAAGCCGCAATAAAAGATGTCCAGAAATCCACGGGCTATAAAGGCAAGAAGTTTTTCATGCCGATCCGTGTCGCCGTGACCGGCCAGACGCGTGGACCGGAACTGCCGGACGCCATTGCGCTCATCGGTAAGGAAAAGACTCTTACCAGAATTCAGAAGCTGACATAAAATAAGCAAACTTGTTGCACCCTGTGAATCAATACCTTATGATTATTACAACAGAGACCCCGAGTATGGTCATTGAGCGGAAATAAGAGATTATCCGGCTGCTGAAAGGATAACCGCCTATCGATCAGAATTGCCCTCTGTAATGTTGATATGAATATTCAAGTGGCAGTTGAAGCTGCAAACAGAGTGGAACCGTGCATGATGCGCCTCTGTCCATATATGGACAGAGGCCATTTTAATATAGGAGGATGACATATGTTCGGCAGAATGAAAGAAGACATCGATATGGTCATGGAGTTGGATCCGGCAGCAAAGAGCAGATTGGAAGTCTTCTTATCTTATTCAGGTTTACACGCGGTATGGAGCCATCTGTTGGCCCACCGTCTTTATAGAAAGAACGCCACCAGTCTGGCTCGGATCATTTCCCAGATCAGCCGGTTCTTTACAGGCATCGAAATACATCCGGGCGCGGAGATCGGGCGGCGTCTGTTCATCGATCACGGCAGCGGTACGGTGATCGGGGAGACGTGCCGCATCGGCAATGATGTAACGATCTACCAGGGGGTCACGCTCGGCGGCACCGGCAAGGAAGAGAAGAAGCGGCATCCGGACATTGGTGATTTCGTGCTGATCGCCACCGGGGCGAAGGTGCTCGGCAACATCCGCATCGGGGAATGTTCAAAAGTCGGAGCAAATTCGGTAGTGCTGAAAGACATCCCGCCACACTCGACAGTGGTCGGCATTCCGGGCCAGGTCGTCAAACAGAAGGGGGAGAGGGTAAGGCGGGGACAAGTCTTTGAACACAGCAGCCTCCCAGACCCGCTCCAGGAGAAGATATGTGCACTGGAGGAAGAAATAAAAGAATTCAGGAGAGATATTGAAAATGGTAAAGATATTTAATTCGCTCACAAGGCAAAAAGAGACGTTCGAACCGCTCAAAGCAGGCAAGGTCAAGATGTATGTATGCGGCCCGACTGTGTATAACTATATCCATATCGGCAACGCCCGCCCCGCCATCGCATTCGACACCGTCCGCCGCTATCTGGAATACAAAGGGTATGAAGTCAATTACGTCTCCAATTTCACAGATGTTGATGACAAGCTGATCAAGGCGTCCAATGAGCTGAAAGAAGAAGTGCCTGTCATCGCGGAGCGTTTCATAGAAGCGTTCTTTGAGGACACAGGTGCTTTGAACGTCAAGAAAGCCACAGCGCACCCTAGAGTCATGGATCATATGGAGGACATCATAGAATTCATCAAAGTGCTGGTTGATAAAGGGCATGCCTATGAATCGGAGGGGGATGTCTACTTCCATACACGCTCGTTCGAAGATTACGGCAAGCTGTCCCATCAGTCGGTTGATGACCTGAAAGTCGGAGCGCGCATCGACGCGGGTGAAAAGAAAGAAGACCCGCTTGACTTCGTGCTGTGGAAGCAGGCGAAGCCGAATGAAATAAAGTGGGATTCGCCGTGGGGCGAGGGCCGGCCGGGTTGGCATATCGAGTGCAGCGTCATGGCAAGGCGCCATCTGGGTGATACAATCGACATCCATGCAGGCGGCCAAGACCTGACGTTCCCCCACCACGAAAATGAGATTGCCCAAAGTGAATGCATGACCGATGAGACGTTTGCAAACTATTGGATGCATAATGGCTACATCAATATCGACAACGAAAAGATGTCGAAATCCCTCGGCAACTTCATACTGGTCCACGACATCCTGAAAGAAATCGATCCGGATGTGCTGCGCTTCTTCATGATCAGCGTGCATTACCGCAACCCGATAAACTATAACAGGGAACTGGTGCAGGCTGCGGAGAACGGGCTCAGACGCATCCAGTCAAGCTATGCGAAGGCTAAAGAACGTCTGGACAGTGCAGTGGGCAATGAAGGGGACGAAGCGGTGCATGGCATCATAGAACAGAACCTCGAAGTATTCGAAGCGCACATGGATGACGACTTCAATACCGCCAACGCAATCAGCGCCTGGCACGATCTGACATCCGAATTGAATAAATACATGCGCCGCCAGACGACCTGCAAAGAGACGCTCATGCGCTTCATCGAGGCGTTCGACAGCTACAGCGAAGTGCTTGGTGTTGGCTTGGAAGAAGAACAAATATTGCTTGATGAAGACATTGAAGCACTAATAGCAGAACGCAACGAGGCGCGTCAAAGCCGTGACTTCAAACGCGCCGATGAAATCAGGGATGACTTGAAGGCGCAAGGCATCATCCTGGAAGACACCAAGGAAGGTGTGAGGTTCAGGCGTGGATGATCGCAAGCTTGAAACGATGCAACCCTTGTCGCTTGCTTTTGTGGGTGACGCCGTCTATTCCGTCTATGTGAGGAGCCACCTTTTGGCTGCCAGTCCATACTTGAAGCCGGATGCGCTCCATCAGGCGGCCAACCGGATGGTGAATGCCTCCGCGCAGGCACGGGCGCTGGATCATCTCCGGAAGAATGAGTTGACGGAAGCGGAGTGGGACATTGCCAGAAAGGCGCGCAATAAATCAAGTGCCACAAGGGCCAAGAACGCAACCATAAAAGATTACCGCAATGCTTCCGGGCTCGAGGCACTGATCGGGCATCTCCATCTTTCCGGCAATACTAGCCGGATCGATGCGCTTATGGCCATCATATTGGAAATCGGGAGGGACAAAGATGACTAATGGAGTGATTGCAGGACGTCACGCAGTACGGGAAGCCCTGCAGGGAGAAACGGAGATCAATAAGGTTTTCATCCAGGATTCCGTCAATAAAGGACAAATCAAGGATATACTGGATGCCGCTAAGAGAAAGAAGATAGTCGTGCAGACAGTACCGAAGATGAAGCTCGACGGTATGACTGATGAACGGCATCAAGGTGTTGTGGCGATGGGCAGCCCGCACGAATATATGGCGCTTGAGACGCTGCTGGAAAAGGTGGCGGGCAAACGTTCAAACGTGATTATCCTGGATGGTCTGGAGGATCCGCATAACCTCGGGTCGATACTCAGGACATGTGATGCGACCGGTTTTGACGGCGTGATCATACCAAATCGCCGTTCCGTCCAACTTACAGATACCGTCGCAAGGACATCCACCGGGGCAATTGAACATGTGCCGGTCGTAAGGGTGACGAACATCAACCAGACCATCGATACTTTGAAGGACCAGGGGTTCTGGGTCGTCGGCAGTGAAGGCGGAGGCAACATGGATTACAGGGAAATGTCGGCAGATATGAATACCGCCTTGGTGGTCGGGAGCGAAGGCAAGGGGATCAGCAGAAAGACTCTGGAAAAATGCGATTTCATCGTCCAGATCCCTATGACCGGTCATATCACCAGCCTTAATGCATCGGTCTCAGCAGCCTTGCTGATGTATGAAGTGTTCCGTAAACAAGACGCTGGGCGTGAATGACATGAGACGTAAAAAAAGACGCATCCTGATCGTCGATGGCTACAACCTCCTCGGGGCCGACCCGGAACTGCACAAAGAGTCGCTGCAGTCGCTCCAGCTGCCGAGGGAGAAGATATTGGCCGCTCTCGCGGAGTACCAGTCGGTGGTCAATCAGGAAATCATCTGTGTGTTCGATGCCTATGAAGTGCGCTCGAAGGAGAGTGTGCGCGATTTTCATGGCGTCACCGTGGTCTATACAAAAGAGAAGGAGACGGCGGATGAGTACATCGAGCGGTTTGTACACGACCACTACCATCCCCACCTATCGGAGATCAGTGTCGTAACGAGCGACCTGACTGAACAGAATGCGATATTCGCCCTCGGCGCCTACCGGATCTCATCCCGTGAGATGTGGCTGAACTTGGCGGAAGCTGAAAAGAATATCAGTGAAAAAATAGATGCGATTAACGAAAAAATGCCCAGACAGAAACTGGATATCCGGCAGGATGTTCAAGCGAAACTCGAGAAATGGCGGCGCGGACGTTTTTAGCATATTGAATATATTGATGATTCCTCTTATCCTTGAGTAAAGTTCTGGGGGGGATTGGTCATGTATCATATCACTGCATATCAATTTTATATTCGTGAGCGTGGGACGGCCGATGACATGGATCAGCTCGCCTGCCGTGTGGATGCGGGTGACGCTGCCGCTTTTGATATAATGGATGAAAGGATCAGGCCATATGTCAGGCGGCTGACCTATCGCTATACCGAACACTTTCAAGACCGCGAGGATATGGAGCAGGAGATGATGGAAGTTGCGCTCAAACTATGCAGCCGCTATGACCATACCCGCGGCAGATATATGCATTACCTCTACCGGACGCTCCGCTTCGAAATGATGAGCAGGTCGAGTGCGCGCGGACTCAGGCGCTGCCGGGAACGGGCATCCATCGAAAAGATGTATGACGAATCAAAGAGCGGCGAGCGGGAAGCGGATCCGATCAACATGATGGTTAAGGAAGAGCAGCTCCAATATCTGCTGCATAAAAAAGGCATCTGTTCACCTCTGGAGCAGAAAGTCCTGCAACACCTCGACATGGGGCACAGCATCGAAGATGTGTGTCTGGCCTTTGAACTGGACAGGAAGGCGGTGCTCAATACACTGCATCGCATCAGGCGAAAAAAAGAGCTTCTAAGCCATGAGGGGTGGGAAGGAGGGCCATTTGACAACACGGCATGAAATCGGTATAGTGAATTAGAATTGAAATGAGGAAGCTATGATGAAAGTGGCACTAACATGCACTGGATGCGGGTCGCGCAATTATAGGACGACTACCGAGCACAAGGAAAGACTATCCATCAGGAAGTACTGCAAAACGTGCAACCGGCATCAGACTCATAAAAGTTCCATCTGATACAGGAGGAAACAACCGATGGCAAATGATAAGAATTTCCTGCAGAATGTTGTCAGCGAGATGAAGAAGGTAAGCTGGCCGACCGGTCAGGAAACGGTCCGCTATACAGCGGTCGTCATGTTCACAGTGATATTCTTTCTGGCGTTTTTCTACGCGCTGGACCTGGGTATCTCCGCACTCATAGACTTAATGTAACCAAAGGAGAGATACTATGTCTGGAGAAAAGAACTGGTATGCAGTACATACTTATTCCGGATATGAAAATAAAGTGAAGAAGAACCTTGAAGCCCGGCTCGAATCGATGAACATGCAGGATCAGATCTTCCGCGTCATCATCCCTGAAGAGGAAGAGACGACCGTCAAGGACGGCAAGCGCAAAACGGCAATGAAGAAGACGTTCCCGGGATATGTGCTCGTCGAACTCATCATGACTGATGAATCCTGGTACATCGTCCGGAATACTCCAGGGGTTACGGGCTTCGTCGGTTCCCAAGGGGCGGGCAGCAAGCCGAATCCGCTTCTGCCGGAAGAAGTGAAGTTCATCCTGAAACAGATGGGCATGGCTGAACGCACCGTCGATTTCGAAGTTGAAGTCGGCGAGTCCATCAATATAGTCGATGGGCCGTTCAAAAATCAGATGGGCGAAATCCGCTCCATCGATGAAGAGCACTATAAGCTGACTGTACTGGTCGAGATGTTCGGGCGTGAAACCCCGGTCGAAGTGGAATTTGACCAGATCGAGAAATTGTAATAACTCACTTGCTTTTTTAATGGAATAGTGGTATATTATCATGGTCGAAATTTTTTCGGCCATCTTTTTTTATAGATGCGAGTGGGAGGGTGAAAACTGACATCCTGTGACCACATCACGATAACGAGGAGGTGCACATCGTGGCTAAAAAAGTAATCAACATTGTAAAATTGCAGATTCCTGCAGGTAAAGCGAATCCAGCACCACCGGTAGGTCCGGCATTGGGTCAGGCTGGTGTGAACATCATGGGATTCTGTAAGGAATTCAACGCACGTACACAAGAACAGGCGGGTCTCATCATTCCGGTTGAAATTTCCGTATTTGAAGACCGCTCATTCACATTCATCACAAAAACACCACCAGCAGCAGTTCTTCTCAAGAAAGCTGCAAACGTTGAAAAAGGTTCTGGAGAGCCAAACAAAAACAAGGTGGCCAGCGTAACTGAAGCGCAAGTGCGTGAAATCGCTGAAACTAAAATGGAAGATCTTAATGCAGCAGACGTCGAAGCGGCTATGCGTATGGTCGAAGGTACAGCCAGAAGCATGGGCTTCTCTATAGAAAAATAATTTGACTGAACATGAAAACAGAGTATTAATACAAACGTGGGAGGATTACCCGCTATAACCACAAGGAGGAATAGAAATGGCTAAGAGAAGTAAGAAGTATCAGGCAGCTCTTGAAAAGTTTGACCAAAACGCATCTTACAGCATTGAAGAAGCAGTCAAACTAGCTAAAGAGACAAGCACTGTCAACTTCGATGCCTCTGTTGAAGTAGCATTCCGCCTGGGTATTGATACGCGTAAGAATGACCAGCAGATCCGTGGAGCAATCGTCTTGCCGCACGGTACTGGTAAATCACAGCGTGTATTGGTATTCGCTAAAGGTGAGAAGGCTAAGGAAGCAGAAGCAGCAGGTGCAGATTTTGTAGGAGAGGACTACATCCAGAAGATCAATGAAGGATGGTTCGACTTCGACGTAATCGTTGCAACACCTGACATGATGGGCGAAGTAGGTAAACTCGGCCGTGTGCTTGGACCTAAAGGTCTCATGCCGAACCCTAAGACGGGTACTGTAACGATGGATGTTACGAAGGCAGTCGAAGAAATCAAGGCAGGTAAAGTGGAATACCGTGCAGAAAAATCCGGTATCGTGCATGCAGCGATCGGCAAAGTATCCTTCGATGAAGATAAGCTTGTCGAGAACTTCAAAGCAGTCCATGACGCGCTTGCAAAAGCGAAGCCAGCATCTTCAAAAGGTGTATACTTCAAGACCACTGCAGTTTCTTCTACGATGGGTCCTGGCATCAAAGTGGATCCTAGCATAATCAGGGCCTAGAACGACCCTAAAGTATATATTGACAACTGCATCTGTATTATGTATAGTTGCAGTTGTATTTTAATACTACCTAAGACAGTAGGAGCCGTCGTGCTTAAAAGTCCATCCTACCGAGGCAAATGATTAAGACTTGAATGATATTCAATATAAATTCAAGCACTTTTTGCCGAGGGTAAAAGGTGCTTTTTTTATTGCACCGGATACACAAACAAATATGGAGGTGTAACTATGTCAACAGTGATTGAAGCTAAACAGCAACACATCGATGTCATCACAGAACAATTTAAGAACTCTGTATCTACTGTACTTGTAGACTACCGTGGCCTGACTGTTTCTGAAATGACTGAGCTTCGCAAACAGCTCCGTGAAGCGAATATCGAATTCAAAGTCTACAAGAATACGATGACACGCCGCGCGGCAGAAAAAGCTGAGCTTACTGAAATCAATGAATTCCTGACGGGACCAAACGCTATCGCATTCTCAAACGAAGATGTGATTGCACCTGCGAAGATCTTGAACAACTTCGCCAAAGATCATGAAGCATTGGAAATCAAAGCAGGCATCATCGAAGGTCAATTCACACCGGTTGAAGATGTCAAAGCAATTGCAACGCTTCCAGACAAAGATGGACTCGTATCCATGCTGCTTTCCGTACTGCAAGCTCCAGTACGCAACTTCGCCTATGCAGTTAAAGCTGTCGGTGAAGAGAAGGAAAACGAAGAAGCTTAATAAACTATACCAATAAATGGAGGAATTATAATGTCCCAAGAACAAATCATTGAAGAAATCAAAGGTATGTCCGTACTTGAACTGAATGACCTTGTCAAAGCAATAGAAGAAGAGTTCGGCGTTACAGCTGCAGCTCCAGTGGCAGCAGCAGGCGCTGGTGCAGGCGAAGCGGCAGCAGAAGAGCAGACTGAGTTCGACGTTGAACTTACAGACGCTGGATCTTCTAAGATCAAAGTCATCAAAGTTGTTCGTGAAGCGACAGGCCTTGGCCTCAAAGATGCTAAAGCAGTCGTTGACGGCGCACCTAAAGTCGTCAAAGAAGGCGCTTCTAAAGAAGACGCTGAAGAACTTAAAGCACAACTCGAAGAAGTTGGCGCAAGCGTAGAACTTAAATAATCTTATTCAGATATGTAGGGAGGCTCATTTTAAACGATTGTTTAAATGAGTCTCTTTATTTACATAATGACGGCGCATAAATATAGGAGTGGTGTGATGAGCCATTATTTCACCGGACATGATTCGGAACATAATTATAAAGAAATAGAGTACGCATACCAAGGTAAGCGCTACACATTCAAAACGGACCGTGGTGTCTTCTCCAAGGATCGCATCGATTATGGCAGCGCAGTACTTATTGATGCAGTCATAAAAGATAGGAGCGCTGATGCAGGAGGAGACTTCATTGATATGGGGGCAGGTTATGGTCCGATTGGCATCGTCATTGGAGATGTCCTTGACGCAACCCCACTGATGATTGAAGTGAACCCGGACGGACTTCTGCTCTCCAAGGAGAATGCTTCCCGCAATAGAGTTGCGGCCGAAGTGAAGGATCGCAGTGAATACGACGCCCATGCCGAAGCCTTTAAGCCAGACTTCTACGTGACGAATCCTCCGTTCAGGGCAGGGAAAGACGTGGTGCTCGACATCATAGAAGATGCCGCCGGACGTCTTGAAGATGGTGCATTCTATATGGTCGTCCAGAAAAAGCAGGGGATGCCTTCATATCGCAAAGCCATCCAAGAAAGTTTCGGCAATGTTGAGACGCTTGCGAAAGATAAAGGATACTACGTCCTGAAGGGCGTCACAGGCCAATTTTAAATTTGACTTGACTTTTTTTCTGTGATATAGTTATAGAATGTAAAAATATAATGTCAATCAGTATGCATTTTTTCAGTGCGGATTGAATGGAGCGTATAAATATAGTTGATTAATAGAAAATGGGGTTGGTTTCGATTCCGTTTTCTTTTTGTCTTATTAACTGTTTAACTGCTTCGGTGAATGTTTTACGTAATTTTTATTAGGGGTGAATCTGTCGATGAGTGAACTGATTCAATATGGAAGACACGCTACACGCAGAAGTTATGCACGAATCGAAGAAAAAATGGATCTGCCGAACCTGATCGAAATCCAGACAAAATCCTACGAATGGTTCCTGGAGAAAGGCCTTATAGAGATGTTCAAGGACATTTCTCCAGTTGAAGACTTCACAGGTAATATGTCACTGGAGTTCGTCGACTATAAACTCGGCGAACCTAAATATGATGAGGATGAGGCAAAGAACCATGATGCAACCTATTCTGCGCCTTTGCGTGTGAAAGTCCGTCTGATCATAAAAGAGACGGGTGAGGTTAAAGAACAGGAAGTGTTCATGGGTGATTTTCCTCTGATGACTGATACCGGCACTTTCGTCATCAATGGGGCGGAACGCGTCATAGTATCACAACTTGTCAGAAGTCCATCTGTCTATTATTCCGAAAAAATCGATAAGAACGGCAAAAGAGGGTTTGGCGCGACAGTGATCCCGAACCGCGGCGCTTGGCTTGAATATGAAATAGACGCCAAGGACATCGTATACGTGAGGATCGACCGTACACGTAAACTGCCTATGACTATACTTCTTAGAGCACTCGGATTCTCTACCGACCAGGAAATCATCAATATTCTTGGAGATAATGAATACGTCAGGAATACGCTTGAGAAGGATACTACCGAAACGGTAGATCAGGCACTCCTAGAAATCTACGAACGACTTCGCCCAGGCGAACCACCGACTGTCGAGAACGCGAGGAATCTTCTATATTCCCGCTTCTTCGATCCAAAACGTTATGACCTTGCGAGTGTAGGGCGTTATAAGATGAACAAAAAACTCCATCTGAAAGACCGTCTGTTCAACCAGGTGTTGGCTGAGCCGATCGTCGACCGGGAAACAGGAGAAATTGTAGCAGAAACAGGCACTACAATCGACAGACGTACATTGGACGGCATCATGGATGTCCTTGAATCCAATGCGAACCTGGAAACATATCATCTAGAGAATGGACTGCTCGATGAGCCGATTGAAATCCAATCCATAAAAGTTGAAGCGCCGAACATGGAAGAGGGTACCACAACCATCATAGGAAACGCATTCCCTGATGTTGAAGTGAAGTCAATCACACCTTCTGACATCATTGCTTCCATGAGCTATTTCTTCAACCTGCTTCATGGAGTGGGACACACTGACGATATAGACCACCTCGGTAACCGTCGTCTCCGCTCTGTAGGGGAACTGCTCCAAAACCAATTCAGGATTGGTGTTTCCCGTATGGAACGTGTAGTGAGGGAGCGCATGTCGATTCAGGACACTGAATCCATCACACCACAGCAACTGATCAACATCCGTCCGGTAATCGCCTCCATCAAGGAGTTTTTCGGAAGTTCACAGCTGTCGCAATTCATGGACCAGACGAATCCACTTGCTGAATTGACGCACAAGAGACGTCTATCTGCGCTTGGACCCGGCGGTCTGACGCGTGAGCGTGCAGGAATGGAAGTACGTGACGTACACTACTCCCACTACGGACGCATGTGTCCAATCGAAACGCCAGAAGGACCGAACATCGGTCTGATCAACTCCCTGTCCAGCTATGCGCGGGTCAATGAGTTCGGCTTCATCGAAACTCCATATAGAAGAGTCGACCCAGAGACGAACAAGGTCACAAGTGAGACACACTACCTGACAGCTGACGAGGAAGACAGCTACGTCGTCGCCCAGGCGAACGCGCTCCTTGAAGAAGATGGTTCATTCACCAACGAAGAAATCGTCTGCCGCTTCCGTGGTAACAACACGAAGATGGCGAGAGAACGCATGGACTACATGGACGTATCCCCGAAACAAGTTGTTTCTGCGGCGACGGCATGTATCCCATTCCTGGAAAACGATGACTCGAACCGTGCTTTGATGGGTGCGAACATGCAACGTCAGGCTGTACCACTCCTGATTCCGCAGTCCCCACATATCGGTACGGGCATGGAGCACGTGGCTGCACGCGACTCTGGTGCTGCAATCGTCGCACGCTACAAAGGCCGTGTAGAACGTGTAGAAGCAAAAGAAATCCACGTGCGTCGGATTGAAGATCAGAATGGAAAAGAAGTTGAGACGGACAAAGATGTATATAAATTGTCCAAATTCATCCGTTCGAACTCCGGAACATGCTATAACCAGAGGCCGATTGTCGCTAAAGACGATATCGTCGCCAAAGGTGAAATCCTTGCTGACGGGCCGTCAATGGATAATGGCGAGATGGCACTGGGCCAAAACCTGGTGGTCGGCTTCATGACTTGGGACGGCTACAACTATGAGGATGCCGTCATCATGAGTGAACGCATGGTCAAGGATGACGTCTATACTTCCATCCACATAGAGGAGTATGAATCAGAATCGAGGGATACGAAACTCGGACCTGAAGAAATCACAAGGGACATTCCGAACGTTTCCGATAATGCGCTGAAGAAACTGGATGACCGCGGCATCGTACACATCGGTGCTGAAGTCAAGGATGGCGATATCCTCGTCGGTAAGGTCACGCCTAAAGGTGTAACCGAACTGACAGCGGAAGAGCGTCTACTCCATGCGATATTCGGTGAGAAAGCACGTGAAGTGCGTGATACTTCACTCCGTGTACCGCACGGTGCAGGCGGCATTGTGTTGGATGTCAAAGTCTTCAACCGTGAAGATGGTGACGAACTCTCTCCAGGGGTCAATCAGCTCGTGCGCGTCTACATCGTGCAAAAGCGTAAGATCAGCGTAGGTGACAAAATGTGTGGACGACACGGTAACAAAGGTGTCATCTCCAGAATCCTGCCTGAGGAGGACATGCCTTACATGCCGGACGGCACACCAATCGACCTTATGCTCAACCCACTTGGGGTACCATCGCGTATGAATATCGGACAAGTGCTTGAACTCCACCTCGGTATGGCTTCCCGTGCCATGGGTGTGAAGATGGCATCCCCAGTATTCGACGGTGCGAATGAGGAAGATGTATGGGAGACGATGTCAGAAGCAGGACTTGCCCATGACGGTAAGACCGTCCTCTACGACGGCAGGACGGGAGAACCGTTTGAGAGCCGCATCTCCGTTGGTGTCATGTACATGCTCAAGCTTGCCCACATGGTCGACGACAAACTCCATGCGAGAAGTACTGGACCATATTCACTTGTTACACAGCAGCCACTCGGCGGTAAAGCCCAGTTCGGTGGCCAGCGTTTCGGGGAAATGGAAGTATGGGCACTGGAAGCATATGGTGCCGCCTATACCCTCCAGGAAATCCTGACGGTCAAATCCGATGATACCGTCGGTCGCGTGAAGACCTACGAAGCGATCGTAAAAGGTGAAAATGTCCCTAAACCCGGCGTGCCTGAATCATTCCGTGTGCTGATGAAGGAGTTGCAGAGCCTCGGTCTCGATGTCAATCTGCTTGATGAGAATGATGAAGAAATCGAGATGCGTGATACAGAAGAGGACGAAGCGCCTAATCAGATGAATTTGAGTGCGGAGCCAAAAGCAGCGACTGAAGATGTCACTGAATGATGATTGAGCTTGATAAAACTTTAGGGAGGAAAGCTCATTGATAGATGTAAATAGATTTGAATATATGAAAATAGGTCTGGCTTCATCCGAAAAGATCCGTTCATGGTCTTTCGGTGAAGTGAAAAAACCTGAAACGATCAACTATAGAACGCTTAAGCCTGAACGAGACGGCCTTTTCTGTGAAAAGATATTCGGCCCGACGAAAGATTGGGAATGTAGCTGCGGTAAATATAAGCGTGTAAGGTACAAAGGCATGGTCTGCGACCGCTGTGGTGTGGAAGTGACACGTGCCAAGGTCAGACGTGAGAGGATGGGGCACATTGAACTTGCTGCCCCTGTCTCCCACATCTGGTATTTCAAAGGCATCCCCTCCAGGATGGGGCTGCTGCTTGATATGTCCCCACGCTCCCTGGAAGAAGTCATCTACTTCGCGTCCTACGCAGTCATCAAGCCAGGATCTACCGGCCTTGAACCTAAGCAGCTGCTGACTGAGCGCGAGTACAGGGAATATTATGATAAGCACGGCAATACATTTACAGCCAAGATGGGTGCTGAAGCCATCAGGGAACTGCTGATGGATGTCAACCTCGAAGATGAGCTCGCCCAACTCAGAAAAGAGCTGGAAACAGCAACAGGCCAAAGGTTGACCCGTGCAATCAAACGTCTTGAAGTCGTTGAATCATTCAGGAGCTCAGGAAACGATCCTGCGTGGATGATCCTTGACGTACTGCCGATCATCCCACCGGAAATCCGTCCGATGGTCCAACTTGATGGCGGGCGTTTCGCCACAAGTGACTTGAACGACCTCTACCGTCGGGTCATCAACCGTAATAACCGCCTCAAGCGTCTCCTTGACTTGGGAGCGCCTGGCATCATCGTCCAGAACGAAAAACGTATGCTCCAGGAAGCTGTTGATGCATTGATCGATAACGGCCGCCGCGGTCGTCCGGTGACTGGTCCGGGGAACCGTCCGCTCAAATCCCTCTCCCACATGCTGAAAGGGAAACAGGGACGTTTCCGTCAGAACCTGCTCGGTAAACGTGTCGACTACTCTGGACGTTCAGTCATCGTAGTTGGTCCAAGCCTGAAGATGTACCAGTGTGGACTGCCGAGGGAGATGGCTCTCGAACTGTTCAAGCCGTTCGTCATGAAAGAGCTTGTTGAACGTGAAATGGCGACCAACATCAAGAATGCCAAAGGTAAGATAGAGCGCATGGAAAATGAAGTGTGGGATGTCCTTGAAGATGTCATCAAGGAGCACCCGATACTGCTGAACCGTGCACCGACACTTCACCGCCTAGGTATCCAGGCGTTCGAGGCGACGCTCGTCGAAGGACGTGCGATCAGGTTGCATCCATTGGTTACGACTGCCTATAACGCAGACTTTGATGGTGACCAGATGGCAGTGCATGTACCGCTATCGAAAGAAGCTCAGGCCGAGGCCCGCACATTGATGCTGGCTGCCCAAAACATCTTGAACCCTAAGGATGGCAAGCCGGTTGTAACGCCTTCACAGGATATGGTGCTCGGCAACTACTACCTTACACTTGAGAGGGAGAACACAAAACGCGAAGGCCACATCTTCAAGGATGCGGATGAAGTTGTAATGGCTTATCAGAACGGCTATGTACAACTCCACAGCCGCATCGGCGTGCATACCGACAGCTTCGCGGCAGAGAAGGTTTCCAGGGAGAACCAGGGCAAGATACTCATGACGACGACAGGAAAAGTCATCTTCAATGAAATCATGCCACCTTCCTTCCCGTACATCAATGAGCCGACAAGGGAAAACCTTGAAGTGAAAACTCCGGACCGTTATTTCGTCGCTGCATCGGAACTTGGTGAGGGTGGATTGGCGGAGCGTTTCAAAGAGGTGCCACTAGTCGATCCGTTCAACAAGAAATTCCTTGGACAGATCATAGCGGAAGTGTTCAACGCTTTCCATATCACTGAAACTTCCGTCATGCTCGACCTTATGAAGGATCTCGGCTTCAAGTATTCATCCAAAGCCGGAATCACTGTAGGTGTGTCTGATATCGTCGTACTTCCTGAGAAGCAGGAAATCATCGATGAGACAGAAGAGAAGGTTGAAAAGGTCCAGAAGCAGTTTGCACGTGGACTGATCACAGAAGAAGAACGCTACGGCACGGTCATAGAACTGTGGACGCGTGCAAAGGATGATATCCAAGCACGGCTGATGCAGTCACTTGATCGCCTGAATCCGATATTCATGATGAGTGATTCAGGTGCCAGGGGTAACGCATCCAACTTTACTCAACTGGCCGGAATGCGTGGTCTGATGGCCAACCCGTCAGGGCAGATCATAGAACTTCCGATCAAGTCCAGCTTCCGTGAAGGACTGACGGTCCTTGAGTACTTCATCTCCACGCACGGTGCACGTAAAGGTCTGGCCGATACTGCACTTAAGACGGCGGACTCAGGGTACCTTACAAGACGTCTGGTCGATGTTGCGCAAGATGTCATTGTCCGCGACGACGACTGTGGAACTGATAAAGGGCTGCTCGTTTCAGCGCTTACAGAAGGTTCAGAATTGATTGAGCCACTCATCGACCGTCTCGAAGGGCGTTATGCCAAAGAGACAGTCAAGGATCCTGAAACGAAGGAAATCCTGGTCCACTCAAATGAACTGATCACAAATGAGATAGCGAAAGCGATTGTGAACAGTGGCGTCGAAGAAATGTACATCCGCTCAGCCTTCACATGTAATACACGCCACGGCGTGTGTGAACGTTGCTATGGTAAGAACCTTGCAACCGGCGAAAAAGTAGAAGTGGGTGAAGCAGTTGGTACTATCGCTGCACAATCCATCGGTGAGCCGGGTACACAGCTTACAATGCGTACATTCCACACGGGTGGGGTCGCAGGAAGCGACATCACTCAAGGTCTGCCGCGTATACAGGAGCTCTTCGAAGCACGTAATCCAAAAGGTCAGGCGATGATTTCAGAAATCCGCGGAGCGGTGACTGATATTGAAATCGTCAAAGATCGCCAGCAGGAGATCAAGATCAAAGGTGAGCAGGAAACGAAGACGTATACTGCCCCAGCGACAGCACGTCTGCTTGTAGAAATCGGCGATAAGGTCGAACCGGGTGAGATACTGACTGAAGGTTCGATCGAGCCGAAGGAACTCCTCGCGGTCGCAGGCCTGAACCGCACGCAGGAATACCTGCTTAAGGAAGTTCAGAAGGTATACCGCATGCAAGGTGTTGAAATAGATGATAAGCACGTTGAGGTCATGGTCAGACAGATGCTGAGGAAGGTCCGTATCATCGATGCCGGTGATACTAAGCTCCTCCCTGGCGCACTGGTCGACATCCATGCCTTTACGGATGCCAACCGTGATATCTTCAAGAAGCGCAAACGTCCGGCAACCGCAAAACCGGTACTGCTCGGTATCACCAAGGCGTCACTTGAAACAGAAAGCTTCCTTTCTGCAGCAAGCTTCCAAGAAACGACAAGAGTGCTGACAGATGCTGCAATCAAAGGTAAACGTGATGAACTTCTCGGTCTCAAAGAGAACGTCATCATCGGTAAACTCATACCGGCAGGTACGGGAATGCCGAGATACCGCGATGTGGAAATCGATGTCGAACATCCTGAGTCTGCAGAGCAGAAGGAAGAAATTCTTATTGAAGAATAAAAACAGGATACCCGCTCTTTTGAGCGGGTACTGTTTTAAAATAGTGTGTTGACATCCCTATTCAGAGATGCTACTATAATTAAGGTTACTCCATATTGAATCTTTACGATTGTTATGGGGAGATAAAATGTAAAATGTAAGAATTATTTCTTACACATTTTTTTATACCTTTAAAATGAGCCACCTGGATGTGTGGGATTAATTGAAGAGAGGAGGAAAACCATGCCAACGATTAACCAGCTTGTGAGAAAACCTCGTCAAAGCAAATCACAAAGCACAGACTCACCAGCATTGAACAAGGGCTACAACAGTCTTAAGAAACGTATGACGGACGAAAATGCACCACAAAAAAGAGGTGTATGTACGCGTGTCGGTACGATGACTCCTAAGAAACCGAACTCCGCCCTCCGTAAATATGCACGTGTGAGACTTTCAAACACTATTGAAGTGAACGCATATATACCTGGAATCGGACACAATCTCCAAGAGCACAGTGTTGTACTCATCCGTGGAGGACGTGTAAAGGACCTTCCTGGTGTACGCTACCACGTTGTACGCGGTGCGCTTGATACTTCAGGTGTCAACGACCGTAAACAGAGCCGTTCACTATACGGTACTAAACGCGCCAAGAAGAAAAAATAAAAATATAAAATGATATAAAATTTTTGAAAGGAGGATGACTATGCCACGTAAAGGACCAGTCCCAAAAAGAGATGTATTGCCGGATCCGATCCACAATTCCAAGCTTGTGACTAAGCTCATCAACAAAATGATGGTAGACGGAAAACGCGGTACTTCCCAAAGAATTCTTTACTCAGCTTTCGATCTTGTACAGGAACGTTCCGGCAGAGATGCAGGGGAAGTTTTTGATGAAGCGATCGAAAACATCATGCCAGTACTTGAAGTCAAAGCACGTCGTGTAGGTGGTTCAAACTACCAAGTACCTGTTGAGGTGCGCCCAGAACGCCGTACGACTCTCGGCCTCCGCTGGCTCGTAAACTACTCGCGTCTGCGCGGGGAGAAGACTATGGAAGAGCGCCTGGCAAACGAAATTCTTGATGCTGCCAACAATACTGGTGGTGCTGTCAAGAAACGTGAAGACGTTCATAAGATGGCTGAAGCAAACAGAGCTTTCGCACACTACCGCTGGTAATAAGAAGGTTGTGCAACAGCCTATCTATTCCATTCCCGGAAGGAGAAAAAGATATCAATGGCAAGAGAATTCTCTTTAGAAAAAACGCGTAATATCGGTATCATGGCCCACATCGATGCCGGTAAGACAACAACGACTGAACGTATCCTCTATTATACCGGCCGTATCCATAAAATCGGTGAAACGCATGAAGGTGCGTCACAGATGGACTGGATGGAGCAGGAGCAGGAGCGTGGAATCACGATCACTTCCGCTGCGACGACAGCACAATGGGACGGCCACCGTGTCAACATCATCGATACACCAGGCCACGTAGACTTCACAGTAGAAGTTGAACGTTCTTTGCGTGTACTTGATGGCGCGGTGACGGTACTTGATGCCCAGTCTGGCGTTGAGCCGCAGACGGAAACTGTCTGGAGGCAGGCGACAACTTATGGTGTGCCGCGTATCGTCTTCATCAACAAGATGGATAAAGTCGGTGCAGACTTTGAGTACTCAGTAAGTACAATCAAGGATCGCCTTCAAGCAAATGCGCATCCAATCCAATTCCCAATCGGTTCTGAAGATAACTTCACAGGGATCATAGATTTGGTTGAGATGAAGGCATTTAACTACAACAATGACCTTGGTACTGATGTTCAGGAAATTGAAATTCCAGCTGAGTACAAAGAAAAGGCAGAAGAGCTTAGGGAAGGCCTCATTGAAGGACTTGCCGACGTAAATGAAGACATCATGGAGAAATACCTTGGCGGAGAAGATATTTCTGTTGAAGAATTGAAAGCTGCAATCCGTCAGGCAACTTGTGATGTTGAGTTCTATCCTGTACTTTGCGGTACTGCGTTCAAGAACAAAGGGGTTCAACTCCTTCTTAATGCTGCAATCGACTATCTTCCGTCCCCACTTGATGTGAAACCGATCGTTGGTCACAGAAAAGATGATGAAGATGAAGAGGTTATTGCTAAGCCGGATGACTCTGAGTCATTTGCAGCACTTGCCTTTAAGGTCATGACTGATCCATTCGTCGGTAAATTGACTTTCTTCCGTGTCTATTCAGGTACCCTCAGCGCAGGCTCCTATGTTCAGAACACGGCGAAAGACAAACGCGAACGTGTTGGTCGTCTCCTTCAGATGCACGCCAACTCCCGTCAAGAAATTTCCACTGTCTATGCAGGCGACATCGCTGCTGCGATCGGCTTGAAAGATACTGGAACAGGGGATACGCTCTGTGACGAGAAGAACCAGGTCATCCTTGAATCAATGGACTTCCCAGAGCCGGTTATCCACCTCTCTGTGGAACCTAAATCCAAAGCTGACCAAGACAAAATGTCCAGCGCACTCGTCAAACTTCAGGAAGAAGACCCTACCTTCACGGCACACACCGATAACGAAACGGGTCAGGTCATCATCGGCGGTATGGGTGAACTCCACCTTGATATCCTCGTAGACCGTATGAAGCGTGAATTCAGAGTGGATTGTAACGTAGGTGCGCCAATGGTGTCCTACCGCGAGACGTTCAAGAAGCAGGCAGCTGTTCAAGGTAAGTTCGCGCGTCAATCCGGTGGACGTGGCCAGTTTGGTGATGTTCACATCGAATTCACACCTAACGAAGTAGGCGGCGGATTCGAGTTTGAAAACGCGATCGTCGGTGGTGTGGTTCCACGTGAATATATTCCATCCGTCGAAGCAGGACTCAGGGACTCCATGGAGAACGGTGTGCTTGCAGGCTACCCTATGGTAGACGTCAAAGCAAAACTCTTCGATGGTTCCTACCACGATGTCGACTCCTCAGAAATGGCCTTTAAGGTTGCTGCATCATTGGCACTCAGGGAAGCTGCCAAAGTATGTGACCCGGTCATTCTCGAACCAGTCATGAAGGTTGAGATCGTAATGCCTGAGGAGTATATGGGTGATATCATGGGTGATGTCACAAGCCGTCGCGGACGTGTTGAAGGTATGGCTGCGCGTGGTAATGCGCAAGTCGTCAATGCTTTCGTGCCACTTTCTGAAATGTTCGGTTATGCAACGAATCTGCGTTCCAACACGCAGGGACGCGGCACATATACAATGGTATTCGATCACTACGAAGAAGTTCCAAAATCAATTTCTGAAGAAATCATCAAGAAAAACAAAGGTGAATAATCAGCTCGCTTGATTTTTGGATCATAATCATTTATAAGTGGTTTAGAAACACCTCGGGCGGGCACGTCCCGTTTCCGAGTTTCAATATAAATATAAACAATTCTTTTAAGGAGAGGTATACAAATGGCAAAAGAAAAATTCGACCGTTCCAAGACGCATGCCAATATAGGTACAATTGGTCACGTTGACCACGGTAAAACTACACTCACAGCCGCTATCGCAACAGTTCTCGCTAAAAGAGGATCAGGCGAAGCGCAGAGCTATGCTCAGATCGATAACGCACCGGAAGAAAAAGAGCGTGGAATCACGATCAACACTTCCCACATCGAGTATGAAACTGAAACACGCCACTATGCGCACGTTGACTGCCCAGGTCACGCTGACTACGTCAAAAACATGATCACTGGTGCAGCTCAAATGGACGGCGGTATCCTCGTCGTTTCTGCAGCAGATGGCCCAATGCCACAAACTCGTGAGCACATCCTGCTTTCACGTAACGTTGGTGTACCAGCACTTGTTGTATTCCTCAACAAAGTAGACATGGTAGACGACGAAGAGCTTCTTGAACTCGTAGAAATGGAAGTGCGTGAGCTTCTTTCTGAATACGACTTCCCAGGCGATGACATCCCTGTAATCGCAGGTTCTGCTCTTAAAGCGCTTGAAGGTGTAGAAGAATACGAAGACAAAATCTTGGAACTCATGAATGCAGTCGACGAATTCATCCCGACTCCAGAACGTGACTCCGACAAGCCATTCATGATGCCTGTAGAGGACGTATTCTCCATCACAGGACGCGGAACAGTTGCGACTGGCCGTGTAGAACGTGGAAGCGTTAAAGTTGGTGCAGAAGTTGAAATCATCGGTATCAATGAAGAGTCCACTAAAACAACTGTTACAGGTGTTGAAATGTTCCGTAAGCTTCTTGACTATGCAGAAGCTGGCGACAACATCGGTGCGCTCCTCCGTGGTGTAGCACGTGAAGACATCCAGCGTGGACAAGTACTTGCTGCTCCTGGATCCATCACACCACACACTAACTTCAAAGCTGAAGTTTATGTACTTTCAAAAGAAGAAGGTGGACGTCACACTCCATTCTTCAACAACTACCGCCCACAGTTCTACTTCCGTACTACGGACGTAACTGGTGTGGTAGAACTTCCTGAAGGTACAGAAATGGTTATGCCTGGCGATAACGTTGAAATGAACGTTGAACTCATTTCTCCAATCGCGATCGAAGACGGTACACGTTTCTCCATCCGTGAAGGTGGACGTACTGTTGGATCAGGTGTTGTAACTGAAATCATCAAATAATATATTTGAAGATATTAGAAGCCAGGGTTTTTCCCCTTGGCTTCTTTCATATATGAAAAAGCCATCTCGAAAGAGATGGCTTTTTTTATTATTCACCAAATTTAAGAACGATGCTGCAGAGGGATTCCACCCCGGCCTTCAGGCCATCCTCATCGATGTCGAACAATGGATGGTGATGAGGATGATTGATTCCTTTTTCCGGATTACGGACGCCAGTATAGAAATAGCAGCCAGGCACCTTCTCAAGGTAATATGCAAAATCCTCACCACCCATGGAAGGAGGGTTTTCTTCAATGATTTTTACATATGCTGCATCTTCGAGGGAATGGCGGGCATGGTCAAGTTGCGAGTTATTGTTGAGCAGCGCAGGGTAGCCATGCTGATAGTCGAGATTGCATGTGACCTCGAAACTTGATTCGCTGCCTTTTATGATGCCATCCATCCGTCTCAGTACATCATCTTTTACACTTTGCTCGAATGTACGTATCGTGCCCCGCAACTCCACTGCATTAGGGATGACATTGAAAGAAGACCCCCCGTTGAACATGCTGGTCGTCACAACAGCTGACTTTAAAGAATCGACGGTGCGTGAAACGATGGATTGGAGCTGCTGGACCAGTGATGCCCCTGCAACGACGGGATCGATCGCTTCATGGGGTTCCGCCCCATGCCCCCCACGTCCTGCTACAGTGATCGTAAAGGCATCTGCTGCGGCATATGCGAAATCTTTTGTGTAGGATAGCGTACCTGTTGGATAGAGGGAAGAGACATGTGTCCCGAATATATAATCGACACCATCAAGTGCCCCGTCCTCGATCATCGCCTGTGCACCCCCGGGCAGCATCTCCTCTGCATGCTGGAAGATAAAGACGACATTGACCTTCAGGTCATCTTTACGTGCCGCGAGTATACGCGCCGTCGTGATGAGCATTGCAGTATGTGCATCGTGGCCGCATGCATGCATGACCCCCGGCACGGTGGACCTGTAGGGCACATCCTTTTCATCCTGGATCGGCAAGGCATCAAAATCAGCGCGCAAAGCGACAGTCCTGAAGTCATCATTAATATTCAATCGGGCAACAAGACCATTACCGCCCACATCCCGGCGGATATCTAGGCCAAGATCGCTGATCTGATTATAGATATACCCTTTTGTTTCTGCTTCTTTAAAGGAGAGTTCCGGATGCATATGCATATGCCGGCGTATATGGACCATTTCCTCGTGCAGCCTCTCTATATCCTGCTGGAGCTTCATCATATGACCGCCTCCTTAGCGAAGTAGTTGAAGACGGATTTCACCATGACAGAGACAGCATTCGTCAAGCCCTTCTCATCGATGTCGAACTGGCCGTGATGATGCGGGTAGTCGGCTTTGAAATTAGTGTTGCGGGTACCGGTATAGTAGAAGGTGCCAGGCACCCTCTGCAGATAGTAGGAAAAATCTTCCCCGCCGAGATCCGGTTCCAATTCCTGTACTTCCTTTACTGTAGAGATGCCAGTCGCCGCCTGGAGCACGAGATCTGTCTTGTCGGTATCATTGACCACTGGAGGATACCCTTTCATATAATTGAGGTCGTAGGTTATTCCTGTTGTGGTCACAAGGCCTTCAAGGCACTTTTTAAGTTCGTTGATCATCACCGCCTGTGTCTCGTGGTTGAAAGTCCGGATAGTGCCTCCGACTTCAACCGTATCGGGAATGATATTATGCTGATGTCCGGCATTGAACATTGTGATGGATAGGACGACAGGCTCCATCGGCTTGGATTTTCTCGTGACGATGTACTGCAGCTGATTGCAGAAGGTAATGGCTGCAGCGACAGGGTCGATTGCAACATGCGGTTTTGAGGCATGGCCGCCGCGCCCGTGTATCCTAATGGTGAAGTCGTCCGGCATACCGGTTGCTGTACCGTATTTGTAGCCGATTGTGCCGACATCGAGGCCACTGCTCACATGTTGTCCAAATATGGCGTCCACTCCATGCAGACAGTCATCCGCAATCATCTGTATGGCACCTCCGGGATCAACTTCTTCAGCGTGCTGGAAGATAAAGACCACATTGCCGCGCAGCTGTGCTTTATTTTCAGAAAGGATGCGGGCTACGGTGAGCAGTACTGCGGTATGGGCATCATGGCCGCAGGCATGCATCACCCCGGGTACGGTCGAACGGTATGGCACGTCCTTCTGGTCCTGGATCGGTAGGGCATCAAAATCAGCGCGCAATGCGACTGTCGGCCGCTCCGGGTCGATTATCAGGCGACCGACAACACCTCTGCCGCCGACGCCTTCTTTTGTCTCTATGCCGAGCTCCCTTAAGTATTCTGCGATATATGCGGGAGTCTGGACTTCATGGAAGGACAGCTCCGGGTACATATGGAAATGGCGTCTCAATCTGACCATTTCATCGTAGTGATCTTCCGCCAACTGTTCTATCACTCTTGTTTCCATTCAATCACCTGCTCAATCTCGAGAATTTTCATGAACATCGATAATCCACTGGTCATCGCTTCTTCATCCAAGTCGAACATGGGATGGTGGTGGACATAATCACTCTGCTTGGCTGCATTGCCCGATCCCGTGAAGAAGAAGGCGCCCGGAACCTCATTGATATAGTAGGAAAAATCCTCGCCTATCATCATCGGCTTGGCAGTCTCAAATTCAAGCCCCATGGCAGCTGCGGCTTCTTCGATGATATCTGCTTCCCTGTTGTGGTTAACGACTGCAGGATAGCCGATATTATACTCAAGTTCAGCGGTCGCCCCACGTTTCCTTGCTGTGTGGTCAACTTCTTTTTGGAAGATATCCTGGATGCGCTCCTTGATGGACTGCTCGAAAGTCCTTACCGTACCGATGAGCTCAGCCGTGTCCGGGATGACGTTAAAGGCATCGCCGGCGTGTATTTTACCGACGGTGACGACTGCATTGTCCAAGGGTGATATCTGCCGTGATACAGCAGTCTGCAGACTGGTGATCAGCTCTGCTGCGATGACTACGGGATCGACTGCTTGGCTTGGGTGTGCTGCATGACCCCCCCGACCCTTTATCTTTATTTTGAACATATCCGGACTGGATATGATGGGGCCTGGTCTCGTCTTGATTGTATGGGTCGGATACTGGCTCCAGTAATGTTGGCCGTAGACCCTATCTATGCCGTCCAGGGCACCATCCCCGACCATCGCAACTGCGCCACCTGGCTGTATCTCCTCAGCGAATTGGAAGATGAAGGATACGCTGCCTTTAATGGCGTGCCTATTTTCATAGAGGAGGTCGAGCAGTGCAAGCAATGTACTCGTATGGGCATCATGTCCGCACGCATGCATGACACCGTCCACTGTAGACCTATAGGGCACATCTTTTTCGTCATGTATGGGGAGGGCATCGAAATCAGCACGGATGGCAATATGTGGATCTCCGCCATTGCCGAGTGTAGCGAGGATGCCGCCTTCCCCCACCCCTTCACGTACTTTTAGATCCGGATACTTCTGCAGACGTTCCAATATGTATCTGTAGGTCTGTTCTTCATGGAATGAAACTTCCGGATGCATATGCAGATAGCGTCGTGTGTCGATCATTCCGGGTAATGCCGCTTGTGCCATGTCCCGAATCTTCATAATTTCAACCTCCTTGATCATGTCATATAATATTATCAAATTTTCTAACTTTTTGAAACTTAATAAAAACATCGTTTCAATTCTAAGACAGCTTTTAATTATGATATGATATGGGAAAGAGGAGGAGATTGTAAATGTCTAAAATTTTGGATGAGTACCTTGCATCAAATCTGCAGGAATTGAAAGATAACGGACTCTATAATGAAATCGATGTGGTTGAAGGGGCCAATGGACCGGAAATCACGATTGGCGGCAAGAAGTTGATCAATCTATCTTCCAACAACTATCTCGGCCTTGCGACGGACGAGATGCTAAAGAAGGTTGCGAAAGAAGCGATCGATACCCATGGTGTAGGCGCAGGCGCCGTACGTACGATCAACGGTACCCTGGATCTGCATGTGGACCTGGAAGAGACTTTGGCTAAATTCAAAGGCACTGAAGCGGCAGTTGCATTCCAATCCGGCTTCAACTGTAACATGGCAGCAATCCAGGCGGTCATGGGCAAAGAGGATGCGATTTTGTCTGATGAATTGAACCACGCTTCAATCATCGACGGGTGCCGCCTTTCCCGCGCAAAAATCATCCGTGTGAACCACTCCGATATGGATGATCTCCGCAAAAAAGCCAAAGAAGCTGTAGAATCCGGCCAATACGGGAAAGTCATGTACATTACGGATGGTGTATTCTCGATGGATGGCGACGTAGCATTGTTGCCGGAAATCGTGGAAATCGCCAAAGAATTCGACCTCATCACGTATGTGGACGATGCACACGGTTCAGGTGTCATGGGCAAAGGTGCAGGAACTGTCAAGCACTTCGGCCTTGAGAAGGAAATCGACATCCAGATGGGTACACTGTCAAAAGCAATCGGTGTAGTCGGCGGCTATGTTGCAGGCAGCCAGAATCTGATCGACTACCTTAAAGTGGCAGCCCGCCCATTCCTATTCTCCACATCACTGACGCCTGGTGATACGCGTGCGATAACTGAGGCAGTCCACAAGCTGATGGATTCTACAGAGCTACACGATAAACTCTGGGAGAACGGTGATTACCTGAAAGAAGGCCTTAAGAATCTTGGCTTTGATATCGGTAATTCCGCAACACCGATCACACCTTGCATAATCGGTGATGAAAAGACGACACAGGAGTTCTCGAAACGCCTCATGGAAGAAGGCGTATACGCCAAATCGATCGTCTTCCCGACTGTGCCTAAAGGTACAGGGCGTGTAAGGAACATGCCGACGGCAGCACACACTAAAGAAATGTTGGATGATGCGCTTGCTGCATATGAAAAAGTAGGTAAAGAACTGAACGTAATCTCATAATTAAGGAGCACGGCGATGGAACGGATCATTATTACCGGTGCGCTCGGGCAGATCGGCACTGAGCTGACTTTAAAACTAAGAGAGAAATACGGGGACGAAAATGTTCTGCCGACGGACATCAAAGAACCTGAGAGTGACGAATTGAAAGGTAAGCCTTTTGAAATCCTGGATGTCAGGGATAAAACGCGGATGGATGAAATCGTAGAGGACTTCAAACCCGATACGATTATGCATATGGCCGCGCTACTCAGCGCGACTTGCGAAAAGAATCCGCAATTTGCTTGGGACATCAATATGGGAGGACTTGTAAACGCCCTTGAGACCGCAAGGGAGCGGGATCTTAAATTCTTCACCCCAAGTTCCATCGGTGCTTTTGGACCATCGACTCCGAAGGAGAACACCCCGCAGGTCACCATCCAGAGGCCGACCACAATGTATGGTGTGAATAAAGTATCGGGTGAACTGCTGTGTGACTACTATCATGAGAAATTCGGTGTGGATACACGGGGCGTGAGGTTCCCGGGACTCATCTCCCATGTGAAGGAGCCCGGCGGCGGTACAACCGATTACGCCGTTGAAATCTTCTTTGAAGCCATCCGGAATGGACAATATACATCGTTTATAGATAAAAATACGAATATGGACATGATGTACATGGATGATGCCATCGAGGCGATCATCAAGCTGATGGAAGCGGATGCTTCGAATCTGGAACACCGCAATGCCTTCAATGTCACAGCGATGAGCATCAATCCTGAGATGGTGGCGAATGAAATCAAAAAGCATATACCTGACTTCAAACTGTTCTATGATGTAGATCCTGTACGTCAGGGAATCGCAGAGAGCTGGCCGAACGCCATCGATGCGACGGAAGCTGAACGGCAGTGGGGATTTGCACCACAATACGACCTTGAAAAAATGACTGTAACAATGTTGGAAGCAATACGAAATAAATGATAAGAAGGCATATTGCCTTCTTATTTTTCTGATTGGGGCAGTTTAATGACGCGTATAATTTTGTTTGATAAAGATGGCACACTGATGGATTACCATAAAATTTGGACGCCTTACGCCAAAACCACAATCGAAGCCTTTGCAGAGGAATTCGACCGTCATGACATCAAGGATGAACTCGCCCATCGCCTAGGACTGATCAATGGGCGCATCGCCCCGAACTCCATACTGGCAAGCGGAACGGGCCAGAATATACAAGATTGCTTTGAACGCTATCAGAGTGGCGCCGGTGAATGGATGAAGACCTTCTACGAAGAGAATCTCGATCTCCTGCGCAATAATATGGAATTGATCGAAGGAGCCGCCCCTGTGCTCAGTCGTCTTGCAGAAAATGGTCATGTAAATATCATCGTGACCAGCGACAGTCGCTTGAGCACAAAGTATTTCATCGAAAAATTTTCATTGGAATCGGTCATCCATCACATTATAGCGGGAGACGATTCGCCCTATCATAAACCAGACCTGCGCATACTTGACCCGCTTATAAAAAAGTATGGCTACACCATTGATGAGATGGTGATGGTGGGGGATAACCGGGTGGATACGATGCTTGGGTATGAAGCAGGCCTCCGGACGATCGGCGTGCTGTCAGGCACTTCGCGTAGAGAGGACCTGGAAGGTGCCGATCTGGTGTTGGATAGTGTAGCGGATATCATTGAAGATGGGCGTTTCATCCTGGAGAATAGGTGGTGAGGGTCATGCACGAGGCATTTATGGCGTCGGCAGTGGAAGAAGCGGAAAAGGCAAGGGAGATCGGTGAAGTTCCGATCGGGGCAGTGATCGTCCGTGACGGCCGTGTCATCGCACGGGGGCACAATCTCAGGGAAACCTCACAGAACCCATTGACCCATGCAGAGATGATCGCCATTGAGCAGGCGAGTGCAGTAGTGGGATCATGGCGGCTTGAAGCCTGTACACTCTATGTCACTTTGGAACCTTGCGCCATGTGTTCAGGTGCGATTGTAATGAGCCGCATCCCCCATGTAGTGTACGGGGCGAGAGATCCTAAAGGTGGCACAGTAGACAGTCTGATGCGCCTTTTGGATGAACCGCGTTTCAATCACCGTGCAGAAGTGACCTCCGGTGTATTGGAGGATACATGCAGTGGCTTATTGACTTCGTTTTTTAAAAACCTCAGGAAAAAACATAAAAAGTAGAATGTTGAATGAATTTTCTGATAAAATGAATTTAAAATGATAAGGGAGTTTTAGAGCGCTTATGGTCAAATTAATCGCATTGGATATGGATGGGACATTGTTGAATCCCCACCATGACATCAGCCGCCGGAATATGGAGGCGATCAATGAAGCGATGAAACGGGGAATACAGGTTGTCGTGGCGACTGGGCGTGCCTTCTATGAAGCACATGGCATCATACGCCAGCTCAATACGCCGCTGCCTTATATATGTCTGAACGGAGCAGAGGTGCGCAACGAGTCCCATGAAATATTGGCAACGAATGCGCTGAATGCCGAACTGGTCCATAAGGTGGCGGACGTGTTCCGCTCAGAGGATATTTTCTATCAGATCTATACCGATCGTGCCATCTATACGGCAGATGTGGAACGTGATATCCAGATTTTCATGGAACTTGCCGGGGAAGAAAATAATCCTGCCAGCGAGAAAAGGATCAGAGGATTCATGGAAGAACGCCTGAAAAGCGGCACCTTGGTGGAGACTGACGACTATAGGACGATATTCGAGAATGAGGAAGAGAACATCTTGAAACTGCTCGCCTCTTCACCAAGCAAACCAAAACTTTTCCGGGCGAGAAATGAACTCTACGATATCGGTAATCTGGCGGTATCCTCTTCATCTGAAGGCAATATAGAACTGACCCATGAAAATGCACAAAAAGGCATTGCACTCACCGATATCGCCAACATCATGAATATTGATATGAAGGATGTCATGGCAGTCGGGGACAACCTCAATGACATCTCCATGCTGAAACGGGTTGGTACGGCAGTGGCAATGGGGAACGCAGCTTCCGAGGTGAAGGCCATCGCAGACAAGGTGACGGAAAGCAATACCGAAGACGGTGTCGCCATAGCCATTGAAGAGGCGCTTGACCTACTTGAAGAAAAGCAGGAAGCCCAGGCTGGGGACTTATCCGAATCATAGAGTCTGATGCTTTGCTCCGGCTCAGCACCGATATCAGAAATGCCCGATTTCTCATAAGGAATCGGGCATTTTATTAAATCTTATACGCTCTGGGGAGTGGGTTCTGAATGACTTTCATCTGATTCCCCGTCCATCTCCTCCACCTCCTGCTTGGCAGTCGCGTACATACTTTTCGATTTGGTGATGAGGTCTTCGTTGAAGAAGATGCGCACTACCGCAAGCATCAGAATTGCACTGATGATGTTGATGACCCAATAGAGCTCGAAATCATAGAGGAAACCATAAAAGATGGCACCGACCGGCATGATGCTCATGGAACAGAGGTTCATGGTCGAAAACACCCGTCCCTTGAGGTGTTGGGGGGTGACGAGCTGGACGAATAGACTGATCGGTATATTGATGAACTGTAGTGCCATGGCGACGCTGAGGCCGATGCCTCCGATGATCAGCACAAGCGACACGATGTCTCCGCCAAGATATAGGGGCAGCAGGTAGACGACGACCAGGGCGGCAAATGCAGACAGTCCCCTCTTCATGAGCAGAAATGGATTATCAAGTTGCTTGATTCTGGCAACCGCCACGCCACCTGCAAGTACGCCAAGTCCTCCGATGGCATTGACGATACCGACAGTTTCCGGCTGGAGAGACAGTTCATGGATAATCATCTTTTCAGGGAAGATCGTAATGACTCCAGCCATGAAGTTTATCAGAGCGGCGATGAGCAGGAGGGATTTGAATACTTTATTTTTGGCTATGAAGATGAATCCTTGGCTGATGTCACGCTTGAACCTGCTCCCTGTGCCCTCCTCAAGGTTATTTTCCGCTTCGGTGTAGTAGAGCTTGAAGTCGAGAAGAAAATCGAGAAAAGCGTTCCGCAGGGTTGAGGGCACCATCGAAGATATAAAGGATTCCCACTTCACAAAAGAATTCTACATGATCCGCGATATCATTTTTGGAGATGGCCGGGGCAGGACGCTGAAGTGGGAGTAGAGACCGGTCTGCCTTTCATAGGAATCATTGAAAATGGAAGGCATAGGCGCATTTGATTTCTACTCTGATGCTACATATAAATGGATGTCCACCATCCATTGCCTCAGATGTCACGATTTTTCTGGTAAGGGAATACCATATAAAAAAGGACATGGCAGCTTAACGCTGTCATGTCCTTTTGTGCGTCCCATCGCTTCTATATGAGGGGGGCGTTTATTTTTGGTATGACATCCTGCTGAAGGCGTCATGCTGGTGGATGCTTTCTTCATTGCGGCATTCAAGTTCGAAGCCTTTGACCCAGTCAAGCTCCACCAGATCATAGGCGATCAGGCGGATGAGGTCCTCTACAAAGCGTGGGTTTTCATAGGCACGTTCTGTGACCATCTTTTCGTCCGTACGCTTCAGTATCGGATAGAGCTGGGAGGATGCGTTGATCTCAAGCAGCTGATACAGCTGCTCCTTATGATCTTCCGGCAATTCGGCTTCTGGATCGATGTCGAGCAGCACTTTTACGTAGCCGCGCTGATTATGCGCACTGTATTCACTGATTTCCTTTGAGCAAGGGCACAGTGTAGTGACCATTGCCGTCATGCCCAGTTTTTTCTGCTGTACGCCATCACCGTCGATCTTCAAGGCGTATTCAACATCAGCATGCGCCATGCCGCTCAGACGGGTGCCGGGGCTCGGTTTAGGGAAATACCATTTACCTGTTCCGGTAATTTCCGCTTCTTCCTGATGCATGCGCGTACGCAGTGTTTTCAATACATTTCCGAGAGTGGTGAAGTCGAGTGACACACCGCGATCATTCTCCGTCTCCAGCGATTCAAGTATGCGGCTCATGTTGATGCCCTTTTCATCGCGTCTCAGACTTGTAGCCAATTCGAAGGTGCCGACCGATTGGTAGTCACCGATGACGACTGGATAGCTCAAATTATTTATGCCGACCGAGTCGACCTCAAACAGAAAATCCTTCTTTGAACTTTGGAGATCGGCCATGCATTCCTTCTCTGTAGGCTTTTTTCCTTCTATGGGATCGACGGATCCGAAATGCTTGAAACGGCCTTCTCTCGTAGTGAGATCCAATTGTTCCATGTCTCTTCTCCTTAATCTATATCATAACTGTAGAACACTTCATTCTTCATCCACATCTGGCGGGCTGCTTCACTTTCCGCAGTATTTCCGGCGAGTGTCTTCAGAAGTGGACCGGTCTGGGATTCATGGGCGGCCATGATTTTCTCCTTGCGGTCTTCGTAACCTGAAATATCGACCGAAATATCGGGCTCCCCGAGATCTTTGTATGTGTCGTTGCTGAATGCGACGAGTTGGAGCGCCGGACGTTCTGCAGGCGCCATCTCCTTTACTGCTGCAACGACTGCTTCAGCCGTTGCTTCGTGGTCGGGGTGGACGGAGTAGCCCGGATAGAATGTGATGATCCTTGACGGGTTCAATTCATCAATCATATCTTTGACGACGCCCTTCAAGTGACCTGGCGCTTCGAATTCCAACGTCTTGTCGCGGTAGCCCAACAGGCGCAGATCATCCAGGCCAATCAGTCGCGCGCTTTCCTGCACTTCTTTTTTTCTGATTTCATGCAGTGATTCGCGTGTTGCAAATGGCGGATAGCCGAGGTTGCGTCCCATATCGCCGAATGTCAGGCAGGCGTATGTGACGGGCACGCCCATATCCACGTAGCGGCTCATCGTCCCGCTGACGCCGAATGCTTCATCGTCGGGGTGGGGGAAGATGACGAGTACTTGTCTTTCCTTTTCCATGTCCGTGCCTCCTATTTCAAGAATTCCTGGGTTGAGATTTCCAATGCACTGGCGAGTTTTCCATCGTAGTTGAAACCATGCATGATAAATTCATTGTTGTCATTCACTTCGTAATGAGTCAGGCCAAGGACGTATATCCAGCCCTCATTGTCGAGCTTGAGGCCTACGCGGTATTCACCATTTTCGCCGCCGCGTATGCCACCCTGGACGTATGTCACCTGGACGTTGCGGAGGAACATGCCAGCATTGAAGACTTTCTCGTCGAAGTGGCTGGCGTACATGCCTCCGGTAATTTCGACATGTACAAACACTTTCTTGTTCTGATAGCTGTCCAGCAGCTGCTGGACCTTATCCTGATTGATTTTTTCCATATCTGTGAAACGCTCCTTAAATTAAAGCCTTGGGAAAGCATTTCCCCTCTATATTTGTTCGTCTGTAACATCAATTTTTTCGACGGTATTGAGTGCACCGTGGCGTACGACACCGACATGTTCATTCATCTTCCAGCCGTTTTTGATCGCTGCAGTGACGAATGCCTTTGCATTCTTGATCGCTTCCAGAGGATCCTGGCCGTTCGCAAGATTTGCAGTGATGGCCGCGGCGAAAGTACATCCAGCGCCATGGTTGTAGGAAGCATCTATCTTGTCGCTTGAGAGCAGGTGGTATTCATTGCCATCATAATAGACATCCACTGCTTTGTCGCCATCGATTTCGGAACCACCTTTGATGATGACATGATCGGCACCTTTGGAATGGATGACTTCAGCACATGCTTTGGCCTCATCCAAAGTTTTTGGTGTCTTCCTCCCTGCCAGCTGCCCGGCTTCGAAAAGGTTCGGTGTGACGACTGTTGCATGTGGAAGAAGGTGTTCAATCATGGCATCCACAAGTCCTGGATTGAGGACTTCGTCATCCCCTTTACATACCATGACCGGGTCGACGACGAAGTGGTCGGCCTGGCTGTCGAGAAAGGCTTTCTTACTGCGTTCTATCACTTCTTCAGAAGGCAGCATGCCTGTCTTGATTGCATCCGGGGAAATGGATAGTGCCGTTTCAAGCTGGTCATCCACGACTTCCAGCGGAATCGGATTGACGCCGTGGGACCATGTTTCGGGATCCATTGTGACAATGGTCGTCAATGCAGTCATGCCGTATGTTTCATGCTCCTGGAAAGCTTTCAGGTCAGCCGCAATTCCTGCGCCGCCGCTTGTATCTGAACCCGCAATAGTGAGCGTCTTTTTAAGTGCCATGATTTAAATTCCTCCAATGTGTCATTAATAATGGTATTTTACTATATAAGGGAGTGTATTTCTAGAGAGATGCTTGTATAGATGATATAATTAAAATTTAGACAGAGGTGAAGAGAGATGGAATGGAAAGATGTATTTGAAATGATTAAGCAGGAGAATGATTTCTCCTCACTTGAAGAGACACTTGAAGAAAAATATCGCACGGGCCCCGTATTCCCGCCCCGTGAAGAAATATATACAGCTTTCGAACTGACGCCATTCGAAGCGGTGAAGGTCGTCATCATCGGCCAGGACCCCTACCATGGTGAAGGCCAATCCCATGGTCTTGCGTTTTCGGTCAATGAAGGCGTCAAAGTGCCGCCCTCCCTGCGCAACATGTATAAGGAGCTGGAGTCCGACCTCGGTATCAAGCGGACCAAGGGCAATCTGAAGGATTGGGCAGAAGAAGGTGTGCTGCTGCTGAACACCGTGCTTACGGTTGATGCCCATCAGGCACATTCGCACAGAGGTCTTGGATGGGAGAAGTTTACCGACGGCGTTATACAGAAAGTTTCGGGGAATCTCGAAGATGTCGTCTTCATACTGTGGGGCAAGCCAGCTCAACAGAAAGAAAAATTGATCGATACGACCAAACATCATGTCATCAAATCGACGCACCCAAGCCCACTCTCTGCATATAGGGGCTTCTTCGGCACACGGCCGTTCAGCCGGACCAATGATTACCTGACATCCCGCGGCCGGGAACCTGTGGACTGGAGTGAACGGTAATGAGGCGTGAAATCATCGCAGAACTCAAGCAGGAGCTGAACCTTATGGAAACAGCAGGCGGGCAGCATGAGTTCGACAAACACGTATATGCCATGGAACGACTCCTCAGTCTTCTGAAGACCGGAGAGGATGCGGGTGATGCACATCCTGAAGCGAATCATACGGTCCCGGGCTCGATGTCCGAAACAGACCGCAGGATGCTGGAACAGATGGGCGGCAGCGTGCCCCACTCAACCCGGCAGGAGACAAAAGGCCGGCAGCTTGAGACAGAAGACGGCTCAGGCAATGGAGAATCACTGTTTGACTTTTAGACTTAATACGTAAGGAGTAGGCAAAATGAAACTTTTCATCATAATGGGTGCGATAAATGCATTCATTTCAGTGGCGTGCGGTGCCTTCGGGGCCCATGGACTCGAGGGTAAGATAAGCGAACATTACATGGATGTATGGGAAAAGGCTGTGTCCTACCAGATGTACCATGCCCTTGGCCTGATTGCCGTTGGAATTCTGGTCCAACTGACTGGCGCCCCATTCCTCGGGACAGCAGGATGGCTGATGCTGCTTGGCATCATCTTCTTCAGCGGTTCCCTCTATATTCTGGCAGTCAGCGGTATATCGATCCTCGGTGCCATCACCCCCATCGGCGGTGTATTGTTCCTGGCAGGATGGGTATTCCTGATTGTCGGTATGATCAAAATATAAAAGACAACATGACCTCCGTGTAAACGGAGGTTTTATCGTATGGGGATAAAATGCGTCAAAGCATTAGTCCATCAGTTCCAGTTTAACATTTGATATACAGGTTATATACTTATATATATGACCATATGTCGAGGGGAGATGCGCATGAACAGTGTTTTGAATGACCACCAACCCATATTCCATCAGATCGGAAAATGGATTGGCGACCAGATCATCGATGGCATATTCGAGCCACATGACAGGATTCCTTCAACTAATGAAATTGTCCACCTCTATAAAGTGAATCATCTGACCGTGGCGAAAGGCGTGAATGAATTGGTGGAGGAAGGTCTGCTCTATAAAAAGCGGGGCGAAGGAAAAAGTGATCCGCCTCACAGACGCTATGAATGTACTTTCAACGCACACCAACGAATCGATCCGCTCGGCGGTGGTGCTTGAACCTCTAGATGAAGCAGACCGTAAGGCTGCAAGGCAACAGCATCTCTACATTGCGCCATTGAAGGTGCAGGAACTCTTCACCATATTGACTGCGACCAAGGAGGGATAAAATGGACAAGATGAAACTGGCGACGGCCGATTTCTCGAAGGAGATGGCGAAGTGGGCCGTGTGGTATATGGTTGTTATGGTTGCCCTTTATATATTGCTGATGCTTTTTATAGATGACTCCGGAATCAACGGCATGTCATTCTTCTTTATGGCATCTGGGGCCAACCGCATATTCATGTTGGTGGTAGGCATTCTCACAGTATTCGTGTTTCTGGAGCGTGCAATCCAGCTTGG
The DNA here is from genome assembly GCF_042429615.1 of Salinicoccus siamensis. Lineage (GTDB taxonomy): Bacteria > Bacillota > Bacilli > Staphylococcales > Salinicoccaceae > Salinicoccus > Salinicoccus siamensis. The sequence goes on from NZ_JBHMAH010000029.1 coordinate 109,903, forward strand.
ATTGACACGGATGACGTTTATGCGGGCGGTGTTATGGACAGGTGTCATCTTCACCGTAACCCTTGCATCAGTGGCTGGCATCATATCTTTGATTCTAGGCGTGATGCCATGGTTCGGTACACAAACCACCGCATCAGGTATGGGTGGTCCTGTCTCCATGGTGCTTGGCCATCTGCTGGCCGCCTATCTGTTCTACCTGGCAGGATTCATCATCAGCATCGGATTCTACCGTGGGTGGTTCGGTGGACTCATCGCCATTGTACTTGGTGTCGGCATCGCTGTAGCGATAGAATCATTATGGACATTCCGGACCGAAGGGGTGTTGTTCGAGCTGAACATGATCAGTGGCGCATCAGGCAACATCTTCCTTACCCTTGTGTTCAGCGGACTGCTCATATTGTTTACAATCGCCTTAATCCAATCACTCATGCGCTCGTTGCCTATAAAAATCAAGTGAAAAAACAGCCTCCCAAGATTTTGGGAGGCTGTTTTTTATGGAAAGAATCATATCATTTCGTTTTTTTACGGTTCTTGAACTTTTTGATTATAAATGGCAGTGCCAAAGGGATCAGCCTACGCAGTAGACGGGCCATGCTCATTCCTCCCAACTTGATGGATGTGTTTAATAATATATAGCCATCAATATGATGTTTTAAACTTTATCTGAAGAATGACAGCAAGGAATCCGCTGGCAGGTGCACACCGACATAGAAGTCTCCGAAGTCGCCATATCTCGCTGAAACCTCATCGAACCTCATCTCATAGATCAATTTCTTGAACTGGAGCATCTCGTCAGAGAAGAGCGTGACGCCCCACTCGTATTCATCGAGTCCGACAGAGCCTGTGATGAACTGCTTCACCTTGCCGGCATATCCACGTCCGATCATGCCGTGGGAACGCATGAGCTCACGACGTTTTTCCATATCGAGCATATACCAGTTATCCTCACCCTGGCGACGTTTATCCATTGGGTAGAAACAGATGTAGCGTGATTTTGGAACTTCCGGGTAAAGGCGTTTTTTGACATACTCATTCTGATACGGATCTTCATCCGATTCCTTTGCCAAATAGTTGCTCAGTTCGATGATCGACACATAGGAATAGGCAGGGATGAGGAAATCGCTGATCTGCAGTTTGTTGAATTCCAATTCCAGTGCATTCAGTTCGTCGATTGTCGGCCTCAGCATCCATAGAATCAAATCTGCCTTCTGTCCAGTTATATTGTAGAAGGCATAGCTGCCTTCCTTCTTATCATGAACTTCCTCCTGACGCTTGAGGAAATCTTGGAGCTCCGTGACGAGCGTCTCCATCTCATCTTTTTCCAGTAGGCGGAGGGAAGGCCAGTCGACACTGTAGAGCAAGTGGAGGCTATACCAACCGTCAAGTGTTTGTGCAGCTTCGTTCATTAGTGTATCTCTCCTTTTTTGATATCTCTCCTCATTTTACTCCATAAGAAAACGTTTTAAAAGCATGCAAGGATGAAATGATGTGACAAAAAGAGTATAATATTGCGTATGTAAAGGTAATCAAGGAGGATATTATGAGTAAATTTCTAAAAGACCTCAAGTCGAACCTGGAAGGCAAGAATGTCAAAATCGTCTTTCCTGAAGGGAGCGACAAAAGAATTCTTACTGCAGCAGTCGAGTTGGCGGATACGACTTATGTCCAACCGATTGTGCTCGGTGCCAAAAAAGAGCTGGATGCATTGGCAGAACAGGAAAACCTGGATTTGGGCAAGGTTGAGACCATCGATCCTACAGATTACGGAGAAAAAGATGCCTTGACCGATGCATTCGTCGAGCGTCGTCAAGGAAAAGTGACGGCAGAACAGGCTGATGAGATCCTCAACGATGTCAATTATTTCGGTACGATGCTCGTCTACACGGGACGTGCTGAAGGATTGGTATCCGGAGCGATTCATTCGACACCGGATACGGTCCGTCCTGCATTGCAGATCATCAAGACAAAACCAAGTGTCTCCCGTACAAGTGGTGTATTCTTCATGATCCGTGAAGATGAACTCTATGTCATGGGTGACTGTGCAATCAATCCCGAACTCAATGCTGAGGAATTGTCGGAAGTGGCTGTGGAAACGGCTAAAACCGCAAGGGATTTCAAGATGGAGCCCCGCGTCGCCCTGCTCAGCTTCTCAACAAGAGGCTCTGCCAAAACCGAGGAAACAGAGAAGGTGAAACTGGCTACACAATATGCCCAGGAAAAACTTCCTGAGGTGCCGATTGATGGAGAACTCCAATTTGACGCGGCATTTGTTCCAGGTGTGGCAGAGAAGAAGGCACCAGACTCTCCGCTAGAAGGCCGCGCGAATGTCTTCATCTTCCCTTCGCTTGAAGCGGGTAACATCGGCTATAAGATTGCGCAGCGTCTCGGCGGATTTGAAGCATATGGCCCCATACTGCAAGGATTGAACCAGCCGGTCAATGACCTGTCGCGCGGATGTTCCAAGGATGAAGTCTATAACTTGGCGCTGTTTACAGCGACCCAAGCCTTGAATCAGCATGACGATTGATGGATTGAAGGCGGACTGGCAATTTGTGCCCGTAGATGCAACCCCCCATCCGTTCATGTCATTTGCCATGGATGATGTACTTCAGGAAATGGTATCGCAGGATGGCATACCTAAGGTCAGGGCATGGGTCCATGATCCTTTCGTCATACTCGGGCTGCACGATGCCCGTCTGCCCCATCTTCAGGATGGGCTCAACTATCTGGAGGAGGCTGGATTCCAATATATCGTACGCAATAGCGGGGGTCTCGGCGTCGTCCTTGATTCCGGCATCTTGAACATCTCACTGATCCTGCCGAAATCGACATTGCCCCAGATAGATGATGGATATGATCTTATGCTGGACCTGGTCAGGAGAACCTTCTCCGAAGCAGAAGTGGAAACGGGCGAAATCGTCCACAGCTACTGCCCTGGCAGCTATGATCTGAGTATCGGGGGGAGGAAGTTCGCAGGCATCTCGCAGCGCCGCATCAGGGATGGTGTCGCCGTGCAGATCTACCTCTCGATTGCGGGCAGCGGCAGTCGGCGTGCGGAAGTGATGCGCCGGTTCTATGCATTGGGCATAAAGGGCGAAGGAACGAAGTTCACCTATCCGGATGTCCACCCAGAAGATATGGCCTCCCTCAATGAACTTCTCGGCACTGAGATGTCGGTTGATGAGGTGCTTGAGGCCATGATCGACATACTGAAGGAGCATGGTGCAGTCACGCCGCTGCCAGAGATGGATGAAGCGCAGAAAGCCCGCTATACCCATCATCTCGAGCGGATGAAAACACGCAATAAAGATATCCACGTCCTGGAACAGAAATGATTGAAGGCAGGCTGGTTGGCCGGCGCCTTCTTTTTTATGCGGAAATAAGGTTTAATCGACCGCGGCAAGTGGAACAGTACCATAAAAGGAGTGGATGATGTGACTGCAGATGAAAACAAAAGAATGACGACAAGGGAAGAAGAAGAGAAGCTTAAAAAAGAGAAGAATAAATCCGGCAATGAAGTGACGGAAGAAGTGCCGGCGGATAACCCGCCCCAGCAAGACAGCAAGAAGGAAGCAGAAAGGGAGAAGGATGTCCAACAGCAAAAGGATAAGAAGAACCCGCTGGAGAACACCGACGCCCCTTAAGGAAACCCATCGTTGGGCTGCCGTATTTCGGTAGCTCATCTTTTTATGGTAAAGTATCATTAAAGGCAGTTGAAGGGAGGGTGGCGGGATGTCACAGGACGAATATGGAAAAAAGCAGCTTGTAGAAGAAAAAGTCTTCAAAGACCCGGTGCATCGATATATTCATGTTCGTGACCAGGTGATATGGGATCTGATCAAAACCAAGGAGTTCCAAAGGTTGAGGCGGATCAAGCAGCTGGGGACACTGTACCTGGCATTCCATTCAGCCGAGCATTCACGGTTCAATCACTCACTCGGCGTCTATGAAATAGTCAGGCGTATGGTAACCAACTTCCAGGAGTTTGAAGAGTGGAATAACGACGACCGTTTGCTTGCGCTTGCGGCGGCCTTGCTTCATGACTTGGGCCACGGTCCATTTTCCCATTGCTTCGAGACGATCTTCGATACCGACCATGAGGCGTTCACCCGTAAGATCATACTGGGGAATACCGAAGTGAATGCCGTTTTGAAGAAGGTCGGCATCGATTTCCCATTGGAAGTGGCCCAAGTGATCGATAAGACCCACGAAAATAAGCTGGTGATCAGCATGATATCGAGTCAGATCGATGCAGACCGGATGGACTATCTGCAGCGTGATTCGTATTACACCGGCGTCAGCTACGGGACCTTTGATATGGAGCGCATACTGCGGGTGATGAGGCCGAGCAAGGATGAGATCATCATCAAGGAGAGCGGCATGCATGCGGTCGAAGATTATTTGATGAGCCGTTACCAGATGTATTGGCAAGTGTACTTCCACCCGGTCTCACGTGGTGGAGAGGTCCTTTTGAATCTGATATTGCGGCGTGCAAAACATCTGCATGAAGAAGGCTATCAGTTCAAGCAGGCACCAAAATACTTCATCCCGTTCTTTTCCGGGGAAGTGAGTGTCGAAGATTATTTGAGATTGGACGAAATGGTGGTCAATTTCTATCTCCAGGAATGGATCCATGAGGGTGACCCTGTGTTAAGCGACCTGTCGCATCGACTGGTAAACAGGGACCTCTTCAAATATCTGCCATTCGACGGTTCAGTCATCACCTTTACCGAACTGCAGCACCTGTTCGAGAAGGCCGGTATCGATCCCGAGTATTATTTCTTCAGTGACTCCTATTCGGATCTGCCATATGATTACGACCGTCCAGGCTCCAAAAGCAACCGCTGGCCGATCCATATCATGAGGAATAACGGGGAACTGAGGGAGATAAGTTCCCAGTCCGCCATCATAAATAGCATTACCGGTGTGCACCGCATGGATTCGAAGTTGTATTACCCCAAAGAAAAGATACTGCAGATAGAAAATCTTGAGCTAAAAGGCGAAATCATCAATTTACTTAATGAATTGGCATAGGAGTAGGATATAGAATGGCTAATGAATCCAATGGCAAGAAAAAGGGATTCCAGTTCAACATCATCAAAAATGACCCGCTTGACGGGCACAAAGGTCAGAATATCGGATCAATCAGCCTGGAGAATGTGGCACCCGTCTATGTGAACGCAGATACAGGTGAAACATATATCGATATGGGAGGTCTCCATGGCCGTGCGGAAGTGGAGCGCCGTGTGAAGTGGGTAACTGACAAAAGCGAAGTGGAAGGCGAGGATGCCAAAAACTTATGGCTGGTCTGGGTGGCGGTTGAACGCAAGGAAAACGGCCCACAATACAGTGGCATAGGTGCTTGCTTCGAAATGATAAACCGCACGAAACGCCGGGCCTACAAATTGATGCCTGAGCATGTCAACATGCTGGACCGTGCCGTGAAGGGGAAGATCGACTTGGGTAAAATGGACGGCTTCAGCCGTACAGCCCTAAAGAAGTTCCTGATTTCCTATAACGAAGAAATGTGGAATAACGCAACCGAGCTCCAGGAAGAAATGAAAAATGACTGATTTGTGACGATACTGTGTCAAATCTATAAAAAGATTGCAGATTCTGTCATTGGAATATAGAATATATATAGTTATATGAGATATAACTAGGACACTTGTGGCCGGGAGACATCCCGGCCACTTTTTTGTTATTCAGTCTATAATGGAAGTGTCGTTAGTTAAAATCATTTTAGGGAGGTGCTTATCCATGAGGGACCTTAAGATACACCTGGATAAAGAAGTGATCCAGAACTACATCGATCTGCTTATCGACGATCCGCAGATGTTTTTGGATGAATTTAAGCTGTTGCACAGCAACGAACAGTATCAGATCATCGAGGAGATGGAAGCGCAGCATCAGAAGGCGCTTTTTGGACTGCTGCCGCCTGAAGACTTTGCCAAGCTCTTCAAATGGTTTTCATATACGGGGCAATCGCGGCTGTTCAGCCGTATGTCCGACGAATATGGCAGGGTGATGCTCGAGCACCTGCCTTCCGATGATGTGCAGCGCTTCTTCTCCAAAATGGATGAAGCGCGCCGCAACAGATTGCTCGAAGGATTGAGCGAACAGAAACGCAGCCACATTGAAGAGCTGCTGGCATACGAAAAGCATAGTGCGGGAAGCATCATGCAGAAGGAGTTCATGACTGCCACGCAGGAAGAAAGCGCAAAAGAAGTCGTGGAAAGACTGCGCCATGTTCCGAGGAATGAGGGTCTCCATTCAATCTATATTGTAGAGGACGAAAAATTGAAGGGGCTTGTTTCCCTGCGTGAGTTGGCGATGGCAGAAGATCACCAAACGATGGAAACACTTAGCGAAAAGGTCATCATAACAGTGAATGCGGATGAAGATCAGGAAGCTGTGGCGCATATCATGCAGGACTATGATGTAGTCACCATCCCGGTCATAGACAGCGCCAATCGTCTGCTCGGCATCATCACCGTCGATGACATCATCGACATCATCGAGTTTGAAGCAACGGAAGATATGAGTGAACTCGCCGCTTCCAGGGGCACCGTCGATCTGGAGGTCTCCCCCTATCAAACGGCCAAAAAGAGGGCGCCTTGGATTGTCCTGCTGATGTTCCTCGGGCTGTTGACCGCCAATGTCATCGGGGCTTTTGAAGAGACTTTGGAAGCGGTCGTGCTGCTGTCCCTGTTCATCCCACTCATCATGGATGCAGCAGGGAATACCGGGACGCAGTCGCTTGCTGTGATGGTGCGCCTGATCTCAACAGGCGGATACCGTGACCATGGACTGTTCCGCATCCTCAGGCGCGAACTTGCCACAGGTGTCCTGGTCGGTCTGGCAAGTGGTGTGACCATCGTCTTGTTGATTACGGTATTGTATCAGGAAGTGTGGCTGGCGTTCGTCGTCGGCATGTCCCTGCTGATCACTTTGAGCATCTCGACCATCATCGGTACCATCCTGCCGGTCATCATCAGCAAGCTGAAGATTGACCCTGCCGTAGCAAGCGGGCCATTTATCACGACATTGAACGATGTGATCGGCCTGACCATCTACTTTTCGATCGCCACGACCCTCCTGCAGATATAGGCAGGGTGCGCGGGGGTATGTTATAATTTACAGTACTTGAAGGAGATAATATGAATAACATTAAAGCAGAATACCAGGTGGACCAAACCGTCACGATGAATGATGAAACAAAGCGCTACAGCCAGAAGGTCGATGTTGAGGTGATAGAGCGCAATGACATCTACATGCGCTATGCCGAACAGCTTGATGAGCATGCTTTGGATGTCATCCTCCGGGTGGGTGATGGTTTTGTAAAGATACAGCGCCGCGGCGTCATCAATATGAACTTCCATTTCGTTGAAGATGAAATGACGGATACATTCTATGAATCCCCGGCCGGCAAACATCATCTGAGAATCAGGACAAAGTCGCTTGAAATCGGTGAGCAGGCCATTGAGATCCATTATGAAGTGCATGACTCCGGAGACAAGCTTGGGGATTACCATTATAAAATCAGGAGAGTAGGGTAAAACGATGGATTTGAGACAGCAGTTGAAGAGCTCGATCGAAGCAGCAGTTGAACAGGCCGGGATAGTTGAAGCCGTCCCTGAGGTCAAGATAGAGGTACCTAAAGATAAGGCGAATGGTGACTTTTCCACAAACGTGGCAATGGTGCTCACTAAGCAGGCAAAGCGCAATCCACGTGAAATCGCCCAGATCGTCATCGATAATCTGGACCGGGAAGCGGCAAGCGTCAAATCTGTCGAGATAGCAGGGCCCGGCTTCATCAACTTCAGGATGGATGAAGCTTCGCTGACGGCCATCATCAAGCAGATTTTATCAGAGAAGGAGGATTACGGCCGGAGCGAACTGGAGAGTAAGGAGAGGATCCTGATTGAATTCGTCAGCGCGAATCCGACCGGGGACCTTCATATCGGACATGCGCGCAATGCGAGTGTCGGAGATACGCTCGCTGCCATCATGGATTTTGCCGGTTACGATGTTACGCGCGAATACTACATCAACGATGCCGGAAACCAGATTGAGAACCTGGCCAAATCCATCGAAGCAAGATTCATGGAAGCACTTGGCCAGGAACTGTATATGCCGGAGGACGGCTATATGGGCAAGGATATTAAGAAGATGGCCGAAAAGTTGGCAGAGGAGTCCCCGGAGCTTGCGGAAACTACCCGTGAAGACCGTATCAGGATGTTCCGTCAGATGGGCGTCGACTACGAAATGAAGAAGCTGAAGCAGGACCTTGAAGATTTTAATGTGCACTTCGACAACTGGTTCAGTGAATCGATGCTTTATGAAAAGGGCGAAATCGATATGGCTTTGGAAAAGATGTCTGCCAATGGCTACACTTATGAAGCGGATGGAGCATTGTGGCTTAGGACCACAGATTTCGGGGATGATAAGGACCGCGTGCTGAGGAAGCAGGACGGGACTTATACTTATCTGATGCCGGATGTGGCCTATCATTTTGATAAGGTTGAACGGGGCTTCGACAAGCTGATCAACCTTTTCGGTGCCGATCATCATGGCTACATCAAACGTCTGAAAGGATCTCTCGGTGCACTTGGTGAAGATCCAGAGCGACTTGAGATTCAAATCATGCAGATGGTGCGCCTGATTGAAAACGGCGAAGAGGTCAAAATGAGCAAGCGTACCGGCAAAGCGATTACATTGAGGGATATCATTGATATGATCGGTGTCGATGCCAGCCGCTACTTCCTTGCGATGCGCAGTCCGGACACCCATTTCGACTTCGATCTGGAACTTGCCAAATCGGAATCAAGCGACAACCCGGTCTATTACGCACAGTACGCCCACGCGCGGATCTGTTCAATATTGCGTCAGGCGAAGGACGCAGGCCATACATTAGATGAGTCTGCGGACCTTGATGTCATCCAGCATGAACAGGCGCTTCTGGTATTGAAGAAGCTTGCCGACTTCCCGAACATCGTCCAAAATGCGGCGGAAAACCGTGCGCCCCACCGCATTCCGAATTATATCCAGGAACTTGCTTCGGCATTCCATAAATTCTATAATGCAGACAAAGTATTGACGGATGACCGTGCCCAGACCGCCGCCTATCTCCTTATGATAGAGGCAGTGAGGCAAGCACTCGCCAATGCACTTGGACTGATAGGTGTTTCTGCGCCTGATAAGATGTAGACGGGTCCCCCCTGCCTCCCGGCAAGGGGGATCATGTGTCGTGAGGCACGAAAAAAACCAGAAGGAGTGGTTCTATGATGAAAAGATGGAAGGTCCTTCTGGCCATGACGCTGTTCATCCTGACGGGATGCAGTGGTACGGAAGAGGATATCGAGTCGGGCTTTGAAGATAGGCGCATCATCTCGCTGATGCCAAGCAACACGGAAATACTGGTCGAGCTTGGCCTGGAGACCAATCTCGTTGGCGTAACGAGCGAAGATAACTATCCTGAATCAGTGGCGAATGACGCGTCAATTACAAAGTTCAACACTTTTGAACTTGATGCCGAGAAAATGATCGCCCTTGAACCGACCCACATCCTCGGCCATGAATCTTCATCACCCTATTATGAAGATACTCTGAAACAGGTTTCTGAAAGTACCGGAGCGGAAGTGCTTGTAGTGGAGGAAGCCAAATCGATTTCAGGCATATACGACTCCATAAAGGCCATCGGTGAATTCATCAATGAGAAGACGGCGGCCGAGTGGTTGAACGATGATATTGAACGGAAGGTCAATGTCCAGAACAGCGTCTTCGAAAATCGAGATGAAGAAGCTCGGGTATTCATCCACATTTCAAGCGATCCTGAATTGTATACAGCGGGAACGGAAACATTCATAGATGACGCCCTATCTGAAATACATGTCGAAAATGCTTTTGATGATATCGACGGCTACGCGGCAATCAGTCCCGAAGCAGTCATTGAACGTAATCCAACCGAGGTGGTTTCCATCATGGGGCTTGGCGATGAGGAATTGGAGGAGGCACTCAGTGGCATCCCGGGCATTGAAGGACATGAACTGGATGACCCCAAAAATCAGTGCAACATCGAGCCTGACCTCCTGGCACGTCCAGGTCCGCGTATAGCGGATGGATTGAGGGCGGTGGGACGCTGCATCTATGAGTAGGCATATCTGGATTCTACTGTTGGTGCTGATCATCAGCGGGGCGGTGTCCCTGTTTGCAGGTTCCGTCGGCCTGGCGACCCTGGAAGTTGAACAGCAGCATACGATCCTCTTTGAAATCCGGCTGCCCCGTATGTTGTCTGCCATGATAACAGGGGCTGCTCTGGCAATGAGTGGTGCAGTCTTCCAGATTGTCCTCAGAAACCCGATGGCGGATAGCTTTACATTAGGCATGGCGAATGCCGCAGTGCTTGGCAGTGCTATGGCGGTGGCAGGCATCATGCCTTTTTTTATGCGTCCGATATTGAGCATATTGGCGGGCATGATTGCGATGGGTATTGTACTTGCTGCAGCGAAGCGCATAGATACAGCGTATCGTCCGGAAACATTGATCGTCATCGGTGTGCTCCTTGGAGCGATGATGAGTGGCGTGCTCTACATCATCATTCTGATGGCACCGGAACAGACCGAATCAATCGCCCGCTATATGTTCGGTTCATTATCCGGATCGCGTTATCAGGAGACGCTGCTGACGGGGGTGTTGACTATAGTGGGGGTGGTTTTCCTCTATAGATATGGACACGCGCTCGATATGTTGAACCTCGGGGATATCAGGGCATACAGTTTGGGCGTCGATGCCGCAAAAATCCGTCCCTTCCTCCTTATAGCAGCTGCCGTTCCACCTCTGGTCATCATCAGCTACACGGGATTGATTGCCCTGGTCGGCATCATCGTCCCGCAGATGCTGCTCTACTTCAAGCCGATGCGATTTCGTCCGTTGCTGGTACTCTCATCCCTCTACGGTGCGATCTATGTCAATATTGCTGATACAATCGGCCGTACTGTCATCGCGCCCCTGCAGATACCGACTGGTGTCATGGTCATGATTTCGGCTGTACCGCTGTTCATCTTTTTGATGTATAAGCGTGTGCTGACCAAAGCTTAGGAATGATTATGCAAACGATACTTTACATGCTAAAATAGAGAAAAGGCTGTATATTCAGTCTTTTTTCTATTTTAAGGGGGGATGGCAGTGGCAGAGAAAACACAAGTGGAAGATATATTTAAAATCCGCTCCGTGACGGCACCTAAAATCGGCGCTTTTGGCATAACGGCACTGGTGACACGTCTCGATGAAGAAAAGAACGACTATTTCACCCACCTTTATAAGATGGATGAGGACCGGGAAAGGCAACTTACATATAACGAAGAGCGGCTGTCGAACATCAGGCATTCGGCAGATGGCCGGTGGCTCCTGTTCATCACCAAGGTGGATGATAAGAACCAGGTCTTCCTGCTTGAGACATCTGGCGGAGAGAGGATGCAGCTGACCCACGAAAAGGAAGGGGTTTCACATGCCGAGTTCTCTAAAGGAGGCGGACGTGTATTCTACCAGTCTCTCCATAGTCTGAAGGAAGGGGAGGCGGGTGACACAGCTGATGAAGACAAAAAACCTGAACCTGTCGTTATTGATCGGATGAAATATAAGGCGGATGGCATCGGTCTTATGAAAGAAAAGTATGCAAACATCAAATCGATCAGTATCGACTCCAAAACGGTGGAGACGCTCCTTGAAGGAGAGGAGAACCATACGCTTCTGGAAACGTTCGATGATGGTTTCATCTATGCGACAGACAGAAGTGAAGACAGGGATTTCAACTTCAGTGAGAGACTCTTCATCAGGAGGGGCAGGGAAGACACTGAAATACCGACGCAAAAAGGCGGAGTGTTGCAAGTCGAAGTCTCCCCTGATGGCCGGCGGCTCCTTATCGTCGAGATGGGCCGGGAATATGAAAATGCCACACACGCAACACTTCATCTCTATAATCTGAAGTCAGGCGACAAGTTGCATGTGACAGCAGGGCTCGACCGACCAGTCGGTGATCATCTCGTGGCCGACACGCAGCAATCCGTGGAAACGGATATTGCGAAATGGATCTCCAATGAACGGTTCCTTTTCCTTGTTTCCGATCATGGCAGTGTAAACCTTTACGAAGGAAATATAGAAGGGGAGATAAAACCGGTGCTGGAAGGCAGGCATCATATACATGGGATGGACGTGGGGCCGGATTTTGCCGCCCTGACGATTGCGGACCATACCTCCCCGGGAGAATTGTACCGCTACGACTATGCGACCGGAACGCTTGAACAATTGAGCCGCATCAACGCCGACTATACGGAAAAGACCCTCATCATCGAACCGGAGGATATCGTCTACAATAGTTTTGATGGCACGGAAGTGCATGGGTGGTTCATGCCGCCAGTCGGCTTCACTCCGGACGGGGCGCATCCGATGATCGTCAATATCCATGGCGGCCCACATGCATTTTATGGACATTCATATTTCCATGAAATGCAGGTGCTTGCAGCTGCCGGGTATGCCGTACTCTTCGTCAATCCGCGCGGTTCGCACAGCTATTCGCAGTCATTCGTCGATGCGGTACGGGGCGACTATGGTGGCGGCGACTACAAGGATATCCTGGCAGGTGTGGATTTCATCACGTCCAGGTACAAATGGATAGATGCCGATAATATTGGAGTGACGGGCGGCTCCTATGGCGGTTTCATGACGAATTGGATCGTTGGGCATACAAACCGTTTCAAAGCTGCGGTGACGCAGCGCAGTATATCCAACTGGATCAGTTTCCGGGGAGTGTCGGATATCGGCTATTACTTTACAGATTGGCAGATCAGGGCAGAATTTAATGATATCGATAAAATGTGGCATCACTCTCCAATCAGATATGTGGATGCCGTCGAGACGCCATTGCTTATACTGCATAGTGAACAGGATTTGAGATGTCCGATTGAACAGGGCGAGCAGTTATATATCGCATTGAAATATAGGAAAAAGCCTGTCCAGTTCGTACGGTTCCCGGAGGCGGACCACAATCTGTCACGTACCGGCAAACCGAATCTGCGAATCGATAGGCTGAAGCGGATCGTCAATTGGTTTAATGAACATATGGACTAGAATTCGATTTTATGAATGCAATGATTTCCCGGGAAATCATTGCATTTATGTTTATCAGGCGGCAAGGGCCGAACGATGAAATGGAGATTGGAGGATATGGAATGACAGAGAAGGAAAAAATGCTCAACGGAGAGTATTATGATCCGTATGACGCGACACTTGTGCATCTGCGTGAAAATGCCCAATATCTGATGGATCAGTACAACCATCCGGGCGGAGGCGGAAAGACGCGTCTTTTGGATATGCTGTTCGGATATCATGCCGACGGTGCATCAATCCGGGCGCCTTTCTTTTGTGATTACGGCATCAATATCAAGGTCGGGCGCAATTTCTTTGCAAACTACAACTGCACATTGCTGGACGTCGCTAAAATCACTATCGGGAATCATGTGAGTCTAGGCCCTAATGTTTCACTGATAACAGCGACCCATCCCCTCGATCCTATGAAGAGGCGGGAAGGGCTGGAATTGGGCCTGCCGATTACAATCGGTGATGATGTCTGGTTGGGTGCCGATGTCACGGTGAACCCTGGGGTATCGATTGGAGATAATACGGTCATCGGTGCAGGTTCAGTCGTCACGAAAGATATGCCCCCGAATGTTGTGGCGGCAGGAAATCCTTGCCGCGTGATCAGAGCGCTTGCCGCTTCTGATGAATAAAGGACCCTCAAGCATTTTGAATGTGTGGAGATGTTTATTATAATGGTAAGGTGAAACATTATAATTCATCAGGAAGGATGTAGAGTATGACGCAGAAATATGAAGATAGAGTGGCACGCCTGACGGCACAGGTGGATGTAGACATGGTGATGATCACCGACCCGATGAACGTATTCTATTTCACGGGCTGTTTCATCGAACCGCATGAGCGTATGTTGGCACTGCTCGTGGATACGAAGACGAAGGAAACAGCATTGATGTTTCCGGCGCTCGACCAGGAAGTGGTGAATGATACCGCGACCGCAGATGTGCATCTGCCATATAACGACGGGGAAGAGCCATTCAACCAGTTGTTCGAGCATATGCTGGAGGCAGAAAGCATCGGCATAGAAGGCGGCCATGTCACGTACAACCGCTATCAGAAACTACTGGAAAACTATACGGCGGACCAGGTTGTTTCAGTTGAAGACAGCATCAATTCACTGCGCGGGCAAAAGGATGAAGACGACAAGAAAAAACTTCAGGAAGCGGTGGATATCACAGAAAAAGCGCTATATGATTTCGTGAAGGAGCCGGTGGCCGGCAAGACGGAAAAGGAGATAGCAGAATTTCTGCTTGAACGTGTCAAAGCCTATGGCGCCATCGATGTATCGTTCGGGCCGCTTGTACTGACGGGCGAAAAATCAGCGATGCCCCATGGTGAGCCGGGGGACAAGGCAGTAGAGCCTGGACATTTCCTCCTTATCGATTTTGGAGTGGTGACCAAAGACCGCTATGTCTCGGATATGACGCGGACCTTCATCATTGGTGAGCCAACAGAAGAGCAGCGCTCGATCTATGAATCCGTGCTCAAGGCGAATGCTGCCGGTATAGAGAAGTCACAGGTCGGCACACCGATGCATGAACTGGATGATGCAGCCCGGAGTTCAATCCATTCAGATGGCTATGGAGATTACTTCACCCACCGCATTGGTCATGGACTGGGCCTTGGACTACATGAAGCGCCATCCCTTGATGCCGAAAATACGGACCTGCTGGAGAAAGGACATGTCATTACGATAGAGCCCGGCGTCTATAAGACAGGGTTCGGCGGTGTACGTATAGAAGATATGCTGTATATTGATGAGGAAACGGAAGTATTGACTACATTCCCTAAAGCTATGGAAGCTATTACGCTAGAAGCATAAGACTGCGCCCGCCCGGATGAAGGGCGGGTTTTTTATATGGGACGCCTTGTGCGGCGCGAGAGGCGCGACTGGAGGGCAAGGATGATTATACCCATGAGCAGCATGATCATGCCCACCCAGGACAATAGTGACAGCACCTCGCCTACAAGTAGTACGCCAAGAAGTGCGGCCGTAAGCGGTTCTGCCAAAGCCATGGTGACTGCGGAAGAAGATTTCACATGCTGCAGGCCGTAGGAAAAGAGGAAATAGGCCAAGCCTGTAGCTATCAGACCAATATAGAGGGATACGGATAAACCATTTGCCGTCATCAGCCAAGTTTGATCATTGGAGAAGAGGAAAGGTGCCAACATGACAGCGCTGAGTGTAAACACTACCGCAGCACTGGCAACGGGTGGGTGGGTCTGGACAAGCTTTGAGTTCAGGATGGCATAGCTTGCGAAGGAAAAACCTGCCCCAAGCCCTGATAATACTCCGAGCGGGTCGACCGTCACCGCCCCTGAATTGAGCATAAGGAGCAGACATCCCGCTACCGCAAGGAAAGTGGAAAGCCACCAGATACGTCCCGGACGGGTTTTATGGACAGCCCACTCTATAAAACCAGAGAATACCGGCGCGCTGCCTATTGAGGCGACCGTGCCGACAGCTACCCCGGTCAAAGTGACCGCATTAAAGAAGAAAGGCTGGAAGAGTGCCATGGCCACACCAGTCATCAATACAATATGGATGGGCCATCCCCGGCGCTTTAGCTGGCCGGTCGACATGGCAATGACGAGCAGGATAAGACTGCCGATCAGAAGTCGCATGGCCCCGAGTGAAATACTGTCGACATCATTTGGCAGCCAAGTTTTTGCGGTCCCCACCGTGCCCCAAAGAACTGCAGCCATCAGAATGAGGAGCGGTGCTAAGCTTCTATTCATTGATATTCCCCTCCAACACTTTCAGAAATATACATTATAAACAATATACGCCATAAAGCCATTTATTTGAAATATTTAGAAAACATCCTGTAAAATCCATCACTGGAAGCTTCCCGATCTCCTACGAGAGGCTAGTAGAGCATCTCGTATAGAGAAAGTGCGTCTATCATGTTTAGACCCCCCCTAATTGGGTATAGATAAAAGATAAATCAAGGAGGGACTATTGACATGAAAGTACTTGTAATAGGTGCGAATGGTCAGGTAGGCCATCAGCTTGTTGAGAAATTGAAGGATAAAGGCCATCAGCCGGTAGCGATGGTACGCAAGAAAGAACAACAGAAAGTATTCAAAGATAAAGGTATCGATACAGTTCTCGGTGATCTTGAAAAAGATTTCTCCCATGCATTCGAAGGCGTCGAATCAGTTGTATTTGCAGCCGGATCAGGCGGCGATACCGGAGCTGACAAGACAGTAGTCATCGACCAGGAAGGTGCCATTGAAACAGTCGATAATGCGAAGGATGCAGGCATCAAACATTTCGTCATGCTCAGCTCCATGGGGGCTGACCAACCGAAAGAATCTGATGAGAAGATGAAATTCTATCTGTATGCAAAACATCGTGCAGATGAATACCTGAAATCTTCAGGATTGGACTATACAATCTTAAGACCAGGAATGCTTAAAAACGAAGCGGGCACTTCCAAAGTGAGATTATTTGAAGGCGGTACTGAGATGGGCGAAGTACCAAGGGAAGATGTCGCGAATGTATTGGCCCATATAGTGGATGCGGCTAAGCCTGAAAATAAGACCTATTATGTATTGGAAGGCGATACGCCTGTTGAAGACACATTGAAATAGTAATTAGAAAACCTGCAGTCCGGGAGAATCCGGGTTGCAGGTTTTTTATTGAACACAAATTATTACATGCTGTCGGTGGCCAGCTCATCTTTCTCTGTCTGCCCACCATAATATTTTGTGAGAAAAGCGTTCTTCTCTTCATCCGTGATTTTGTGTATGCCGATGCCTGTGGCGGCAAGCAGTATCGAAATGAACGGTGCCACCATATTGAATATTGCGTAGGGTGCATACTCCCAGGCAGCGACCCCGAGTACTCCGTAGATGAACACGCCACATGTATTCCACGGGATGAATACTGAAGTCAGTGTACCACCGTCCTCCAGGGAGCGCGAAAGGTTTTTGGAATGCAGGTTCTTCTCGATGTAAGTACGGAGAAACATCCGGGAGGGCACTACTACGGAAATATACTGTTCTGAACATGTTGCATTCGTCGCGAACGCCGCAACGACTGTGGAAGTGACCAGACCAAGCGTCCCCTTAGCGATCTTTATAATCTGTTTCATGATGGATTGCAGCATGCCACTGTATTCAAGTATGCCGGCGAATGTCATTGCGACTATCGTCATGGAGACGGTGTACATCATCGAGTCGAGTCCTCCATTGTTGAACAGTTCATTGATCATCTCATTGCTCGATTCAATGACGTATCCCCCCTGCAACGTTGAAATGGCCGTCCCGAGATCTCCCCCCTGCACGAAGAGGTGGCATAGGAAACCAAGTACTATACCGACAATCAATGCCGGGATGGCGGACATCTTGAAGGTGATGCACAGTATGACGGCAAGCGGTACAGCGAGCAGCCAAGGGGAAATCAGAAATTGATTGTCAAGCGATGTCATCATGTCTGATATCTCACCGGCGTTTGCACTGCCATCCCCTCCAAATTGGCGGCCGAGGAAAAAGAAGACTGTGAGTGCAATGATGAGGCCTGGTATGGTCGAATAGAACATATGCTTGATATGTACAAAAAGATCGGTGTTCGTCAGACCGGAAGCAAGGTTGGTCGTATCGGACATCGGAGACATCTTATCACCGAAATAAGAACCGGATATAACAGCACCTGCAACCATGGCAGGTGGGATGCCCATGCTCATGCCGATTCCCATACCAGCCACACCGACGGTTGCCATCGTCGACCATGAACTGCCGATAGACAATGCGACGATGCCGCATAGGATCGTAATGGTCACCAGAAAAAGGGAGGGGCTGATCAGGGCAAGGCCGTAGTAGATCATGGTGGCGACAATCCCACCGCCAATCCATGAGCCGATGACCAATCCAACCAGTATGATTATGACGATGGCAGGTAGGGCCAGACGGATCCCCTTATACATCATTTCTTCTACTTCCCTCCATTTGAACCCATGAAGCAACGCCACAACTGCAGCTGAAGCAGTTCCAAAAATAAGCGGCAAGTGGGGATCTTGCCCCAGCCATATTACAGCAGTGGCCATTGCGAGGATCATCAATAGCAGAGGCAGAAGTGCCATGAAGAATGTAAAGTCTTTTTTGTTGTTTTGTGAAGCCATTTGATCACCATCATTCCATATTAATAATTCTTCTAGATTATACTATAAAAACGGTTTCATAAATAACTAAATAAAGTATCTTTTGTCAAAAAGTATTATAAAAGGTGAAGGAAGACGACAAGACTTTTTTTCTAGAGAGCATCTTATTTCAATATCAATATGAGTGCGAAGAATATTATGGCCCCGATCAGAATGCGCTGCAGAAGCCTGTCCGACATGATGCTGGCATATTTTCCACCGAAGGATCCGCCTATCGCTGAGCCGATGGATAAGGCAATTGCGAATTTCCAGTCGATCATATCATTAAATATGAAGACGAGCAGCGATATGGAAACGTAGATGGTGACGACGAGCGTTTTGATGCCATGCACTTCGGCCATCGGTATTCTGGGGATGAGCATGAGGAGGATCAGGCTGATGAAGAAGCCGACACCAGCCTGCAACGTTCCTCCGTAGAAGCCGATCAGTGTAAAGGCAACCAGAAGAAGCGGAATGGAAATCTTTAGATTTAAAGCCCCCTTCATGTAGCGCTGTGGTTTGATGATGAGCAGAACTGCAAAAATCACCATGAAGGTCGCCAGCAGAGTATCGAAAGTCTCATCGGCGATATTGACGGCAATACGTGCACCATAGACTGATGCGATTGTTGTCGGGACTGCCAACATCAGACTCAAACGCCAGTTCAGATGCCCATTTTTATGGAATTGATAAAGTGCAAAACAATTTTGGACAAGTATGGCGATACGATTGGTTCCGTTCGCCACGGTCGATGGCAGGCCAAAAAATATGAGCATCGGTAGCGTCAGCATGGAGCCACCGGCTGAAACGATATTGATGAATCCGATTGCGATACCCACAGCCAGTACGGCAAAAAGTATCAATATTTCCATGTTTTTCAGCATCCTTTCTGTGTCGGCGACGGCCTTGGCCCTACACTATATTCAAGTGCATGATTCAGTTATTCGTTTCCAGATCATTCATGTAGAAATTGGTGTTCCGGCGTACCCGGCGTATGGATAGGGTCACCCCGCTGATGATCAGTATAGCGCCGATGACTTCAGTAATGAGGATATCAGTGCCAAGAATCAGCGTCGACCCCGACATGGCGACGAATGGTTCAAGATTCATCAGCAATGCTGCGTTCGCTGCCCCAACTTTAGGCATTTCGCGATTCCATGCCATGTTTGTAATGCCATGGACGATGATGCCGCTTGCGATGAGCAGAAACCACATCGTCCAATCAGCCGACCATAACCGCCCATAATCTGCAGCGGGGAGGAAGGGCAGCAAAAGGATGAGGCCAGAGAGGTTGGACAGCAGTGTAATCTGTATGGCATTGATATATTTTGACATCCATTGGATGAGGATCATGAATACTGCAAACGTCAGCATGGTCAATACTATGACGCCTTCCCCCCATCCGAAGACAATGGCCGTGCCGTCGAAAGTGCTGAGTACCACTCCAACGAGAGCTAGCACTGCGCCCATTCAGAACTTGACACCTCTCCGCTCGCCGAAGACGAAAATGGTCAGCACGGCTGTCATGACGGGGGCGAGTGCCAGAATCAGGGCAGATGTTACGGGGCTCGCTGTAACCAGGCCCAAGAAGAATGTGTATTGGTTCATGGCGATTCCGACGATTCCCGATAAGACGATGACCACCCAGACTTTAGCGGGAACTTTAGGCATGCGGAAATAGCGGGAAGCAAACAGCCAGAGGAAACCATTTATGGCAATCAGGCGTATGATGGTGATGCTGTAGGCGTCGAAGTGTTCGACCAGTATCTTCCCGATGATAAAGTTGCTGCCCCATATGATGACGGAAAGGAACAGAATCGGGTAGGTCCACCACATCCTTTCATCTATTGGATATTTGCTATGGGTTTGTGCCATGGTTTCCTCCTTCCATTGCGATTGAGTGTAATAAGCATAGTATAGCAGATGGCCGTGAGTCGGTAGAGGGGGTAGGCAACGCAGATGCATGAAAAAATGTCTGGCCGCTCAAGTTTAGGCGGTCAGACAGTCAATTGCTACATATTCATTTTTTGGACCGGGTTCGCAAAGAACTCCTGTGTTTCCGCCTTGATCACTTTATAGAGGAAAAGAAGTCCAACCAGGTTCGGTATCATCATCAGTGCGTTCGCAGTATCAGCGAAAGCCCAGACAGTGGAAAGGTCTGCTACTGTCCCGAGGAATGTCGCTGTGATGTAGATGACACCATAGGCCGCAATATATTTCAGGCCGAATAGATACTCGAAACATTTTATACCGTATACATACCAGGCGATGATTGTAGAGAAGCCGAAGAATACGACTGAGATGGAAACGATGTATTCCCCTATGGCACCAAGAGAGGAGCCGAATGCAGCACTGGTCAAGGCACCGGCTTCAAGGTTCGGATTGTGGCTCACGCCTGAAATGAGGCCGCCAGAAGCATCCCAGAAGCCAGTTACGATAAGCACAAGGCCCGTCATGGTACAGACCACAATCGTTACGATGAAAGTGCTTGTCATTGCCACAAGCGCTTGTTTAGCCGGATGGGTGGTTCGTGCGTTACCGGCAATCAGAGCGACTGTACCCAACCCCGCTTCGTTCGAGAAGATACCTTTTGAAACGCCGTGCTGCATAGCCTGCATGACCACGATTCCCGAGAACCCGCCTGCAGCAGATACTGGTGTGAACGCATGCTTGAATATCAATCCAAATGCCGGAATGATCTGATCATAGTTCAGTGCCAGAATCAGGAGGGCGCTGACGATATAGAGGACGGCCATGACCGGCACAAATACGCCGGCGACGTTACTGATGCGCTTTATGCCTCCAAATACAATCAATCCGACCAGGATGACGAGGATGACACCTGTCACCCATCCAGTTACATTGAAACTGTTCTCCATGACATCGGCGATTGTATTGGATTGCACACCGTTGCCGATGCCAAGTGCGGCAAAGGCTGCAAAGAAGGCAAAAAGGACGGCCAGCCATTTGAATTTTGAACCGAGCCCTTTTTCTATGTAGTACATCGGACCACTGGAGTACTCTCCATTCTTATTTTTGACCCGATACATCTGCGCGAGCAGCGCTTCGGAATATTTAGTGGCCATCCCGAGCAGACCTACAAGCCACATCCAAAACAGGGCGCCCGGACCCCCGAGTGTAATGGCAGTGGCGACACCGGCTATGTTGCCGTTTCCGATCATGCCGGCTAGTGAAGTCATCAATGTCTTGAAGTTGCTGACATCACCTTCAGCGTCATCATCCGACTTGTCTTTAGTGAACGCCAGTTTGAATGCATATCCAAGCTTGCTGAACTGCATCCCCTTTAGTTGGAGGGTCAGAAACAGGCCGGTGCCGGCGAGCAGTATCAAGCTTGGCGGTCCCCAGAGTATCGCGTTTATTTCTCTTAAGATTTCTAGCATATTTCCACTCCCATTATCCTGAAAACGCTCTCATATTTTCATAAGAACCATCATTTTTATATTACAGTCCATCCACCATAACAAAAATCCATCATTTGTCTATTGTAATTATACTTCTTTAAAATAATTTTTTTCTTTTAGTGAATTAAATATTAATTTAAAAAAATTTCATAATTTTCAGTTTTATATAGCGCATCGTGTACCCAGGGGGGAGTACGGAAAAAGGTGATAGGGGCAGCTTCTGCTTAAAGTGTTTAGAGGGTCACGGAAAAGTGAAAATAACCATGAGGGCAAATATGAAACGATAAAACGGAAGGAGGCGTGATATGAAGACAGCAGCGGAGATCATCATCGATCTGATAGAGCGGTTCGATGTCCATGATGCAGGAAGGAAACGGGCACACGGTATCGGCACACTGCATCGTGCAGCAGTACACTTGAATGCAGAGGGAAAGAAGGTATTCGGGGATGTGGAGTGCGCAACAGTCAGGCTGTCAAACGCAGCTACCTCCAAAAAGATACCTGAACAACTGGTCAACATCAAAGGATGCAGCATCAGGTTCCACCACCCCATACGGGCTATTGACATCATCGGTGTCAACTTCCCATATTTCCCATTCAGCACCTCTTCCGAGGTCATCAATCTGATGTACAACATCCATCTTTACGTGGAACGGAAAAACGTGAAACGATTTCTCAACATTTTCCGTGCAGGTGGCCTGTACAGCCGTCTGGATTCTCTTCTTGCGGAAATGCCGAAGCGGACGGATATGGGCCATAAATATTATACGACCCATAGCTACGGCAACGATACGCTGAAATTCCGCATGGATTATGACCCGCAGAGCGCCAATATCGAACTCTATTCGGAAATGGACCCACATACAACAGAGCATCGCCCGAAGAAAACCACACATCTTGGCAATATGTCGATTGGAGAAGAAAAGGTTCAAGGCATAAAGTTTTTTGATACGATGAATGCGCCATTCGGTCGCGCACCTAATGGAGAAATCCCTTATCTGCGCCACTTCCTCTATAGGCGTTCCTTCTTCGGAAGGTTGCAGGAGACGAAGCTTGGTATAGAGCAATATCGGTTGCTGAAAGAACTCTGGGCTGAAGAAAAACATTATGTACTCCTTAAAGATCCAGGCATATTTGACCAGATCGAGAACTTGTTCAATTCATCCACCGGGATTGCAGCCGGGGATTTTGAATGCCTTCTTGATCAGGCATATGGTAGAGACCATACCGCAGAAAAAATGGAAAATTTCCTGGAAAATATCTGGCCCCACTTCGCGCATAGAGCCGATGAACAGGAAGCCGGAGCCTACCATAGACTGCTCGATGAGCCAGAAGTGTGGGAAGTCTATGATTTCGTGGGCTTTATGTCTTTAAAATATGAGGTGGCGGAGCTATTGGATTCTGTGGTTGTAAAACTGATGGGAAGAAAAGAATATCAACATATGCAGAAAGGAAAGATATAGATGAACCAGGAAAAATTTGAGCTCAATGATGGCAGTGCGTTGCCTAAGATTGGACTCGGTACGGTCGGCATCAAAGGGGCCGCCGGGGTCAACAGCATGTTGACGGCAGTTGATGGCAACGGGTACCGTCTTATCGATACTTCCACCAACTACCTCAACGAAGGGGCAGTGGGGGAAGCAGTCAGGCGTGCCGAAGTACCGAGGGAACAGCTGATCATCAGTTCCAAGCTTCCAGGCAAAACACACGACTATGAAAAGGCGGTCAAGATGATTCAGGAATCGCTCTATCGTATAGGTCTCGATTATTTTGATAAGTATCTGATTCACTGGCCTCTGCCGATGCAGGATAAATATGTCGAGGCATGGCAAGCTCTGATTGATGCCAAGAAGTTCGGATTGATCAAAACCATCGGCGTTTCCAATTTCCTTGAAGAGCATCTCGACCGTCTTATTGATGAGACAGGCGTCACTCCGGCAACCAATCAGATTGAGCGCCATCCATACTTCAACAACAAGGCGTTGGTCGAGGCCAATAGGAAACGTGGCATAGTAACCGAAGCATGGAGTCCGTTCGGTAGGGAGATCAACGATGTGTTGGACAACCCAAAAATCAAGGAGATAGCCGATAAATACGAAAAATCACCTGCACAGGTGATTGTAAGATGGAATCTGCAGAACGGTGTCCTCGTCATACCAAAATCGGCCACGTCCGCGCATCAGAAAGAGAATCTTGATGTTTATGATTTTGAACTTTCACAAGCGGACCTTGAAGCGATAGATTCCCTTGATAAGGGAGAAGAAGGCCGGGTTGAGGGTCAGCATCCTAATGAATACGAAGAATATGTATAGCGATAAAAAGAACTAGAAGAAGCGGCCAAAAGCTGCTTCTTCTAGTTCTTTTTAATTTCTTCGTATTTTCTGAACCACTCGGGGAATGCCTTTTTAAACGCAACCGGCTTAAATTCTCCAGAGATTTTCTTGACGACAAGATGTGTCGTCGTCCCTTCGGCACATATATTCCCCGAGTCGTCTATAATCTCAAAACCATATTTTGTCCTCATGCCTGTATTTTCTTCCACCCATGTACGGACAAACGCACGGTCTCCATACTTCAACGCTTTTTTGTATGTGATATCCACATTGTATACAGGGGCGTAGAATCCTTCTCGTTCCATAGCGGTATAATCAAATCCGATATCTTCGACGAGCTGCATTCGTCCGAGTTCCAGCCATTTTACATAGTTGGCGTGATAGATGACGCCCATCATGTCAGTGTCCGCATATAATATCTGTACTTCTTTTTCTGCCACGTGAAAATGATCCACTCGAGACATCCTTTCAATTATATTTACATGCATATTATACCATTCTTAAGGCTTGTTTCGGCAATCGGCTCGCGATTCCCGAAGATGACATGATATTCATGTGTTTTTATGTAGACATAAGCCCGGTATCGCCAGAATGAAATTTTAAATCGGTAAAACGTTTACATGTTTGACTTCAAGTTTTACAAGCGTTAGAATTGGTTAGTCTAACTAACCATTAGGGGTGTTGCGGATGAATCCTGAACAGGAATTCTTCGAACTGTGTATCAATATCTATAGGCCTTATACCGGTGAAGCCAACAAAATACTATCAGCCTATGACCTTTCCAGCGCCCAGTGGCAGATCCTAAAGGATATTGCCAGACATGGCGAAACAACGCTCGTCGATGTAAGTAGAAGAAGGCAGATAGAAAAATCCACCGCCAACAAAGTGATTACATACTTGCTTGAACTCGATCTGATTGAGTCGACGCCCGGCACTGACGATCGTAGGCGCAAGAACCTGAGTATGAGTGCTTCGGGTGAACGCCTATTCAAGGAAGTGCGCGCCCGTATGGCAGACATGCAGAGAGAAATACTTCAGGATTTTGATTCTAAAGAAGTGGACATGATGATAAAAATGTTGCGGAGAATCAATATATAGAAAGGATATGATGGCTTGTCCCGGGAAATGCATCAGGAAAATAAGATTTGGACGAAAGAGTTTCTGGCCATATTCATGTACCATTTCATCATTATGTTCTCAATGTACATATCAATGGTGACGATAGGCAGTTTTGTGATAGATAATTATAATGCATCAGCCAGTACGGCTGGTCTGGTGGCGAGTATTTTCATCGTCGGGGTTCTGATCGGCAGGGCGCTGACGGGGCAGCAGATCAATACAGTCGGTGCAAAGCACCTCCTCTACATCGGAACAGTGATGTTCTTCGTCACCTATAGCCTCTACTTTATAGAGGGAGGGCTCGCACTGCTCATCATCACGCGTTTCCTCAATGGATTCGCAACCGGTCTGATCAGCACTGCGCTCAATACGTTGGCGACCATTTCGGTGCCTGAGAACCGCAGGGGCGAAGGCATCAGCTATTTCAGTCTGAGTTTCGTAGTCGGTTCCGCCATCGGGCCTTTCCTCGGCTTCTTCATGATGGGCATCATGCCATATAATATGATGTTGCTGATCATCGCTGTAGCTGTACTTTTGGTGGCTTTCACCATACCGATGATTCGGACGAATAATATCAAGTCCCCATCCAAACCGACATTAAAAGAATTTAAGGTGATCGACCGGCAAGTCCTTCCGATGGGCGTTTCAATTTTCTTTATGGGGCTTGCCTACGCCGCCATACTGTCATTCCTGAATCTGTTCGCCAAAGAAGCCAATCTTGTCACTGCCGCAAGCTTCTTCTTTATCGTCTATGCCATCTCGATAACGTTTACACGGCCGTTCACCGGTAAGCTGATGGATAACCGGGGGGCAAACATCATCCTCTACCCGGCATTCGTATTGATGGCCATCGGCTTCTTCATGCTTGGGGGCGCCACGACGGGATGGGCGCTGCTTACGGCCAGTGTCTTGATAGGCCTTGGTTACGGGAACTTCCAATCGATTGCCCAAACCGTCTGCGTAAACATTGCCACACGTGAGAACGTTGGACTTGCTACAAGTACCTTCTTCATTATGATGGAGATCGGACTCGGCTTCGGTCCAGCATTCCTAGGGCTGCTTGTACCATCATTTGGCTACGGTGGTGTCTATCAGCTCCTTGTACTCTCTATACTCCTCGCTATGGGAATCTACTTCATGGTCTATGGCAGATATGAAAGCCATAGACGAGAAGAATCGAA
>NZ_JBHMAH010000029.1:136290-186800 GCF_042429615.1 Salinicoccus siamensis
CGGCGGGTGATTTTTATCAACTAAGATCACTTTGTGGAACTTGCTTAATTCCACCATCTCTTTCCGCATCATTGCGGATGTAGGTAAGCGTCTTGCCGGTCACTCCGAACAGGATTGTCATAATCGGACTGAGCAGGCAGAAGAAGGCGAATGGCAGATATGAAAGTGTAGGGACACCCAGCACACTTGCAATGAAGACGCCGCACACGCTCCACGGTACAAGGGGATTGATGACGGTGCCTGCATCTTCTGCAACCCTTGAAAGGTTCTTGTTTTCAAGCCCCACTTTCTCATATTGCTTCTGGAACGTCTCGGTCGTCAGCAAAATGGATAAGTATTGTTCGCCGATCAGTATATTGATGCCGATAGCATTGAGGGCCGATCCGATGATGACTGATTTCACATCCTTCAGTGTTCTCTCCACTGATGCGAACAATCGGGGCACGATGCCCAGCTTAAAGAGCAATCCACCCATGCCGAGGGCGAGGAGGACAATGCCGATTGTGAAGAACATACTCTCCATGCCGCCACGGGTCAAAAGTTCATCGATCTCCGCCACGCCGGTTTCAGAAACAAAGCCGCCGAACAGAATATTGAATATCCCTGTAAGAGAAGGCGAGGTATGTAGAGTCGACAAGAGGAGCGCACTGACGATCCCGGCTGTGAGTGAAAGCAGTGCTGGCGCACGCAGCATTGAAAAGACAAGAAGAACAGCCAGTGGTACTGCTGCGTTATACCAGCTTATCAGACCAGTATCAAGTAAACCTTGCTGGTAGACTTCCATTTCACCAAAGTTGACAGAAGATATATCCGGAGATAATAAGGCGAACAGAATAAATGTAATCAGGAAAACTGGAATGGTGGTCCACATCATATTTTTAATGTGATCAAACAAATCCACTTCCAATATACCGGATGCCATATTAGTCGTGTCGGACAAAGGAGACATCTTGTCGCCGAAGAATGCTCCAGACACAATGGCCCCGGCCGTCATGGCTAAAGAAAGGTCCAATGCACTGGACACACCGATAAAAGCGACCCCGACGGTACCGACAGTCGTCAGAGAACTGCCGACACATATACCGATGATGGCGGTTACGATGAATACGATGGAAAGATAGAAATAAGGGGTCACCAATTCAAAACCGCCATATATAAGCGTTGGGATGGTACCGCTGTAGATCCATGAAGCAATGAGCATGCCTATCAGAAAGAAGATGAACACAGCTCCCATCCCTGACTTAGCACCTTCAGAAAGTCCTTCTTGAAGTTTCTGGTGGGGGACGCGTTTGACGGTTCCGTAGATGACGAGCAGTATGATAGAAAACATCAATGCCATGTGAGGGGTAGTTTCAAAATGGATGATGCTTGTGCTGATTATAATGATGATGCTGATGACTGTAATGAGTGCTTCCAGTAAAGATGGTGTCTGGGCAGGTTGAATGCGGAACATCTTTGAACCTCCTATATAATTGGACTATGCAATAGAAACATGTTAACAGGTTTTTTTATGAAAATCTCGATTCATTCCAATTACGTTTAATTAAGAATATTCCCAACATTGTGATATAATCCCCTAAACTGAACTCAACAATAGGGGGGATGACTTATGAAACTTTTAACGTTCTATAAGGAAGGCAGACTTCAGCCGGGAATCTTGACTGAAAAAGGCATCCTGGATATTTCAGGGGCATACCCCACGATGATCGAAGCGATTGAAAGGCATAAGGGACTCGATGATTTCCTTGATTTCGCCATGGAAGCAGAGACCAACTTCTTTATAGAATTGCATAAAACTAAACTTGGCCCCTCAATAGATTGCCCGGAAAAGATCATTTGTGTCGGGCTCAATTACCGGCAGCACGCTATTGAGTCAGGAATGGCGGTGCCAGATAACCCCATCCTCTTCAGCAAGTTCAGAAACAGCTTGTCCGGCGATAAAAACATTGTGAGAATCCCGTCAGAAGCCAAGCAGGTGGACTATGAAGCGGAGCTTGCCATAATAATCGGCAAGAAGGCCTGCAAGGTCAGTGAAGTCGAAGCTGAAGATGTAATATTCGGCTACAGTGCGGCGAACGACCTGTCGGAACGTTCGTTCCAATTTAGAACTTCGCAGTGGCTACTTGGCAAGAATTTGGACGGATTCTGTCCAATCGGTCCATACATCGTCACAAAAGATGAAATTGAAGACTCCGATAAACTCAGGATCAAGTGCACAGTAAACAATGAAGTGCGTCAGGACTCAAATACCAATGATATGATCTTCAAATGTAAAGCGCTTGTCAGTTATATCTCCCATCACATGACGCTTACACCGGGTGATGTCATATTGACCGGCACTCCTGAAGGGGTCGCAATGGGGCACGGGGGAGAAGTACAGCCATGGTTGAAGGCAGGCGACGAAGTGGTGGTGGAGATTGAACAGCTCGGCCGGCTGACAACATATATCCAAACAGAATAATGGATGTGTCACAGGAAGGTCTGGGTGTGATGTTTGATTTTTGGTGCAGGCATATGCATGATATGGGTATAACAGAACATAGGAGGCAGACATAATGAGAGTACTCGTCATAGGCGCCAACGGCCAAATTGGCCAGATGGTCGTCAGTCGACTGAAGGAAAAAGGACATGAGCCTGTAGCCATGCTGCGTAAAGAGGAGCAGGCACAAGCTTTTGAAGATGATGGCATCGACACGGTAATTGCAGATCTCGAAGAGGATTTTAGCCATGCTTTTGAAGATGTGAATGGAGTAATATTCACAGCAGGATCTGGTGCTTCGACTGGAGGCGATAAGACCATCCTGATTGATCAGGAAGGTGCAATTGAAGCCATTGACCTCGCAAAATCACATGAACTGGATCATTTTGTCATGGTCAGTGGTCTTGGTGTTGAAAATCCCCGCGGTGTAGAAGGTGAGATACGCCCCTACCTCCACGCCAAGCACCGGGCTGATGAACATCTGATCGATTCCGGAGTCCCCTACACGATACTTCGTCCAGGATTATTGAAGAATGGAGAAGGTAAGGGCACCGTCACTTTCTATGAATACAAAGGAGAAACCAAGTCCGGTGAAATCATCCGTGAGGATGTAGCTGATGTGCTGGTTAAAATAATCGGCTATCCACCAGAGGATAAGATCTATTATGTGGTTAAAGGAGAGACTTCAATCAGTCAGATTCTATAAATACATTGGCAGTCATCTGAGAGATCTCTCGGGTGACTTTTTTGAGGTGATGAATGTCTTAGGTTCTTAAGTATGGGGCTGGGTTTTGTGTATATTAAAAGAAACGATATAATATAGGGGAAGCATAGGAGGTTTCATCATGAAACAGTATATGATCGGGCTCGATATCGGCACAACTGCGGTAAAGGCTGTCTTATTCACCACTCGGGGTGAATACATAGATAAGGAGACCCAACACTACCCGCTGCATACACCGGATGTCTACACGGCAGAGCAGGATCCGGACGAGATTCTAATGAAATCCATGCGTGCGCTGAATGAACTGGTGGAACGGAATGGATGCGGTGACGAGATTGCCTTCGTTTCCTGTTCTGCTGCCATGCACAGTATAATCCTTCTGGATCATTCAGGTGAACGGCTGACGGATTGCATCACCTGGGCAGACCGGCGGAGTGAGGATACGGCGGAGAAATGGAATGGTGACAAAGGGCTTGCCATCTACAGGCGTACAGGCACCCCAATCCATCCCATGAGCCCGTTCATCAAGCTACTTCATTTTAAGGAGGAGACGCCTGAAATCTACAGTCAGATCGGCAAGGTCGTGGGCATCAAGGAATATGTGCTCCATCATTTGACGGGAATATACGAAGTCGATAAATCCATCGCCAGCAGCACAGGCATGATGGACCTTGAAACGTCGCAATGGGACAGTGAGGTGCTTGAACTGCTGGATCTGACACCAAAACAACTCCCGGATATCGTCAGTACAATCAAGGTGCATCAAAGTATCGGACGGAATCTTGGCCAGACTGGTCTGGCCAAGGATACGAAAATCATTCTCGGAGCGAGCGATGGTGTCCTCGCCAATCTCGGTGTCAATGCCATACAGGAGGGGGATGTGGCAATCACCATCGGTACCAGCGGGGCGATCCGCACAGTCATTACAGAACCCCGGACCGACCCCAAGATGCGGACCTTCTGCTACCATTTGGTGGGAGATCGCCATGTCATCGGCGGGCCGGTGAATAATGGCGGTGTCATCCTGAGGTGGATACGTGACGAACTGTGCCAAGAAGAGGTGGGACAAGCGGATGCCTATAATGAAGACCCTTATGAAGTCATGACGCGTGCAGCGGATAGTGTTTCACCGGGCAGTAACGGCCTCATCTTCCACCCTTACCTTGCAGGGGAGCGGGCCCCTTTATGGAATGCAAAAGCGGTCGGTTCCTTCTATGGATTGACTTTATCCCACGAGCGGAGCCATATGATCCGGGCAGCTCTGGAAGGTGTAATCTACAATCTCTACAGTGTATATCTGGCGCTTCGTGAACAGATGAATGAAGTGAAAAGCATCAAGGCGAGTGGAGGATTTGCACGCAGTGAAATGTGGAAGCAGTTGATGGCTGATGTATTCGGGGAGCAATTGACTGTACCGAAATCCTATGAATCAAGCGCTTTCGGTGCCTGTCTCCTTGGTCTTTACGCCCTTGGTGAAATACGTGATTTGAATGAAGTTGCAGACTTCGTCGGTGAAAGCGATGCATATATACCGGAAGAGAAGGTATACTTGAAGTATCAGGAAATCATGAGCGTATATATCGAGCTTGGTCGGGCACTCGAACCTTTCTACGATAGGATGGACGAAATCAGATAACGGAGGTGGAACGCATGGAACTGCATGAATTCTTCTCATATTATATGGAAGAAAATGAATTGGCTCGCGCCAACCTCATCAATGACGGAGTGTTCGTGACACTCGCTTCATTGGTTGACTTTAAAGTGGCGGAAATCAAATTGATGGACGGGGACGCCTCCATTACTGATATGGTGACGATGACCGAAATAGCCCTTATCCGACAGCTGATCGATATTGAGCCGCCAGAAGGGTTGCACCGGGTGATCTATAGGGTCGATGATTACCCTATACTCATCGATTTTCAATATATACTGGAGGCTGGCGAGGGGCACGGCGTCATTCATCATGACATTGTAGAGGCGCTCTATAAAGCATTAAAAGAAAATCACACTATACCCGCCCATCCGATGTATATCGACAAAGATGAACCCCTCGACCAGGATGATGTCGCAATGCTTGACCGCATCTACCGTGGACCAATCTACTGGTTATATGACAATATCACCTGGCGTCAGTTGCGCCGGATGCTGAAGCGTCTGAATGCAGAGCCTGATGACCATCAAAAAGAGGACTACCTGCGCCATTTGACATCTATCATAACCAACCCAAAATATCTTGAGGGCATCCTGCTCCAGCTGAATACGGCGGATTTTGAGCAGATCAAAGACAATGTCCAAAAGGGATTCAATGTATATGAGGCGAGCTCAAGGTGGTCGGATGCCCGGAACCTCGGTCTCCTCGTCAAAATCCATGCTGATCATTATGTCATGCATGAAGCTGTCAGATCAGCATTGGAGGAAGTATCATTTGAAGCAGTCGAAGCTCATCGGAGAAAATCTGGCTCGCCGGTTGGGCGCCCGCCTGGTGGCGATTTCAATGCCTATGTCCTCCATGCGCAGATTGAAGATATAGACTTTGAAATTTCCCGGGAAATCATCATGCCGGCAGGCAGCAACTGTTTCGAGCTGCATCTGGTCATCCAGAAGGCGATGGGATGGCGGCAGAAGCACGATGCTTTGTTCGAAGCGGGGACATTGACGTTAGATGCAACAGGAGAGCCGTTGGGAAGTGATGGGCGATTGCCGGCCAGCTATATTCAGCTCGATGCGATGTTTGCACATCATGAGACCATCCGTTACATCTATGGAAAAGATTATCGGGTGACGCTCGACATTGAAGCCAAGACCCATATCCATCGGCCGATACCGAAGGTCCAAAAGCATCATGGGCCCGCCCCGATAGAGAATATAGGTGGTGCAGCACACCTTGCAGACACTCTTGAAGTGCTGGCTTCGGCAGATCATCCTGATTATATAAGGACTTATGAAAAGGTGCGGGCGACCAACTACAGGGAACGGTATCCTGTAACGGCCATCAACAATCAGCTTGAAAAAATGTTCAGGAAGTCATATCCGATTACGGAGTACAACATAGATGAGATAGAGTGACGAGAGGAGTAGCTCATATGGGAAAACCAAAAGTCCGGAAGTTGTTTACAGGTAAAGTAAAGACCATGGGAGATCCAGACGCAGAAAATAAGTTCGATCGGGAATGGCAAAGTGCCATATTCAAGACAGAGCGGCATGAAAAAGTATATCTTACAGAAACTGGGTTTGACACGGATTCAGTGGCAGACAAGAGGAACCATGGGGGGCCAGAGAAGGCGGTCTTTGCCTACCCAGTCGTCCACTACGCTACGTGGCGCCACGAGCTGGGGGTCGATATCGAAGCAGGTGGCTTTGGTGAGAATTTCGCAATTACGGGAATGGATGAATCTTCCGTCTCGATAGGCGATACATACAAGGTGGGAGGTGCAGTCATCCAGGTTTCGCAACCGCGCCGTCCCTGCTGGAAACCGGCACGACGCTACAGGATTATCGACCTTGCTCTGCAGATTCAAAATACGGGGCGTACAGGGTGGTATTTCAGGGTGCTGCAGGAAGGGTATGTACAGCCCGGCGACACTTTGGAACTGATTGAGCAACCATCTCCCGAATGGACAATCAATGCATGCAACGAAGTCATGTATGACCAAGTGGATAATGTCGGTCTTGCCGAAAGTTTAAGTGCATGTGAACATCTTGCCCCAAATTGGAGGAAGACACTCCAGAAACGCCTTTTAGGTAAAGAGGGGAGCAGTACGAAGCGGGTATTCGGTCCGAACAAGTGATGAGCAGACGGGGGATTAATGGTGTTTGATTTCAGAAATTTTCAAGCATTCTTTTAAGTTGACTATAAATAATGCATAAATCTTTAAAAAAGTTTTCTAATGCGGTAGAATTCATATGGAAACGGTTTTAGTGCTTTAGGATTGGGGTGCCCATCACAAGTACTGAACCAATTAAATTAAGGGGGAAGTCATTCATGGTAGTACCATACAGTGCAGAACCAGCTACGGATTTTACGAAAGAAGAAAATAAAAAAGCATTTAAAGATGCTTTGGAGCAGGTGAAGAAGGATTTCGGCGTCAAACGCCCATTGATCATTGGTGGAGAGCATATCGAAACTGATGATCAGATCACTTCCTACAACCCTTCGAATAAGGAAGAAGTCATCGGTCATGTATCCAAAGCCACGACTGAACACATTGATTCAGCAATGGAAGCAGCAGAAAAAGCTTTCGAAACATGGAGCGAGTGGGATCCGAAAGATCGTGCGGAGCTGTTCATCAGAGTGGCTGCGATCATCCGTCGCCGCAAACATGAATTTTCTGCGTTGATGGTTTATGAAGCAGGGAAGCCATGGAATGAAGCTGATGGAGATACGAACGAAGGCATCGACTTCATAGAGTATTATGCCCGCTCGATGATGGAGTTGGCAGACGGTAAACCGACACTTGACCGTGAAGGCGAACACAACCATTATTTCTATCAGCCTATGGGTCCTGGTGTGACAATCTCACCTTGGAACTTCCCGTTCGCGATCATGACAGGGACAACTGCAGCACCAGTCATTGCAGGAAATACAGTACTGCTTAAACCTGCAGAAGACACACCATTGATTGCGTATAAATTGATGGAAGTGCTTGAGGAAGCGGGACTTCCAAAAGGTGTCGTAAACTTCGTTACAGGTGATCCGGCTGAAATTGGGGATTATATGGTCGATCACCATAAGACGCACTTCATCACATTTACAGGATCCAAAGCGACGGGTCTGCGCATCAACAAGCGCGCAGCCGAAGTACAGGAAGGACAGGATTTCCTGAAGAGAGTCATAACTGAAATGGGCGGTAAAGATACAATCATCGTCGATAAGGATGCAGACTTGGACTTGGCGGCGGATTCCATCGTCAATTCAGCATTCGGATTCTCCGGTCAAAAATGTTCTGCCGGTTCCCGCGCAGTCATCCACAAAGATGTATATGATGAAGTATTGGCTAAATCCATTGAACTGACAAAAGAATTGACTGTCGGCAACCCTGTAGATGAAACTTATATGGGGCCGGTGATCAACAAGAAGCAGTTCGACAAGATCAGCGAATATATCGAAACAGGCAAAAAAGAAGGTAAATTGGAAATCGGTGGAGAAACTGATGATTCCACTGGATACTTCATCAAGCCGACAATCTTCTCAGGTCTGGATCCAAAAGCCGTCATCATGCAAGAAGAGATTTTTGGACCAGTTGTAGCATTCGCTAAAGCAGAAGATTTCGATGAAATGCTTGAAATCGCCAACAATACTGAATACGGCCTTACAGGTGCAGTCATCACGAATACCCGTGAGAACTGGATTCTGGCATGCCGTAAATTCAATGTCGGAAACCTCTACCTCAACCGTGGCTGTACTGCAGCTGTCGTAGGATACCACCCATTCGGTGGATTCAAGATGTCCGGTACAGATCAGAAGACAGGTAGCCCTGACTATATGCTCAACTTCCTGGAGCAGAAAGTTGTATCAGAAATGTTCTAAACCAATATAAATGGTAAAACGGTGGATGACTTTCCAGTCATCAACCGTTTTTTTATCCGCTATTTTATTGCTGGCTTTCCTGCGTATGGGATTCTGCCTTGAGATGGCCATCTTCAAGCGTAAGTACGCGGTCTGCGTACTCGAAGATGCATGAATCATGCGTAATCAGTATGCCAATCATACCGCGGTCTTTAACGATATCCCGGAGCATTTCGACGACTTCTATGGCGCGTGCACCATCAAGGCTTGCCGTAGGTTCGTCGGCCAGGAGCATCTTGGGCTTGTTCATCAATGCCCGCATGATGGCAGCGCGTTGCCTCTCACCACCTGACAGCATGCCTGGGTAGCTGTTGAAACGATGGCTGAGGCCGATTTCTTCGAGCAATGCCTTACTGCGCTTACGGGCCTCTTTTTTATTAAGTCCATTTTGCTCTGCTACGAAGCTAAGCTGTGAGACGATATCCATATAGGGTATGAGATGGGAGGATTGGAATATGAATCCGATGTCCGAAAGACGCATCTGCGTCAGTTCCTTTTCGCTAAGATCCAAGTAATCGACATCGTCTAACTTGACCTCTCCATCGGTGTGGGACAATAGGCCACCGAGTATCGACAATAAGGTCGACTTGCCGGAACCTGATGCGCCGCTCAAGATGATCAGTTCACCGCTTGAGGCACTGAAGTCGATTCCTTTGAGCACGTCGGTTTTCGCATCTCCCGTGCCAAATGTTTTCTTCAATCCATGTACTTCCAATGTCATATCATTCACTTGAGATCGCCTCCAACGGATCTATTCTTATTACTCTGACCAGTGATAAACCAGCACCGATGAACGCTACCACCAGAAACAGTGCCGAGACCAGTGCCATCAGATTGGTGTTCAGATAAAATGGCATATCGATTGGAATGATCATACCGATTACAGAAATGCTGATCAGCGACAACACGACGCCAGTCAACGTAATCAGTATGACTTGAATCAGGATGGATACGGCCAATGTACGGGAAGATGTTCCGATTGCCTTCAATATGCCGAACTGGGAAGTCTTCTGGATGGTGATGACATAGAAGAAGGCCGCAAGTACGATTGCCGAGATGACGAACAGAAAGACAATCATCAAGTTGAGCGGCTGCTGTTCGGCCTGATAGCTTGGAACGGCATTTTTCAGTTCAGAAGCGGAAACCATTGCCACACCAGACGCGTCTTCAATCGTTTGACGTTCCGCTTCACTGCTGTCACCGATTATCAGTGCAGCAGTCCGGGAATCCAACTCGTTGATTGCTTCAGGTGTCATAAAAGCCATCGAGTTATGGGCAAACATGATGTCTTCGGCAAATCCGCTGACTTCGTATGTCTGTTCATCGGTTAATGTAACGTCATCTCCAACGCTGAACCCCTCTGCCTTCAATTTTTCATTCAGAAGAAGTTCGGATTGCGATTTCGGAAAACTTCCTTCCTTTACAGCTGGTTGTTTCGACTGGTCGGTTGCTGCAATGAGCAGACTGATTTCCGAGTCGCCTGACTCTATCTTCTGCATCGATAACTTCAGAGGAGTAGCGGATGTCGTCACCTCTACGGCATCAACTTGGTCTTCAGACAGTCTTGAGCGCATGAGGTCATTTTCCACGTCCTCTTCTATGACAAAGTATTCACTGTCCAAGGCTTCGATTCCTGAAATGTTTTCGCGTGCCAAGCCTTGTGCCAATGCGGAAACGAACAGTACCAAAAAAGCGAGTAGGAACAGTATGGCAGTCACCATGATGTACTTGAACTTATAGAATTTCAGTTCTTTTAAGGCTAATTTCATCTTAATTCAATGCTCCCTTTCGGTTTGTATTGACCATAGTCTATCAGGGCGATATAAACCGGATGTAACGGCAATATAAACAGAAAATAAACTTTTTAAGGAAGATGGAAATAAAAAATGAGCACCCTTTTAAGGGTGCTCATTTCTGTCATCAAGCTACATCATGCTGCTGAACCAGAGACCAAGCGCAGTTCCGATGTAATTGCCAAGGATATAGCCGAGTGTGCCGACGATGAGGATCGGCCCGACGAGCCGTGTCCAGCCGCGTGAAATGGCCATGGCAGCCGCTGTTGTAGGACCACCGATGTTGGCATTACTTGAGAGGATGATTTCCTCAAGATCGAATTTGAATAGTCTGCCGAACGAGAACGAGACTATCATATTGATGAAGACGATGATGGCGGCGAACAACAGGATGAGTGGCGCGTTTTCGATGATCAGCGGGATGGACGCCGGCACTCCGATAACGACGAAGAAGATATAGATCAGGAAAGTGCCGATTTCCTGGGCTCCATTGATGCGTTCAAAGTATTTCGGGATGAATGAGACGAGTAGCAGCGTCAATGTTGTCAACATCAGATAATCGTCTCCAATCATCGCCCTTAGGGCACTCAAGAAAATGTTCGCATCTTCGGGTATGAGGAAGCGGAACATTTCTGCGAGCTTGAACGAAACGGCGACGATGACGAATGAAGAACCGACAGCGAGAGCGATGTCATTCAGTGCGATTTCCTTACGCTTCCAATAGGAGGCGGATGTCGTCTTATCCCCTTCATCTTGTGCCTCTATCGCATCGATGTGGGGAGTATTATATTTTTGGCGGAAAAACCCGATTGCTGGAATCAGTATCAGTATGAAGAAGTAGACCGCCATCAGCAGATTATCTGCAACAACCGCTGAAGAGACCGTTTCGCCGGGCACATCGAACCGCGTCGCCAAGGCAGCGAAGTTCACACTGCCTCCCGTATAGGAACCTGAAATCATAGCAGCGATATGGGGGAGGCCTGGTATCAGATCCTTCAGCAGGATGAACGCAACGATGGAGCCGGCAACGGTGCCAATCGAGCTGAGCAGGAAGATCATCAGCAGACGGCCGCTTTCCTGCCAAATTTTACGTAAATTGGACTGGAAGAGCAGAAGCGGGATGGATAAAGGAACGACGTACGTCCACACCGAATCGTAGACAGGCGACTCGACGGGGATCAGTCCTGTGTTCGCCATCAGCATCGCTCCGACAAGCGCAATGATCGCACCTGACAGCTTCGAAGCCCATTCATAGTGCTGTTCCAGCCATATGCTGACAGCCGCCCAACCCACGAGAAACGCCCACAGCAGCCAAGTTTCGTCGGGTGATATCAAAGCATTAATAATACCAAACTCCTTTTTAGTGCCAGTCGTCCTGGAGACTGCATCAGCAACGCATTTTGGATGTATATAGCTGAAATTATATAATAAATGAAAGGTGATTTCTAATATGTAGGATATGGAAAAAGAAAAATCCTCCACCCGCTGAAGGTGGAGGAATCAATGGAGCCAAGGGGATTCGAACCCCTGACCTCTACACTGCCAGTGTAGCGCTCTCCCAACTGAGCTATGGCCCCGTTTGTGCTACAACAATATTCTATATGATAACGCCGTAATATACAAGCCCATTTGTTGTTGAAAAATCCATTTTCGATTTCTGGGAAAACAAGTGTCGGCTAAGGTCTACAGAATTCCAACTATTGAAAAAATATAGACATGTCTGACAATTGATTGTAGTATAGTTATGTAAAACTGTATACGGAGCTAAAGTGTGTTCTATAGTTCTCCTAGGGAGCAAATGCAATCGTCAGCACTGTCTATACAGGTCCTGCTAATAGAGAGGGATAAGATGCACAAAAGCCACGTATAAAATAAAACAGTTGTGGGGTGCATAGTATTATGGAAAAGAAGAAAGGGTTTTTCTCAAAACTGCTGGATATAATAGAAAGGGTCGGCAATAAGCTGCCTGATCCATTCATGCTGTTCATCGGACTGGCGGTCCTGATGATTTTCATTTCCTATGCCTTCAGTCTGGCAGGAGCCTCAGTCGTTCACCCTGGTACAGGGGAGGACACCCCAATCCGGAATCTGCTGTCCGGCGAAGGGCTCCAGTTTATTTTGACGTCAATGCTTGAAAACTTCACCGGATTTGCACCACTCGGCCTGGTTTTGGCAATGATGCTCGGTATCGGCCTTGCCGAGAAGGTTGGACTGCTCGATTATGCAATCCGCAAGACGATCTTGAAATCCCCACCATTCCTTCTTACATATACGGTGGTGTTTACAGGTATTTTGGGTAACTTAGCCTCTGATGCCGCAGTCGTCCTGATCCCGCCTCTTGGGGCCCTTGTATTCTATAAGGTCGGCAGACACCCGTTCGTAGGCCTTGCAGCCGGCTTTGCTGGAGCCGGAGCCGGATTTACCGCCAATCTGTTCATTGCCGGTACAGATGCCCTCCTTGCAGGGATTTCGACGGAAGCGGCGGCCATCATCAATGAAGATATTGTCGTTACAGCAGTGGATAACTGGTACTTCAACATAGTTTCCGTCTTCCTGTTGACCTTCGTAGGCGGATTGCTGACTTCAAAATTCGTTGAGCCGCGCCTCGGCAAATATGAAGGGGAGGCTCTGGAAGATGAAGATGCAGAAGAGCTTCCGAACGCAAAGAAAGGGTTTTTGGCTGCATTGATAGCCGGGCTTCTATATTTTGCGGTCATCCTCACTGTCGTCATGCTTCCAGACAGTCCATTAAGGGGCGAGGGTGGAAGCATAATCCCATCACCTCTGATTGACGGCATTGTTCCATTAATCTTAATATTCTTCATTGTCATTGGTACAGCTTTTGGTCTAATCACAAAAAAGATAAAATCCGGCAAGGACATCACTCATTACATGACGGAATCCATAAAGGATATGGCAGGCTACATCGTGCTGGTCTTTGCAATCGCCCAGTTCATCGCCTATTTCAACTGGTCGAACCTCGGCACGTGGGTGGCCGTCAATGGTGCTGAATTTTTGCGTGATATCGAGTTCACCGGTTTCGGATTGGTCGTCGGATATGTCATCTTCACCGGCCTGATGAACTTTCTCATCACTTCTGGTTCTGCCAAATGGGCCATTGAGGCACCGATTTTTGTCCCGATGTTCATGCAGCTCGGCTATGATCCGGCATTTACACAAGTCGCCTACCGCATCGCCGACTCGTCCGTCAACATCATCACACCGCTTTTCCCCTATATGGTCATAATCCTCGCCTTCATGCAGCGGTATGATAAAAATGCCAGCATTGGGACATACATCTCGTTAATGCTGCCCTATTCCATCACGTTCCTTGTGGTATGGGTCATTCTGCTTGCTGTGTTTTATTTCACAGGCATACCATATGGACCGGGGGTCAGCACATACCTGGAAAATAGGCCGTAATGAATATAGAGGGAGGAAAATGAAATGGAACAGCTCGAAGCACAACTGGTGAGGTGGCGTCGTGATTTCCACCGATACCCGGAACTTGGTTTTCTTGAGATGCGTACTGCCACTATTGTGGCGGAAACACTTGAAAGTCTGGGATTTGTAATTCAGATCGGGAATGAAGTCATGGATCCTGATTATTGCATGGGCAAACCCGGCTTTGAAGAAACCGCACGCCATCTGGAATGGGCCAGGGAGAATGGCGCAGTGCTCAAGTATCTTGATGCAGTTTCTGAAGGCTATACCGGTATCGTCGCAACATTAGACACTGGGAGGTCAGGGCCGACTGTGGCTTATCGGGTGGATATGGACGCACTGCCGATTACTGAGGCAACAACAAAAGACCATGTGCCCATGGCAAAAGATTTCAGATCGACTACACCTAACATGCATGCGTGCGGCCATGATGCCCACACAGCCATTGGCCTGGGGTTGGCCACAAAGATCATGCAGCAGAGAGACCAGTTCTCGGGTATCATCAAAATAATCTTCCAACCGGCTGAAGAAGGTACGCGAGGGGCGCGCTCCATGGTCGAAGCCGGTGTAGCCGATGGTGTCGATTACTTCATCGCCTCGCATATAGGGATGGATGTACCAGATGGGCATTTCATCGCTGCAAACGACGGCTTCCTGGCCACATCCAAGATGGATGTCACTTTTACGGGAATCGCCTCCCATGCCGGGAGCCGGCCTGAAGAGGGACGGAATGCCTTGTTGGCTGCGGCTAACGCCGCAACAAACCTCTATACGGTGCCACGGCATTCTGATGGTGCTACCCGGATCAATGTCGGCGAGCTGCATGCGGGCAGCGGCCGCAACATCATTGCCGATCATGCCGCCATGAAGATTGAGACGCGCGGCGAGACATCTGAAATAAACGATCATGTCAAAAGGCAGGCCCAGTCCATCATTGAAGGTGCGGCTAAGATGCATGGGGCAGAATACGATATCGAGCTCGTTGGAGAAGGGGAGAGCGCGGAATGTTCGCCTGAAATAGCCCAGGTCCTAAAAGAAGCTGCGGAGGCAGAGGGGCTTCACAGTGTAATGAAGAGCGACGCGAGTTCTGGATCTGAAGATGCGACCTTCTTCATCAATGCTGTCCAACAAAACGGCGGACAGGCCACCTACTGCATTTTCGGAACTGAGCTTGCGGCGGGCCACCATAATGAAGCGTTTGACATCAATGAAGGAAGCATGCTCCCTGCTGTAGAAGTTCTATATGAATCGGCTGTGGAACTCTCAGGACGATAAAGTGATCAAATAGCAATATATCTTTAGGGCTGAAGCATAAAAGTACCCTGTCGGGACGTTCCGGCAGGGTACTTTTTTACATGCCCACAAATAGCCATGCGAAGAGATAGATGATTGGGAAGGAGATTATTGTCCGCAACACAAAAATCATGAGGAGCTCCCAGACTGATACTGGTATTTTGGATTTGAGCAAGAGTGCACCCACTTCGGAAAAGTAGATGATCTGCGTCAGTGACATCACGGCAATCAGGAACTTGGTGAATGTACTTTCGATGCCGGAACCGATGACCGAAGGCAGGAACATGTCGGTAACGCCGATAATGAATGCAGGAGCGGCTGCGGCTGCTTCAGGCACATTAATCAGTGATAGGAAAAGCTGGACCGGGTAGCTCAACAGTTCAAATACAGGCGTATATTCAGCAACGATCAGAGCCATTGTTCCTATGGCGATGACGACCGGAATCAATCCTCCATATATATCGATGACATTGATGGTGCCGTCCCGCACGATGCTTTTGGCGCCATCACTTTCGTCCGCCCTTCTGTACGCCCGGGTGGTAGCTGTCTTGACCATGGTGTCTTCAAATCCGCGATCGTCAATCTGTTTGCCCGTCAACTCATAATAAGTATCTTCCCGGCGTGACAAAGGTGGTATCCTGACCATTATAAAGGCCGTAATGATGCAGGCGACCGCCATTGTGAAGTAGAATTGGAGGAAATACTCCTCGATGCCGATGAATGTCGCAATGACGAGGCTGAATGGTATGGACAGTACCGAGAAGTTCGTCGCGATGTTCAACGCTTCGCGTTTTGTATAGAAGCCATTCTCATACTGCTGTGTGGTGATCATGACACCAACCGGACTGCTGCCCATCCAGGATGCCAGCGCATCGATCGAGGAACGGCCCGGCACTTTATACAATGGACGTATTACAGGTTCCAAAAATGTGCCGACAAACTCCATCAGCCCGAAGTTCATCAATAAAGGCATGAGGAAGGCGGCCAAAAGAAGCCAAGTGGCGAGTATCGGCACCAGATTGAACATCATCGTACCACCTGTCAGTTCACTGGTGATTGCTCCGGGGCCAAATCCGGTCACCGTCATGATGGCAAAAAGTGTACCGATGACGCGCAACATGAACCATAGCCAGCTGAGGACGAAGATATCCTTCAGTTTGGGTGAGTTTCTGAAACTGTTGCGGTTGATCAAGGTGGCGTAGAACGTTATCAACAAGAAGAGGGTCATGATGACCGTCAGGATGCCCGCAATTTTCCCTTCGAGCCCGGTCAATATGTAATCTGCAAAAATACCAAGTATGATGGTCCACTGGTCGTTGACATAGACGGGTACAATGAATAATAGTAGGGCAAGAGTGGATACCGTCCACGTTTTTACTTTAGTCTGAGTTGAAAAATTCATGAGATATCCCCTTATGTATAAATTGATAGCGCCTCCAATGATAATTTAAATTGTCGAAAATGTCCATATATTCTGTTATAATATATAGGTGAATATTTTTGAAAGAGGGATAGCATGCCACAGGCGAATAAGCATATGAAGCATATAGAAGTGCCCGGTACGAGGCAGTTTGCAAACAGGGTGGATGAATTTCCAGATGCAGTCGATCTGACACTCGGCCAATCGGATTTCAGTACACCGGAATCCGTCAAGGAAGCGGCCATCGAAGCAATCAAAAATAAGGAAATGAGGTATTCCCATAATACGGGGCTGCTTGAACTGCGGGAAGTGATAAGCAGCTATTACAAGGAGAAGTATGGCGGAGAATATGATCCGCATGGTGAAGTGCTGGTCACTGTCGGCGGCAGTGAGGGCATTGATGCCATATTGCGTGCCATACTGGACCCGGGGGATGAGGTGCTGGTCCCTGCCCCGACCTACCTTGGCTATGAACCGATCATCGAATTGAGCGGTGGGGTGACGAAGTTCATCGATACGACGAAAGATGGCTATATTGCCACGCCGGAAGCGATAGAGGCGAATATCACCAAACGGACGAAAGCTGTCATCCTGAACTATCCAACCAACCCGACGGGTGTTACCTATACAAAAGAACAGGTCGACCGCTTGGCGGAGATGTTCAAGCAACATGATATATTCGTCATCACCGACGAAATCTATGCTGAAAATACATTGGAAGGCGAGCATGCCAGCATGGCAGCCTATCCGGACATCAAGGACAGGGTGTTGGTCGTCAACGGACTCAGCAAATCCCACGCGATGACAGGATGGAGGATCGGGTATGTCGTCGGCCATCGTGACATCATGGAAGAGGTCATCACCGTGCATCTCTACAATACGATCTGTGCGGCGATACCGAGCCAATACGCCGCGATAGAAGCCCTGCGCAATCAGCGGCATGTACCGGCGGAAATGAATGAAGCCTATATTAGGAGACGGGATTATATCTACGGGAGGCTCGTTGATATGGGGCTTGAGGTATCGAAGCCGACCGGTGCGTTCTACATCTTCCCGTCCGTCAGCAA
Source organism: Salinicoccus siamensis (assembly GCF_042429615.1). Lineage (GTDB taxonomy): Bacteria > Bacillota > Bacilli > Staphylococcales > Salinicoccaceae > Salinicoccus > Salinicoccus siamensis. The sequence goes on from NZ_JBHMAH010000029.1 coordinate 154,077, forward strand.
ATATGATGAGGATTCCTTCAGGTTTGCAACAGATCTGCTCGAAACGGTACAGCTGGCAGTGGTCCCAGGTCGTTCATTCTCCGAATTCGGGGAAGGCCATATCCGTTTGTCATTCGCCTGCAGCATGGAGGAATTGACCGAAGCGGCAGATAGACTGGAAAAATACATTAAAATGCGTGAAGCACGATAAAGAGCAGCCCGCCTACCGGACGATCATCCGGTAGACGGGCTGTTTTATTGGCGCGGCTCTTTGAGCAGGAACGTCAGACTTAAACCGAATATTGCCAAGGCTGCCATCACAGCCAGGGCATAGGAAGTGCCCAAATATGTCCCTTCATTATAAGGCGCGTCCACCACAGACACCGTGATGCTGATGATCGAAGTCAATATGATGATGCCAAACGCCATGGCAAATTGGCGCACCGTATTGACGATTGCCGAGCCGTGCGGAATATCTCTCCCGCCGAGTTCCGACATGCTCACTGTCACAAGTGGCATAAGTGTAAGGCCAAAGCCGGCCATGAACAGGCAGAAATGAGCCATGATCCAGTAGGGCGAATCCATCATGCTGACAGTGTTAAGCAGTATGAGGGAGATCGCCGTGAACGAAAACCCGATCATCGCGATACGCTTACCGCCGTAGCGGTCATAGAGGTTGCCCGAAATGAAAGTCATGACAGACAGGATGACCGTCCCCGGCACGAGCAGGAACCCGGACAGGAATGCACTGGTGCCGAGTGCATCTTGGGCAAACATGGGCAGGATCGTCTCGGTAGACAACAGCAACATCATATTGATGAATATCAGGATGATGGCGAGCGTGAATGTCCTGTTCCGGAACAACTCCAAGTTCATTACCGGCGTGGCGATCTTAAATTGTCGGCTGCTGAAGAATAGTATGCCCAAAATACCTATAAGCATGGGGATAAGCGACAATGGGCCCAGGAATCCGTAGACACTGATATTGCTTAAACCATATATGAAGGAAGAAAAACCGATGGCGGATAAGATCACCGAACGGATGTCAAGCTTTGACTTGTTCTGTTCGAGCACGTCCTTCATCAGAAGCAGTGCGAGTATGAAAGTGATGGCGATGAAGGGCAGAAGCACCCAGTGTAGGGAGCGCCAATCCAGATAGTCGATGATGATGCCTGAGATCGATGGGGCGGAAGCGGGAGCGATGTTGGTCACGGCTCCGAGCAATCCCATGGCGAACCCCCGTCTATTGTAAGGGAAGACGATGAGCAGGATCGTCTGGATCAATGGTAGGATGATGCCTGCGCTGATTGCCTGGATCACCCGGGACGCAATCAGAACACCAAAAGTCGGCGACCAGCCACCGACAGCCGTTCCCAAAAGCAAGCAGCTGAGCGAGAATATGACGAGCGTCTTCGACGAAAAGTTGGTCGACAGGTAACCTGACATCGGAATGAAGATGATGGTCGTGAGGATGAAGGCGTTAGTCAGCCACTGGACCTCGGTTGCGTTGATGTTGAACTCTTCCATTATCGTCGGGAAAGCCGTAATCAATAGAAATTGGTTGAAGGTAAGCAGAAATGCTGCTGAGATGACCACTGCAACGACGCCCTTACTCTGTATCTTATCTTCTGCCACGCAGGTCACCCCATTACCACTAAGTTTTGTATTCATTGTGGCACAGAGGGGGATAAGGGTCAAAACAGAGTGGCGATATCCACGCGCCATGGCGAACAGGAAAATGCAGTTTTACGATGTAAATTGTAAATAATGTGGAATGTTGTGTCTGTTGATGCTACAATTATAAAAGAAAGCGCTTTCTAAAATGATCAGGGGGTTTTAAAATGTCCAAGAAGATTTTTGAAATTGACCTATCGAAGAAAATGCATGAACAGAAGCATCCCGGCCACAATCGATGGCATCCGGATATCCCGGCAGCCTTCTCAGTTGATCCTGGTGAATCTTTCAAGATGGAGTGCCTGGATTGGACGGATGGCCAGATCAGCAACAATGACGACCCTTCGGATATTGAGAAGGTAAATTTGAAGCGTGTGCATGTATTGAGCGGCCCAGTGTACGTCAATGGAGTGGAACCTGGTGATCTGCTTGTTGTCGATATTTTGGATATTGGGACGTTCAACAGTCATGAATGGGGATTCAACGGCATATTCGCTAAAGAAAACGGGGGAAGTTTCCTGGCCGAGCATTATCCTGAGGCGGCAAAGTCCATATGGGATTTTGAAGGCATCTATGCGACATCGCGGCACGTGCCGAACGTCAAATTTGCAGGCATCATCCATCCCGGTCTGATCGGCGTAGCGCCCTCACAGGAGCTGCTGGATGAATGGAACAGACGCGAACAGAAGCTCGTTGATAAAGATCCTAAACGTGTGCCACCGCTTGCCAACCTTCCCGATGCCGATTCGACCGTCCTCGGTACATTGAAGGGGGAAGATTATGATCGTGTGGCCAAAGAAGGGGCGAGAACGGTGCCGCCGAGGGAAAATGGCGGGAACTGTGACATCAAAAATCTTTCCAAAGGGTCCAGGGTCTATTTTCCGGTATTTGTAGAAGGCGCCAAACTATCTGTAGGCGACCTGCATTTTTCCCAGGGTGATGGCGAAATCACCTTCTGTGGAGGCATCGAGATGCCCGGGTGGATTGAACTTAAGGTCGATGTCATCAAAGGCGGCATGAAAAAGCATAATATCGAAAAGAACCCTGCGTTCCAACCTGGTCCAGTGATGCCGCACTACAATGAATATCTTGTATTCCAAGGCATTTCAGTCAATGAATTCAACGGGACACAGGAATATCTGGATGCGAATACCGCCTATCGCAACGCATGCCTGAATGCGATCGAATATTTGAAGACATTGGGCTTTACCGGCGAACAGGCCTATATGCTGCTTGGCTCCGCTCCCGTCCAAGGCCATGTTGCAGGCATTGTGGACATTCCGAACGCCTGTTGTACATTGTCGCTTCCAAAAGAAATATTCGATCAGAGCATCATTCCGGAGCTCGACTGATGCCAAGATATACATTCGAATGCAGGACATGCGGCAGCTATGAAACATGGAAGCGGAGCACAGAAGATCTTGCGGGCGATCAGTGTCCTGAGTGTGGGTCCGAAAGTAAAAGGGTGTTCCAAGTATTCAGAACAAGTTACCTCGACGCTAAAGTGACAAGGCATATCGAGCAGGGTATGACGCCAAAAGTTGTAAAGAAGACAGAACTACCGCAACGCAATAAAAGACAGGGAGAGAGGAATCCGAGGCCTTGGATGATGTGAAGCAATATATATGAGATAGGAGAGTATAGTAGATAAAAAGGAGAAGACTCTTAAGCTTCTCCTTTTTATCTGAAAATATAAGAGCAACAGCACAGACTTAAAAGTACTACTAGGAAGTCGGATAGTATCGCTTACAATATTTTTAAGTAACAACACAAAATTTCTAATCTCCACCTTGATGTTTTGTTAACATCCCCTCTCTTTTAGGTATCAGTGATGAAATGGTGCAGTCCCATGTATCCACGCTGCTCGCGGCCACGGCAGAGATTAAACAAGGCTTTGATTGAATAATTGTCTGAAATGACTCCAGTCTTTATGGGGTCGTTTTTTTATTACGCACACAAATCATTCAAACATCCATTTGAATATATTCATTGACACCTTTCCTGCATGCAATTAAAATATAATCAAACGATCATTTGAATGAGGTGTGGACATGAATGATACTTTAAATAAAGCAGTACCCGATACATGTGAAACATTCTGTTATGATGAAGCGCTGGTCAATCGCATTCAGCCGCGTGTCGAAGAGGTGGCGGGTGTAGAACTGATCTTCAAATCGTTGGCGGATAAGACGCGTATGAAGATTGCCTATGCACTTACTTTGGAAAATGAACTCTGCGTCTGCGATGTGGCGAATATAATCGGGGCGACGACGGCCTCCACTTCCCATCACCTAAGGCTTTTAAAAAACATGAATATAGCGAAAAGCCGGAAGGAAGGGAAGCTGGTGTTCTATTCACTGGCTGATGATCACGTGCACCAGTTGATTTCAATCGCCCTGGTGCACTCAAATGAAGAAACAGTTAAAGAGGAGGCCGGCAGATGAAGCAGGCACTAAAAGAACGTGAATCAGAGAAATCAGCGTGCTGCAGTGGAGGGGCGACAGAAGTAAAAGATGAAAGTGTAGAGGGAGAAAGCTGCTGCTCATCTACTGCAGAAAAGGCTGAAGAAACTTCCAGCTGCTGTTCTTCCACTCCGGAAGCGAGTGGGAACATCTCGAGTTGCTGCGGTTCAGGGGATGACGAAAGTGCTGTGGCTTCAGGGAAAGAATCTGCTGCTCCTCTGAATTCTGTAGAATACCGTATACAGGGGATGGACTGTCCTTCCTGTGCGGCAACCATAGAGAAAAGCTTGAAGAAAAGACCGGACATTGAATCGGTCCAGATCAATTACAGCACCGGAAAGATGACAGTAGCGGCAAATGGAGCAAGCGCTCATGATGAGATTCCAAAACAAGTCCACAAATTAGGTTTTGAAGCCTCGCAATTGTATAGAGGGCGCGGCACTGAAACGTATAAAGTGGAAGGGATGGATTGCGGTTCCTGCGCGATGACCATCGAAAAGCATCTCGGCAAAAATCCGAACGTTGAAGATGTGAAAGTTAATTTTTCCACCGGCAAGATGCACGTCAACCACTCACTGCAGCCGCGGGAGATCATCAAAGAGGTGAAGCGGGCAGGGTTTGATGCCACATTGGAGGAAAAAGGGCAAAGCGAAACTTCTGACATAAAACGAAAAGGTATACCGACGACCACATTATCCGGTACATTCCTGATTCTTGGCTTCATATTATCGTTCACTGGTACGCCAGAAAACATAGTGACGCTGCTTTATGCAGCTGCCATCGTCATTGGTGGAATGAAGCCGGTCAAGAGTGCATACTACGCCATCAAGAGTGGCTCATTGGATATGAACGTCCTGATGGCTTCTGCCGCCATTGGTGCGGCGCTTATCGGCGAATGGTTTGAAGGTGCGATGGTCGTGTGGCTGTTTGTTTTAGGGAATGCCTTGCAGAACAGGTCCATCGAACGGACACGCGATTCCATCCGTGGACTCATCAATTTGGCACCATCGGAAGCGAATGTCAAAAGTGGGGACACCCTTATATCCAAACCTGTAGAAGAGATTGATATCGGCGATGTCATCGTCATCAGGGCGGGCGAAAAGATGCCGCTTGATGGTGAAGTGATGGCAGGTTCTTCGAGCGTCAATCAGGCTCCGATTACAGGGGAATCGCTCCCTGTCGATAAAGGGCGAGGAGATACCGTTTATGCAGGAACAGTCAATGAAAGCGGCTCGCTTGAAGTCACGGTGACGAAATTGGTGGAGGACACGACGATTGCCAAAATCATCCACCTCGTCGAAGAAGCACAGGAGCAGAAAGCCCCGACGCAAGCCTTCGTCGACCGTTTTGCGAACGTATATACACCAATTGTCTTCATTCTTGCATTGCTGGTGATGGTCGGACCGCCGCTGTTTGGATTCGGCACATGGGGCGAATGGCTCTATAAAGGCCTTGCACTGCTTGTTGTCGCCTGTCCATGTGCCCTAGTCATATCGACACCTGTAGCAATCGTTTCGGCAATCGGTAATGCGGCGAAGAACGGCGTGCTGATTAAAGGTGGCACATTCCTTGAAAAGGCAGGAGCCATCCAGGCGATTGCATTCGACAAGACAGGTACATTGACTGAAGGACAGCCTAAAGTGTCCCAAGTCGCTTCTTTCGAAAAAGATTCCGAAGCCCTCCTCAGCATCGCCCGCACGATAGAAGCACATTCCACCCATCCGATCGCCAAAGCGATCATCGACTATGCTGAAGAAAGAAATATCGGCACCAAGCCCGGTGAAGATTATAGGACCATAGCCGGTAAGGGTGCCCAAGCCACGATAGACGGTTTGGAGTATTTTGCAGGAAACCCTAAGTTATTCAGGGAGATGGGTGTACAGCTCGGCAACATGGAGGAACAGATTGACACATTGCAGGCGGCAGGCAATACTCTAGTCGTAGTGGGGACGCGTTCAGAAGCACTCGGCTTGATTTCAGTCACCGATACGATCCGTGATATCACAGTCCGGTCGATAGAAAAACTCAAGAGTATGGGCATGAGCGAAATGGTCATGCTGACCGGCGATAACGAGGGCACCGCAAAGAATATTGCAGGTGAGACAGGCATCGACCGCTATTTTGCAGAATTGATGCCTGAAGATAAAGTTTCAGCTGTGAAGCAACTTCAGGATGAGGGACGCTTCGTTGCGATGGTCGGAGACGGCATCAATGACGCTCCGGCACTCGCGACCGCAGATCTCGGCATTGCCATGGGCGGTGCTGGAACGGACACGGCAATGGAGACGGCGGATATTGTACTAATGGCGGATAACCTTGAACAACTGCCGCACACCATCAGCCTGAGCCAGAAAGCATTGCGAATCATCAAACAGAACGTCTGGTTCTCACTGCTGACGAAATTCGCAGCGCTGGCATTGATATTCCCAGGCGTATTGACGCTGTGGATGGCAGTGTTGAGTGATACGGGCGCAGCACTCATTGTCATATTAAACAGTATGCGTCTGCTCAGACAGAAATAGTTGGAAATATAAAAGGAGAAAGCCGGTGGCTTTCTCCTTTTTGTGTTCAATCATCTTCATTGATCCTGCTGATGCTGCTTTTGGCCAGCCCGACCATCACCATGTCATCCATTGGTGGGTTATGGATGCCGGCGCGCACGTTGCGGTAATGCAGCTGGAGGTCGCTGTCTTCTGACAGGCTCTTTGCTCCGACGACACGCATCGCAAGATCGACAGCATCAACTGCTTTGTTTACGACTGAGGTTTTGACTGCGCCGAGCGTACCACCCATCTCAGCACGCATCTCATCATCACTTTCGTCCCACTGTCTGGCGACGGAGTAGAGGAAATGCTCGGATTCCATCAGCATCAATTCAATGCGCCCAAGTTTTTCCTGGACATTCGGCAGTTCTGAAATGGTGCCTTCAATGCTGTTTGGTGAATAGGACTTGGCGAACTGTACAGCAGAACGCTGTGCGGCCCGTGCGATGCCCAAGTAGCAGGCGGGTATATGGAGGAGCCATCCAGCGGGTTGCTTCTTACCTGGTGTCCGGTAGGATACAAGGTCATCCTCTTCGACTGCCACATTTTCCAACAGGAGATCGTGGCTGCCGGTCGCGCGCATGGCGATGGAATTCCATGTTTCCTCCACTGTGACACCTTCGAGGGCGGTATCGACGGTAAAATTGCCAACCTCGTCACTGCCTTCGATTGTTGCACTGACGATGGCATATTTAAGTATCGGGGACAGTGTGGCGAATGTCTTGCGTCCGTTCAGGATCCATTTGCCATTCTTTTTCTGTGCTGTCGTTTCGGGTCTACCTCCGCGCGTCGGACTGCCGGTGGCCGGTTCCGTAGCGATATTGTTGACTAAGGCCCCATCATTTAAGACATCCTGGACGACACTTCTGTATTTTTCGGTATCCCACGCACGCTTCTCACCGATGTCCATGATGATGCCCATATGCCAACCGATGGCCAGTGCAGTGGCGCCGTCATACCGGGCAATGATTTCCTGGTGTCGCATCAGTTCCTCGATCGAAATGCCTCCGCCGCCATATTCTTTCGGGATGGATAATTTGTGATACCCGATTTCTTTCAACGCTTCAAAATTCTCGAAAGGAAAGCTGATATTTTCATCATGCATCCGTGACGTCTCTTTGAAGCGTTTAGCCGTCTCACGAGTCAGGTCTAAACGGCTACTTTGATCCGATGCTTGCAGTGTATCCATATAATGCGCCTCCTATAAAACATACCTTGAAAATAAGATTTAAATCATCATACCACCATTGTACTTCTCAATTGAATAAAATAAAGCACTTTGCTTATTCTTCCATTTTCTTATCTTGGTGCATACAAATGTTTCCAAGGCACCCTGTCACGAAGACGGAATGTTTGGGAATGGACTGAAATATGATATTATTATCAAATAATACAGACTTTTCAGTAAAGTGGGGATATCATGGCAATCGATCCAAAAATCATAGAAGAAGTAGTGGTGTTCAGGCGTGAACTGCACCGCAATCCAGAGTTGAGCAGCGGGGAGCATGAAACATCGAGGCGGATCCGGCAAAGACTCGATGATATTGGAGTACCGTATACATGGGGGTATGCTGGTACCGGTGTGCTTGGGGTCATTCAAGGGGAGAAGCCCGGGCCGGTCATCGGACTCAGGGCGGATATTGATGCATTGCCTATAAAGGAAATGTCAGGCGAACCATTCTCTTCCGAAAAAGAAGGTGTGATGCACGCGTGCGGTCATGATGCCCATACAGCTATGCTGTATGGCACCGCCAAAAATCTGCTTAATCGAAGAGAAGAAATCGAAGGGACCATCCTGCTGATCTTTCAGCCTGCTGAAGAGCAATCGCCGACAGGCGGATCGCAGCGCATGATGGATGACGGGGTGTTTGACGAGTACAAACCGGAAGTGTTGATCGCCCAGCACGTCTGGCCACAGTTGCCGCCGGGTGAATTCGGTGTCATGGCCGGACCGATCATGGGCAACTCGGATCGCTTTAAGATAAAAGTGACGCGGTCAGGCGGCCATGCTGCAATGCCCCACGACACCACCGATGCCATAGTGGCGACCAACCAGATTGTCACGGCACTCCAGACGATAGTCAGCAGAAATGCAGATCCTTTCGATCCGGCTGTCGTGACAATCGGCAAATTCAATGCTGGATCACAATATAATGTCATCGCTGAAACTGCCTTATTGGAAGGCACGATCCGCACCCAAAGTGCGGCTATGAAGCATAAAGTCAAGAAGCGGTTCTTTGCAGTCGTGGAAAATGTCTCGGCTGCCATGGGAGCAGAAGTCGAAATCGAGTATTTCGACGGGTATCCGGCAACTGTGAATGACCGTAAATGGGCGGATCAGGTCCATACGACGCTTTCTGGCCTATACGGTGAAAAAGCGTTGCCTGTCGTCAAACCGAGTCTTGGGGGAGAAGACTTCAGCAGATTTTTGCAGAACTATCCAGGTGTATACTACTGGCTCGGGAGTTCAACCGGGAACACCCAGAAACCACTTCATAATCCTTCATTCAGATTTAATGAAGATGCGATTCCCTACGGGATAGAAGGCATGACAGAGATTGCCCTGGATACACTCCGGACATTGAAGAAAGACAAGTGATAAAAAATCCCCGACCATCAGCCGGATACATTCGGCTATGGTCAGGGGGAACATTAATTATTTTCGTCTTCGTCTTCACCTTCGTATTCTTCTCGCTGTGCTTTTTCCTTCTCCTTTTCCTTCTCACGCTGCTTTTTGATCTTTTCATGGCGCTGGCGCTGTCTGTAGCCATATGTGCTGTCGAGCACAACCTGCTCGTCTTCGAAAGCTGAGCCGAGTCCCCCAATGAGGGTCGAGATGCTGGCTGCAGTCCAGGCGATGATGAGAAAGTCGAAGATGGCGATGTCACGTGATAACTGGGTTTCGAGTCCACTTGGCGGAACCAGCATGAAGGTCGTCGCCAGAAATAGGATGAGAAGAAGAACATAATACATCATGACGGTTAGGAGTAATGTAAAGAAAGTCGAAGCATTGTTCATTTTGCGTATGAATTTGTTGTTATTTTCATCTTTCTTTTCCCAAAGTTGATGGGCCATGATGATCCATCCGACAAGTGCCAGGATGGCTGCACACATAAGTAGGAACAGTCGTATTACACTGTACTCATCGCTTAATTTCCATAATGTTGGAAACACCAAAGCATATGATCCAGTCGTAAAGGCGATGATCAGTATCTTCAAAAATGATGGGAACATCTTCCATGGCTCATTGGCGAAAACCATACCAGAAATAATGCGGAGCATGCCACTCATGCGCGATTTGACGGTATAGCGGACGGCAACCCCAGCGTCTTCCTCGATGGGCCTTTCACGGATAAGGGGTGAAAAACGTTCGAACAATCGACCCCCGATAAGTTCGCGCGACCCTTTATTGCGCAAAGCATCGTATTTCTGTGGATCTTTCGAGTCGATATATTCCTGTGCCTCTTCACGTGATGAATCAGATGTACCGTAATAGATTTCATTCACCAGCTGCAATATGGCTTCCTGTACCCGTTTCTCCATTTTGGTGAAGCCGAATCCCGGTAGGCTGATGAAGCCGACATTTTTATCTCTCAATGCTTCGGCGACCACTGGTTTCTCGTCTTCAAAAACTGGCAGATCAGTCAAGGCGATGGCGTAATCCCAATCCCCCTGGTCCTTCTTATCCGACACAGCTTCTATGACCTTATATGAATCGTTCGTCCCCCCCGTGAGAATATCCTCCTGATAATCGACATACCACTCATATTCATCTGTAATGTAATATTCGAGCATGCCGGGCAAGTTATCTATAAGGTTCGCACTGACGCGGCCGGCGATGCCAGGTGCTGTGAATAGTGCGATGCTGATCCTCTCCATATATCCAGCTCCTATCATTTAAACATTCTTGTTATTTATATAACCATAATGACAAAAAATATGTTTTATGTATATAAATTTTCGGCTTTTTTCGGGATTGTTCCCATGGCCATTTTACGGAAAGCGGCAATAATAATCCCCCACCCCAGATAAGCTCCAGAATGGGGGCCTACGCCTCATCATTTTAGGTTTTTTCTGATATATTGGATGATTTTACGCAGCTCATTTGGGTGCGGCCGGCCGAATGGGCTCGTCTGTTTCTGCTGATACATCAATCTACCGCCTTCATCCGTCAGGAAATAGGCTGGTTCAGGATGTCTTCCATGATCTTCATAGGGGGCGTCTTCCCCATGGTAATGTATACCATATTTATCGAGGAATTCATAATCATCATCGACGAGCACTGGGAAAGTGAACCCATGATCGTCAATCATTTTCTCTAGATCTTCCTTGTCGTCGTGCGTGATGGTGATCAAATTGATGTTGTGCTTGTCGAAGTAGCTTTTGCTTGATTCGAATTCATCCAATTCTTCCACGCACGCCGGGCACCATGAACCGCGGAAGTACACGATGAGATGCCAATGGTTCCCTTTTTCCGCTAAAACGTCGGAAAAAGTCAATGTTTCTCCTTCTAGCGATTCGAGTGAGAAGTCAGGGAATTGTTCATTCAGTTTAAATTGTGGCATTATTGCTCCACCCCTTTCCATCAATTCATATTACAGGAATCAGGATTGAACTGTCCAACTCTCTGCCTATTGGTTTTTCGATGGAAGAATAGGGTAGAAGTCCATCATCAGATACTCGAGGAGGCAATTATGATGATAAAGGCATTGGTGTTCGATGCGTACGGAACACTATATGATGTACATTCCCTAAAGAAAGCTTGTGAAAAATTTTTTCCGGAAAAGGGGAAATCAATCAGCATAGCATGGCGTAAAAAACAGCTGGAATATTTCTTCCAGCGTCAGCTGATGGGACGTTATCGGCCTTTCGATGAACTTACCGAAGATGCTTTAGTGTTTGCCTGTAAAGCAGAAGGCGTAAAGCCGTCACAGCAGGAAATCAAGACATTGATGGATGCCTATCTGGAGCTCGAATTGTTTGATGAAGTCGAAGATGTGCTTGCTGGATGCAAAGGGGTGCAACGCGTCATCTTTTCGAACGGATCTTCCAATATGATCGAGCCGCTTGTTTCCGGTTCGCAGATCGAACCGCATATCGACAAGATCATCAGTGCAGATGGCGTAAAACAATATAAGCCGGCTGCCCCTGCCTATGCCTATGCCCTTGACCAGCTTGATGTCAACCGAGATGAGGTGTTGTTCATGTCCTCCAACAGCTGGGACATTATGGGGGCGGCAAGTTTCGGTTTCCATACAGCATGGATCAATCGAGGACGCAATCAGCCCGACACCCTGGATATACAGCCTGAGAAGGCTTATACGGATCTTAGAGGCATACTTGAGTGGCTCTAAGCGTAGAAGACACAACAGAAGCAGCCTCATCCAACCGGATGGGGCTGCTTCTTTTCAGATATATATAACTGGAGCAATCCAGTTTAGTATAATTTAGTGGATCCGCCATCGACCATAATAGTCTGTCCAGTGATGTAGTCGGAGTCTTCGCTGGCTAGGAAGACAGCTGTTTTGCCGATGTCATTTTGAGGATCGCCAAGTCGGCGCAATGGAATGGCATTGACCATTTCTTCATATTGCTCAGGATCGCTCTTGCTCCATGCTTCAACACCTTCAGTTTTGGCAATCGGTGAGATGATGTTGACATTGATGTTGTCAGGCCCCCACTCGTTGGCTGCAACCCGAGTCATGCCACGGATGGCTTCTTTGGCTGCTGCATATGCAGTCTGTGTCGGCTGCCCGTTTATACCGGCGCCGGAAGCAAAGTTGATGACCTTGCCTTCACTTTTCTTCAAGTATGGGTGACATGCCTTCATGAAGTGGAAAGTCGGGTAGAATCCCGTATTGAATGACAGATCGAACATATCGAGTGTCGTATCCATCAGCATGGCTTGTTTGGATGCATGCGCATTATTGACGAGGATGTCGATGCCGCCAAATTTATCTGCAACACTGTCGACGATAGATTTGACATTTTCTTCTTTTGAAATGTCTTTGATGATCAACATGCCTTCAGTGTATTGGTTGATTTCCTCGAGTGTCTACTGTCCTTTTTCTTCATTGATGTCCACGATGGCGATGCGGGCGCCTTCTTTTGCCATAGCAAGTGCGATTCCGCGTCCGATTCCGGACGCACTTCCAGTGATGATACCTACTTTACCTTCCAGTCTCATGATCAAGCTCCTTTTAAATGATATTTTTCAACGGTCGTCATCCATCAGATGATGGAGCAGTTTCTTCTGTATGCTGAGATACTCGTTGAGTTCGTCATCGGTGAGTACAGAGTAGAGTGTCTCCCGCATCTTTAGCCCATGTGCATGGGCTTCTTCCAACAAAACCCTGCCGGCGTCTGTTATAACGAGCTTGCTGACACGCCTGTCGTTTTCTTGGGTACAGCGCCTCGCGTATCCTGACTGTATCAGCTTATTGGCGATGCCCGTCATGGCCCCTGTAGTATAGCCGAGGACGCGCGCGAGACGGGAAGGCATCTGGGGGCCTTCTTCATCCAGGCGGTTGAGTACGATGATCTGCGACACGCTGATGTTACGGTTGAATGTCTTCAAGTAATGGACGATCGCCTTATCACTCAGCATTTCTGAAGTATGAATAAGCTCGATAAATGTGGAATGCTTCATGATTGACACCTCCTTTACTTAGAAATTCTTCCTTGGAACCATTGTAGCATAAACTACCTTATAAATAAGATATTTAGCACTAAGATATATATGCAGCAAAAACCGCCTAGTTTATAGGCGGTTTCTACTTTTAGTATTGTGTAAGATACTCATCAAGTTCCCAATCGGTGACTTGCGCGCTGTACATCTTCCATTCAAGCGATTTGTTGTCGTGGAACTGCTTGTATATATGGCTGCCGAGGGCTTCTTGAATGACAGTGTCCTCGTTAAGCGCCTTAAGTGCAGTATAGAGCGTCGTCGGGAGGTCTTCTACATTTTCAACTTCCCTTTGATGCTTCGTCATCTCATAGATGTTTTCATCTACAGGCGTGTCGAGCTCGGTCTCGTTTTTGATGCCGTCGAGCCCGGCATTCAAGATGACGGCGGTTGCGAGATACGGATTGGCGGAAGGGTCGAGGGAACGCACTTCCGCCCGTGTTGCCGCTCCACGTGTGGAAGGTATGCGGAGGAGTGGTGAACGGTTATGTCCACTCCAGGCGATGTAACGAGGCGCCTCAAAGCCTGATTGGATACGCTTATAGGAATTGACAAGCGGATTGCATATAGCAGTATAGCCTCTGGCATGATCAAGCAGTCCGGCCATAAAGTGACGCATTTCCTTACTTAAGCCAAACTCATCCTTCTCATCATAGAAGACATTCTCGCCATCTCTGAATAATGAAACGTTGTAGTGCATACCGCTGCCGGACTGGTTATCGATTGGTTTTGGCATGAATGTGGCATGCAGATTATAACGTCTGGCGACAGTTTTAGCGACAAGCTTGAACGTCTGTATATTATCGGATGTGGTGACTGCATCTGAATATTCGAAACTGATCTCCTGTTGGCCGGGGGCATTCTCATGGTGGAACATTTCAATATCAAAGCCCATCTCTTCAAGTGTGCGCGATATTTCCCGGCGGCATTCTTCACCGTCATCCATCGCGGCTAAGTCGAAATAGCCACCTTCATCACTTGGCTCGGTTGTAGGTTGACCGGCTTTATCCAGTTTGAATAGGAAGAACTCCGGTTCCGCACCAAGGTTGAACTTGTCATAGCCCATCTCTTGCATTTCACTGACTACACGCTTTAAATTCGAACGGGGATCTCCTTCGAACGGCTGTCCATCAATGCAGTAGACATCGCAGATCAGTCTACCGATCTTAGTATCGTCTTGTGACCAGGGGAAGATGACCCAAGTATTCAGGTCGGGCTTAAGATACATATCGGACTCCTCCAGGCGCACAAAACCTTCAATAGAAGAACCGTCGAACATCATTTCTCCATCCAATGCCTTATCCAGGTGGCGGTAAGGAATTTCCACGTTTTTGATGTGGCCTACAATATCAGTGAATTGAAGCCTGATATACCTCACATTTTGTTCCTCAGCCATCTTTAGAATATCTTCCCTCGAGTACTCGGTCATAAAATTAACACACTCCTATGTTATTTGGTGTCGACATTATATTCGACACGCTTCTATACATATTTACCTCGACAGTGGGGTGTCCAAACATTGAGACAGGGTTTCTATCGAATAATTCTGTTGGCTGAAAAAGGGCTTAGGATATTCGAGATGTTATCTTCCCAATCGAATGTTTTTAGAATATTAAAATAAGCATTGTGATGTTCTTTGACATTTGGAATAATGAAACTATTGTCAAAAATCTAACTAAAAGGACGGTGTTTTATGGAAGGTAATAAGAAGAAAGGCCTATTCAACCGCTTCCTCGATATCGTCGAGCGGGTCGGTAACAGACTGCCCGATCCGATTGTATTGTTCATCATACTTATGTTCATTATCCTCGGTGCGTCATTCCTCGGGGGTACAATGAATTGGGAAGCTGAAAACCCGGCAGATGGCGAAACGATCCAGGCTGTGAATCTGCTGAATGGGGAAGGCATCGTCCGCATATTCACTGGCGCAATCACGAACTTCAGTGAATTCCCGCCGCTCGGCATGGTGCTGGTCGTTATGATCGGCATCGGCATCGCCGATAAGTCCGGCTACTTCGAAACAGCAATGAAGCGCGCGATCGAAGTTTCGCCGAAAGCACTCATACTCCCGGCCATCATCCTTGTCGGCATACTCGGCAACGTCGCCGGTGATGCAGCACCGATCATCCTGCCGCCCATCGCGGCGATGGTGGTCATGAAGCTTGGCTACCACCCATTCGTCGGTCTGGTCATGGCTTATGCGGCCTCCCTCGGTGCATTTGCCGCCAACCTTATTCCTGGTATGACAGAGGCGCTGGCGATTGCGTTCACAGAACCTGCGGCCCAGCTGATTGCGCCGGATTATACAGGCAACATACTGATGAACTACTATTTTACGGCAGTCGCAACTTTCTTCCTGCTGTTCATCGTCTATATCGTAACCAAGAAAATCACAGTGCCCCGCCTCGGTACATATGAAGGGGTGGAGACGGCTGATCATCAGCCGCTTGAGAAAAAAGAGATTATAGCGCTGCGTTGGGCCAATATTTCCGCGTTACTGACTTTCATTGTATTCATGGTTTTTCTATTGCCGGAAAATGGGATTTTCCGTAATGCTGAGACTGGCTCAATCATCCAGGAATCTCCTTTTATGGATTCGATCATTTTCATACTGACCATCCTCTTCTTTGTGCCTGGTCTGGTCTATGGAATGAAGGCGGGCACCGTACGGTCGACCAGGGATTTCGGCAGCATGCTCGGCTCGGCGATGGGAACGATGGGAAGCTACATCGTGCTTGTCTTCTTCGCCGCCCAGATGCTCGCTTATTTCAGCTGGAGTAATCTGGGGCCGATCATTGCGATCAAGGGCGCGAATTTACTGGAAGCGGCGAACGCTTCCGGCATCCCGCTCATCATCGGTTTTATCCTATTGGCTGGTCTCGTCAATCTGCTCATAGGCAGCGCTTCTGCAAAGTGGGCGATTCTGGCCCCGGTCTTCGTCCCGATGTTCATGCTGCTCGGTTTCGACCCAGCCTTCACCCAGATGCTCTACCGGATCGGGGATTCATTTACGAACCCGATCACTCCGATGCTGCCGTACCTGCCGCTGTTACTGGCTTTTGCGCAAAAGTACGATAAGGACGCGGGGCTTGGTACTTTGCTGTCAGCGTTGCTGCCATATTCGATCGTATTATTCTTTGCCTGGACGATCCTGCTGATTGTATGGTATTTGATCGGCATCCCTCTGGGTATTGATGGACCAATCTACTTGCCTGAAAAATAAATATCAAGGAGTAAATGGAAATGAATGTCAATCAACAGATAGAAGCAGTTATGGGAGCAGTCAAAGAATGGAGAAGGGAGATGCATCGTCATCCGGAAGTGTCGTTTCATGAGGTTTGGACGAGTGGATACATTGAAAAGGCACTCTCTGAAATGGGGGGTATTGAAGTATCACGGCCGACTGACACAAGTGTCCTCGGCGTGATAAAGGGTGCTCATCCCGGGAAAAAGATTGGCCTCCGGGCGGATATCGATGCGCTTGAGATCCAGGAAGAGCGTGAAGACATCGATTTTGTGTCTGAAAATGAAGGGACGATGCATGCGTGCGGCCATGATGGCCACGCCGCCATTTTGCTCGGGGCAGCAAAAGTGTTGAGCAAAAACGTTGATCAGCTACATGGCACCATCTATCTGATTTTCCAGCACGCTGAGGAAGTGCCGCCGGGCGGGGCGCGCGAAATGGTGGCGACAGGGCTTTTCGATGAACTCGATTTCATTTATGGCCAGCATCTTTTCACACCGATTCCAACCGGCAAGATTGGCATCACCAACGGTGCAGTCACATCCAATTCAGATACTTTTGAGCTTAAGATCCAAGGGAGCGGCGGCCATGCCTCCCAGCCTGAAAACGCAATCGATCCGGTGGTGATCGGCAGTCAGATCGTCGCCCAGTTCCAGAGCATCGTTTCGCGGATTACTTCCCCCTTGGATTCCGTGGTCATCTCTACGACGAAATTCAATGCAGGCACCGCAAAAAATATAATCCCTGATACTGCGATGCTTGAGGGCAGTGTCCGTACTATAGATGGAAATACACGGGAGTTAGTTAAAGAGCGGATGGAAAAAGCCATCGAAGGTGTATGCAGCATGTACAATGCGACGTTCAATTTCACCTTCAACTACGGCTATTCTGCTGTCATCAATAATCATGATATGACAGACCAGGTCAGAGAGATTGCAGTGGCGGAATTCGGTGGAGCCATCTTTGAATATCCGATGGCTATGGGCGGAGAAGATTTCTCGGCTTTCTCACAGAAGATTCCAGGGACATATGCCTTCATTGGTGCAGGCAGCCGCGAGAAGGATATGGAGTATCCCCACCACCACCCTAAGTTCGGCATCGATGAAGACAGTTTCAGCGACGGGGTCAAAATGATGGTCCTTGTCGCCTTGAATATGGGAAAACACTAAAATAAAGCAGCCCCTCCGCACGTCGATGACGCATGGAGGGGCCGCTTTATTTTCGTCAGGAATTCAACTTCTTTGGGAATCCGATGGCGATGGCGATAAGTCCAGAGATAAGCAGCATTGCTGGATAGATGGCGAACGGTATAAGGGCAATGGGTGAAATGCTGGCCAGCCCGGCCGCTGCAAGCATCTGTGCACCATAGGGGATGATGCCCTGGAATGCCGAGGCGAAAATATCGAGGATGCTGGCGGATTTCTTACGGTCGACCCCGTACTCATCAGCAATGTCACGGGCGAGGGGGCCTGTGATGATGATGGAAATTGTATTGTTGGCGGTACTCAAATCGGTCACGCTGACCAGGGTGGCAATGCCGAACTCAGCCCCGCGCCTAGTATGGATCCTGTCCGTAATGAAGTGGAGCAGGTAGTCGATTCCGCCGTAATGCTGGATCAGTGCGATGAGGCCGCCGATCAGTATCGTAATGACGGCAATCTCCTGCATGTTGCCGATGCCCTCGCCGGCAGCGGCGATCAGCGAAGTCACTGTATAGGAACCGTCGGCAAGACCGACAATTCCTGCAAACACGATGCCGCTCAAAAGCACGAGCAGTACATTGACGCCGCTCAGTGCGATGATGAGGACAAGCAGATACGGTAACACCTTAAGTAGGCTGTAACCCCCATCGCTTCCGGCAGTTGCAGATTGGCCGGACGAAATGAACCATAGTATGATCATCGTAATTATGGCACCGGGCAGGACGATCAGAAAGTTCGTCTTGAACTTGTCCACCATCTTCACCTCCTGGGATTGGGTGGAGACGATGGTCGTGTCAGAGATGATGGACAAATTATCCCCAAACATTGCGCCACCTATGACCGTCGCCACAGTCAACGCCAAAGCAAGGTCGGTTTGGCCTGCAATGCCGACGGCGATGGGGACCAGCGCGGCGACCGTACCGGTCGATGTGCCCATCGAGATGGAGATGAAGCATGAAATCACAAACAGGCCGACGAGCAGAAGGCTGCTTGGCAGAAAGGCCAGCCCGAAGTTGACGGTCGAGTCGACGGCCCCCATATTCTCTGCAACTTGTGAAAAAGCGCCGGCAAGCAGGAAGATGATGACCATCAGCATGATGTTTTCCTGTCCGGCACCCCGGGTGAGCACAGCGATTTTATCGTTCAGGCGTTCTTTTGGCTTGAGCAGCATGGCGGCGATGATGGCGATGATCACCGCGACGGTAATCGGCATGGCATAGAAGTCCTGCGCCACGATGCCCGTTCCAAGGAAAAGCAGTACGAAAACGAGCAGGGGCAATAGTGCGAGGGGATTACCGCGGGTGTTTTTTGTCATAATCTATCACTCCAGATGGTTGGTGGTCTGAGAAAATAAAAAGCCCTCTACATATGGAAGAAGAGGGCAATGATATCTCTTCTTATCTTTCAAGCATGATGCTTCTGGAATTGGCACAGTCCCTTGGGTGTTGCCGAGGCTTCATAGGGCCAGTCCCTCCACCTCTCTGGATAAGAAATTTCTCGATTTAATTTTAATCCACTCTACCTTTTTTTAGTTGGAGTGTCAATAGTGTGCGGCTGGAACCATATGATGGGCCCCGGGCCTTCATCGTCTGTTTTTGATGAGCTGTCTGTTCTTTTCCTTGAATATATCGTTATGGGAAGAGACCATGCCTTCTGCCGGCGCATCGGATTGAAGGAATTTCTTGGCGTGGTTCGCGGCTTGTGCCGCCTCTGTAAAACACCCTGCAATGAGGTGTACTTTATCGTCGTAGGTGATCTGGTCGCCACATGCAAATAATCCCGGCACAGGTGTATCGACGATATCATCAGTCAATATCATCTGGTGCTCGTTTAATGGAATTTTTCCCCTTAGCGCGTCGAGGAATGTGCAGTTTGATTCATATCCATGGCTGACCAGGACATCGTCGACATCAATCATGTGGCCGTTGGACAGGCGGACAGCGGCAATTTCCTCTGTTATCTCATCAGGGATGAGGGCGTCGATCTGGCACTGCGGACACATATGGAGATTTTCTTTTTGGTGGAGGGAGGCGATCATCGCCTCGTGCCCCTTCATCTCTTCGCTCCGGTAGACCAAGGTGACGGATGACGCGATATTGCACAGCGCTTCTGCCCAGTCAATGGCAGTGTTGCCGGCGCCAGAGATGAGGATGTCACGTCCCTTGAAACGATCAAGGCGCTTGACTGTATAATGGAGGTTGCTGAATCCACCAGACTCCGCACCTTCGACTGTAAGTTTGACGGGCGAGAAGATGCCCCGGCCGGAAGCGACGATGAGCGTGCGGCTGAATAGCGGTCCTTTGTCTGTAGCCACCTCGAAATAATCCTGGTGTTGATGGATTGCTTCACATGTCGTAGACACATGGATTTCCGGATCGAAAGTCTTTGCCTGATCAATCATCTGCTGGCGGATCTGGTCGGCAGGCGCAGGCGCGACGCCTCCGATATCCCAGACCATCTTTTCGGGATAGATGTTGAGTTTTCCTCCGAGTTCGGGGTGATGATCGATGAGCTGTACGCTCATGCCACGCAATCCTGCATAGAAACTGGCATATAATCCAGCTGGCCCGCCTCCGATTATGAGTGTGTCGGAAATTTTCATAATATTTCACCCTTAGTCATTGAAATTTGCTTCTTGGTCATTTATTATAAAGTCATTGAGAATGATTATCAATATACAGCACTTAAAAATTTGATATAGGCGGGTACATATATGAAGAAAAGGCTTGGATTACTTATGGTTTTCATTGTAATGTTGATGGCAGCATGCGGAGGCGG
This sequence comes from Salinicoccus siamensis, assembly GCF_042429615.1. Taxonomy (GTDB): domain Bacteria; phylum Bacillota; class Bacilli; order Staphylococcales; family Salinicoccaceae; genus Salinicoccus; species Salinicoccus siamensis. The sequence goes on from NZ_JBHMAH010000029.1 coordinate 174,644, forward strand.
CACCTCCTCGGAATCAGACTCTAATGGAGAAACATCTGACGCGAAAGAAGAAACTTCAGAATCCGGCATAGAGGATAAAGAAATGGTTTCCTATACGACCGATGCGGGCGAAGAGGTCGAAATACCTGAAGACCCCCAACGCATCGTCATTTTGGCGACGAGCTATTTCGGCAATCTGATGCAGATGGACGCGAACGTAGTGGGCGTGCATGAGCGCGTTACAGAAAGTGAAGTGTTGAAACCTTATACTGAAGACATAGAATTGATTGAGGAAGGAAACGTCGAGCAGGTCATGAGCTTGAATCCTGATTTGATTATCGCCTTCAACTCAGACCAGAACCTCGACAAACTGAAATCTGTGGCACCAACGATTCCAATCGACTATGCGAAGTGGAACTACCTGGATATCCATAAAGAACTGGCAGACATTACAGGTAATCAAGACAAGGCGGAGAAATGGCTGGAAGAATGGGATTCCAAGACGGAAGAAGCCCGACAAAAAGTTGAAGAAGCCGTGCCTGAAGGCGCCACCGCCACAGTCATGGAACAGTTTGCCAAAGACATTTATGTCTACGGTACAAATTGGGGCCGCGGTACAGAAATCATCTATCAGGAGCTCGATATGGAAGTCCCTGAAGCAACTCAGGAAGAAGTAGTGGAGACAGGGTGGAAAAAGATATCGGCTGAAGAAGTGGAGAAATATGCAGGGGATTATATATTTGTCGGAACGGGAGATTCCGGTGCAGATAATGCATACCGCGAAACAGAAGTGTGGAAAAATCTCGACGCTGTTCAAAATGATCAGGTAATCGAATTCGATTCTCCGACATTCTATTACAACGACCCCTATTCACTCGAACACGAGTTGGATGTCATCGTTGAAGAATTGACGAAAAAATGATGGGCAGGTGTCTCACATGACGCATGTAGAACTGAAGGATATAACAATCGAGCTTAATAACCGGACGATCCTGGACGATATTGATATGGAACTGATGGAAGGGAAGATTACGACCATAATAGGGCCGAACGGATGTGGCAAATCGACCATGCTGAAGACGATTTCGAGAATCATTTCTGCAAAAGAAGGCGGGGTCTACATCAATGATATGGATATCCGTCAGATGAAATCCAAGGACATCGCCAAAAAGGTCAGCATCCTATCCCAGAAGAACAGATTGCAGTACGATGTCAAAGTACGCGATCTTGTCAGCTTCAGCCGTTATCCACATCTTAAGCGGTTCCAGGGTTTGAAGCCGGATGACTATAAGATAATCGATTGGGCATTGAAGGAAACAGGCGCCATTGAATTTGAAGGCCGTATGATGAGCGAGCTTTCAGGAGGACAAGCGCAGCGTGTATGGATCAGCCTGTTGCTTGCCCAAGGAGCGGATGTACTGCTGCTTGACGAGCCGACGACATATCTTGACATCCACCACCAGCTGGAAACCTTGAACATCGTCAAAAGGTTGAATGAGGAGACGAAGCAGACGGTCGTCATGGTGCTCCATGACATCAATCATGCCATCAAGTACTCCGATCATCTAGTAATAATGAATGAAGGGAAAATCATCACAAGTGGACATCCAAGTGATGTCTTGACGAATGATATCCTAAACGAAGTCTTCAATATAAATGGTACAATCGCCATCGATCCCGCAACTGGAAAACCGATCATGACAGATTATGAACTGTTCTGCGAAACGGTAAAAGGTGTCCAGGATGGATCGTAGATGGTACCCACTACCCATCTTTATGATGGGTATTATTTTGTCCTTCTTCCTCTCGATGATGTATGGCACCAATGCATACAGCCTGGGGACCGTGGCGCAGGTCATCTTCAATCTGGATATGACCGACCAGGTCCATCAGATCCTCTATGAAATACGCATGCCGAGAGTACTGGCGGCTCTGGTTGCTGGTTTTATGATAAGCATATCCGGTCTGATACTGCAGTCTGTGACGCATAATGACCTCAGTGAGCCGAGCATACTTGGCATCAATGCAGGGGCAAATCTCGCAATCATCGTTGCCGCGCTCGCACTGCCGGCACTCCCCTTCATCGGAGTGATGGGTGCCGGATTCATTGGGGCGATGTTGGTGGGGATGGTCATCCTCTCAGTCACCCGCTCAAAGTCTCCAATGCATCTCATCCTTGCCGGGGCCGGGATCAGTCTCTTGCTTTACGCTGTAACAGATTTTCTTGTCATCACCTTCAACCTAGGGCAGTACATCGCCTTTTTCACGGCCGGAGGGGCAGCTGGGCAATCGCTCTCCAACATAGCTCTCATCCTGCCAGCTGCGCTTCTGTTGACGGCGGTGCTTCTGTTTTTATCAAAAGAACTCGACATACTGTTGTTTGGGGATGAAATGGCGACTTCACTCGGTCAGAATCAGGCATTATATCGGCGCGTTACGCTGACGCTTGCCATCATGTTGGCAAGCATGGCGGTAGCGATGGTTGGAAATGTCGTCTTCCTCGGACTACTCGTGCCACATATCGTCAAGATGATATTCGGCAATCTCCACCGCTTCACCATCATCTATACCGGTATGACGGGTGCGATGGTGTTCGCCATATCGGATATGCTCGCACGTATATTCAATGAGGCCCCCGTCAACGCAATCATTGCCATGATTGGACTGCCATTCTTCATCTATATCATCAGGAAGCGGGGCGATCAATATGCGTAATCGGACAAAGTTCATCCTGGTCATCGGATTGCTTATGGCTATCGTGGTGCTCCATCTTCTGACCGGCACGTACAGTCTAAGCGTGGATGATCTATTCAATCTTATGGCTGGGCATGCAGGAGATGATATCAAACTGGTACTGTTTGAGTTCCGGCTGCCGAGAATCATCATCACGCTGGTCTGCGGGGCGGCCTTGGCATTGAGCGGGCTCATACTCCAGGTCATTTCCAAAAATGGGTTGGCTGATCCTGGAATCATCGGCGTCAATGCCGGAAGTGGCTTCGGGGTTGTACTATACATTCTGTTCGTCAGTGGTTCGATGACACAATCGCTCTTCGCTCTGCCCCTGATGAGTTTTCTTGGCGGATTATCAACCGTCCTCATCATCTTCTTCCTGTCATTCATCGGTGGCACATTCAAAAGCAACATATTCATCCTCATCGGTATTGCCACAGCAATGGGTGTAACTGGTTTCGTATATGTCTTTACATCCATGTTCGATGAATCACAGATGGAGATGCTCAACCGTTATTTTGCAGGCAATATATGGGGGGATACTTGGCCATTCGTCCTTGTTTCAGTGCCATACATCATGATTATAACCGTTATCATCTTTTTTAGGATAAGGGAGATGGAGATGCTGAATCTGGATGATGAGATGTTGACGGGGCTCGGCATGAACGTAAGCCGGGAGAAGGTGATGCTGATCATCTTGTCCGCCATGCTCTCGAGCCTTGCGGTAAGTGTCAGTGGGGCGATCAGTTTTATCGGTCTGTTGGCCCCACATATTTCCCGACTGGTATTCGGTCAGAACATGAAAGTGTTATTTGCTTCCACCCTGATGATGGGGGGTGTCCTGTTGACGGGTGCTGACCTGCTCGGCAAAGTGTTGCTGGCCCCGGTCATCATTCCGACGGGCATCGTGGTGGCACTGATTGGAGGTCCGTACTTCCTGCGGCTGTTGTTGAAAGCCAGACAGATCTAAACGGGCATGTTAAGATGGTCAAAAACATTTAGAAAGAGTGATGGAGTGAAATATTTTGCGGCTTTATCTCCCATGAAAGACGAAGAAAAAAGTAAACAGTATCGTGAGCAGCATCTGGAATTCATCAAGGAAAAGCGCGAGGAAGGCAGCGTTCTGATGTTCGGCCGTTTCACTGATGGTGTAGGGGGGCTTGTCATCTACAAAGGTGAATCAAAAGAAGCGGTGGAGGCACTTGTCTCTCAGGACCCTTACTTTATGCACGATGCCCGTCATCTCGAACTCCACGAGTGGGACATGCAGACAGATTATACAATCAGCTGAATGGCGATATAGGAACGTCAGGTCTTGGCTTAAGCCATCCAGGCCTGGCTTTTTTGTCGAAATTAAGAACGAGCATCGTCGGTGGTGCAAAACTATAATGCTAAAAGCTGTAACATAAGTGTGAAAGATGTATCATAGGGAATATAGAGCATAAGAATAGTGGAGGGAGGGGAAATCATGAAACAGAAATTACTTACAAGTGCAGTCCTCCTGATGAGTCTGATGATGATTTTCACAATTTATGCGCCCCAAAACACCTCGGCAGCCAGCCAGAGCCTCAATAATATGCTGGAGATCCGAAGTGATGATGGGGTTTATGATGCAAATGAAGCCCAAGCGATGATCAACCGGCTCAATCGTGTCGACGAACGTATCCTATACCATACAAGTTTGGCGGGGGTAAAGATCATATTGACCGATATGCCCCTTACTGAGCTGCCGGAATTCCAATACTTGTCCGGTGTCACACCCAATGGTTGGGAAGGAACCGGATCCACATGGGATGATGTGCCCGGAGCAGGAGGATATACGACAGCTGCACGCATCGGCTACAGTAATCCAGGCAACGGCCACTCGACGATCAACCTTGAGCTGCACGAATATGGCCACGCTGTGGACGACTTTGCAGCAGGGACGACACTCAGCGAATCACAGGAATTCCTGAACATCATGAGCCAGGAGAAAAACAGCCTGTTCCATGACCATGAAGTGCCATCTTATTTCGATGCACCAGGGGAGTATTTCGCTGAAGCATTCGGCATGTATTATCTGGGAGGTAATGCGAACGCAAAACTCGCAAACCGCGCGCCCCAGACATATCAGTTCATTCATACCCTGCATAACCGCCTGATCAGCATCCAGGGTGCAACAGGCAACACCACCCAGTTTGCATGGGATGCTAACAGTAATGCCGCCTATTATGAGATCTACCGGAACAACCAACTGATTGATACCACCACAAAGAGTTCCTATAAAGATACAGGACTTGAAACCTCGACCAGCTACAATTATTACATTCGTGCGATGGGGGCGAACGACAATCCATTATATACATCGTACTATAGGACGGCAACGACCGGTAATCAGGCAGATGCTCCCGAGGTAGACCGGACAGGACTTGAACAGATGGTGGCAGAAGCAAAAAAGGTCCCGCTCGAAAAACGTTCTCCAGCACTCCAGACCGCCCTTGAGAATGCTGAAGAGCTGCTACAGACCGAAAATGTGGAGCAGTCACAACTGGATGAAACGGAACAATCGCTCAAATCTTCCATTTCGGACAATGAAGATGTCCAAGTATCGAAAGATAGTAACGAGGAATCTTCGTCTACAGATGAAAATGGAGAAACTTCAGATTCTAAAGACACTGAAAAAACCGATGAAGAGGAATCTTCTGAAAAGCCAGAAGACGAGGCAACAGAAGAATCTACATCTGCCACCGAGCAGTCTTCGGCAGAGTCTTCCGGAGAAACTGGAGAGACTGAAGAAGATACTGCTGAAGCACAAATGGCATCGGAGGAAACAAACGAAGACTCAGAAGAAGGCAAGGCTGAAGATGAAACAGAAGAAGAGAGTGCCGAATCAGTTGATACAGACAAAGAAAGTGCCCAAGCAAGCGATGGAGATTCATCGAATGTAGTATTAATATTTGGTTCAATTCTACTGTTTATACTTGGTCTCGTGGCCGCAATCGTATTATGGATGAGAAGGAATTGATATTAGAAGACGAGTGCCAGAATTCTGGCACTCGCTTTTTTTCTCGTATCATATGAATGAAATGTGATATTTTAAATATAGAGAAGGGATGGTAATACTTCCGTCAGCAATATATTTATTCGATAGAAAGTCTCTTGAGAAGAATAAGTGAAATGTTGCAGGAATCCCGCAATACCAATGGACTTAAACATTTAAATACATCAAGGTCAAAAAACAAACTATGTATTCTTTAAAACTATTAAATTCTCTGTTTAGTAGTACAGGCCGTAAATATAAGCGCATGCGGAAAAAAATGAAATTAACCCGAATCGACAACATCAAAAATGCCACATTCGCCAATCACATTGTACCCGAGGGATTTACCACCAATTCATCCCCTTCTTTAGTGACGCCCAATTGACTGCCTTATACAAGACCGCTGTGAATCGTTTGGCCACATTTGATCTAGATGCCATCCAACAGAACGATGCCATCACCTATGGCCTGGAATCCTCGGTTAAAGCCCTCCGTCGGTACCACCGGGGCGAAGGCGAGCCCGTCTATAATCTCTATGCCTATACCAATGCGGCCGATTTTAGAACTGCGATGGCCTGATCAGGATGTTACGATCAGGCCAGACAGACAACTGATATTTCGGATATTATTCGATTACAGAGGGGACATCCGACATAATTTTTCAGTTCAAAGGATTCAAAAAGAAAAGGAGGGGCATTATTGAAGTTAAATAAAACGCTGTTTTTTTCATATCTCTTGATATGGATTATCGTGGGCCTGATCGTCTTTGACAAAATAGTGCCGATGATTGTGTTTATCATCATTGGCGGAGGATCCACCGGGTTGATTATTGCGACTAAAACAAAAAAGAGTGAGGCCACTACCAGAATATAGAGTCAATATACACCCGGTTTTATATAAAGGAGATACAGTATGAAAATTATTGACCCGTCTGTACAGAAAACCAATTTAGCAATACAAGTCTTTGTTCTTTGGTATTTGAAGCTCATTACATTTGGAAGGTCTAAAAAAATAAATAAGCGATATGAAAGAGTATTGAAGTCTTTCAGCGAAATCCGTACCCATGATAAGCTCTAACCTTATTGGCAAGTGAAGCCGGTGTGTGATCATAAAAAGCAATATATCAACATGATAGATGGCTTGAACTCTGGCAACAATCGACAAAAAATCCACTCATCACGCAAGTCGACATCAGACGGATAAAACACACTGACAACAAAAAAGAAATCTCCGAAATTGCCAAATACAGTGCCAAAAACAGCGACTATCTCCAAGACGAAACCGTATTTGACACATTCTATAACACACTTTCCGGCAAACGCCTCATTGTATATTCCGGCCGCTTTAAAGACGCCAATACACTCTATGAAACCAAGGAACTCGACCACTATAAAGATATAGATCCAATCTACTACATCTACCAAATTTTTTATCACTGGGGTAAAACTGACTACATCGAAACCGAACGCAAACTCATGAATCAAGACATGCAAAAAGAAATCAATCAGACCCTATTAGACGAATCAGACATCGAAGAATAACCGACACCCCCGCACCGAAATACACACCTAAACGCCCCCATTTACTCTTGACCTCCCTAACCCTGCACGTGGGTATAGGGAGGTCAAGAGTTGAGTATAGTAATTTATTACGAAACGAATTGGGGGAGAATGTCGGTGGCTCAATCGGTGCGGGTGTGTTGTGTGATTCTAAATAAAAAAACGGCTTTACCCCTCAATTACCCTTCGATTTCCCTAGTTTTAGAATTTATTTAGAATACACTCTTGAAGCGAATTATCCCAGTGCAGCATGCGGAATTTTTGATAAAAAATGACGTGTGCGTAACTGGGCAGTACTGAGATTTGAATTCAAACCGAACTGAGAGTTAGACACCATTTCAGAGTCCAAATAAGCGTATATGAGCGTTTAAATCATTTTTTGGGTGTATGTTAGTAAATCAAGAAATAAACCAAGACCACCACTCTCGAACCCAATCTTTTGAGTGTAAGGGTTTAAAAATAGAATTCTATTTTTAAGAAATGCCTTCAGGTAGAGTGAGTTTTGTTTAAAATTAACGATAAGTATGAGCGAATAGGAGGATGACAATGTCCAAAAGTATATTGAGTTTCAAACTAAAAGAATACCGAGAACATAATAACCTTACACAAGAAGATGTTGCGGAGTTATTAGGTGTGAGTGACAAATCAATTTCAAAATGGGAATTGGGGAACGGCTATCCAAGTAAGAAGAACATGATAAAACTATCAGAGTTATTGAATGTATCACTGGAAGTGTTGGTCATTGAAGAACAAACTGTGGACGACAAATTGAAGAGAAGCGTTAAATATGGTCTGGTGAGTTATTGTATAATTTTTGCATTAACAATATTGATTAGAGGGATTAAAGATACTAATCGTTATCAAGAAATATTAAGTAGAGATCTTGATGAAATCATTAAAATAGTACTTATTAATTTTGGACAGAATATTTATATTGCCATTGTACCGGCTGTGATTATTGGTCTGGTATGTTACTTCTACATCATTCCGCGGCAGCAAGTCGATTAAATAACCCCATGAGATTTGCTTCAATTTATGATTTGGAAGATGGATTTCCAATTATTTTTAGAGTGTATTCCATTTAAAATGAAATACAAAAGCTGAAAATCAGTAAACGTAGTAAGAGCATAAGGAGGTTTTTCCGGATTTTCATCCTACAAAACCTCAAAACCCTTGATATGTCGGCAGTGCCGACAATATATTTTTCCGTCCGGATTTTAACCAAATGTACCTGTTTAAGTACATGAAAACAGCTATTTTTTGATGTAATATTACAAATGTACCTGTTGAGGTACATCTAAATCGGAAGGAGATTGATAAAAGTTGGCACGAATTGATGTAAAAGATGTTGATGAACATTGTACCATTTCGAAGGTGTTTTATATTGTCTCAAATAAGTAGGTTAGTCTAATAACTAGTGGCGGTCCTTCGATTTTTTCTATGGGAAAATTCCCAGTAAGAAGTTCAAAATGAGTATTGATAGGATAGTAGGAATTAGAATCGAGACAATTCCTAAAATATTTATCTTCTCGTTTTCGCCGATTGTAAAATTAAGCTAGACACATAAAAAGGTCACGCATGATACACTCAAATGGTTTTCCGACCAAAGAAATCATAGGAGTGATCATGCATGACCCATACCCATATTACCACGGATGAACTGGTAATCATAGAAGCCTATTTCCATCACGACACACCGATTTCTCATATTGCGAAACGGATTGGCCGTGCCCGTCAGACCTTCAGGCGAAATATCTCTGAAAGAGCAGCTGACTATCCCACCTTCGATGAAGAATTCGGTCACCTAGAAGGCGATACTATCGTTGGTGTGCGTCATAAAAGTGCCGTCATCAAGCTGGTCGAACGGCTATTAAAAGCCATCATCACCTTGAAGCCTGAAGGTCGGACGGCCAAAGATATCGAAGCCGCCATCAACACATGGTGCCACTGGGTGCCGAGAAACCTATTCAAGTCCATCACCTTCGATTGTGGCAAGGAATTTTACAACTGGCGGGCACTGAGCAACCAGCATGATTGGGCCATCTATTTTGCCGATCCGGGCACACCATCACAGCGGGGACTGAACGAACATTCAAATGGATTGCTCAGAAGGGATGGCCTGCCTAAAGATATGGATTTCAACATGGTCGACCAGACATTCGTCTCATCGGTTGCGCCAGGAGAAACCATATCCCGAGAAAATCATTGAACTATCGTACACCATTGGAAGTCTTTTTGAGTTACATGGGTGAAAAGCAACTGTCTAGCTTATTTTGACAAATGAAATCTTGTAATTTCCAATCCATTTTAATGATTTTTCATTTCCAATTGATGAATTAGATGAGTAATCATATCGTTATTCGGGGTTTTGATCCCATATTCTTTTCCATATTCAGAGATTTTACCATTTAGATAATCTACTTCTGTCTGAACACCTTTTGCCAAGTCTTGATGCATCGATGGATAATGCAGTCCCGCCGCACTGTCAGGGAATGCCGCCTTGATTTTTTCTAATGAAGCATCAAAATCTAAATTTACACCACGAGCACCTGCAACTTCTATAATTTCTTCAATTATTGGGGTGATCATTTCAATTACGGCACCGTAAGCGGCAAATTCCCCAATCCTTTTATCCAAAATTGAACATAAAGGATTTAAGACACTATTTAAGGTTGCTTTAGCCCAAATAGAGTGTTGAACATCCCTACTTATAATAGAGTTTAGGTTAGCTGTGTTGAATATATCGTTGATTTCCTCTGTCATTTTTGACGCAATGCCATCTGCTCTTTGAATCTGGATGCCACCTGATCCTGTTAATACAATCTGTCCCGGCCCTTTGAGTCCAGCGGTCCACATCGTCACTGCCAAGTATATGCGATCCTTGGACACATACTTGGCTAGACGGTCCCCATGGCCTAATCCGTTCATCATAGTGAGGATTGCTGTTTCTGCGTGTATTGAATTTTTTTCATACAACGCTTGCAGCATGTCTTCTGCATACATGGCTTTAGTTAAAATAATGATTAAATCATATGATTCATCTATATCTTCCAATAATTTTGCTTTTACAGGAACTTGATATACTTTATCCTCTGTGTGTACTTCCATTCCTTTTTCGTTAATGGCGTTGACATGTTCCTCCCATCTATCTATGAGTGTTACATCAACGCCTGATTCGTGAAGCTGTATCCCTACTCTACCGCCTAGTGCACCTGCGCCTGCTACTGCAATTTTCATTTACTATACATCCTTCCATATTATGATTCTGCTTCAAAATAGAAAATAGTTGGCTTATATATCTTAAGTATTTTGACGAAGAGATAGTGGAATAGGAGTGCTGAAATTAAAGGGACAATAACGTATGCAAAGATTACTTTAAATATGACACTCCCAATGCCGCCATCTAACAAAGCCATGGACTGAATTGGACCTACAAAACCCACAAGTCCGAATCCCGCTGATGCAGGGGTGCCCTGGATGTTAAGTAAACCAGAGACAAGCCCCGACACTGCTGCTGTTAAACTTACTGGTAGCAGTAGGATTGGATAGCGGATCATGTTCGGCATCATCATCTTCATCGCCCCGAGTATAACTGCGATGGGCACCCCTATTTTATTTACTTTATACGTGCCAATGAACAACATAATTGCAGCTGAAGCGACTCCAATTGCTGCGGAACCCGCTGCAACCCCCGAGATGCCAATTGCGTATGCAATTGCCACAGTAGAGACAGGTGAGATAATTACTATTGAAAACAATACTGATATAAGAATAGACATAATTATAGGCTGTGTAGTTGTAATACTATTAATCAGTAGCCCGAGTCCAAGTGTAATTGTGTTTACGTATGGTAAAAGTAATATACCAGCTAATCCCGCAATCCCCCCGCCAATAATGGGGAGCAGAATGATACTGAGACTCCCGAGTTTATCTTTGATGATTAACATGATTCCAACTGCAATGGCTGAAGTAATCATCGTGTTAATGAGATCCCCAATTCCTGTTATAATCCAGCCGGAATCTGTGAATTCAGCAGCACCTGATCCTACGAAAGCAGCCGTTCCCACGACGACTGTTTGTAATGGAGTCATACCAAACTGCATTGCAATCAATACACCGGTCAGGACAGGAATAGTAAATTGAATACCTACGACCACATTTTGAAGCGTAGTAAAAATATCTCCGTATTGAGCAAGGTACCCAAACAGCCCTCCGAGGATCGCATTTGGAATTAGACCAACAACAATCGCAAGGGCCACCCCATTGAGTATATTAAACAAGAATTTTTTTGGTGTTATTCTTTCTTTAGCTCCATCCATGTAATTCCCACCTTCTATTTGTGATTTATTTCACGATAAATATACCATTTACCATGCTGTCTGGCAATATCCTGAATTAAATTCTGAATTATCAGTTCTCTCGTTTAATAAATACCAACCCCTGGTAAATCAAAATAATATTTGCGTTACAATAAAAAGAGAACAATTATTAGAAAGGAAGATTTGAATGGAAGAAAATCAAAAATATTATGGCTATATGAAAAAAATTGGGGAGTAAGTGAAAATCGGTCTTATAGACGGCAAAGCGATGAGAGGAAAATTGTTGTTTGTCAGTAAATATGAATTTTATCTAGAAATAGAAGGAAAAGAAGTTACGATATTCAAACATGCTATATAATACGTTATGTAACCAAAAATAATTATTTCTCTTTTCAATAACATGATATATATTTATACCGGTGCCCATTTTCTTTGAGTAAACGGATTTGTACCAATTGTCTGTAACCGTCAAGTGGTTCTGGGCTCTTACGCTAAGTTGGGGAGAAACGGGTATGTATCAGTAAAAAGGAATGGTGACCATGTATGATCAT
>NZ_JBHMAH010000030.1:0-10831 GCF_042429615.1 Salinicoccus siamensis
TTGGTACTTTAAACATTAGAGGAAGATTCTGCTTTTTTCAATGTCAAGCACACATGATTAGGGAGAGCCAAAAATAAATATATTTAAGGAGTGGGAAAATGTGAAGAAACTTATTTTTATTTATGTTGCATTACTATTAATTTTAAGTTCAATCCTTACATCACCTTTATCTATGGTAGCTGCTGAGGTAACTAATGATGAGGAAAGTGTGGAGATTGAATCTGTAGATCCAAATGATGAGGGGGAAACAGACGTAACAGAAACAGAAGAATCTACTGAGAAGTCCAAAGAACCTGCTCCTGGTGCAGTCGATTCATCTGAAGCGGAACAAGAAGGAGCAGAAAAGGACAACACTAGTAAGAAAAGTTCAGAAGCCCAAAAAGAAGAGGTCGTTGAAGAAAAGCGTGGACTTTCAGTGGGTACTAAAAAAGCATTAAATTTGGAAGGAACATCCATTAGTAGTAAAAATCCAATTAAAGCAGAAGAAACATTCATATTAGAATTAGAAGCTCATCTATCCGAAAACCATAATTATGGAGTAGAAGACAAGGTTACATATAACTTGCCCGCTTCTCTTAATGTTGTTGAGACTGTCAATGATTTTGTAGCGTCTGATACTAATAACGTTGCGAGTTACACCGTCAACAGCAATGGAGTATTGGAAATTGAATTTTTAGAAGCGGTTGCAGTGTCAAGAAATGAAAACATGACGTTTACTGTTCAAGTGGCATTTGATTCAAATCATATTGCAGAAGGTGCACGAGAAGCGATTATTGATCCAATAAATAATGAGGATGCAATTATCGTTCCACTTGCGGTAGAAGAAACAGAAGAGGCAACAGAAGAATCAACAGAAGAGGCAACTGAAGAATCAACAGAAGAGACAACTGAAGAATCAACAGAAGAACCAAAAAAGGAAGCGAAAAAAGAGGGGTCAGCGAATAAAAAAGAAGCGAGAAAGAAGGAAGTTGCGCCTTTGGCCGAATTGACTCCAAACATTTTTGAGTTTAGGAGTTTAACCCATAACGGTGTTGAAATTGTAGATGGCTCTAACATTGATCTTAGTGATGGCACTGAAGTGGAGCTTATCTATGATTGGAATACTGAAGGGATGAATGCACAAAGTGGAGATACTGCAACGATTCAAATACCAGATGTTTTTGAACAGGTCTCTACGCCCCAAATTGAGCTTGTTACGAATGGTGTAAAGGTTGGAACATATCAGATTCAAAATGGACAACTGCAAATAATCTTCAATGACAACATTGAAGAAGGGTATGTTTCCAACGGTGAGTTGGGATTGAACTTAAAGTTTGACCTGCAAAAGTTTGAAGAAAATATCGAACAAATCATTAAGTTTAATGACACAAAAGGTACAGAATTAAAGGTGCTTGCCAAGCCGAATAATTTAGCAAGTGGTATTACAAAAGAAGGCCACCCTGACCGAAACCATAATGCAAAAGAAATTACTTGGACAATTGATGTGATAAATAACAGCGGCGAGGCAGTGACTACGGCGACACTGTCAGATATCTTGCCGGAAGGGCTTGGTACACCAGAAAACTTTGTTATAAATGAATTGTCTACAAATTTAAGTGGAGATAAAGTATTAGGCGTCGCCGTTGATACTATTACGCCTAACATCAGTGAAACAGGTTTTGAGATTGCTTTTGATAACCTCGGAGCTTACCAAGGTTACCGTGTACAATATACGACACCTATCACTGATAGGACTCAAACAGCCTTTACAAACGACGCCACGTTCTATGATGGGGAGTCAAATTTGCCTGCAGAGGCTACTGTTACAGGACTCACGGCAAGTAACCCAATCGAAAAAGCAGGCTCATATAACAAAAATACCGGTCAAATTGATTGGACTGTAGTCGTCAACGAAAACGGTTCTGCTATAGAAAACGCAGTTATAGATGATGTTTTACCAGAAGGACTGTCTGTAGACGAAGGGAAGTTTACAGTCAAAAAGTTTGTTGATGGTTCAAGTGCTGGAGAAATATCAGTGGATCCGAAAAGCTTCCCAATTGATCTCGGTGCTGTAGCTGCTAACGAGCACTTTGAAATCAGATTCAGTACAGATATAGATTACAGTAAAGTCAATGGCGGTGCCTATCAGTCTAATAACAGCTTCGAAAATATCGCAACATTGAGTGATGGCGATGAAGAAATCGGACGGGATGAGGCTGTAGTCGAATATAATAGGCAGCCGCTCTTGAAGAAAAAAGCATCTTCCAGTGGGATTGATTACGAAAATAAAAAATTGAGCTGGACTGTTGATTTAAACAAAGCACAGCACGAACTGAAGGATGTAGTTGTTACAGATACGCTGCCAGCTGGGTTGACACTTACAAAAGACGATATCGTCATCAAAAATAGTGAAGGCGAAAATGTAGATGTAGCCATGACAATAGCTCAGGGAGTTAAAGATAGTGAGGGTGGCGAAGTCACTTTTAATTTTGGGGATATCGGTACTCAGCATATAATTATTCAATATAATACTGAAATCACGGATTTCAGTAAAAACAAATTCTCAAATACCATTGGGATTGCAGGTGACGGAATTGGTGATGAAGAGCACAGTAATACCGTTCCCGTGAACCCTCCTGCAAACAGCTTCAATAAAAAATTCACAGGCATTGATTACAATTTAAAAACAATGAGTTGGAATTTAAAAGTCAACCCGATCAGAGAAGGTATAAAGTCACTTGTAATAGAAGATGATTTCCCGAATAAAGGGATGATTCTAATTCCTGAAACAGTGAAAGTTAGTCATTCTGCAGATGGGGAGTTGACACTTGGCGAAGATTATACTTTAGAGCCGAGAACTGAAGAGGGCGACACTGGATATCAAAAAGGATTCATCATTAAAATGATCGGCAATTACTCTACTTTGGACGGCGGATCTTTAGATGTTTCCTATAAAACTTCTTACGACCCTCAATTTGAAGTGGAAGGCAATACGTTGGATCCACATCTGAATGGAGAAGGGCAAGCGAAGTTATATTTAAATAAGGCGAATTTCTCAGGTGAAACAACAAGTGGCCATAACATTGATATAAATAGAAATGCTAACACTACTGTAAGAACTGATTCCTGGAACAGCGGTAAAAAGGAAGGTCAACTTGTTCATATAGACAATGAAAATAACGTCGTAAATGGTTGGAAGAATGGTACGGATCGTAAAGTTGCATGGCAACTGTACACCAACTATCAGCAACAAAATCTAGGCGAAAATGTAGTGGTTACAGATACTCTGCAGTATGAAGGGACTATTGATGCAGATAGTATTAAAGTATCCACATATAATGTTTCTTCAGACGGTAAAACTACCATTACGAATGAGGTTTTAGATCCGAGCACCTATAGCCTTGACGTAACAGGTAAAACATTTACGCTGACTTTTAATGAGGAAGTATCAGAGAGATATGTTATAGAATTTTTAACGACAGTGCCAAATGTATCTAAGGAAAACTACACCAACAAAGCGACGGTTTCAGTAGATGGTGAGGATTACCCTTACAGCGGTACTGTAAGTTACAAAAAATATAATGATTTCTTGGATAAATCGTCAATTGGACATGAAGGCTCGAATATCTATATCGGTGAAAACATTGATTGGCAAGTTCAAGTCAATGACAGTTTATCAATTATAGAAGATGCAGAAATTACAGATATCATAAGCGCCGGCCTGGAATATATACAGGGTAGTTTAAAGGTTTCGACAGTAGACGGGAATGTATTAAGTGAAGGCGAAGATTATGTTTTTTCCACCACAAAGACTGAGGACGGTAAAACAAGGCTTAATATTGAGCTGAGTGAAACTTTAAACCAAACACTAGTGCTTAACTATACCACGGCAGTGACCGCTGAAGACGGAGACACTGTAAATAATAAAGTAGACTTAAATGGTAATAGTATTGAAAGAAGAACGGTGTCCACTGAAGAATTGACTGCAGAGCAATTCAGTTGGGCTTCAGGAGAATTCAATCCAAAACGTGGTGCACTGGAAATCGTAAAACTGGATACTGAAACAGGAGAACCAATCGCAAACAATCCAGCTATGTTTGAGTTGTACTATGAGTTGAACGGGGAGAGGGTACTCTTCGCTGATGAAATTCAAACGGACGAGAATGGTAAAGTCCAAATTGGGAACTTGCCACTTAGAACATATTATCTTGTTGAAACACAAGCACCGACGGGCTATATCATCGATGAAACGGAAAAAGTCATTGAGATCACTCAGCCATATGGTAAAGAAAAAGTAACATATGATGCTAAGTTTAAAAATACGAAAAAGAAGACAGATGTTTCTGTAACTAAAAAATGGGACGATGCGAAAGATCAGGATGGGTTGCGCCCAGACACTATTGCGGTTCAGCTTCTTGCGAATGGAGAACCAGTGGAACAAGCTGTAACTTTATCAGCAAATAACGAATGGGCAAACACTTGGACAAATCTAGACGCCTACCAGTCCAGTGGAAAAGTAATTGACTATAGTGTTAAAGAAGTTAGCGTGCCGAAAGGTTATAAATCAACAGTGAGTAAGGATGATGACAACAATATCGTTGTTACAAATACACATAAACCTGAGACCACTGAAGTATCGGTCACCAAAGAGTGGGACGATGCGGATAACCAGGATGGTGTTCGCCCAGACACAGTCACGGTCAACTTGTTAAACGACAGTGAAATTGAAACGTCCGCAGTATTGAGCAAAGAAAATGACTGGACACATACGTTCAGCGATTTGCCAAAATTCGCTGATGGCGAAAAGCTTCAATACAGTGTGACTGAGAACACGGCTGAACAGTATTCGACTGAAATCAAAACCACAGAAACAGATAAAGGGTTCAACAGTGTCATAACCAACACATACACACCGAAAGAAACATCTGCGACTGTCACCAAAGTATGGCAAGATGGCAATAACCAGGATGGCAACCGACCAGACTCTATCATGGTCCAGCTTTCAGCAAATGGCGAAGCGTACGGCGATCCTGTGGCAGTCACAAAAGAGAACAACTGGACGCATACATGGTCCGGCCTCGATTTGAAATCTAAGGGCCAGAACATCAACTACACAGTTGAAGAACTAGATACACCAGAAGAGTATGAAGTGAGTGTAAACAACGAAGACCATGGTAACTTGATGATCACAAATGCTTACACACCTGAAGTGACTGAAGTATCGGTCACTAAAGAGTGGGATGACGCGGACAACCAGGACGGTGTCAGACCGGACGAAGTGACAATCAATCTGTTAAATGGCAGTGAAATTGAAACGTCCGCAGTATTGAGCAAAGAAAATGACTGGACACATACGTTCAGTGACTTGCCGAAGTACGCCAATGGAACAGAAATCCAATACAGTGTGACTGAGAACACGGCTGAACAGTATTCGACTGAAATCAAAACCACAGAAACAGATAAAGGGTTCAACAGTGTCATAACCAACACATACACACCGAAAGAAACATCTGCGACCGTCACCAAAGTATGGCAAGATGGCAATAACCAGGATGGCAACCGACCAGACTCTGTCATGGTCCAGCTTTCAGCGAATGGCGAAGCGTACGGCGATCCTGTGGCAGTCACAAAAGAGAACAACTGGACGCATACATGGTCCGGCCTCGATTTGAAATCTAAGGGCCAGAACATCAACTACACAGTTGAAGAACTAGATACACCAGAAGAGTATGAAGTGAGTGTAAACAACGAAGACCATGGTAACTTGATGATCACAAATGCTTACACACCTGAAGTGACTGAAGTATCGGTCACCAAAGAGTGGGATGACGCGGATAATCAAGATGGTGTTCGACCAGATAATGTAGAGATCAATCTTTTGGCAGATGGCGAAGTGGTTAAGACATCCGTGCTTGGCCCAGCTAGTGAGTGGGCGGAAGAATGGGCTTATACATTTACCGACTTGCCTGTATACAAAGAGGGTGAGGAGATTAATTATACAGTCACTGAAAACGCAGTGCCAGACTACACTGGAGAGATTCGTAAAGTTTCAGAGATTGGTTACGAATTTGTAGTGACAAACTCCCACACCCCAGACAAAACGGGTGTTACGGTTACTAAATCTTGGGAGGATTCAAATAACCAGGACGGTAATCGACCAGATTCAATCGAAGTGCAGCTCACAGCAAATGGTGAAAACCATCAAGAGCCAGTCGTTCTGACTGCAGAAGATGATTGGACATACACTTGGACTGATTTGGATATGAATTCAGATGGTGAGGCCATCAAGTATTCAGTGACAGAGTTGAATGTTCCAGAAGAGTATGAAGTGTCTGTAGACGATGAGGATCATGGAAACCTAATCATCAAAAACAGCTACGCTCCTGAACTGATTGAGATGTCTGTCCAAAAAGTTTGGGATGATAAAGATGATCAGGATAGAGTGCGTCCTGATAAAGTCGAGGTCAATTTACTGGCCAATGGCGAAAAAGTAAAAGAAGCTCATATCACTAAAGAAACTGACTGGCAGCATGTATTTACTGACTTGCCAAAGTACGAAAACGGTCAGGAAATTGTTTACACATTGACTGAAAATAGTGTTGACAACTATTCGTTGACTAGTAATGAATTTAACGAAGAAACTGAAGTGCATGAGCTTACGAACTCATATACACCAGAAGAAACGAGTGTCACGGCTACAAAGAACTGGCAAGATGCTGACAATCAAGAAAATGATCGTCCCGATACAATCAAACTACAACTGATTAAAGTGGTGGATGGTGAACGTGAGGCAGTTGAAAGTCCTGTGGAAGTCTCAGTTGAAACTGACTGGACATATACATGGACGGGCTTAGACAAGAATGCTGATGGAGAACCAATTCATTACACAGTAGAAGAAATGATTGAAGAGAAGCACGGTTCATATGAAGTGACAGTTAATGATGAAGAGAAAGGTAATATCATCATTACAAACTCCAGGACATATGAAACGGACCATAAGGTAGTTAAAAATTGGGATGATCAAGATAATAAGCATGATAAACGTCCAGATTCAATCGATGTACAATTATTCCAAAATGGTGAAGCCACAGGTGAGCCAGTAACATTATCAGAAGACAATAACTGGACTCATAAGTGGGAGAGCCTAGAGAAGTACGATCAGAACAATGAAGCATACGCATATACAGCGAAAGAAGTTGAAGTACCTAAAGGGTATACAGCTGATTCTAAGTCAAATGAAGAGTCTCCAAATACAACATTCATTACCAATACGTTAGATCCAATCGAGTCAGCAGATGACGGCAAAGACGAAGGCTCTGGCTCAGACAATGGTGAAGAAAGTGCTGGAGATCAGGAAAGTAATGGGGATAAAGAGGATACTCCAGACAAAGATGGCACTCAAGATGAAGGCAGTACCGAAGCAGAAGAAGATGCTGGAGATCAAGGAAGTAATGGAAATAAAGCAGATACTCCAGACAAAGATAGCACTGGAGACCAGGAAGGTCTCCCGGATACAGGTATTGCTTCTAGCGGTAATATTGCAATTATAGCTGCAATCCTGCTAATAGCTGGTGCTTCAATTCTATACTTTACAAGACGTAGAAGTTAAACATTATACGTGAGCATCCGACTTATTGTGATATGTTTTTAAGTAGCCCGTTTATAAAATGGCTATTTTAAAGAGAGCATACTAATTTGTCGGATGCTCTTTTTTATTCTTGAACATCAAAATAAACTGGATAGTCATAGACTATCCAGTTTATTTTTTCTTGTCAGTATTGATGGTCACTTGGATCTAATGCTGTGACTCCTTTATATTTTAAGTTATTCAACAATTTGTGCTTTAACAATCATTCTCTCTTCAAATAATAATGTCTCCGGATTATATTCATCACAAGTAATGAGTGTCAGTTCCTGAGGCGCATCTTCGGTCTGATCCATAACCTCAACTTGCGAAGGATTCACATCGAATATCTCTGTAATTTCATACTCCCTCACCTCGTCGCGTGTAATCAATTCTATAGCATCACCAATTTCAGCACGATCTAGGTAGTTAAAACGGATGCCTGCCCCTTCCACCCGGTGTCCAGCAATTGGAAGATTCTGCATGTCCAAATGGTCTTTCTCATGGACAAGTGAAATGCCGTTGCGCAATTTTTGGTCGGTAACTTCTCCATAATATAAGGGTTCACTGATATCTGCACTTTCTATATTTAATATGCCGGCCATATCATCAGTGAGACTGACATCTTGTGGAGACTGATCATTATCATCTGCACTATTGGATGTGTAGGGTTCAATCCCTGTAATGAAGGTTTCAAATGAATTGATTTCTACATCATCCCCATCATTCTTAAAGGCTTCAATTATCTTTTCATTTACTTTATCTGTAAAGTGTTCACGTATATCATTCCAGAAAAGTAGGATAATTGCTGTAGCGATAAATAATATCCCGATTATTCTTAATATTAATTTCATTACATGCCTCCTTATATTAAAGGATTTAAACTGTATGAGACCGTCAATAATTATGTGTAAATAGATAAAATCTTTTCTCGTATGTAATCACCGTGCGACTATTCTTTGAACATCGCCGTCAGTTCTGCCCGTGCCTGGTCGAATCCCAAATGACAACGGGTGGAGAAGCTCTGATTATAGATTTCGAACTGTGAGACCAGGAAACGGTCCAATGAATCTTCGTTCGGGAACTGCTCCTTGCGCTTACTGTATTTCTTCACCTTCTTATTGAATGATTCGATGAGGTTCGTTGAATAGATGCTTCTCCAAATGGATTTTGGGAAGTCATAGAAGGTGAAGATATAGGGATTGGATGCCAGTGATTGTGTCACTTTCGGGTAAGTCTTTTTCCATTTGTCGACAAAAGCTTGTAGCGCTTTCTCGCCCGATGCCCGGCTCTCTGCCCGGTATACTGACTTGAAGTCGTCACAGATTTCAGCCCGGTCAGCGACACGCACTTTATGGGAGATGCCACGGGACAGGTGTACACAGCACGCTTGGTACCGGGCGTCTGGAAAGACCGCAAAGATCCGGTCGGTGATGCCTTTCAAACCGTCAGAGATGAATAGAAGGACATCTTCGACCCCACGCGCTTTGACATCCTGGAGGACCTCCTCCCAGACAAATGCAGATTCTGTCGGGGCAACGGTATAGGCCAGCACTTCTTTCGATCCATCCTCCCGGATGCCCACGGCGATATAGACGGCTTCTTTGGAGACCGTGTCGCGTTTGAGGGCGATGTAGGTCGCATCCAGATAGATACAGGCATAGCGTGCAGCCAGCGGACGGTGCTTGAACGCATCCACCTGTTCACTCATCGCTTTCGTCATATTGGAAACGGTCTGAGGCGTGTAGTGATGCCCATACATCTTCTCAATCAGATCCGAAATCTCCGACATCGTGACGCCTTTTTGAAACATATGGATGACAAAGGATTCCAGCGTATCGTTCGCACGCTTATACGGAGCGACCGTCTGCTGATTGAATTCGCCATTCCGATCCCGGGGCATCGACAGCTCCAGGTTCCCATATTCCGTATGGAGGGTCCGGGTGTAGGTGCCGTTCCGTGAGTTCCCGGAGTTGAAACCGATACGGTCATATTTTTCGTAATCCAGGAAAGCAGAGAGTTCTGTCTGAAGGAGCGTATTGACCGCCGTCTCCAGATGCGTACGGAAAACTTCGGAGATGTCTTCTTTTTTTACTAGAGCCTGCATGATATCTGTTGTAAACTGAGTCATAGGGGAGGCCTCTTTTCTATGAATTGGTTGTGGTGACTTAATTCTACAAGAAAAGGGCTTCCTTTTTCTATTTATTCATTTACACAAACTATTTTACGCTCTCAACTGTATTTCTTAAATTTAAAGCGTTTTACGATATTCAGTATGTATGTCTAACTTACATAATAGAAAATTTTTAAGTGCCTGTTTTTTTACTGTACGCCGATTGTAAAATTAAGCTAGACACATAAAACGGTCACACATGATACACTCAAAATGGTTTTCCGACAAAAGAAATCATAGGAGTGATCATGCATGACCGACACCCATATTACCACGGATGAATTAGTATTCATAGAAGCCTATTTCCGACACGGAACTACCGTGGCTCAGATTGCGAAACGGCTCGGACGTGCCCGGCAGACTATCCACAATGTCATCACGCATTTCAAGGCCGGGCACACCGCCATCGACTACTATCAGCGCTATAAAGAAAATAAGAAGCGATGTGGTAGAAAACAAAGTGTCTTGCCGACCAGTCAACGGAAGTACATCGAAGAGAAGGTCGCTCAGGGCTGGACACCGGATGTGATCGTCGGCCGGCAGGAAATGTCAATTGACTGCTCGGGTCGCACGCTGTATCGCATGTTCAAACGGGAAACCTTTGATGCGGCCAAGCTGCCAATGCAGGGCAAGCGAAAACCGAATGGCCGTCAGGAACGCCGGGGCAGACAAGCCTTCAGGCGTAATATCTCTGAAAGAATGGATGACTATCCCACTTTCAATGAAGCGTTCGGCCATCTCGAAGGCGACACCATTGTCGGTGTCCGTCACAAGAGTGCGGTCATCACGCTGGTTGAGCGTCTGTCAAAAGCCATCATCACATTAAAACCCAAAGGCAGAACCGCACTGGATATTGAGGGCTCTTACGCTAAGTTGGGGAATGCTTATATATAGATTGTGATGAACATAGCCAAAATTTTAAATTTATAGTGGACGATAAAGCATACGCTGTCTCAATAGCCTGAAACCGGCCCGGCCATACATGATCCGTTTGATGGTCTTCAGCCGATTGACGTTCCCCTCGACGAAACCATTGCTTTCATTATACATCAGGG
>NZ_JBHMAH010000022.1:0-803 GCF_042429615.1 Salinicoccus siamensis
GGCGCCCCGCTGGATAGGGATGAAAAATATGGAATATATGCTTGTAATCTATTGACTAATCGTAAGAAAAACAGTGTTAGAGAAATACCTCAACTTAGATAGTCTACCTTATGGTAGGCTATTTTTAATTTTATTTACAAACTATGCTGGTTGAAAAAGCTATTGGTACCGGTGGAATACCTGGTGTGGCGCTGAACTTAATAATTTTAAATTCCGGAACTTAGATCATTTTGACTTTTGATTGGGAGAAAGAAAAATGGAGTAATTGTTTCTTTGTTGTAATTTATATTGATTCTTCTTCTAAATTCAACTATGGCTATATAAGAAATTTTAAATTTAAATCAACTAATGCTATAATCCTAATAAATACGGGAACACACGTTCTATCTAGAGGGGGAGAGTTATGTACAATTATGATCTATGCAGCAGTAGAGACATTCTTTGTATTGATCAGAAAAGTTTTTTTGCAAGTGTATCCTGTATTCTAAAAGGATTAGACCCGTTAAAAACTAAGTTAGCTGTTGTGGGAAACACAAAAAGGAAAGGATCTGTTGTTTTAGCTGCTACACCCGAATTAAAGAAATTAGGAATAAAAACTGGCTCACGATTATACGTGATCCCTCAAAGGAACGACATATATATTATCAATCCTTCAATGCAGACCTATATAGAATATTCGACATTAATCTCTCAAATTGCCTTAAAGTATGTTCCTGCAGAAGATTTTCACCAATTGTAACTGCTAAACTAGACTCAACAGTTTTCCACAATTAAGACTCAACAGCTCTCTCCAAATAAGACAC
>NZ_JBHMAH010000014.1:0-665 GCF_042429615.1 Salinicoccus siamensis
GAAGGTGCGGCTGGATCACCTCCTTTCTAAGGAATATAACGGAACGCCCCGTTTTGGGGCGGCGGAATTGGCGTTTGACATATTGTATTCAGTTTTGAATGGTCTTCATTGACGATTCAACCCCTTGCACATTGAAAACCGTATAGAAGCAATGCGAAAAATGATTTTAACCGAAATCAAGCGTAGAAACCGAGAACTGAAGAGTTCATAAAACACGCGTTGTGTCGCAAGAAAGCGAAAGTGGACATCCACTGCAGCTGGACTGGGACACACTCACAAATTCATTGCGATTAAGTAATGAAGGGCGCACGGTGGATGCCTTGGCACCAAGAGCCGATGAAGGACGGAACCAACACCGATATGCTTTGGGGAGCTGTAAGTAAGCGTTGAACCAAAGATTTCCGAATGGGGGAACCCCGCACATTAGTGCGACTCTCAGGTGAATACATAGCCTGAGGGAGGTAGACCCGGGGAACTGAAACATCTTAGTACCCGGAGGAAGAGAAAGAAAGATCGATTCCCTGAGTAGCGGCGAGCGAAACGGGAAGAGCCCAAACCAGTCATTGACTGGGGTTGTAGGACACCGAAAAAGCGACTTCGAGCGAGCAGAAGCGACTGGAAAGTCGCACCATAGGGGGTAACAGTCCCGTATGCGAAGCGAGGAG
>NZ_JBHMAH010000027.1:0-1225 GCF_042429615.1 Salinicoccus siamensis
TCTTTTACGTTTCATATACCTACCTTAACATCTCCTTCTTTCGCGTCTAAAATCCTGGGTCCATTATATTATCACCATATATCTTCTTTTTTTCTCGCTCATTTTCATCTTGATTAATAATCGCTCCCCATCTATGAGTGTTTTTATAATCAGTACTTTTTGAAGTTCTCTTGGAGATTAGTTCACTTATTTGTTTCTTCTCTTCATCAATTCTATCTTGAGTCACTTCAAAGTCGCCGGCATATTTAATAGAATCGAGAAGTTGATTGGCGTATTCGACTATATTTCCGACAAAGGCTTCTTCTTCTTTAACAAAAATTCCTAATTCGTGGTTCTTAAAAAACCCATTCATCGAAAAATTTGCTGAACCTAATATAGCGCTTCTATCGTCAAAGATATAAAGTTTACTGTGAAGGTGTTGGAGCGCATACACGGACGCTCCTGATTTTAGTAATGCTTCTATCCCTTCGAGACTGTTAGCGCCTTGGAGAAATTCTTCACGGTTAAACCGAGTAATGATGGTACAATCCATGCTCTTGTTTTTTAAACAGTTGGCTAAGTAACTAGCAGTTTTGTAACTTATGAAAGGAGACATTATACGAAGAGTTTCGTTTGTGGTGCTCAATTCTATGTGAAATTTACTACCAAAGTCTTTGTCCATTAAATCTATGCTCATACAAAGCCCCCTTTACCCATTTGTCACGTTCATTGTATCGTAGCTATCTCATTAGAGATTTTTTATCTTTTTTCTTTTCACCGAAACCCAAACAAAGACTCCATAACCACTTCTCGCCGGATGCCAGTATAGTATTCGTTTCTTTGAGCAAAGAATGATTGAATATATCTTACAACATCGCTAATCCCTTCCCTCCACGATTGAGTGAAAACTTCATCTCCTCGGTTTCTTCCGTAGAATGCTGCGAGCGCACGTTTTTTGCTTTCTTTTTTATCTTCGCCACCCTATGAAAATGTGCCTAAACCTTACTGTATATATTTTTCTTTGTTTAATTTTTGAGTTTATCTTCAGCAGCTTTAAAATAAGATGCTTCATATATAGATATAGATTCTCCATTTTTCTTTTTGTTAAGTATTTTTTGTCCTTTTTGTTTTGTTTTCTCTAAAGAATCTCTTTTAATATCATTCTCAGCTTTTTCTTTGTAACTGCTAAACTAGACTCAACAGTTTTCCACAATTAAGACTCAACAGCTCTCTCCAAATAAGACAC
>NZ_JBHMAH010000035.1:0-1198 GCF_042429615.1 Salinicoccus siamensis
TTCAGTTAGTTCGGCCCGTGCTTGGTCAAAACCGATGTGACACCGTGTCGCAAACTGCTGGTTGTAAGTTTCGAATTGAGTGACGAGAAAACGATCAAGCGATGCTTCGTTCGGAAACTGCTCCTTGCGCTTACTGTACCGTTTGATTCGCTTATTGAATGACTCAATCAGGTTTGTGGAGTAAATGCTCCTCCTGATTGCTTCAGGGAAATCATAAAAGGTGAACAGATCCGGATTGGCTTTCAATGATTGCGTGACTTTGGCGTAGGACTTTTTCCACTTCTCTATAAACGCATCCAAAGCCTGTTCAGCGTCTGCTTTGTCCGTGGCGCGATACAAGGACTTCAGGTCCTCACAGATTTCCTTGCGGTCCGATACACGGACCCTGTGGGAAATGTTGCGCGCAACATGAATAAAACACGTCTGGTATCTGGCTTTTGGAAAGACCGAGTGAATACTGTCTTTGATGCCTGTTAGTCCATCCGATATGAAAAGCAGCACTTCTTCGACACCCCGCGCTTGGATGTCTTCGATCAATTCTTTCCACACATAGGCGGATTCCGTTGGAGCGACCGTATATGCCAGGACTTCCTTTGAGCCATCTTCACGGATGCCGACAGCGATATAGACAGCTTCTTTCGAAACCGTCTCTCTTTTGACGGGCAGGAACGTAGCATCCAGATACACACAGACATACCGATTGGACAGGGAACGCTGACGAAAGGCCTCGACTTCTTCTGCGACCGCTTTAGTCATGTTCGAAATCGTTTGGGGGGTATAGTGATGCCCATACATGCGCTCGATCAGATGCGAAATCTCAGACATTGTCACCCCTTTTTGAAACATATGGATGACAAAGGACTCCAACGTGTCATTGGACCGCTTATAGGGGGCGACGGTCTGTTGTTTGAAATCGCCATTCCGATCCCGGGGGATATCAATCTGTAGATCCCCATATTCGGTATGTAGGGTACGGGCGTACGCACCGTTTCTGGAATTTCCGGAATTGAAGCCGACGCGATCATATTTTTCATAGTCCAGAAATGCGGTCAGCTCGGTTTTAAGCAATGTATTCACCGCTGTTTCCAGGTGATTGCGGAAGATTTCGGATACGTCTTCCTTTTTCACTAGAGCTTGAATGATATCTGATGTAAAATGATCCATAAGGGGAGACCTCTTTTCTTGGGATTTGGTGTGG
>NZ_JBHMAH010000049.1:0-1807 GCF_042429615.1 Salinicoccus siamensis
AGAAGGGTAACACACCCCTTCGAATATGGCGGCCGTGGGCGGCGTGACGGGTATGCGGGCGTCCATAACCTGTCTAAATGCAAACGGACGCACTGACCCCCTGTTTGCCCCCCCTTTATACCCCCATTTAGAAAGTGTTTGGAAACATCATATCTCCAAAATCACACACTGTGACGATCGGGAGATGAGGGATACGCCCCATTAGAAAAGATGTAACACACCCTGCAACACCGGTCACAGAAGAATCTGTCGTTAGATCAATCAAGCCATTGCAGTTCTAAAATCGGCCGCATTGGTATAGGCATAGACATCGTCATAGAACTCACCATTAAACCCAATGTGCAGCAGGGTTCGATTCAAATAGGCATAGAGATTATAGACGGGCTCGCCTTCGCCGCGGTGGTACCGACGGAGGGCTTTAACCAAGGATTCCAGGCCATAGGTGATGGCATCATTCTGTTGGATGGCGTCTAGATCAAATGTGGCCAAACGATTCACAGCGGTCTTGTATAGGGCAGTCAATTGGGCGTCACTGAAGAAGGGGATGAATTGGTGGTAAATCCCCTCGGGTACAATGCGATTGGCGAATGTGGCATTTTTGATGTTGTCGATGCGGGTTAATTTCATTTTTTTGCGCATGCGCTTATATTTACGGCCTGTACTACTAAACAGAGAATTTAATAGTTTTAAAGAATACATAGTTTGTTTTTTGACCTTGATGTACGCAAATGCTTGCTGTTGTTGGCGTTTGACGGCCGTTTTCACCGTGTTGCGATGCGACGCTTTACGATATGACACATGCTTTTTTTGAATGGCTTTCTGCTGATCGATTCGATTGATGATGTAGATGTTCGCACCCTTGCCGCCGGATTTTTTACGGGAGGTGTTGGCCACTGTAATGAAGCCATTGTCGGCCAAGTATTTGAGATGACGGTGGATGGCACGGGTCGACCGCCCCACCGCATTGGCAATCGTCGCCACCTTCAGATGTGACACTCCGATCACCTTACAGGAATGTTGTTTTAAGACATTGAGCGTCTCATAGTGTGGTTTGCTGATACGGGCATTGAATTGGCGGACGGTCGCATCCATTTCTTGGATGCTGTCGAAGTTTTGGTAGTCGGTGAAGTGGACGAGTGTGTAGTGTGTGGTCATGATTTCCAGTCCTTTCGGTTCAGAAAAGCAAAAGAGTGTCGCCGTAAGTCTACGGCGACACTCTTAGAAAAAATGACCCTTCGTTATCTTGAATCCTTGTAAAATAGTTTAAAAATCGCTATAATACGGGTATCATAAAGATAACGAAGAGTACCTAAGTGTTTGCCGTGGGGGATTCACGGTGAGCGATTACAGGATAGTTGGTAGCTGTCCTGTAATGCAGGTACTCTTTATATTTTCCGTTCAGTTATTTACAGATAATTGTATCGGTTTTCATGAAGTAGTGCAAACTATAATTACATATTGATTATAATCGACCAAACAGGCGGGCCCAGAAACCGCCTGTTTTTTTATGTGCTTGTGGGGCATCGATTACTTCGTTATCCTCCTGATTTTGGGGGAGTTCCGTAGCACTGTCTTCTGAAAATGGGGCTTCACTCTTCTCATCTTCTTCATTTGTGTGTGTAGATGTTTCTATCTGTAGGTGTTGTGCCTCTATTTTCTTTAATCGCTCATCTAAATCCTTTTGATTGGTTAAAAGGTGCTCTAAAAGCGTAATAGCATACTCTAGGCGTTCACTTTTACCGTCTGGCCCATTAATCTCTTCATTGACTGCATTGGCCTTTGAAGGGGTTTCCTGGACATCTAGAAG
>NZ_JBHMAH010000025.1:0-30765 GCF_042429615.1 Salinicoccus siamensis
TGACATATGATACAATATCCTCTGTTTTCACATAGGAGAGTACAGTCAAGCGAGGGTCTAAATCAGTGAACTGATCATACATGGTCACCATTCCTTTTTACTGATACATACCCGTTTCTCCCCAACTTAGCGTAAGAGCCCAGTTTAGTTTAGCAGTCACACCAAGTTCCAACATTACTCCATATGTATCAAAATGACTATATGCACGACACTGATGATCTGTCGCATTGGAAAATGAAATTATCGAGGGTAATATTAACCAGTCAAATATTTGGGAAATTATGTATCGCAGTCAACTTTTGTGCTACTGCTGTGTATGGCAAAATATCTTTTAAAACTTCTAGATATTCTACTAAGAATCTTAAAATAGCAAATAAATAAAAAAGAATGCTCTCTTTCAAAAGGGCATTCTCTATAAACTATGTATTAAACTGACCCTTTACCTTTAAGCACTTGCACAAAAGTCAGCCATAATATTTTAAGGTCTAGGAAAAAGCTTTCATTTTCAATATACCATAAATCATATTCAATCTTTTTCCCATGATTCATATCACTTCGGCCATTAACTTGAGCCCATCCTGTAATCCCAGGCTTTGCTTCTAGGCGCTTTCTTTGTTCAGCATCATAATGGGAAGTGATTTTGATAATTTCAGGACGCGGGCCTACAATACTCATTTCACCCTTCAAAACATTGAAAAATTGAGGTAATTCATCGATTGAATATTTTCTTATGAATGCTCCACTTTTAGTGATATTAGGGTTGTGTCCAGAAGCACTTTTAAACACGAAATCATCTGGTACTCTTCCGTTCCAATTTTCGTAAGGATCGCTGCTATTCTTTGAATGCGTGCCTATTACTTTATTATCCACTCTCATTGAACGAAACTTGTACATTTCAAAGGTCTGATTGTTCAACCCACTTCTTTTTTGTTTAAAGAATATGGGGCCACCATCTTCTTTTTTAATTCTATAAGAGGTATAGACGATAATTGGACTTATTGCTATTAGGCCTGCTGTACTTACTCCTATATCAAGTGTTCTTTTGGCAATCTTGTTCAATATACGACTGGATTTTTTTGATTTTCCTCTTTTCTTCATCGTTAAGATGTGATTCACCTTTTACACCTCCAATACCATTAGCTACACCTATTACTTTTGAAGGTGAAGAGATAGAATCTACAATCAATTCTCCTTCTCTTCCCATAATACCTCCAGCCACCACTGATACACTTTCTATTTCTGCACGTCCTATAATGGAATCAAATTGTGAATTGATGCGGGAGTTGATATAACCATCCATTATCTCTTGGGACTGTCGTACATCTAACCTGCGAACATCGTGCCCCTGCTTAAGCGCTGATTCAATAAATGATTTGGAGAAGTTTCCTATTCCACCATCCAAGCACAGTGATTTGGGATTCAGAGTTTGAATAAAATCTTCTGTAATCACTTCATCAGAACTCACAAGTGAAACGAGTACATCTAATTTAGAATTGGGAGTGCCATAATGGATAAGGGTTTCGTCAAAAGAAATCTGCTTTAAAGCATCTACACATACTTTAATCTTCTTCTCGTTTCTCCCATAAAGATAGATGTTAGCATTTCTTTCCGACAGCCTTAAAGCCAATTTAAATGCAATATTCCCAGTGCCGTAGACACCCACCGATTTCCCACTTATCTCCTGATCTACGTAATTCAATATAGTCAGATCAGCGGCCTCCATGGTCAGATCATTAGGTTTATAGTCAAGCACTTTTAAATTCTCTTGAACCAATTCATCGTATATAGATAAACCTTGCTTCTTCTCACAATCTGCCAAAAAAACACTATGTTCGCTTGATTGACTTATGAACTCCATAAGTTTTTTTTTAGAACTGATAAGAAAATTTTCACTCGTCTGATCCAAAACATTTCTGGAAGGAAGCCTTAATATATCACTATCATGTTTAGAAGTGGTGCTAATTAGAATGAACTCCATTAAAATCTCCCACTTATTTAATATTTGTTGAATGCCTTTCTACAGCTTGTTTCATATACTCCAATAAATCTTCTTTCATTTCAGACTTGAGTGCGTATTCTATAGTTGTTGTAACATAGCCCGTCTTATCTCCTACATCATACCTTTGGCCATCAAAATCAAATGCGTATACTGCCCTTTTATCATTTAATGCTTGAAGTGCATCAGTCAGCTGTATTTCTCCTCCAGCTCCTATATGTCCTTTCTCAAGTTCATCAAATATATCTGGAGTTAATACATACCTCCCCATTATTGCCAGGCGGGAGTCAGTGGTACTAGGGTCTGGCTTTTCGTAGAGGTTATTCAACTCATAGACACTATCATTATGTGACGAATATTCGACTATGCCATACCTGGATACATCACTTTCAGGTACTGTCTTCACCCCAATTACTGGTCCTTCATTCTCATCATATACTTCCATAAGTTGTTTGATTCCAGGCGTTTCACTTTCCACTATATCATCACCAAGCAATACGGCGAATGGTTCATCTCCAATAAATTGTTTGGCAGTATGTATCGCATGTCCTAAACCTTTAGGGTTCTTCTGTCTGACATAGAATATGTTGGCCAAATCCGTCGCATGCTCAACTTTTTCAAGAAGAGCAGTTTTATTTTTCTCCTGCAAATTCAGTTCCAATTCCACTTGATTATCAAAATGATCTTCTATTGCTCTCTTGTGCTTTCCAGTTACTATAATGATATCTTCAATTCCCGCTGCTACAGCCTCTTCAACAATATATTGAATTGTCGGTTTATCAAGTATTGGCAGCATTTCTTTTGGCATTGCTTTAGTGGCTGGCAAAAACCTCGTCCCTAATCCTGCAGCAGGAATTATTGCTTTTCTTATCTTTGACATGCATATCCTCCTCTAGATTCCATTGTTATTTTTATAATAATCAACATACCAATCGATGAATTTCTGTAAGCCATTCTCTATAGATGTTGTTGGTTTAAAACCGACTGCCTTATAAAGCTTATCCGTAGAAGCATAGGTGGCCGGTACATCACCCGGTTGTATAGGTTCAAAATGTTTTTCAAATCTTATTTCTTCACCAAGTTTATTTGATAATGCTTCTTCTAAAGAATTAATGAACTTCATTAGTTTTACTGGTTTATTGTTTCCAATATTATAGACTTCATGCTTAACATTTCCTGTAGGTGGTTTTGGTATGAGTCTTACTATACCTTCGATAATATCGTCTATATAGGTGAAGTCTCTATAGAGATCGTTATCAAAGTCTCCATTATTAAAGATTTTTATTGGTTCTTTGTTGAAGAGCTTATTTGTAAAACCAAAGTATGCCATATCAGGTCGTCCCATAGGACCGTAAACAGTAAAGAAACGCAGACCGCTTGATGGGATATCATAGAGGTGACTATAAGTATTAGCGATAAGCTCATTGGATTTTTTAGTCGCTGCATATAATGATACTGGATGGTCAACAAAATCAGTTTCTTCAAATGGAACTTTCTTATTAGCACCATATACTGAACTAGAAGAAGCATAAATAAGATGCTTCACATTAACCTCCTTGCACGCTTCAACTATATTATGAAAGCCAACAATATTACTTTGGATGTACGCATCAGGATTTTTTAAAGAATACCTTACTCCAGCTTGTGCTGCTAAATTAATAACAAATTCAGGACTTGCTTTTTTAAACACTTTCATTAGTTCATCTTTATCTGATATATCACATTTAACAAACTCGAAATCGCTATATTGTTCTAAAGTTTTCAAACGGTCTTTTTTCAAATTAATATCGTAATAATCATTGAGGTTATCGATGCCTATTACCTTATGACCATCTTCCAACAGCCTTTTCGATAGATAGAAGCCTATGAAGCCAGCACTACCTGTTACGAGAACTTTAATATCACTTAATTGGTTATAATCCATTAGACATCACCTTCTGTTTCGTAACTTGATTAGAAATACGGCGGCCAACAGAGTGATATTCGACACCAGCTGTTTCCATAACATCTATACTATAAATATTGCGTCCATCAAAAACCAGAGGTGTTCTCATAAGACCTTTATACAACTCTGCAGAAGTTTCCTTTATTTCGGGCCATTCCGTGAAAACGAAACATACGTTTGCATCTTCTAAAGCCTCTTCAACACTTGATACATATCGAATAGATCCATTACTCAACTTGCCTTCAGGATAGTGCTTGGAAAAGTTTTCTGCTCCTACGGGATCGTAAGCTACTACGTCAGCTCCTTGATCAAGTAGTAATGGTACATTTTCTAGAGAAGGTGCTTCGCGTAAGTCATCTGTTCCTGGCTTAAACGTTAATCCTAACACAGCAACTTTTAAACCATTAAACGTAATCAAGCGGTCATTCGCTTTTCTATAAAGTAAAGTTTTCTGCTTTTCGTTAACATCAATTGCTGATTGAATAGTTTTCAACTCGTAACCATTATGTTGGGCCAAGTGATTGAGGGCTTGGGTATCCTTCGGGAAGCATGACCCCCCATAGCCTATACCAGCATTTAAGAACTTGCTTCCAATCCTCTTATCATAACTCATTCCTTTAGCAACATCCTGTATATCAGCCCCGACAAGTTCGCAGAGGTTCGCAATGTCATTCATATAAGATATTTTCAATGCTAAGAAATCATTAGAGGCGTATTTAATCATTTCAGCCGTTCTCCTATTAACCGAGACGATGGGTATATTAAATGGCTCATAGATTTCTTTAAGAATATTTTCAGCCCACTCACTTTCAGTACCAATAATAAACCTTTCCGCTTGTAAGGTATCGTGAACCGCTGACCCTTGTGCCAAAAACTCAGGATTTGAAGCCACTTCTACTCTCACATCATTGATTAAGAAATCTTGAATAAATTGTTCCACCTTGTCATTGGTCCCTACAGGAACAGTTGATTTGACTACTACTAAACAATCCTTCTCAATAGACTCCGCAATTTGTCGAGCTACAGTTGCTATGTATGAAAGATTGGCTGATCCATCTGGTTGCTCCGGAGTACCTACACCTATAAAAATAGCATCAGCATCCTTATAAGCAGATTTATAGTCAGTTGTATATTCTACTTTCTTCGCCTTGTAATTTTTCCTCATTAATGCTTCAAGACCATCTTCATATATAGGAGACACTCCGGACCTCATCAACTCTACCTTATCTTCATCAATGTCTACACACGTAACATTGTGACCCTTTTCCGCGAATGTAACTCCTGCTACTAAACCAACATACCCTGTGCCCGCTACAGCTAATTTCATAAATTCCTCTCCTTCATTATTATTCAAAACAGACATTTCTTTTTTGTAGTGCTTAATTAAACTTTTTTAAGTTAATAATTTGTACTATTATATGAATGTATACATCCATTCATATCACAATTTTGGGTTTTCTAAATTAAGAATTTTCTTAATTTTAAATTTAATTATACTAGGATTTCTTACAAGCTCATCAATTTTATACCTCATTTTCCTGTAATTAGTTAAGCTATAATACCTTTTTGAAACTTCATCAACGTAATTCCAGTCTAAACTTCTCCATGAATTACTTATTGAATTAATTTCTTTCATATCTTCAATATCTTTAGATCTCATTCTCACATTTTTATATGCAATTTCTATCTCTGCCTTTACAAAATTATATCCGTTATAATGTTTATATAATTTTCGTTTAAAAATCATAGAATCATCTATATTAACTATTACATATCTATTTTTATAAATGTCTATATTATTCTCTACCTCGTGATGACCTGAATAATTTAGTGGTATCTTATTAAATTTTTTAAATTTTTTAAGTTTTGAGGGCCTTATAATAAAATCAATATCCTTATTATCTCTTCCTCCTTTTACAGCTAAGGCAGCACTACCTACTATGCATACATCTTTTTTTGTTAAAGAATTTCTATTTAAGTATTCTTCAAAATCATTTAGATATTTTACCATTAGGTTCCATCCTTATTTTAATAATGTTTATATCCGACTTAACTTGTTAATTAACGCTATTTTCTAGAAATTTCTCAGGTAGATTCTTTAAAATATAATAAACTGTTTCTTCACTACTTAAAATATCTGTGTCAATAATTTTGATATGTTTATTGTTTTTAAACCCTTCGTCATTTATACGTTTTAACCTTTCTAATTCTTTTATTGTTTCTTTAGAATCTATATCATCTTTTCTTTCAATTGATGTTTTTAAATCACAAGTCAAATAAAAACAATATTTGGGCTTAGGGAATAATTTTATAAATATTAGCTTATAAAGAAGTTTTTTTAGATTGAATTTTATGTTCTTACTATACTTACTCTCTATATTTAATACATTCTCCCACACATATCGATCATATATAACTATATTTGCACTAGTATAATGCTTTAAAACTCTGTAGTAGAATTCTACTGCTTTAATGATTACTGTTGGTATTTTATATTTTGAATGAAAGTATTTCATTTCTTTGCCTAATTTAGTTTCCCAATTTTTATTACCCATATATTGTACAGTTGTAGTTGGACCCAAAATATTACTTATTGCCATTATAGTGCTAGTTTTTCCCGCCCCATCTATTCCCATAATACAAATATTTTGATTATTAATAATATTTCTAGCAATATTTAATAAACCCATTAAAATAATCCTCGCTTTTCTGATAGATTCCTATTATATCCACTTCCAAAGTTATCCTGCTATTTTACTTATAAGCTATAAATACTAACTCAAATCAGTACTAAAATAAAAAAATTCCTTGATTTTATCTAATATTGTTAATATCTATTTATTATTAAGATTAATAAATATTTTCCTTACTCTCTAAGTAACTTAAAACTTTGAATATTTTCATGTAATATTTTTCATTAAGCTGTTGACCACCATTCATTTTTTTGTCTAATGCTATTCTTTCCAACAAGAACATAATAAAATATTGCTCCCTTTTGTCTATACAGAAATCTAAATCAAATATCTGAAAAGTCTTCTCCAAATTTTTATCATACTCACCATTTAAATATTTCATTAAATAGATAGGGTTTTTTCTATTAAACTCTACAAACAATATATTCATAAAGTCATAAAAAAATATATATTCATCAGAATATTCAAAATCTATATAATAGGTTTTATCAGAAGTTTTAAGTATATTAAAAAAGCACATGTCCCCTAATAGTAATGTTTGTGGAAATGTAATATCGAACATATTACTTTTTTTAAAGTGACTAACCAATTTATCATATAGTAGTATATTATTATTTTCTTCATAAAACGATGTCAATAAATTTTCAACTTTAATTTTCTTAAGATTACTTTTATCTAGTGATATAAAATAATTATTGTAATTAGTAAAAAACTCTTTAATGATATAATTTTTTTCTACTTCACTTACACTATTAAAACTTTCAAAATCTATTAATTTTTCTTTGTATGTTTTAGTACTATCATCAAAATCAAATATAGTTGAATTTATATAATTACTGAAAGAGTTATGCGCGACTTTAATCCGTTCGTACTTTTCTTTTTCACTAATAATATTTAAAATAATTTTATCTTTAAAATTGAATATCTTTTTATCACCTTGTCTAGTTAACATAATCAAGGACCCACAAAAATGTTCATTACAACTTTCAAGTTTGCTCACTTTAATCTTATTCGGTATAAAAATAAAGTTTATAATTTTTTTTAGGATATATTTTACCTGGTATTTTCCTTCTAATCCATCGGATAAATGTGAATTATTTAACCCTAAGAATCCCCTTGCATCTATAGAGTCTAAATAACAAATATTTTTCCCTTCAACTGTTAATGTATATTTACCTGCAACTAAATATTTTTGGAATGAAAAAAGATTTTTCTTTAAAACATTAATTCTTTTTCTTTTTGCATAAATATATTTTATAATAATGTTCACCGACTTTTCCTAATAGATTTTTAACCTATATAGATAAAATAATTATTTCTCAACGTCCTAAGCAATTATATACATATCGCTTGTCAAAATAAGCTAGACAGTTCTCCATCCCCCATGCAACTCAAAAACACTTCCAACGGCGTACGCCTGATCGACCGTATTAAAATCCATATCTTTAGGCAGTCCACCCCTCCTGAGCAGACCGTTGGAATGTTCATTCAATACCCGTTGGGACGGTGTCCCCGGGTTGGCAAAGTAGATGGATAGATCATTCCGGTTGCTCATTGACCGCCAGTTGGAAAATTCCTTACCACAGTCGAAGGTGATCGACTTGAATAGGTTTCTGGGCACCTGATGACACCACGTGTTGATGGCGGTTTCGATATCCTTGGCCGTCCGCCCTTCAGGCTTCCATGTGATGATGACTTTCGATAGCCGTTCGACCAGCGTGATGACGGCGCTTTTATGTCGCACACCGATAATGGTGTCGCCCTTCAGATGGCCGAATTCTTTATTAAACCCCGGGTAGCCAGTTGTTCTTTCGGAAATATTGGGTCTGAACGCCTGACGGCCCCGGCGTTCCTGGTGGCCATTCGGTTTTCGCTTACCCTGCATCGGTAATTTGCCCGCCTCAAAGGTGTCCCGTTGGAACATGCGATACAGTGTGCGGTCGGAACAGTCAATCGATATTTCCTGCCGACCGACAATCACATCCGGTGTCCAGCCTTGCGCCACCTGCTTTTCAACATGTTTCTGCTGATTGGTCGGTAGGACAATCCGTTTTCTACCACACCGGCTTTTGTTTTCCTTATAGCGCCGATAATACTCCAGCGCAGTGTGCCCGCCCTTGAGATATGCGATGACATTATGAGCCGTCTGCCGGGCACGCCCAATCCGTTTCGCAATCTGTGAAGTCGGGGGCTCTTGATGGAAATAGACTTCTATGATTACTAGCTCGTCCGTGGTAATATTGGTTTCGGTCATGCGTGATCACTCCTATGATTTTCTTTGGTCGGAAAACTCATTTTGAGTGTATCACGCGTGACCCTTTTTAGGTGTCTAGCTTAATTTTACAATCGGCGATATTTTTAGTTTCTATTTCTTTGTTAATTAATTTTTGCGCAATTATATAAATAACAAATGACATTACAGATTTAACAATTGCATATAGAAATATTGCTAAATAAGAATTGAAGTTGAATATTAATGAAATAGTAAATACTATTAATATGAGAATAATTTGGATAACATTCAAAACTAGGCTAAGCCTTTGCTTTTCATAAATTTCATAAACTCTACTTATTGGTGAAAAAACTAAACTAAATAAAAGCATTATAGCAATTATCCTGGCATACACACCTGCTTCTTCCCACGCCCTCCCAAAAATCAGGCCAAAAAGAAATGGTCCGAAAATCACTAAAATAAGAAAGGGAATAAGACCTAAAACAAGCAATTTGCCTATTAACTTATTTGATAAATTTCTAAGTCTTTTAGGATTGGTTTTAGCTATACTGGCTGCTTCAGCGTAAAAAACATTCCCGACTGAATTACCTAGTAAGTTTAAAGGCATCTTGACAATAGTAAAAGCTAAACCATACAAACCGGAAACTGTTAATCCAAAAAATAATGTTATAAAGATAATCGGTAATCTATCGCTTAACATACGTATAAAATAGACAGGAACATTATACATAGGAAAACCTTTATATCTTTTCATGGCTTTTATTATTTCTTTAATTTCTATATTATTAAAGAGGATCTTTCTTCTAGGCACTAATTGTTTTGACAATCTGAGAACACCAGAGCTTTGGTTAATAATACTTCCTAATAGTAATCCTAAAGGGCCCAAGTTTAGTAAACCAAAGACAATTTTAAAAGTATTCCCCCACACGCTTTGAGTAATCGTAGTTGCAGAAATTAATTTAAAATTTTTATACCTAAAAGCCCATTGTTTAAAAATGCTAAACAAACCAACCATAAAAATTCCAACTGGAATTAAAAAACCATAATTATATAAAAACTCACCAAATAAGGATGTCATCCGCAAAAAAAATATAACAAACATCGCTAGAGTAGAATAACTGATTAATGCTAAAATCGATAAGGCTAATACATTTGTAGCAATATGTTCGTTTTCTGATATAGGAATTGCTTTTTCATACATTAATGCTCCTATTGAAAACAAGCTTAATATTGCAATATATACTGT
This sequence comes from Salinicoccus siamensis, assembly GCF_042429615.1. Lineage (GTDB taxonomy): Bacteria > Bacillota > Bacilli > Staphylococcales > Salinicoccaceae > Salinicoccus > Salinicoccus siamensis. The sequence continues at coordinate 10,114 of NZ_JBHMAH010000025.1, forward strand.
TAATACACCATAGTCTTCTGGCGAATAAATTCTTGTAATCACTGGTGATAGAGCTGCCGTTAATAGTTGTGCAGAAGCAGTCCCACTAGCTATTATCATGATATTTTTTGCAAAATTACTTTTAAATACCTTTTTAAAGATGTCCACTTTACTTCACCTATAATTTAAATCGAGATAGAGTATATCCATAAATAATTATTAATTCTTTCATATATAGCATTTCAGTTTTAGACTTTCTTTATACAAAGCCCTGGAATATCTTATGCCATTTCTCTTCCCATAGTGTTTTATTAAAAGCATGTGAAACTGTACTATATGCATTAGTAGATAATCTATTTCGTAATTTTTTATCCTCCACTAATTTTACTATAGATTCATAGAGATCTGTTTCATTGGGTTTTATCAAAAGTCCATTATAATTATCTAAAATAATATTTGTCATTCCGCCAACATTTGTGGCTATAACTGCACAATTCGATGCCATTGCTTCTAGTAAGGATAGAGAAGTGCCTTCTGAACCAATAGTAGGTACTAAAGCTATATCATGGTCTTGATGTATTTCCAGACTTTGACTCTGATTGTATTTCATAAATTCTACACGAGGTTGATTTTTAAAGCTATTTTTTAAAAAGTCCAATTCAGGACCTTCTCCAGCAATTGTTACCTTAATATTATCGTAATTATTGAGAAGATGAGGAATCGTCTTTGCTATGAGACTAGTTCCACGCCTTTCAACAAGTCTACGGGCAAAAATTATTTTTAATACTTTTTCTTCTTTAACTTTACAAACAGGGATATCTGTACAGTTAGGAATTACATGAAAATCTACATCTTCATAGGCAACCTGTGACCTGTACCAATTAATAAAGTTATGATCTACACAAACTATTTTACTTACTTTTTGGATTCTTTTTATGAGTCTATTTGCTTTAATAGCTTTTTTAAATAAATAGATTCTATTAAGTGTGGAAGAATAATTTTCATGACTTTTAACATCCCAATGAATACCGTGTTGGATAGCAATAGATCTTTGAATATTATTAGCGACCACCATGGATTCACAAGCAAAAATTAATATGTCATTCTTTTGATCAAAATATTCAATACAACTATTAAAAAGTTTCTTTTTCTTATTACTTTCTTTTTTTATTCCATTTACATTAACTCCGATAACTTCAATGCCATTTATTATTTTTTTGAAATCCTTTTTAGCATATTGGTATACACGAACAGCTCTATCTTGTTCTAAACATAATTTTGATAACATACTAATGTATGTCTGAATACCCCCAATTGTAATTTCTTCTCCATCGTCACTTAAAAATTTTCGATATATAATATTTATATGCATACATTTCACCCTTTGGCTTCTTTGTCTTAACCGCTTATAACTAATTCCTTCAATCAATTCCTTCGTTTTGCTATAACATGTGCTATAACAAGACCAAATAATAACCAAAAAGATTCTCGTGACCACACGTTTGCAGAAAATAATAACCTAGGAATACCAATAGAACTCAATAAGATAATTAACATACTTATATTAAAATTATTAGTTTTCTTTTTATATAGCCATATAAAACCATATAAGATTGGACCCAAGACCACCGTTGTCAAAATAATCCCGCCTTCGTACAGCAGTTGTAGTAACAAGTTATGTGGGTAACCCCCATATTTTATCTCAAAACTTCCAATCCCATGGCCTATAATTGGTGATTGTTTTATCCCCTCCACTGCAAGGCCATAAATATATTCTCTATTATTCAAGGCATCACCTTCTAAACTTTTTGAATAAGTTTTATCGATGATATTTAATGAAAATCCATAATTATGTGTAAAGTGATAGAGGGAGCGAATGAAATTATTGAAATCAACTATTAAATATAGTATCCCAATTAACAATATATAAATTATCCATTTGTTTACTTTGTGATGACCTTTTTTATAACGATTTGTTATTAGTAATACAATTAGAAACGCAATCGCAAGTAAAGCACCTCTAGATCCATCAGTAACCACGAGCCAAAGCAGATATATATTAAATGCACATCCTATAAGGATAATAAGGTTAGATTCTTTCAAATAATAAATAAGGAAAATAATAGTCGCACATATACTTGGTAGAAAGGCATAAGAATAACTCATTGATATAGTACCACTCGTAGTTCTAGCACTGTTAATGAGCGTATTAAGATCAATGATGCCAATAATAGATAAAATAATAATATATATTAAAGTATGTTTAATAGATAGAGACTTTAATGAAACTAATATTGAAAAAAATCCATAGTACAAAAAACTTAGTACTGTAGCTTTAACTACCCCATCGTAACTGGCTGAAATATAGGACACTAAAAAGAAAATAAATATAACCATACTACACAGCACTAACATTATTGGCACTTCATATTTCCTGCTTCTAATCAAGGAAATTGCATAAATTAATATAGTTAATACACCAAATAACAGACCAGGTGATTGTATTGAAGCAAAACTTGAAAATATTAAATTTAAGTATGGAATAGTTAAAACTAAAGCTAGCAAAAAACTGTTAAGTTTTATATTATTTGGTACACTGTCTTTTTTTTGTTTACCATGGCTTATATTTTTCATAACTGTTTCATCCTATTACACTTCAATAATTTCATCTTATAGAACTATTGAATTAGTTTATTATCAACTTATTTTTAAACTTGGAAAAAATATATGAAAAAGTAGATTTAACTAATATCCATATACCAAATACTCCCGCATTTGCATTTCTATATTCTTCAATAAAGGTTTTTAGTTGGCCTTTTCGAAGATATTTAAATATCAATTGTAGTTTATTTGTAATTACAATCTCTCGTTGTTTTTTTGGACTATATTTAGTAATAAGGGGTTTCATTTTTATTAAATAATGGTTCCTATAATCTTTCGCTCTTTGTAGATTTTCAGGGCTATTTCTAAACATAAGATTTCTGATAAAACCTATATTTTCTACGACATGAATTTTATATTCGGAGGCTACCCTAGCAGTAAACTCCCAGTCTTGATGCCTTTTAAATGATTCATCAAATCCATTTACTCTTTCATACGCTTCTCTTCTAATTAATAATGAAGAACTACCTATTGTAACTTTATGTAGAAGTATATCGTATAATAAAGAACCACTTTTCTTTTTTCTAACTGTTTCAATATGCTTGCCATTCAAGAAAACTTTGTGTGAACAATATGACATTCCCCATGAGTGATCTAATCTCTCTAAGACTTCTGTTTGCTTTGTTATATTATTTTTTAAATAAGTGTCATCATCATCTAAGAAACCGATATACTCGCCTTTTGAATGTTTCACACCTGAATTCCGGGCGACAGCTCCATTGAAATTCTCTGTGTGTTTTATATATTTCACTCTATTATTTTCTTTAAATATTTGCATATAGTTTTGTGTCTTAATTTGATTGTCTGTGCATTGTCCATTATCATCTACTACTACAACTTCGATATTTTCGTAATCTTGGTTCAATACACTATCAACTGCTCTTATTAGATAATCTCCCCCGCCGTATGTCGGAATCACAATAGAAACTAACTTCATAATATCGACCTCTCGTAATTATTATCGGGCAATTCAAGATATTCTCCAAATATATAGTCGTACTTGACCGGTTCGAAAGGTTGTGTACCACTAAAGTGGAAGAATGTCATTTCTCCAAAAATAACTTGACCTCTTTCTGAGTAGAAATCAATTCTTACTTGAGGAAATCCTACAGCCAAGCTCCTTGCTATCCTTAACATTTCTTCCAAATTTTCTGGTTTCTCTATAATCTCATCACTAATAGGGTAATGTTGCTTTACTGGTATTTCATCCCATTCACAAGTGTAGAAATTAAACTTTGTTTCTTCGCCCCTATCCGTCGCAACAAATAAGAAACGCGGTATTCCATTAAAACAAAAAATTTTAAAATCTTTAGGGGGTTTATTATCTTCTGTTTCTATAAACTTTTCACAGACAATTCTAGGTTTCGCATTTCTATAAACCCACTCACCGTTTAAAAAGTAATAGTTAACTTTCATCCATCTATCTAATTTTTTTTTAGCGCTCTTCCAATTGAAATCATCTTTATTGGTACATATTATATTCATCCCTGAGCCATGAGAAGCTTTAAGAACAAATTTTTCAGGCAGTTGATTAAAATCAATCTCTGAAGTTTTATCATATACACCATAAATTGTATTTAAAATAGCTCCTTCTCCTTTTTTTTCTACGTAATCTCTAACTGCATATTTGTCAGCGCACTGAGTAGCATTCTCATCTCTCCAATGTAATTTTAACCATACAATTTTTTCATTAAAAGATTTGGGATTTTTCAAGTTTGGAATATATCCTACATTCTTGATAAACTTTTTTACTAATGGCCTACGTTTATTGAATCGAAAATGAAATCTATTTATAAGCATTTTCATTCTGAAGTACACATAAATTACAAAATCACTCTTTTTAATAATGCTTTTTAGTACTTTCACTTGAACCCCTCACATTACTTTATTTCATCATAATCTTGCTATCTTTGTTTTAATCTCTATAACTTAAATAAAAATTTTGATACCATTTAGCTACTGACTTTATATCATACCCCGCCTCAATAATTTCACTATGTTTACTTTCCCTTTTATAACTTCTTAAGGTCTCTCTTATCTTCTCTGACCAAAATATAGCGTTCTTTTCAAGGGATACATAGGTAACTAAGTCTGTTATTTTCACTTCCTTAGTTATTTTATTTGAAACAATACAAGGTAAACCTGCTGCTTGTGCTTCTAAGACTACGCCAGGAAGACCCTCATAAAAAGATGGGAACAAAAGTAAGTCTATAGCTTGAAGAAGTTCGTGGACGTCGTCTCGCACCCCTGTGAATATAACTTGTTTACTTAAGCCTAAACTATTAACTTTAGTTAAAATATCACTTTTTAATTCGCCGTCCCCTACCAAAACCAGCATTGTATTAGGTTCCTGTTTATTTAACTCATGAAAAACATCTATAACTAAATCATGATTCTTTTGCTTCGTAAATCGTCCAATGTGTCCTATAAGAAAATTTCCATTGGCCTTCAATTCTTGACGCTTATTTTCTCTTATTTCTTGATCATATTTATACTTTTCAGTTTTGATAGCATTTGGTAAGATTTCAACCGCGCCACTACGCACCTTATTACTTCCAAATGCACTATCTCCTGCTATTTTTGAGACTGCAAATTTATGGGTCACATAAAAACGAGAGAACCTTTTGAATAACTCCTTTGTAGCATTTTTGAAGTTAAACTCTGTTCTACTGCCACATCTTGAATGAGCAATTCTAACTGGTATATCATACTTTTTTGCATATCTCTGATATATAAATGCCGTACTGAGTATATGTCCATGAACGACCTTATAGCTCGAATGCTTTTTGAAAAAATTATTTATTGCTTTGAAATAAGAATATATTGTTGTGATATCAAACCTTGGCACTCTATAAATTCTACCACCCATATCATTTATCTCATCTTCAAAAAAACCCTTCTTGTTAGTATGAACTAGAAAATCAAATTGAATTTTAGTTCTATCAATTTCTCGGTATATATCCATTATCCTACTTTCGGCGCCTCCAGAATCTAACCCTCCAAAAACATGCAAAATTCTAAATGGTTGCATCTTAAAACTCCTCTAATATTGATTCATAAAATTCTTTACACTTTTCATTTAAGACTTTAATAGCGGTACCTTAAATTTCTCACCTAAAATGTAATCAAACTCATCCGGCTCAAATTCAACATAGCCACTCCCATGAAAAAAAGTCATCTCCCCGAAATATATTTTTCCTTCTATATTGTATAAATCAATCCTCACATGTGGGAAGTCTTTTGACAGAGCTTCTGCAATTTCAATCATTTTTTCATAATTAATTGGCTTGATGATACTATCGGTTGTTTTTTTTAGTCCTTTACGACCGTAAGGCAGTTTCTCAAATTTTTCATTATAAATTCCGAATCTTAATCCCCCATCAAAAGATCTGTCTGTATTGACAAAAACATAGGCCACTTTCCCCTCAAAACAAACAAATTTATAGTCAACCATATTCCCATTATCATCTTTAGGAAGATATTCTTCGCAAATAATGCGTGGCATAATATTATAGTAAGGCCACTCTCTTCCAGCCTTACTAGTTCTTTTGAATAACCAACTGTTGAGAGTTTTCTTTACACTATCCAGGTCGAGCTTTGATTTATCTTCACAAATTATGTTCGTTTGGCTACCGTTTGTGGTTTTAAGAACAAAGCTATTAGGAAAAGTATCAAAATCTATTTCTTCAACTTTTTCGTAAACACCATAAAGTGGAACAAGGATTTCTTTATATCCTTTTGACACTATGTATTCTCTAACCTGATATTTATCAGCACTTTTAGTCATTCTCGAATCTCTATAATAGAGTTTATACCATTGTAATTTCTCAGTGAATCTTCGTGGATTAATCAGATCTAGCTTCCTTCCAGTAGCAATTTTATATTGCAACTTTATCATCTGCTTATCAGGGATGAATTCTGTAACTTTCAGTAAACTTAACCTAAGTTCTTGATTGGGGATCAGACTTTTATAATTCATTATTACACCTCATATATTCATGATTTCTTCATAATAAGCCTCGATAACGATGTCCCTGTCAAACTCTTTCTTGACTTTTTCACGTGCCATAAGGCCCATCTGCTTCTTTTGATTATGACTATGTTCTAAGAACCTTTCTATTTTCTCTGCTAAATCTTTACTGTTATTTGTCTTAACTATATACCCATTAACCCCATCTTCAACAATTTCTCGGCACCCACTTCTATCTGTTGTAATGATTGGACGTCCACTTGCTGCACTTTCAAGTAGTACATTTGACATACCCTCTGGATAATAAGTAGGGTGAATTGTACAATGGGTAGTAGTTAGTATTGCTCTTACATCACTTACCATCCCATGATAAGTGATGATCCCTCTTTTTTCCAATTCTGTAAGTTTATTCTCATAATTCTCTTCACAAAATCCACAGACATGAAACTTTGTCATTGGATATTTAGCAGTTATCTCTTCAGCGACCTCTAAATACTCATCGATTCCTTTTTCTCTCATAATTCGTGAAATAAATACAAATTCAATTTTCTTTTCTTCAGGATACTCAATGTATGAAAAATAATCTGTATTAACTCCCGATCCCGGAATAAGCCTACGTCTTCTGCTCCCTATATTTTTCTTTTCAAATAAATTTTTATTTTCTTTATTTTGGAACATTATACAATTACTTTTCTTTAATGAAACTCTATGTAAGAGTAACATTATTTTTTGCATAAAACTTTTTTTCTCCACAGCGCTTCCTAAACCTGTAATATTGGGAAGATGAGGCGTATTTAGCATTCTACAGGCAAGGCCTCCATATATATTTGGTTTTACAGTATATGTAATTACAACATCTGGCCCAATATTTTTTATGATTTTGAAATATTCAATAAGCAACTTCAAATCTTTAATGGGATTAGTCCCTCTACGATCTAGAGGAAGATTTATACAATGACACCCCATATTTCTAAGTAGTTCTACTTTTTCTCCATAAGGTTGCACAACATATACTTGAAAGTTTTTGTCGATTAATTTTTGTATAATTTCTCTTCGGAAATTATACGTATAAGCATGATGATTGGAAAGAATCACTATTTTTTTCATTTGCCCCTCCGTGAGTTTTAGTAATCTGTGAGAATTGACAGTGTAGGGTTTCTATAGATTAGAAAGCTGTTTTTATAAAAGTTTAGTATAGCGTTAAAAAGGATTCTTTACGGAAGATGAAATGCAAGAAGTTTTTTACATAGAAGCCCAAGTAATGTAGAATTTATAATTTTTTATTTGCAAATTTTAGTAATAATTCTTTTATGCTAACTTCGTTTTCAAATCTTGCTATGGTTTCTTCAATTACTGAAATAGAATATGCGGTTGTTTTGCCTCTGTGAATTTTCGTATATACCTGTTCTGTCTGGATCTCATGCTCATCTAAGAGCTCTTCATATAATTTCTCGCCAGGTCTGATTCCACTAAATTTTATTCCAATTTCATCTTCTTTATAACCACTCAGTTTAATCATATTTCTAGCTAAATCTACTATTTTTACTGGATCTCCCATATCGAGAACGAAAACTTCACCACCTTCAGCTATTGCACCTGCTTGAATAACCAACCTTGACGCTTCGGGAATTGTCATAAAATATCTAGTCATACGTTCATCTGTGACTGTAACTGGTCCACCTGATTCAATCTGTTTCTTGAATTTAGGAATAACTGACCCCCGACTTCCTAAAACATTACCAAATCGAACCGCGACTAAGGTAGTGTCCATTGTTTCCTTATTTAATGCTTGTACTATCATTTCAGCAATTCTTTTTGTAGCTCCCATCACGTTCGGCGGATTAACCGCTTTATCAGTAGAAATCATTACAAATTTTTTACACTTATAATGACATGCTGCTTCAGCAGCATTCTTGGTTCCTATAATATTATTCTTGATTGCTTCTTTGGGATTAGCTTCCATTAAGGGGACATGTTTATGTGCTGCAGCATGATATACGATATCTGGTGTATACTCTTTAAATAGCTCAAACATCCTTTTCCGATCTTGCACATCGGCAATTATAGGAATATATTCAATACCATTATTTAGGGACAACATTTCTTCTAGAATATTATAGATGCTATTCTCTCCATGCCCTATTAAAACTATCTTCTTGGGGAGAAATTTCGTAATCTGTCTGACAATCTCAGAACCGATACTCCCCCCTGCACCGGTAACTAGTACTACCCGATTTCTAACTTGTTCTTCAATCCCTTTGAAGTCTAATTCTACTGGTTCCCGTCCGAGTAAATCTTCTACTTCAACTTTTTTCAGCTCATTCACTTCAATTCGACCTGCCATTACATCATCAATATTAGGCATTGTCAGCACCTCGACACTTTCACTGTTGGCAATGTCGTGAATGATATTGAGCTCTGATTTGCTTAATGACGGAATGGCGATTACAACTTTTCGAATATCATATTTTTTTATAAGCTTTTCAATGTCATCGCGCTTGCCTTCGACTTTTACTCCCCCAGCAAGTTCCATTCTTTGCTTAGTAGAATCATCATCTACTGCTACCACTGGCAGCATGTTCATCGCAGGGGTATCCAACATCTGCTTAATCAGTATTGAACCACCCTTTCCAGCTCCTACTACTAAAGTGCGGAGTTTTTCCTGGTCTGATGATTGTTTTCCAACTAAGTGATGACGTGCAACGCGCCACGAAAGGCGTGAGCCTCCTATAAGAATGAGGTGCATCATCCAAGTAATGATCATCAACCTTGTAAATGTGGTCTGGAACAACAAGATGTTCAATATGTATGTGGTAATAATCGATGCGGTAACCGCTTGGGCTATGGACATCAATTCCCTGACGCTCGCATACTCCCAGGCTCTATGATACAAGTTGAATACATAGGCAAATACATGATGACTGATCAAGAGGATGATTGAAGTAGTAATAAGAACCGGCATCGTATACTGAAGGAAGAAAGGTGCCAGTATGTAATAACCTATAAATACTGAAAATGTCACAATCAGTGAGTCAATGATAAGGAGGAGTATGTACCGTTCTTTTGCTCCCATAAATCAACACGCTTCTTTCTCAATTAAAATAGTCCTAAGAATTTCTTCTTTCTTCTTTTCTTACTGCTTTTATAATGGGTCTCTATCTTAGATGGCCGCTTCACCTTCACTTCTTTTCCAAGAAGCACGGCTTCTGCATTCTGCTTCAAGTCTTCCACATAAATGGATCCAAGTTCCTGTTCCACCACATCGTATGCTTCCTTCAACATGAAAGGTCGTAGTTCGGCATGGTGGGCATCACTCGCAATGATATGGACGAGGTGGGCTTCAATCATCTTGAGGCTCGTCTCTTTAAGGTTCTCTCCAAGCTCTCCAGCTACGGATCCTGCAGTGACCTGCGCCACTGCACCCTTCTCCACATATTCGTACAGCTTATCCGGGTCCTTGATGATCGGCTTGCACCGTTCCGGATGCGCAATAAGCGGAGTATACCCACTCATCTGCATGTCGTAGAACATCGGACACACGTAACTCGGTATTTCATTAAAAGAAAACTCAACCAGCACATACTGCGATTGGTTGAGTGGGATGCTTGTCTCGGACTTCAACTCTTCGCCGAAGTTCCCATTGATTCTCGTTTCCTGACCGGGATGTACGTTGATGTCCAATTGATGTTGTAGAATGATCTGGTTGAGTTCGTCCATTTTTTCTAAAATCTTACTTCCAGGGTTAACGAAATCCCCGCTGTAATGGTGCGGGGTCGCAATGATATCCGTTATGCCATTGTCGATTGCCTGTTTGAGGAGCAACACTGCCTCCTCTTCTGTCTGTGGACCATCATCCACGCCGATGAGTACATGGTTATGGATATCTATCATAATTATTCGCTCCCGTAGTAGTAATAATAGTCGTCCTTCTTCGTGTTCATCTTCTTATTGTTCATGACGACGCCGAGAATATTCGCATCGGCCTTCTTCAACAGATCCTTTGCTTCCAGCAGTCTGTCCCGGTTGTTTGCTGCAACGTTGGTGACAAGCACTGTGCCATCTGTAATCTTGCTCAGTACTTGGGCATCGGTCACCGCAAGCAGCGGTGGCGAGTCGATGATGACCATGTCGTAATGCATGGAGAATGTCTTCAGCAGATGGACCATCTTCTTTGAAGAGAGCAATTCTGATGGATTTGGAGGAATCGGCCCGGAAGTGATGAGGTCGAGGTTTTCAATTTCGGTTTCCCTGACGATGTTCTCCACCGGTACATCATTGACGATTGCGGTGGACATGCCGCGCTGGTTCGTCATCTCGAATGTATAGTGCATCGTTGGGCGGCGCAGGTCTGCATCAATCAGTACGGTACGCTTGCCGGACTGTGCATAGGCGACCGCAAGGTTTGCTGCGGTTGTGGACTTGCCGGCGGCCGGGGTTGCCGAGGTGACGAGGACCGTCTTGATTTCAGTATCGATGTTCGAGTACATAATGTTCGTCCGGACAGTACGGAACTGTTCACTGACCGGGGATTTCGGCTGCTTCTCCACGATAAGTTGTGTTGGCCCGGATACATAGTTGCGGGATTTGTTTTTACCAAACATGTCTAGTTTCCTTTCTGACTATCGAATTTAGCGATCGTACCGAGTACCGGCAGTTCCAGTTGCTTCTGTATTTCTTCATCTGTCGTAATCCGCTTGTCAAGAAATGCCCTGAGGAATGCGATACCGAGCCCAAGAAGTCCACCGAGGATCATCCCGATGGCGATGTTGATGAGCGGCTGCGGCGATACAGGTGATGGCTCATCACCGACATCTGCCGGTGCGAGGATGGAGACGTTGTCGACGTTCATCACTTCCTGCACACGCTCTTGGAAGACTGTGCCGATTTCGTTCGCGATGGTTTCCGCATCCTGCGAGTTTTCATTGGTGACCGTGACGGTCACGACCTGCGACTGGTCCTGGTTGTTTACCGTAATCTGGTTGGCGAGTGCCGCTGTATCCTGTTCCAGATCAAGGTTGCTTACGACATCATCAAGCACTGTCGGACTCTTGATGATGTCCCTATATGTATTGATCAGCTGAAGGCTGGCCTGTATATCCTGATTGTTGACGGCTTCTGATTCCTGAGATTGGCTGACGAGGATCTGTGTGTTGGCTTCATATTGCGGGGTCATGAGAAATGCGGTGGCGAATGCAGCGGCTGCACCAAAGAGCAGTACAAGGGCGATGATCAGCGCCAGGTTCTTCTTGATCACTTCAAGAATGTCTTCCAAATTCAATGTTTCTTCCATGTTGGCCTCCATATTTATATGTAGAAATGATATATATGTTTACAGTTTATTACCATATCATATTAGTGGGGATTTTTACATGAGAGAGCGTAAAATAGTTTGTGTAAATGAATAAATAGAAAAAGGGCGTCCTTTTCTTGTAAGATTAAGTTACCACACCAAATCCAAGAAAAGAGGACGACCCCTATGGATCATTTTACATCAGATATTATTCAAGCTCTAGTAAAAAAAGACGATGTCACAGAAATCTTCCGCAGCCACCTGGAAACGGCGGTGAACACATTACTGAAAACCGAATTGACTGCATTCCTGGACTACGAAAAGTATGACCGTGTGGGCTTCAATTCCGGGAACTCCAGAAACGGCGTCTATTCCCGCACGTTACATACCGAATATGGCGACCTTCAGATTGACATTCCCCGGGACCGGAATGGGGACTTCAAGCAGCAGACCGTTGCGCCTTACAAGCGGTCCAATGACACATTGGAATCTTTTGTCATCCCTATGTTTCAAAAAGGGGTGACGATGTCTGAAATCTCCCATCTGATTGAACGGATGTATGGGCATCACTATACGCCCCAGACCATTTCAAATATGACCCGGGCGGTCACAGAAGAAGTGGCGGCATTTCGCCAGCGTTCGTTATCCGAGCGGTATGTGTGCGTGTACCTGGATGCGACATTCCTGCCCGTCAAACGGGAGACAGTGACCAAAGAGGCTGTCTATATCGCTGTGGGCATCCGGGAGGATGGCTCCAAGGAAGTGCTGGCCTATACTGTCGCGCCGACGGAATCTGCGTATGTATGGAAAGAATTGATTGGAGATATCCATGCACGGGGCGTGACGGAAGTCCTGCGCTTCATTTCTGACGGGCTTCCAGGTATCAAAGACAGTATTCATTCGGTGTTTCCAAAAGCGAAATACCAGACATGTTTCATTCACGTTGCACGCAACATTTCCCACAAGGTCCGTGTGTCGGACCGGAAGGCAATCTGTGAGGACCTGAAGTCCCTGTATCGCGCCACGGATAAGGCCGAAGCTGAGCAGGCTTTGGACGCGTTTATCGAGAAGTGGAAGAAATCTTACGCCAAAGTCACGCAATCGTTGAAAGCCAATCCGGATCTGTTCACTTTTTATGATTTCCCTGAAGCAATCAGGAGAAGCATCTACTCCACAAATCTGATTGAGTCATTCAATAAGCAGATCAAACGGTACAGTAAGCGCAAAGAGCAGTTCCCGAACGAGGACGCCCTTGACCGTTTCCTGGTCACTCAATTTGAAGCATATAACCAACAGTTCGCGACACGGTGCCATATTGGTTTTGACCAGGCCCGTGCAGAATTAGCTGAAATGTTCAGCGGGTAATGCACACTACAAGAAAAGGCATGCCTTCATTTACACATAATTATTGACGGTCCCGTAATGGTTTAATAAGTGGATTTTTGTTATAGTATAATTGTTATGTATTTATTTAAAAACTTATAAAATGTTCGATGGTAAAATATTTTTTACAAAGGAGAAGATGACTATATGATTTATGCTGGTATATTGGCTGGGGGAATAGGTTCGAGGATGGGGAATGTCCCACTTCCTAAACAATTTTTAGATTTAGATGGAAAGCCTATACTTGTTCATACAGTTGAAAAATTTTTACTGACAAGTGAATTTGATAAAATTTTAATCGCCACACCTCAAAAGTGGATTGCCCATACAAGAGATACATTAAGGAAACACAATATTAACGATGAGAGAATTAATGTAGTTGAAGGTGGCTCTGATCGAAATGAAACAATTATGAATATTATCAATGTAATAGAAGACCAGGATGGCATTACTCCTGAAGATGTAATTGTTACCCATGACGCTGTTAGACCATTTCTGACCCATCGTATTATTAAAGAAAATATTGCAAACGTATTGGAGCATGGTGCAGTAGATACTGTAATCACTGCAATAGATACAATCGTTACTTCAACAGACGGGGATTCTATAAAATCAATCCCCGTAAGGAATGAAATGTATCAGGGACAAACACCTCAATCTTTCAATATTAATCTATTGAGAGATTCTTATAACAGATTATCAGATGAAGATAAAAAAATAATGACTGATGCATGCAAAATTCTAGTTGTAGCCGATAAAAAAGTAAAATTGGTTGCAGGCGAGTTATTTAATATTAAAATAACGACACCTTATGATCTTAAAGTCGCGAACTCAATCATAAAAGGAGGGATGTCTAGTGATTAACCAGCTGTACCAACTAGTGTCTCCAAGACAGTTCGAAGTCACTTATAATAATGAAGATGTTAAAGGTGATAAAGTTGTTGTAAGGCCATTATACTTATCTATTTGTGCAGCTGATCAGAGATATTATACAGGCACCAGAGATAAAAAAGTTTTGAAAAAGAAACTTCCAATGTCCCTCATCCATGAAGGTGTTGGGGAAATAGTTTATGATAATAAAGGTAAATATGAGGTTGGGACAAAAGTCATTATGGTTCCCAACACCCCTATTGAAAACGACCCTGTTATAGCTGAGAACTACTTACCTAGCAGTAAATTCAGGTCAAGCGGTTTTGATGGATTTATGCAAGACTATGTCTTTATGGAGCATGACAGAGTTGTTAGATTGGATGAAAGCATCAAAGATCTAAGTACTGTCGCTTATTCTGAATTGGTCAGTGTAAGTTGGCATGCGATTCAACGTTTTGACAGCAGGTCCAATGCTAATAAGAACAGTTTTGGTATTTGGGGAGATGGCAACCTGGGATATATTACAGCTATTCTATTAAACAAACTTTATCCGGATGCTAAAATTTATGCATTTGGTAAAACGGCCTATAAATTAAGCCATTTCTCATTTATTGAAGAAGTTTATAACATTCACGAGATACCTGAAGACGTCACATTTGATCATGGTTTTGAATGTGTAGGAGGTAAAGGCAGCCAATCTGCCGTAGATCAGATGATTGAATTAATCTCACCGGAGGGAACAATAAGTCTTTTAGGTGTAAGTGAATATCCAATAGAAATAAATACACGCCTTGTACTCGAAAAAGGCTTAACGATGTTTGGCAGTAGTCGTAGCAGTGCCCAAGATTTTAGGGATGTCGCCAAATTTTATAAAGATCACCCTGATGTTATTGATAAATTATCACTTCTAAAGGGTAATGAATTCGAAGTTAAAACTATTAATGATGTTGTAATGGCATTTGAGGAAGATTTATCGACATCTTGGGGTAAAACAGTAATTAAGTGGACCATGTAAAACATAGAGAAGGAGTGAAATAGTAGGTTGAATCATTACAATGTACAGATAGATAATATGTATTGGGAGAGAATTCAGCTTTTCATCGAAGGTCATACCAATGACATTGATATAAGAGATAAAAAAGTAATATTAAGAAATTTAACTGAAACAAAAGAAGTGGAAGCAAATGATGTGATGATTGACGGTAACAATTATAAAGCACGTTTTAATATAGCAATCTTGGATGATGGTAATTATTTACCTACAGGGCAATATTTAATGATTTTTAAAGGGGATCTTGATCATATTGCTCATGTAAACCAAGAATTACTTGACCCTTTAAACTATGAATTGGATGAAAACCAATTAGAGCGTTATGTTTCATTTGTAACCGTCAACGACAAGAAAAACTACCTTTTAAATAACTTTAAGCATCAATTTAAAAAAGGTGGTAATTCCAAGACGATAAGTTACAGTGTGACACCAAAAATTTCTAAAGAAGTTAATGAATTTGTGCTAGATATTAAGTTTAATAAACCAAGACCTAAAGAGAGTATGCTCTCATCAAAAATCAAGAATATCAAAAAAAAATATAATAAAAATTCTTTCAAAATTCGAGATTTTTTATTCAAACTTATATTCAATGTTACTAAATTCTTTAATATGAAAAAAGGTAATACAGTGCTATTCACTTCGGACTCTAGACCAAGAATGTCTGGAAACTTTGAATTTATTTATAATGAAATGCTTAGACAAAATCTAGATAAAAAATATAAAATCCATTCTATATTTAAATCAAGTATTTCAGCAAGAAGGAGATTTATAGACAAATTCAGGTTCCCCTATTTATTGGGGAAATCAGATTATATATTTTTAGATGATTATCATCCATTACTTTACAATATGAAATTCAGAAACAATCAAGAAATCATACAAGTTTGGCATGCTGTAGGTGCATTCAAAACTGTTGGTTTCAGCCGTACAGGTAAAAAAGGCGGACCCTTCTTTAACTCAGTAAATCACAGGAACTATACAAAAGTAACCGTATCTTCTGAAAATGATGTCCCTTTTTACGGAGAAGCATTTGGAGTAAAAGAAGAAAATATAATTCCAACTGGTGTACCAAGAACCGATATTTTCTTTGATGAAAACTACAAAAAGAATATAGTAGCTCATATGGAGAATGATCTCCCTATAATAAAAGATAAAAATGTAATTTTGTTTGCCCCTACTTTCAGGGGAAATGGTCACAATACAGCACACTATCCATTTTTTAAAATTGATTTTGTAAGACTTGCTCGCTATTGTCGCGAAACTAATACAGTTGTATTATTCAAAATGCATCCATTTGTAAAGAATAAATTAAATATACCCACAGAGTATGAACAGTATTTTGTTGATGTCTCAGATTACAGAGAAGTGAATGATTTACTGTTTGTCACTGATATCCTAATTAGCGATTACTCATCCCTTGTTTATGAATTTGCATTATTTAAACGTCCAATGCTTTTCTATGCATTTGATCTAGAAGACTATGTAACGTCACGTGATTTCTACGAACCATACGAATCATTTGTTCCTGGGAAAATTGTTGAAACATTTGATGAATTGATTACTGCCTTGGATAATGAAGATTATGAAGAAGAAAAAGTGGTTCCTTTCTTGAATAAACACTTTAAGTATCAAGACGGAAAATCAAGTGAAAGAGTTATACGCAATATTTTTAACTATTAATGTAATTTTTAAACTATTAGTTTAATGATGATTCGAATAAGGCCAAATTCACCGAAAATATATAATTATTTATTTACCCCTAAAGCAGTTATTTGAAAATTACTTTAGGGGATTATTTTAGGTTTATTAATGTAATTTCATTGCTATAATATTTATTATTTATCAAAAAGGACTTGCCATTTATCCATGATTTTTTCGCTAGAATATTTTTCAATAATGGTATTTCTCGCTTCTTTACCTAACTTTTTTGTTAAATCATCATCATTTACTAGTTCTAATATCTTATCTGCCATTTCTTGAATATCTAAATTAGGTATTAAATAACCATTGATATCATTTTTGATAAATTCATTTGGACCATAGTTAATGTCAAAGGCAATAACAGGTCTTTGAAGTAACATAGCCTCTATCATGCTAAGTCCTTGCCCTTCATACTGAGAGGTAGACAAAACGCATTGAAACTGATTGATTACTTGCTGTGGTTTAGAAGTATAACCTAAGAGTTTCACATTATCATTTAAATTTTTTTTGTTGATAAGTTTCCTAACTCTATCTTTTTCTGGGCCTTCGCCATAAATATGAAATTCAACTTCTTCATCTTCTTTGACAACTAATTCTGCTACATCAATTAAATGATGAACACCTTTTGTCGCAACTATCCTAGAGATATGCCCAACTATTTTATTATTTGCAAAATCACTTTCTTTTTCAAAATTATTTATAAAGTTACTGATTGCATATATATTATTAACTGAGTATTCTTCCTTTATATCTTTTCTCTGAGCATCAGTTAGCACAATCACGCCATCAATATTGTCAGCATTATTAATAATATAATCTTCCTTTATCTTTTTAGACCCATCAGTATTAAAATTTTTATAATGATTAACATGTATGACTGCAAATTTTTTCGCATTTTTATGGCTAGTATTTAACATTCTTGGAAAACTTCCTGGCCCATCACAAATCATTATGTTCTCTGAATTATCTTTAACTATCTCTCTCAAGAAATGAGAACACACATTCAAGTTACTACTGAATTGTATTTTATCAACGAGTAGATATGTCACTCCTACATTTCCATTTTTAGGGTTAATATTCCTTGAAATATATGGAAATCCTTTCCTATCATAGAATGTTTCAAATAAAACTTTATTGTCGTAATTAAATATATTTATGCGATGAATTTTTTCGTTTTTTAAATGAACTCTTCTATATCTTTTATTATTGTTATATAAATCAACAATTGTTTGTTCTGAATCCAATAATTTTTTCCTAGCTTTATATTGTCCTGTCGTCTTATCTAAGAATTTTGAAGTTTTTTTATCTTCTTTAATTTCTATTGTGTCTTTAAAAAAATTATTAAACAAATTATATAATTTTTTATTATGTTTAATCTTTTTTGATGAAGATTTCTTTTCATAATACTGAAAAAGATTGAACATTTTAGTATTTTTGCTCATTTTATCTTGTTTCATTAGCGAATGAATAATATTATCATAATTGACTTTATAATCAAATGTGACGATATTAGCATTAACATTATTAGCATGAAACATTTTGCTTCTGGTTAACATAGCTGTGGTCATACCACCTTTGTTCACGTTTAATTCGTGAACGATCATAAATACATTATTCATAATTAGCCCCCTATTGGTTTTTTGTACTCAGTAACACAAAAGCTTTCTAACTACATAGTTTCTTAACATTAATGAAGATATAAAGATAGATTAATTTGAATAGAGCCCATGGTTTAAGCAATATATGCTTTCGCAGTAATACATTGATTTGTTATTAAGTCAGAGGTATGAAAAGATAATAAAAACAGTATAACAATTTAAATTTTTAGTATAAATGCCGACTAATATTCTTTACTTTGATTAAGTCAGAATCACTCGAAAAATATTGTAAAATAGTCTTTAAAGTTTTCAAGATAACAACAATGTCATGATATCCACTGAAAACTCTTGTAATATTTTTACTAAAGTCCACTATTGTACTTCTTGTTATCATTCTCTCTTTTATAGTTATTCTATTCAAAAATTTCTCCGACTACACGTTCTTTGCAACAGTTTATTATTTTGATAGATAGAACAAATAAAGCTTTATAATATCATTTGACAATAACAAGAACTACTTAGTGTTTATATTTTAAATATAAAACTCTCTGATGATTAGGGTACGAGATTATTAATTTATATGTACCCATATAACTATTGATATAAACTGTTACTGAACTTTTAGTTTAACTCTGTAAACGACCTATATATTCTACTATTTTAATAAGGTTTGCATAGTCCATGTCGCGCTTGAGAAACTATCAGGATAATGTTTCTATGGTCTGACATTTTGAATCCTTGAAAGACCGACTACTATAAATCTTGGGAATTCCTAGATGAACTCAAGCATAAAGTGAATGAATATATTAATAGGTATCATAATGAATGCTATCAACGATACTAAATAAGATGATCCCAGAAAGTTAAATTTTTAGAGCAGAGAAATCTGCTCTAATTTTTATACACCTATCAACTGGCGCGCTTGTTGTTCCCTGTACTGTACCGGACTCAGCCAGCCCATTTTCTCTTTCATCCGTTCTCTATTGTAGTATGTGATGTCAAGGGCAACTTAAAATTGTAGGTTAAGGGCAAAATAAAAATGGCTCTTACGCTAAGTTGGGGAGAAACGGGTATGTATCAGTAAAAAGGAATGGTGACCATGTATGATCATTTCACTGATTTAGACCCTCGCTTGACTGTACTCTCCTATGTGAAAACAGAGGATATTGTATCATATGTCATTACATTGGATACGCACACAGGCCGTTGTCCCCACTGCCATTCCATTACCTCTCAGCGACACAGTGCCTACATGCGGGTCATAGATGACCTGCCCATCCAGGGGCGACGCGTTCAACTGTATCTGAAAGCCCGGAAATGGTTCTGTTCGAATGCATTATGCGCCACAAAGGTATTTACGGAACGCTTTGACTGGCTGGTCCCTTATGGCCAGCGGACGATTCGTCTGGATGAAGCACTGCGGACCATTGCTTTCTCCAGCAGCTGTGTCCAAGGAGAAACTGTCACCCGGCAGCTTGGGATGCCGGTCAGCCATGACACACTGCTGCGCCTGATTCATAAAACAGAGATGCCTGTTCCGCAAAGCCCCTTTTGTGGGCATCGATGATTTCGCCTGGCGAAAAGGGTATCGGTATGGCATTCTGATCTGCGATGCCGTCACACATCATCCGATTGATCTCCTGCCCGACCGGGAAACGGCCACATTGGCCCAATGGATTCAGGGGCATCCGGAGCTGACCCACATCACCCGAGATAGATATGTGCGTTTTCAGGACATCATCACGACCCATGCCCCGGCCGTCATTCAGATCCATGACCGGTTCCATCTGATTCAGAACCTCTGGACCCTACATGATCGGATTATAAGGAAAGTGTTGCCGGTACGCATTGACCTCGGCATGCGATCACCGCCGCCAGTTCCTCCGCCTCAGACCAAAGCTGAGCATCACCGCTTGGAAAATGCCCAAAGGAAATGGGCACAGGCCCGGACACTCCAGAAGTACCATGCACAAGGGTATTCAATCTCCCGGCTTTCCCGGCAGTTCAATCTACACTGGAAGACGGTCGAGCGATACCTTGGGATGACAGGGGTGCCGGACACGACCCGCCAGAAACGGTCCAAACTGCTGGATGCCTTTCACAAATCGGTCATTCACTGGGAGGCGGACGGCGATTCCGTTCGGGCAAT
>NZ_JBHMAH010000038.1:0-925 GCF_042429615.1 Salinicoccus siamensis
CGGTAGTTCAATGATTTTCTCGGTATGTGGTTTCTTCTTGAAGCGACAGACGAGACAAATATCTGATCGACCGTGTTGAAATCCATGTCTTTGGGCAGTCCATCCTTTCTGAGCAGGCCATTGGAATGTTCATTCAATCCCCGTTGAGACGGTGTCCCTGGGTCGGCAAAGTAGATGGACAGATCGTTCTGGTTGCTCATCGATTGCCAGTTGGAGAATTCCTTACCACAGTCGAAAGTGATGGACTTGAACAGGTTTCTGGGCATCTCTTGACACCACGTATTGATGGCAGACTCGATTGCCTGTGCCGTCCGGCCTTCAGGCTTCAAGGTGATAATGACCTTAGACAGGCGTTCAACCAGCGTGATGACGGCACTCTTGTGGCGGACACCGACGATGGTATCTCCCTCGAGATGGCCGAATTCTTCATTGAACGCCGGGTAGTCAGTTGTTCTTTCAGAGATGTTTCGCCTGAAGGCCTGTCTGCCCCGGCGTTCCTGATGGCCATTTGGTTTTCGCTTGCCTTGCATCGGCAGTGTGGCTACATCAAAGGTTTTTCGTTTGAACATTCGATACAGTGTACGGCCCGAGCAGTCAATTGGCATCTCCTGCCGACCGACGATCACATCCGGTGTCCAGCCTTGCGCCACCTGCTTTTCAACATGTTTCTGCTGATCGGTCGGTAGAACAATCCGTTTTCTACCACACCGGCTTTTGTTTTCCTTATAGCGCCGATAATACTCCAGCGCAGTGTGCCCGTCCTTGAGATATGCGATGACATTATGGACCGTCTGACGGGCACGCCCAATCCGTTTCGCAATCTGTGAAGTCGGGGTCTCTTGATGGAAATAGGCTTCTATGATTACTAGCTCGTCCGTGGTAATATGGGTGTAGGTCATGCGTGATCACTCCTATGATTTTCTTT
>NZ_JBHMAH010000008.1:0-12083 GCF_042429615.1 Salinicoccus siamensis
TCTCGGAAAAGCGGGGAAGGAACAGAACTGAGGCCCCACCTTATTTTCATAAAATCCGTGTCTTGACAATGGGGTCCACTTTAGTTGCCTTATTACGCCATCCCGAATGTAGTGCGAGATGAAAGTGTAGTAACACACGACGTATATCATCCATTGATTACTGAACCCATCAGCAATTCAATTGATTTGAGACAAAATATCTTGCTCACCGGGTCGAATGCCTCCGGCAAATCCACTTTTATGAAATCATTGGCCGTGAATGTCATTCTGAGTAATGGCATCAATACCTCAACCAGTGGCTACTTTAAATACGTGCCTGGTAGAGTGTTGTCTTCAATGGATATTTCAGACAGTATCTCGGAAGGGGATAGTTATTTCATCAGTGAAATCAAATCATTGAAAAGAATAATCGAAGCCCTGAATGGCAGTAATGCTCATTTCTATTGCTTCATTGACGAGATATTCAAGGGGACGAATACGAAAGAACGCTTAGCAGCAGCAGAAGTACTGTTGAGATTTTTGAGTACGCATAAGAAAATTTCTTTAGTGGCAGCTACTCATGATATAGAATAGACAGACACATTGCGTAATGAAATGGCGATGTATCACTTTTCTGAAGTGCTAGAAGACAGTGATATATTCTTTGATTATCAAATTAAAAATGGTCCAGCCCAAACATCCAATGCGCTGGAGCTGCTCAGAATATTCAACTTTCCAAAATCGATTTATAAGGAGTCTAAACGACTTATAGAACAGTCCTATTAAGATGTAGTTTTTTAAGTTGACTCATAGTTGTAAAATACTGTCTGAAAAACACAATCCCCTAAGCCATATCTAAGGTTAGGGGATCGCTTATTTTTTAAAGTATCTGTAGTGTCTTCAGAAATTTCTGAGGACATGTTAGTTCCATTATAGCTGTGACCACATATATCCTATATTAGGAGAAGCAAGGTAAAATCACAAAACTGAACCTAATGTATAATTATTTAGAAAATACCCAGAGCATATTTAAGATTAACATTATTTTGGCCATGCTAGGTAGACAGCGAATATAATAAGCATAATTCCAAGCGCTATTGAAATTTTATATAGTGAATTGTATTTTCTGCGAGAAATACCTGACACAGTCAAGTATACACCGATTAGGAATGAAAAAATCATTATATAGAATCCCATTCTTTACATTCCTTCCTGAGAATATTTTAGAACTTGTAATAGTAGGCTTCATTCAAGGTTTGAACTGCTGTATGATAACAGTGTTAAAGCTTTAAACATAAGAAGTATTAGCTATCTAGAAACTAGACAAAATCACACTAAATAATGAATAGTTATTCCTCACTGGCTTCTTGTGAACGCAGGCGATGTCGATAGCCATATGTGCTTTCCTTCATTATATTTTCGTCTTGAACACCCGCTCCGATTGCAGCTACAACTGTTGAAAGTGATGTGGCGAACCATGCTAGCTTAAGGTAAAAGCGGATGTCTATCTGTTCTAATCCAATATTCCTTATTATAAAGTCAGGTGGTAGTAGCACAAGGGAACCGGTCAGGAACATCAGATACAACACAGTGAAATAAAACACCAATGATATGATCAAAGTCACAACTGTCGCACCGTTATATAACTTCAAAAATCTTTTATCCTCACCTTCTTCTAGCCTTTCCCATAGATCATGGGAGATAATGATCCACACTAGCATACTGGCTAAAGCGAATATTGAAACAGCAATCATCCTCCAGATAGAGAACAAATCGCTTAGGCTCCACATAGTAGAAAAGACCATACTGAAGGAACCTGTCGCAAAAGCAAGTGCTACTACTGAGCTCAAAACCAACATCATGTTTAAAGGATTATTCGCCCAAGCCATTCCACTGATCAGTCGTAAATATCCCCGCAAATTATTCTTCATTTGATATATTGAATGCTCGGAATCGGTGGCATCGTTATGACTTTTCTCATAATGAAGTTTATTGAATTTAAAGTATCGGTTGAATATCCTTTTCAAATTCCTACGATTCTCTTCATTTGAATCGGTGGATTCCTTGTCATTTTTTGCCTGGACCGAAGTGATCAGGGTCACAATGGTTTCGAGAACACTCTGTTTGTTAGGAGGCCAACCATAGGCGGGCAAAGACACCAATCCAACCTCAGTGGCTTCATTTATATCTATGCCGATAATACTCTCGTTATGGTATAACGGGAGATCTGTGATGAAGATAGTATAATCCCAATCACTATCTTGGTAATATTGATCTGTTTTCTGAAACAACTCCTTCGTCAGCTCTGCATAACTCGTAAGTGGGTCTACATGGACGCCGACTTCCCATTCATGATCGTCTTCAAATTCCTCGGAAAGCACCTCCGGCAATTCTTCTTTTATTTTTCTCGCAAGTTCATCTGGCGCACCTGGCGCTGCGACGATGCCAACATATCTATTGCTCATATCAATCATCCTCTGACTTATCATGAGTTTGTTTTGTGCCTGCATGCTCTTCGGTCTGTTCTTCTTTTGTAGTTTCTTCATTTTCTTCTTCTATTTGCTTATATCGGTACATTTGTCTGTAGGAATACGTCACATTCTGAATCGTTCCTTCATCTTCGACAGTGGAGCCCAAGGCACCTGCTAGGACTCCTACAGAGGCAGAAAACCATACCAGATTTAAATAATCCGTCCATTCCACATCAGGTTCAATCCTAGTCCAGTTTTCAAAAAGTCCCATTGGCACAAATACGATAACCGATATTATGAGCAATAGGTAGACGACCAAGTAGTTTACGATTGTAATGAACAACAAGGTGGCCATTGTGGTGAAGTTATATAGATGACGGTATGACCGCTGATTTTTACTGGAAACCAATTCCCATAGATCATGTGCATATATCAGCCATCCAACAACACCAAATATCGCAATGAATGTCAGCATCATAAATCGCCACAAGGAATAATCCAGGCTCAATTCCCAAGGTATAGAAAAAATGGAAATGTATGTGCCCGTGGCAAATGATAATGCGACGATGGTCTTGAGGTTATTTAAGGCCGTCCATGGCTCGTTCATCAACGTCATGCCTGCAACAAGTTTACTCCACCCGGCTACCGTCGATTTCCGTATGTACCGCTTATTGCTCACCTCATCTTCAGAAGTCGACACTTCAGTGATCTGATTGATGAAGCTCAAGCGTATGCCCTCAGGTGTTTCAGATAAATCTTTGCGGTGCAGCCATGTAATGTGATGCATTAGTAGATTCTGCAGTTTTTTCTTAACCCTAATGGCGCCAAGTGACGGTACTGAAAGCAGTGATATCGTCTGTTCATAATTCACTTCTGAAACGACGATCTTATTACTGGATATACTGGGGAGGTCACTGATTGCGATTGCCAAGTCCCATTGGTTATCCTCTCGGATGGCTTCCGCTTTTTCGAATGTCTGATCGATGAACTCGGCGGAAGCGGCTAATGGATTGGTCTGATAATCGAATTGCCAATCGACTTTGTCATCAATGTGTTTACTGGATAGTTCGCTCAAATCTTCTAGCATATCTTTTATTAACTCTTCCGGAAGACCGGGGGCGGTGATGAGACCCACGACAACTTTTTCCACCAGCTCACTCCTTTCATTAGAATGCATAATATAGAAAGATAATGATGGGTATTTAAAATATTGACCATCTTTATTATAGAATAATATTCCTTACCATTAATCACTTAGAGATCTTTGCTGATAATATGAGTTTTAACATATCAAAAGCAAAATATGATTTTACGGATAAAGAAATTTGTATTTATAAGACTATTATACCCATGCAGCTGAAATATAATTCAAATAGTATATAATTGGAGAGACAAATCTGGAATGCAATCTGTTGGGGAGCGACACAAGCGTTTATGAAGATACCGACAGGGAAGATTAAAACTATTAATAGAAAATGAGGGGGCAATTAAGAGTGGTTAAGACAATCATGATTACAGGTGCAGGATCAGGTTTAGGGAAAGGCACAGCGATTGGACTGGCGCGCGAAGGTCACACGGTCATTGCCACTGTTGAAAAAGAGGAACAGATTGGAGGATTGCGTGAAGAAGGACAGGAAGCGGGTGTAGATCTTGAAGTCTTCAAGATGGACATCACAGATGCCCATGACCGCGAAGCCATGAAAAGATATGACTATGATATATTCGTAGCCAATGCAGCAATCAATGAAGGTGGGCCGATATGGGAGATGCCGATGGCTGACATTAGACGATTATATGAAATCAATGTATTCGGCACACTAGAAACCGTTCGTATCGCAGCTGAACATTTCGTAGAGAAGCGGCAGGGTAAAATCATTTTCATATCGTCAAAAGCAGAAAAGATGAGCTCTGCCTATAAAGGACTCTATTCATCCTCGAAGCACGCCATCGGTGCCATAGCGAAAGCGCTGAAGCAGGAGATGGAGGAGTTCAATGTCAAAGTTGCCACTATTAACCCCGGTAGATTCGGCACAGGCTTCAATGACCGTGCAGTCGCAGCAAACTGGAAGTGGTACGACGAGGAGGAACACCACACTTCGAAAGATAAGTTGGAAGCAAGCGGGGATAGTCTGAACCATCAGATGGATCCGCAGCTGATGATCGATAAGATGGTGGGGATCATTCCAAAAGAGCATCATAAATTCAGGGTCGTCTATCCGGAAGATACGGCAGAAGATATGCGTAAAGAAGAGCAGAAAGACTGGGAGACTGAGATTTAGAATAATAGTTTACTAGACGTATAAAGGAGTCGGAAAAATATTTACCGACTTCTTTTTTATTATGAGGTATTTTAATCATTTATTATTTTATTTTGAAGCGCTCGATCATTTTCCATGCTATCGGTCCCAGTACAAACAAAAGAATCAAGGGCATTAGAAGTACGCCGAATGTAGATGAGCCGGTAAGTCCGTGGTTAGTAATCTCGATATATAGAATTGCAAATACGATCAGCGTCCCATTTGTTGTTAAATTAAGTAATAGTCTGTTATTCAAATAGAACTCCCTGACATTAGATGCGTCCATACGTTTTGGATAATTATGCATTTCCGGAAATCGGTCCAACGCCTTGAGTCCCGGTACCAAGAGCAGTGGTATGACGATGAGGACAATCATTTCATACTTCGACCCATATCTATCGACCTCACCATCTGCTCCAAAGTGAGCAGGTACTTCTGCAGGTAGGGAAGAGAATGTGATGATCACATAGATTAGGGATCCGATGAAAAAACCATAGCCTATGATATTTGCGATCTTTTCAGTCAAAGTCTTAGGTATGTCAATTTTTGGTCTTTCTTTCATGTTAATTACCTTTCAGCAGATTTAATGTAGTGGCCCAGAAACATCCGTTATCATTTGATACCTATTTTACGATTTATATATTTCGGTTGAAGAGAGCCAATTTAAAAAATGTTTGTATGGATAATACGTTGTGCCGTTTAAGATTATTTTAGGCGCATTTGGATGCTTTTCTAATAAGTCATTGATTTCTTCCTTATCTAAACTAAAATATATTGGCAAATCTTCTTCTTTTATAAAATTAGTAGCGGGATGCTCACTATCAGGATTGCCAATATTCTTAAGGCCATCACCAATAAAATATCCCATAAAACCCAATCCAACTGCCAAAATAATCATACTTACTACTAATCCAGATAATTCTATTTGCATTTCGCTTACTACCTCTCATTCTATTATAATTATTTTATTTCGGAATCCTGGCCATCACCAAATAAGAAGCCTAATCCGATCGCAAAAGTTAGTGTGTTAATGAGTGCTAATGAAATGGATATAAACTTTTTCATGGCCGACCGCCTTTAATAAAATTATTCTCAGATGTCACCACTTAAATTGAAAATATAACAAAATGAATATTATATAATCGTGCTTTCAATTTTATGGTTTCCCACTTACATTTTAGACAAGTCTCTTGTTCTTCTTTTGAAAAGTATAGTGCGTGCAATATGCCTACTTTGCCAAATATCTAAATGTTTAGATATTATGTTATACTTATAGTGTACCAAATAATTATAAAGGAAGAGATAAATTTTGGAACACGCTATATTTATCATCGCGCTTTCTTCTCTTAGCCTTGCGGTACTATTGATGGGAGTAAACATCACTAGAGTAGGGCTTATGCCTGCTTTTTCGATCAAGACGCGATTGGCGCAAGTATCTCTCGGCTTAATGGGTGTCTATGCCATATTCTTTATAATATTTCTCGTAATGGTAAATTGAAGGTGTAAGGCGTTTTGCGAGAAGAAATAGCATATATAAATCAGTCATAAACTCACAGTGGTATCGTCCATATTTATCACAACTATAGTCTTATATTTAATACATAAAACTAGGAAGTTCACATAAACAAAGGGGAACAGTATCTATGATTAAAGTAAAGAACGTCAACTGGATCGATCTGGATAAAGGGACCATTGAAGTCAAGGATGTGGAATTGCGATCAGGTGATGATAAAGAAATAGATGGTACACAAAAATACCTGATGCCTGGCTTGGTGGATATGCATACTCACATTACACCTGTCAGTGCGAAGCATTATTTGGCGAGTGGTGTGACTTCAGTAAGAAATACCGGTGGCAACTATGAACTTATCCAGATGATGGATGATGTCGCACCGCATGTATACGCGACTTATCGTTTCATCGACGGCGATCCTGGTCTGTGGGGGCCGACTTCCTATGGCAATGTTTCCACCAATGACATCAATACGGCACTGGAGACTGTCGAGGAGCTGTATAACCAAGATGCGAAGTTCATCAAAGTGTATGGCAACATCCAAGAAGATGTTTTGGATGCTGTGGTAAAAAGGGGAGACACACTTGGTCTTGAGGTTGCAGCTGATCTGCTACATTCCAAGTCCATCGACGCGATGAAAGCAACAGAGTATGGCGTGAAGTGGCTTGAACATGCATCGAGCATCGTGCAACACCTTTTTCCCAGATATCATAGTCAACTATCAGATGATGAGTTTGATGAAATCACCAGCAAACCAGTAGATACGGATAGGCTGAATGATTTATTGTCATACCTACTTGAAAATGGAATGAAGTTGGTGCCGACATTGACCCTGTACCGTCACTTGGTAGAAGGACGCACATACAGTCCTCCTGAATTGATAACATCGAAGCAGATGAAACTGTTTGAAGCGGATGAGCAATTATCTATAAGTGCTCAGTTCGAAGCCATTGATGCGCAGCTTAGTGCAGAGTTCAAGAAGCGCCAAAAATGGGAGTATGATCAGGTGAAGCGGGTTATAGGTGAGTACCTTGAAATGGATGGCGAAGTGTATATCGGTACCGATGCACCTGCGGGAACGTGGGTGTATCCCGGGCTTAGTATGATTGAAGAGCTGAATGAATTTAAAAACTTTGGCTTGACTGAATTTGAGATATTGAGGAAGGCGACAATTGAAGCCAAAAAGATTGTAGGGGAAGACGATGGTTACATATTACTCAACCAAAATCCACTGGAAAATTTTGCGCATATCCTCGACATCGACGCCATTTTCTTGGCGGGAAAGATATTGATGTATGAGGATATCAAAAACCATCAAGTGGACAGCGATAGCATGATGAAGAAATTTGAGGAAATTGAGGAGATCTACAGACAACAGTAAACAAAACATACTGTCCCTTTAGAATACGTGTAAACTTCATGGCTAACTTAAAGTTATTACTAACTTTATATTACTTGAAGATATAGAAAAATCTGTATATGCTGAAGTAAATAGATCAGAAATGAGGAGATATAATGAGTAAACTTGTCCCTCTATTTACGCAAGAAACTGCCGTGCAGAAAGTCCGGATGGCTGAAGATAGTTGGAACAGTCGTAACCCGCATAAAGTGTCCCTCGCTTACACAGAGAATAGCCGCTGGCGGAACCGCACCGAATTCCCAACCGGTCGAGAAGAAATCGTAGAGTTCCTCGAAAGAAAATGAGCTAAGGAGCTCGACTATCGATTGATAAAGGAACTATGGTCATTTACCGACGACCGCCTTGCAGTGCGGTTTGCATATGAGTGGCATGACGATAACGGGAATTGGTTCCGATCATACGGAAATGAGAATTGGGAGTTTTCTTCAGATGGCTTGATGAAGCGACGCTTTCCATCCATCAACTTTGCCACATCGCTTCTCAACCTGTTTGCCATCATCATTGCAGGGGGCAGTGTGGCTAATGAATTCCGATGGGGCACAATCAAACAACTTTTGATACGGCCGATTTCGAGGGGGACCATATTATTATCAAAATATGTGGCCGTGTTAGTCTTCGTCTTATTGTCAGTGTTGAGCCTCTTGGGCGTCTCTTTTTTCATTGGTCTGATTATGTATGGGGTACCCGCCGTCAACCCAGACATATTGGTCAATCGGCCAGACGGTCTGGCAAGTAACGATATACTGTCCGAGATATTGCTTCAATCCGGATTTAAATTCATTAATATTATCATTCTAGCCACATTTGGGTTTATGCTTTCAAGTATTTTCCGAAGCAGCGCCCTAGCGATCGGCCTTTCGATGTTTATGATGTTCGCCGGGACAACCGCTGCGCAAGCGTTATCCCAATATGCATGGGCCAAGTATATTTTGTTTGCCAACACAGATTTATCTGTCTACTTCACTTCGTTTGGTCCAATCCGAGAGGAGATGACTATGGGATTCTCAGCTGCGGTGATTGTGGTTTATATGGTGATTTTCATCGCTGCCACATGGCTGGTGTTTAATAAACGAAATGTAGTATAACATAGAAAAGCAAAGCTCATTTCATAATATAATGCCTTTGCGATAGAATATACCCTAGAGGATGGGGCATCTAGCAAGGTGTTTTATAAGGATTTAAGGATTTATTGAGACTTTTAAAAAGTATTTGATAAAAGG
Organism: Salinicoccus siamensis; assembly: GCF_042429615.1. Lineage (GTDB taxonomy): Bacteria > Bacillota > Bacilli > Staphylococcales > Salinicoccaceae > Salinicoccus > Salinicoccus siamensis. The sequence goes on from NZ_JBHMAH010000008.1 coordinate 8,901, forward strand.
AATATATAAGTGGTTGTGAGGCATGCCCCAAAAGTTGAAGTCAAAAATTCAACTTTTGGGGCACTTTAATATATGTGAAAGCCATTCAATAGAATCAAAGGTTGAAGGTTTGAATGAATGTTTAACTTTTGGATTACCCGATCAACTTAGTTCCAATTATTTAAGTTAGATTTTTTATAGTTTCGTTTGTCAAAATAAGCTAGACAGTTCTTTTTCACCCCATTAACTCAAAAAGACTTCCAGTGGCGCGCAGTAGTTCAGTGATTTTATTAGGATGTGGTTTCTTCTTGCAGAGACGGATGAGACAAAAGCCTGATTATCCGTATTAAAATCCATATCTTTGGCCAATCCATCCCTTCTGAGCAATCCATTAGAATGCTTGTTCAGTCTCTGCTGGGATGGTGTCCTTGGGTCGGCAAGGTAGACGGACAGGTCATTCCGATTGCTCATCGATTGCCAGTTGGAGAATTCCTTGCCACAGTCGAAAGTGATGGATTTGAATAGGTTTTTGGGCATCTCTTGACACCATGTATTGATGGTAAGCTCGACATCCTGCGCCGTTTCGGCCTTCTGGTTTTAGTGTGACACCTGCCGTTTTAAACGACTGTCACGACTGCGTTGAATTCACTGTATCATAATCGTTATGAAATCACTGAATAGGCTGGCAATGTACATCGTATCGACATAAATGATATTGGGTTATGCTGTGGAGGATCGCCGACAATGTTACGGGCTGAAGCTATCGGACAAGACACACTCAATTCGAAGTATTCACCAGATATGGAAAAGCATTTTTTATTTGGAAGAGATGAGACGTTAATAGATTATAACACGAAATATAGAGGGAAAGCATTATTATAATTACATCATTAGACTCCAAGCCTCCCTCAATTCAATTCTGTAAAGTGTTCTAAGAATAATAATATAGTCTCCTCATTTTCTTTAAAAAACCTTTGAGGGAACGAAGAAAAATATAAGGTCTGACATACTTTAGATGAACAGTACGTCAGACCTTATCAGTTTGGAATTTTTTTCTTCAAGAACACCTTAAAGGGTACAAGGTCTTTCAGAGCACGCCGGAAAAAGGAACTGGAACCACACACCGAAAGAGAATTCTTGACTTGTTGAAACAGAATAATTACAGGTGTTCATGATCACTATGTTTATCACCTGAATGTAAAGTCAACCTGGGAGTTTTCCTGGGCTTCATAACCTTTCATATAGTTAATACGACGCTGTGCTGATGTTTGATTGACTTGCTCATCTGCATGATAAGAAGAACGGACAAGTGGCCCAGACTCACAATGACGGAAACCTTTTGATAGTGCAATATGCTTTAACTCCGCAAATTCATCAGGATGATAATAACGCTCGACCCGCAAATGTTTTTTCGTCGGTTGTAAGTATTGACCAATTGTCATAATATTCACATCGTTTTCCAGTAAATCATCCATGGCCTCAATGATTTCTTCTTTCTCTTCTCCTAAGCCCACCATAATACTTGATTTCGTTGGTACGTCAGGAGCAATCTCTTTCACACGCTGAAGCAGGGTTAGTGATCTATCATACATTGCTCTAGCTCGTACTTTTTTAGTCAATCTTCTCACAGTCTCAATGTTGTGGTTAAAAATATCTGGTTCACTGCTCATTAAAGTATGTAAACTCTCGTAATCACCTTTCATATCAGAAGGTAAAATTTCGATGGTGCAACCAGGGTTTTTTCTGCGGATCGCCCGGACTGTCTCAGCAAAAACCGCCGCACCGCCATCTTTTAAATCATCTCGAGCGACGGCTGTAACAACCACGTGTTTCAACCCCATTATTTGTACAGAATCCGCGACACGTTCTGGTTCATTCCAATCTAATTCATTCGGCATTCCTGTTTTAACCGCACAGAATCGGCACCCACGTGTGCATGTATCACCAAGAATCATAAATGTAGCAGTTTTACGCTCGCTCCAACATTCATAAATATTTGGACATCTTGCTTCTTCACATACCGTATTTAATTTTTTATCTCGCATCAATTTCTTTAATCCTGAGTATGATCCATTAGTATTGATTTTAGTTTCTAGCCATTTAGGTTTACGCAGGTACTCTTCTTTTTTAGACATCGAAAGTACACTCCTTCAGTAGTTGATATATTGCAAGTAGTTGTTTTAATTCATAATTTGGGTCACGTATTTGCTTTTTGCCAATTGATTGATTTCATTCCACTGTGCATCGGTCAATGTCATCGGTTTAAACTTGACATCCAAGCCTGTTTGGAAGCCATGATAAAAAGCGTCCACTAACATATCGTATGTGTACTTTTGATTTGTAATCTCATTAATAGCGATGGCCTTTTCATAAAAAGAAGTACGCTTTTTCTCTCTCATTCTTTCAGACGGAAAAAGGAAAAGATCAAACAACATTTTTTCATTAATATTCATTGGAATTGAGCCATGTTGTAGTAAGACATTATCTTTGCGTACTTGAGCATTGCCTGAAAGTTTTTTATCATCAATAATTAGTTCATAGTAAGCAGCCTGTTCAAAACAAACCGATGATCTGCCTTTAATTATTTCTTCTCTCGATGGGTAAGCATAATCAGCTTGTATGCCCAAATTACGATACCCTTCTAAGATTCCTCTTGTTAAAATATGGTACGCTTCACGAACAGATGTGGGTATGAAGGGATGATCCTCCGTCACGACAATACTATAGGTTAGCTCATCATCATGAAGTACGGCGCTACCGCCCGTTAAACGCCGAACAAAATCGCAGTTATATCGCTCAAGTGCAGAAAAATCAATCCGTTTATCTACTCTTTGAAGTCTTCCTACGGATAGGCTGGGTGCTGACCAACCGTAAAATCTTAATGTAGGGGGGATAACTCCTCTACTATGCCAATTTAATAAAGCCTCATCAATCGCCATATTCGTAGCCGCATTGTTGTGTCCTGTATTCAAAAATCCCCATTCTTCTGGCATCATAATCCTCCTCCTTATTAGATCCAACCTAATTTTTTCAAGTGATAGAAAAAATACAGATATTTTCTTATTATTAAATTCCTTGAGTGAAAGTAAAGAAGTGGATCACAGTTTATTATAAAACAGTGATTTTTTTAATATTTTCGTTTGTCAAAATAAGCTAGACAGTTCCTTTTCACCCATGTAACTCAAAAAGACTTCCAATGGTGTC
>NZ_JBHMAH010000031.1:0-186402 GCF_042429615.1 Salinicoccus siamensis
TAACTTGATTCTACAAGAAAAGGGCTCCCTTTTTCTATTTATTCATTTACACAAACTATTTTACGCTCTCTAATTATTAACCCAGATAGATATATATATTCCTAATAAAATTAAAAATGTTGTTAAAATAAACACGGATATTTGATTAAAATAAAAGAATTTCACTAAGTGTCTTCTGATTTTACTTATAGGTATTTCTTTATTCTGATAGCAAGCCTTAAGAATATATTTAGATAAATATTTAAATAGTACAAATATTAGTATTGTCGATATAAACATTATTATTATCCAAGACATAATAAATATTGGTACTTTGTCATATGTTAAATCTTCACTCACTTTACTAAAATCAATTCCTTGTATTATTATATTGACCTCTAGTATTAAGTACCAAATATATCTGGAATATATTGTTAATAATACCATAAAAAAAATTGAAAAAATTATAGTTGTTAATAACTTAATAATACTGCAAATTTTTTCTTTAATTTTTGGTTTTTTTATTATTTTGTTAATTATTAATAACAGAAGTACAATGAGTACAATGGGTAAAATAACTACGAGTATCCCAAGAAAATATAAGAATATATACTCTTCGATTTCCAAATCAAACATATATTATTCCCCAATTCAATTATGTGATTTTTATATTCTTACTATAATACTATAATAATTGTGAATTACAAGTTTAAACTAATCTTTGAAATATAGCCTCAGACCAAGTCTTGTGGAAGTAATTTATTAGGTAAAGTTACCCAAACATTTCTCACCAGTTTAATTTGATGCATTATCTTAGAAAACCTTCATAAGAGCTGTCGAATTTCCAATGATTTATGGAGGGGTTATCCACTCTGCTCTAAATTGGTTGGAATTTTTCGGCCACTCATTGGTGCCATATCCTATATTTTGTTATATATTATATAGTAAGTAAGCTGTTTGCAGAGTCTATGAATTCGTCTTAGAAACTCTTGCTCAATTTTAAAGGATTTCGTTTGTCAAAATAAGCTAGACAGTTGCTGATCATCCATGTAACTCAAAAAGACTTCCAATGGTGTTCGATAGTTTAACGATTTTCTTAGGATGTGGTTTCTTCTTGCAACGACGGATGAGACAAATATCTGATCGACCGTGTTGAAATCCATGTCTTTGGGCAGTCCATCCTTTCTGAGCAGGCCGTTGGAATGTTCGTTCAATCCCCGCTGGGATGGTGTCCCCGGATCGGCAAAGTAGACGGACAGGTCATTCCGATTGCTCATCGATCGCCAGTTGGAAAATTCCTTGCCACAGTCGAAAGTGATCGATTTGAATAGGTTTCTGGGCATCTTTTGACACCATGTATTTATGGCAACCTCGATATCCTGCGCCGTCCGGCCTTCGGGTTTCAGGGTGATGATGGCTTTTGAGAGGCGTTCGACCAGCGTGATGACGGCACTCTTGTGCCGGACGCCAACGATGGTATCTCCCTCCAGATGACCAAATTCATCATTGAACGTCGGGTAGTCAGTTGTTCTTTCTGAAATGTTGCGCCTGAATGCCTGACGCCCCCGGCGTTCCTGATGGCCGTTCGGTTTTCGCTTGCCCTGCATCGGCAGTGTGGCCGCATCAAAGGTTTCCCGTTTGAACATCCGATACAGTGTACGGCTTGAACAGTCAATCAACATTTCCTGCGGATCGACGATGACATCCGGCGTCCAACCCTGAGCCACCTGCTTTTCAATATACGCCTGCTGGTCGGTCGGCAGGACCATCCGTTTTCTACCCCACCGTTTTTTGTTTTCTTGATAGCGATGATAGTAATCCAGCGCGGTGTGCCCGTCCCTGAGATATGCGATGACATCATGAACCGTCTGACGGGCACGCCCAATCCGTTTCGCAATATGAGAAGTCGGTGTGTCGTGATGGAAATAGGCTTCTATGATTACGAGTTCGTCCGTGGTAATATGGGTATAGGTCATGCGTGATCACTCCTATGATTTTCTTTGGTCGGAAAACTCATTTTGAGTGTATCACGTGTGACCCTTTTTAGGTGTCTAGCTTAATTTTACAATCGGCGAAATTTAATCTTTAAATTTTAGAGGAATAATTTATTGATCATACAACCATAACTCTAAGTTCGATGTGAGAATTATTTAAATGATGTACCTCACTTTACTTCTCCTAAATAACTAAACCTCCCCCGGCACTTCCGGCACACATACCGCTTCTCATACCCTTTCATATTCCTACTGAACTGATACCTGCATTTCTTGCATTCATATAGATGGCGGCGCCCCTTGAATTGGTGCGTGCGCGTCTGCGATATGCCTAAGCGTTTCAGTGTTTCTTTGAATTCCGGATCGGAATCCTTATATGGCTGCCCTTTAGTAAATAGCGCATAATGCACACATTCATGGTAGAGCACATCCAGAATGAACTGTTCAGTATTGTGGACAATGAAGTTATACGATATGATTATTTCCATATCGATTTTCTGGCGATTGCCTTTTATGTATTTGATGCGGAATGCCCCAAGCTTTGATGTCATGCGTTTGGATATCCTGATGGGAATACCAAGCGGCATGTTGAATTTATCCATTAAAAATTTGTTTGCATAATATTCGAGTTGTTCATGCGTCATAGATATAAGCCTTCTTTCAATCTTGATTGGAAAATGACAAAAGGTCAGGATATCAATTATCCTGACCTTTTTATTCTACAGTAATTCTTTTGCCAAGAGACGATAAACGTTCAATCTGGCTTCTTGGGAGTGCGGAATGCTGACGATCATCGCTTCATCGAATCCGTACCGTTCCTGTTCTTCTTTCAGCTGGTCTGCAACTTCTTTTGCCGAACCGACGATATGGAGCGGCCTACGTTGCTCTATCTTCATTTTATCCATTTCTGTCAGCGGATAATCCTGTGCTTCCTCTGGTGTGAGGGGCGGCATTATCCTGCCTTGTGACAACATGAGCCCTGCGATATCTTGAGGCAAGGCCTGGAATTCCGCTTCTTCACGTGTTTCTGCAGTCGTCACCATATAGCATACATTGATTTCCGGCTTCTCCATGAAATCGGTCGGATTAAAATTCTGTCTGTATGCATCCAATATTTCACGGCTCAAGGCTCCATTGAAGAATTGGGCAAATGAATAACCCGCTCCCATTTTAGCGGTCTCTACTGCACTGTTGCCGCTCGAACCGAGCATCCATGCCTCAGGAAGTGTAACATTTTGGGGAAATGCTGGTGTTGAACCATAAAGCCGGCCTTCAGGAGTTTCGTCGTTAATCAACTGAAGCGCTATTTCAAACTTTTCATAAAGGTTATCGAGTTCAGGACGTCTACCCTGTGATAATGCATACATGGCGCTGCCGTCCCCACCTGGCGCCCGGCCTACGCCAAAATCAATCCTGCCAGGGGAGAATGCACTGAGTGTCTTGAATACTTCAGCCAGTTTCAGTGGTGAGTAGTGCATCATCATGATGCCGCCTGTCCCTATCCTGATGTTTTCGGTCTTGGCAGCGAGTCTGGCTGCAGTGATTTCAGGGGCTGAACTGACTACTGTACCGAGCCCATGATGTTCTGCCATCCACATGCGATGGTATCCGAGGGAATCAGCCAATACCGCCAATTCCTCTGCTTTATGGAGGGCATCCTGCCCGTTATTGCCTTTAGTTACAGGCGCCTGATCCAATACACTTAATTTCATTGAAAACCCTTCTCTCTTTATATGGTGACCTAGTGATCGAATAATCGGTTGAGCTCTTGTTCTCTTTTCAGTTTTTCCGGCGTAACGTCATTTCCCACAGGATCAATGACCGTAAGCCCTGAGAGGTTATCGAGCACCTGTCCACGGAATTGGCGCAGATAATTCTCACGCAATTCCTTTTGTTCCTGCTGTTCGGTTGCAGTTAATCCTATCTGTTTCTTTTTCTGTGCCAGTTCATTGATGCGGTCGAGTCCCACTATCATATTTAACATCTTCTTTCATATTAGTTTTACCTTTTTATATATGCTCATATTTCACACTGCAACTCTCTTGCAATGTCTCTTCAAGCGCTTTGAAGCGTTCATTGTAGTTTCCGGCGCGCAGCTTCTCAGTTAGGCCGGCAATATTCTCACGCTTCAACACACTTTTCCATGATTCCTCCGCCTCGCCCATCGTATCCCTCAATATGCATTCCTCTGACGTCTCAATTGAATCCATCATATTATCCAATATGCCGCTCGATGTATAGAGCGACTGACGGCCTTCAATCGCAGTATAGATATCATATATCCGAATGTCTTCCGGCGAACGATTTAGTCTGAAGCCACCTTTAGTGCCATGAATTGATGCAATCAGGTCTGCCTTCACCATTCTTCTCAACAACTTCTGGAAGTAGCTGGGCGAGGCTCCGATATGTCTGCTGATTTCCTCACTGTGCAGCACGGCACCTTCTGGCAGCAGATTGAGGAGAATGACTGCATAGACGGATTGTTCCACACCTGTTTTTATTTTCACAGCGGCATCACTTCCTTCCCTTATATTGGATAATTGTTGTCCATTTTTAAATGACTTTAACAGATGAAGTGATTCCCTTCAACTATGACGACTTGAAGGCTACACTATTTCCAACTTCATATATGATGAGAAGGTTTTAATATTATGAATTTATAGCATTTAAATTTGTATCAATAATATAAGGTGCCTCTTTTTTATTTATCGCATACAAAATGTGGGTAGATATTTATATGTCCAATCAATACGGCATGATAATATAATTTCATGAACAGGAGAGATCAGTAAATGAGAGAGGTAGAATTTCATAATGGCAACACAATGCCACAGATAGGGCTTGGCGTATTCAGGGTGGAAGACGGTGAAGACTGCAAGAATGCTGTCAAACATGCGATTGTAAATGGCTATCGCAGTATTGATACAGCCATGATCTACAAAAATGAGAAGAGTGTCGGTGAAGGCATTAAAGCAGGCATTAAGGAAGCGGGCATCGATCGTTCTGACCTTTTCGTGACATCCAAGCTTTGGCTTGATGACTATGGTCCAGGAAATGTGGAAAAGGCCTATGATACATCCCTTGAGAACCTTCAGCTGGACTACTTAGATCTGTATCTTATGCATTGGCCGGGCACCGATGAAGACCTCATGATCGAGACATGGCATGAAATGGAGCGTCTATACAACAATAATCGTGTTAAAAACATCGGCGTCAGCAACTTCATGGTTTCCCACATGGAGACATTGCTGCAGCGGACAGATGTAAAACCGGTCATCAATCAGGTGGAGTATCACCCCTACCTTGTCCAGAACGACTTGAAGCTGTACCTCGACTCCCGCAAAATTGTCATGGAATCCTGGTCACCATTGGTGAACGCCAAAATCCTTGATGATGAAACCATCAAGGAGATTGCGGAAGAAACCGGCAAGTCACCCGCTCAAGTCGTCATCCGCTGGAATATAGAAAATGGTCTCGTCACCATACCAAAATCCGTGACACCTGAGCGGATAGAAGAGAATATAGACGTGTTCGGCTTCTCCCTAAGCAAGACACAGATCAGTCGGATCAACCAGTTGAATAAAGATGAACGCAATGGTCCGGACCCTGCTACATTCACGGGTAACAGATAATATTGCCCATCTATAATGTTGTTTAGACAAGAACACCTCGGCATGCCGCTTTGGGCGCCGAGTTTCTGTACGGAAAAGGAGGCGGCTTTATTGGCGAATGCAACCGCTTCTTCAAGCGCCTTGCCTTCAGCGAGTGCGACGGCGAGTGCACCATTGAATGTATCGCCGGCGCCTGTCGTATCGGTGACTTCAACTTTTTGTGATGACACGGTGATCATCCGGTCTCCTCTGAAGAAGGATGCACCCTTGGCGCCGTTCGTGATGACCAGCTTATCCTGGAACTTCGGCAGGCCATCAGTATCGTACGCGAACAGCTTCTCCGCTTCAGTATCGTTTGGCGTGATGTATGCGGCTTTCGCCCAATAGGCATCATCCAACTGCATCGCGGGTGCGGGGTTGATGATGACGGGGACATCAAGCATCTCGCAGAGATCCAGTATGTGTTCAACTGTTTGTTTCGGAATCTCAAACTGGATCAGGATATAGTCGCTTGCCTTAATCCTTTTTTTGAACTTGTCTATATAATCGGGATGCATTTCGCCGTTTGCACCGGCGATGATGATGATTCTGTTGTCCTGATTCGACACGATAATGTTGGCGAGCCCGGAAGAGACGTCCGCTTCTATTCCTATAGCTTCTGTCTTCACCCCTTGTGATTCGAAATTATCGATGAGGGTCTTACCGAACGGATCATCCCCCACTTTGCCGATCATATATACCTCTGTACCAAGTCTGGCAGCGGCAACTGCCTGGTTGGCACCTTTACCGCCCGGTAGGGTCTTGAAGCTTTCGCCCGGCAGGGTCTCACCTTGCTTCGGCATATTTTCTGTTATAGTCACCAAATCCATATTGATGCTGCCGATGACGGTGATTTTAGGGGTGTGCATGATTATTCCTCCTCGTCGTAGGCCTTCAGTATGGCTTCAAACAGATTCCAGAACTTTTCCTGGTCGACCTCATACGCAAAATTAGTGTTGGCAGGTTTTCCTGTGACACCGAGGAGATCTACTACTGTTTCACCATAGGTCAGTTCCCCTTTTGTTTCGACGTCTGCATGCACATGCTTGAATGTGAACAAGTCCGGATCTAGTAGATACATCGTCGTGCAGGCATCATGGATGGGGCCGCCTGACATACCAAAATGCTCTTTATACATATCCCCGAAGAATACGAGGAGCTCTGAGACGAATTTTGCTGTTGGATTATTGATTCCAGCCAGACGCTTCTGAATCTCATCTGTGGCGATCACCTGATGCGTCACATCGAGGCCGAACATCGTAACGGGAATGCCACTATTGAATACAACCTTTGCCGCTTCTGCATCGACATAGATATTGAACTCGGCAGAAGGGGTCCAGTTGCCGAATGTGCCGCCGCCCATCAGGACGATCTCTTCGACATCCGATTTGATTTCAGGTGCTTTGATCAGTGCCATGGCGATGTTGGTTAATGGCCCGGTTGGCACCAATCTCACTTTTCCATCAGCCTTTTTGACTTGATCGATGATGAAATCGACTGCGTGCCCTTCTTCCTTCTGACTTTTTGGATCCGGTAGTACGGGGCCATCCATACCGGATTCGCCGTGGATTTCCGTTGCGATTTCACTTGCTTTGACAAGCGGCCTTGCCGCACCTTGGACAACTGGCACATTAAGCTTCAGAAGGTCCTTGACCTTCAGGGCATTGATTGTATTCTTATCGACTTCGACATTCCCTGCGACTGTGGTGATGCCAAGGATGTCCAGGTTGCTTTGTGCTGAAGCGGCGATGATGATCGATATGGCATCGTCATGGCCCGGATCACAATCTAATATCACTTTTCTGTGTGTCATTGATAAATTTCTCCTATTCATTAATATGGATTGACATGGACATTCACGTCCTGTACTTCTTCAAACTGGCGCATCAATAGTTGTTTGACTTCTCTCGCCACATGGTGCCCCTCCTCGACCGTCATTTTTGCATCGACGGCGATTTTAATGTCGATGATCACGTAGGAACCATGTGAACGTGCGCTCAAATTATCGATGTTGCGCACTTTATCGACGGCAAGCACTGCCTCTCTCATATCCTCGGTCTCCTCTTCATTCAGCACGACTTCAAGGGATACACTGACTGCTTCTTTTCCCAACTGGTAGCCCATATACATGATGATAATGGCGATAACAGCGCTGGCTATAGGGTCCAGATAGGCCAAGGCAGGAATATTGAACGAGCTGCCTACTATAGTCAGTCCAATACCCGCCAGTGCCACCAGGGATGATATGGCATCAGAGCGATGGTGCCATGCATCTGCAATCAGAGCCGGGCTCTTTATCCTACTGCCGAGACGGTACTTATACTGGAAGAGGGCTTCCTTCACGACCACTGAAAAGATGATGATATATAGCGCAATGAGCGTCGTCTCGCTCCCTACCGAGCCTGATACCAGCGAGCGCACTGAATTGTATATGATCTCGAAGCCAACGACGATGAGCAGTATCGCTATAATCAAGGTGGCGACGTTTTCGGACTTGCCGTGGCCATATGGATGTTCTTCATCAGGCGGTTTACGTGAGGCGCGTATACCGATCAAGACAGCTAGTGAGCTCAGTACGTCTGAAGCGGAATGCACTGCGTCTGCAATGAGGGCCCTGCTGTTTCCAAGCATTCCCCCGATCAGCTTCAGTACAGCCAGAAGAATATTGACGGCCATACCTATAATAGTGGCGACTTGTGCCTGTTTATGCCTATTTTCCATATCATATCCCTCATTTTTAAATTGCTAGCTTCTTCATTCTATCAATGTCTGTCCTTTAATTGAATATAAAAGGCAGAACCCGGCGGGTTCTGCCTTTATTCTGCCTCTTCGTCAGCCAGCGTCTCTACGTCAGAGACCACTTCTTCGAGTGGGAATTCATTATCCCCTGTGTCCACTCCTGGATAATCTTTGATAACTTTGCCTTCCTGATCAATCAGATAGAAGCTGATGCCGTGTGTCACCTGGTTGCTGCCTTCCGGTGGCGGTGCCACGATCGTCTTGAAGTTATCTTCGGCAAATCCTCTGATGAAGCTGTAGTCATAGCCGGTGGCGAGCTGCCACTCAGTATCATCTGGCACATCGTAATGGGACAGGTAGTCAGCCAATACTTGCGGCGTATCCGTTTCAGGGTCGACTGATAGACTAAGGACGCCATAATCTTCTACGCCTCGTTCCTCGAGTTCATTGACGACATCGGTCATATTCGCCGTCATAGGTGGGCAGACGGTTGCGCAATTTGTGAATATGAAATCGATGAGCCATACTTTGCCCTCCATATCTTCACGCGTAAATGTCTCGCCCTGCTGATTCGTCACTTCAAAATCGCCCAGCTCATTACCATAACGGGACATCACTTCGACGTCCGAATCACTGCAGGCAGAGAGTATGAATGATGCCATTAAAACAGTAACCAATATTTTCTTCATTAAAAACCCTCCGGAGACGTTTGTATCCAACTATATCAGAGAAGAGGCTCCACACAACCTGTAAAAAAGGGATATTTGTGAAAATAATATGGCGGATACAATAAAACCCAATTTCATCTGGATTATTGTTTCCGAGAAGCATTATCCCCATGTGTCTGTTCTTTTAAGAAAAAGGCCATCACTATGCCTGCCGCCGCCATCGCCGCCGAGAAGATGAAGGAGGCATTCACCCCTGTGACTTCTTCCATCGCCGTTGGTGAGCCGTCTGAGAGCCGGAGTGTGACACCGGTCATGATGGTGACCATCATTGCAGTAAAGAGGGAGCCGCCGATCTGCCGCATCGTATTGTTCATCGCGGTGCCGTGCGGAATCAATATATCCTTAAGCGCATTCATGGCGAACGTGGTGAGCGGCATCATCGTCAAGCCTGTCCCCAATAACCTGAAGGTGTAGATGATCGTGATGTAGCGGAAAGTGGATTCGGTCGTAAGGTCCGACAACAATATGGAAGTGACCAGAATCAGAGCCAATCCGGTAAACGTCAAAATCCGTATGCCGAACTTATCGAACAATGTGCCTGCAACCGGCATCGTCAGCCCCATGAGCAGCGTACCAGGCAATAGCGCAAGCCCTGACTCAAACGGCGAATAGCCGAGCATATCCTGCATCAGGACAGGCAATATATTATTTGCCCCGACCATTGAAGTGAAGACCACCACACCGATCAGCGAGCTCAAGAGGAAGTGACGATTCCTGAAGACGCGCATTTCCAAGATAGGCTGCCTAAGCTTCAGCTGTCGCTTCGCGAACACCAGCACCAACAGCAGGCCAACCACAATCGTGAATATCACGAGCAGATCTGTCCATCCCCTCGTACCGGCAATCGAAAATCCATAGAGCAGTCCTCCGAAGCCGAATGTGGATAATACAATCGACGGCAAGTCGACTTTTGGATCCGTCTGCTGGGTGACGTTCTTCATCGAAACCAAAGCGAGTACGAAATTCAATAATACTAGCGGCAGCACGATGAAGAATAGTGCACGCCATGGCCATATTCCTACGATATATCCAGCAAGTGGGGGTCCGATGGCTGGTGCCAGGCCGATGACCAGGCCGAAGTAGCCCATCGCCTTACCACGCTGTTCAAGCGGAAACTGGGTCAGTAGGATGACTTGTGTCAGCGGCATCATGATGCCTGCTGCAAGACCTTGGAACACCCGCCCGATAAGCAGAACCGAATAGACTGGCGACAAGGCGGCGAGCAGCGTACCGGTGATGAAGATTGTCATACCGGTCAGATAGAGCATCCTCGAAGTGAATTTGTTGATCAGGAATGCTGACACTGGAATCATAATGCCATTGACAAGAAAGAATCCCGTCGTCAACCATTGTGCAGTGCTGAACGGTACATTGAAGTCATTCATGATCGGCGGGACTGCAGTGACAAGCAGCATCTGGTTGAGCAGGACGAGGAATGACCCCATCAATAATGTCGCAATCAGTAACATTTTTGGACTCATCTTCATTTGTTTCATATCTTCACTACTTCCTTGGAATTGAACTTGGGTCTACTTGAAACGAGTAACGCTGCGTTCATTGGCGGCATCGACTTCGAGTATGTGCTCCATGCGCGTCTTCAACTCTTCTACATGCGAAATGATGCCGACCATCTTACCCGTCGTCTGCAGGTCGATGAGTGTATTCACCGCTACATCCAATGTTTCGGGGTCGAGGGTACCGAACCCTTCATCGATCAGCATCGTTTCTAGACTGATGCCCCCGGACTCCTGCTGCAATGCTTCATTCAATGCAAGCGCGAGCGTCAGTGCCGCCTGAAATGATTCACCGCCGGATAGGGAAGAGATATGCCTTGGCTGATTGTTGTAGAAATCGAACACTTCGATATCCAACCCGGTTTTCCGGTTGCTGCGTGAGGTGCTCCTCCTCAGTTCATATCGGTGCCCCGTCATTTCAAGGAGCCGGATATTGGCAATCTGCAGTATGCGATCTAGGTAATAGGTCAATACGAATCGCTCCAAAGAGACCTTCTGATCGTTCCTGCCGGCTACCGCATCCGCTAATGATAATAAGGCCTGCGTCTCTTCAAGGGCTGCTTCATGCTGGTCAATCAAATCGTTTATCCGCTTTAGATTCTTATCGTTATGCTCGATCTGGGCGTTTAACTTCGCCCGGGATTCCGTCAGTGATTCGAGATGTTTTTCAATAGCTGCAAGTTTTTCCTGTTCCCCTGATGGATCCATCCATTCACGGCCGTCCATCTGACTTTCCAGATGGCGTTTCCTATCTAACGCCACTTCTTTTTCACGATGATAAGATTTGATGCTCGCCTCTATCTCTCCGATGTCGGTGCGTTCCGAGATTCTGATCAATTCTTCCCGATCCATTGATACTTCATGTGTGAATTGATCTATCTCAGGTGTCAGGGAGGATAGTGTCTGTTGCACTTTCACCGCCTGTTCGTTCAGCGCCGCTGTCTTTTCTTCCATTCTGGCAAGCGCATCCTTGGTCGCGAGGCGCATCGATTCATTCTGCTGCAGGCGGTGGCGGTACCCGTCAACCTCTCTACGTTTTTCTTTGAAGGCTTGTGCGAATGCTTCGAACTGCTCGTAGCCTGTCTCGGTTATGAACATATCCTTCAATTCCTGGGCCCGGTGCAACTGGTGGGTGATGTTATTTTCATCCACTCTGCCGTCCGCCAATCTCTGTTCCAGACGCTTATATTCCTCATTATACTCAGACTGCCTCTCGTACCTCTCAGAATCTGCCTGCTGATCTTGCGTAAGCTGTTGATAGGCCGATTCAAGATCTGCATAACTCTTTTTGAGCACTTCCAGATCCATCCGCTTCTTATCCGGCGTCATCTCTTCCATCACTCTACGCTTCGCCTGCAGTTCCGATTGGCGCTCGGCCAGGTGCTGCATCGCATCATTGAGGGTTTTCAGACGCTCCTCTTCAGCCTCAGTCAGCATTTCCACATCGTGCGGTAATGTCTCGACCGGCTGCCTGCACACCGGACAGTCATGGCCGACTTCAAGGTGCTGTAGAAGATGGCTGATATGATGACCGTCTTCGGTCGAGAACTTATCTTCTACGCTGCGTTTCAGCTTTTCCAGTTTTTCTTTCGTTTCTTCAGACTGCTTTTCCAATTGAAGGAGTTCTTCATCTATCTTGGATTTCTCTTCATCATTGCGCCGGTTACCCTGCTCTTCTTTGATGGCTGTATCAAGCGCCATCCTCTCCTTTTCATTTTCGAAGATGGCCCGGGCCAACCGGTCTGATGCGTCGCGGTCCCATGCGTCTTCCTGCATGTGCCCCTTCAGTTCTTCAATTTGGCATGCCAGCCTCTTTGATGCTTCTTCGCTGTCGGTTTTGGCTCTCTGCAACTCTTCGATTCCAGAGATGTTTTCCCGGATGTGTGCGTCCGATATGAAACGTTCCGTCCGGTTCAGCCATTTCTCCATTTCAGAGAAGCGGCCTTCAGCGGCCTTCAACTCTTCATATTCTGAAAGATGACCCTCGTACTTTTTTTGTGAAGCATGCTGCGCTTCGTTCAATTCCTTAAGGCTCAAGCCAAGCCTTTTCTGCTCAGCAAGGGCGTCACTCTCTTTTTTGAGTGCATACTCCTTCTCTTTTGCAATCCGGTAATCCGTCAACACCTTCTCCAATTCTTTTATCTCGGATTTCCGGCTCTCCAAATTGTTTAATCCGTCTGCAATCTCCTGCAGTTCCTTCACCTTTGCGTTATGCAGTTCCTTGGCGTCCAACCTTTTCTTGATGGTCTCAAATGCTTTCTGCTGGCTGGTCGCTTCTGTCATTACCGCTTCAAGTTTTTCTGCTAGCAGCTTCTGGATTTGGCTGATCGCTTCTACCCTTTTGGCTGATGTGGGATAGTCCGCCTCCATCATGCTTCTGACCGCGTCATGTTCATCCCCGCTTAAGGAATTGAAGAGCTCCTGGATTTTGGTCTCCATCACTGCAGTATCCTTCAATTTCTCTTTCTTCAGTTCATTGAGTTTGTTTTCGAACTGGACGAAGCGTTCTGTCCGGAAAAGAGTGCGCAGTATCTCCTGCTTCTGTTCGCTGGAAGAAGTGAGCAGGCGCTTGAATTCACCCTGGGGGAGTACGAGGATCTGCCTGAACTGGTCCGCATTCAACTTGATGATATCCATGATCGATTGCTTGACGCCGTTGATGCTGCTGTCGATCACCTCACCTTCCCCGCTGTATAATACCGCTTTTGGTGGGACCGGGGTCTTCCGCCCCGCCTTGTGGTAGGACAGCGTACGCTCCACTGTATATGTACGTCCGCGTATTTCGAACTGCAACCGGATCGAACTGATATCATCATCCGTCGCAAATTGGCTTCTGACCGAACCTTCGGTACGATCTCTTGTCGACAGTGTGCCGTAGAGCGCATAGGTGATGGCGTCAAAAATCATCGTTTTACCGGATCCTGTCCTGCCGCTGATCAGGAACATGCTGTCTTTGACTTTAGTGAAGTCTATCGTCTCATTCTCGAACGGGCCGAAATAATGCATGCTAATCTGTATCGGTTTCATCTATATCACCTTTGAAATGGTTATTGAATATTTCTGTCTGATAGCGGCTTGGTGATTCACCGAAAATGTTCTCGATGAATGAACCGAATATCTCCCCATCGGTCGAACTGTCCGCATCAACAGCCTTTATGCTTTCTTCGCTGACTTCTTTTATGGGCCTCAGTTCCAATGTGTTCGGGTATATCATCTTGATCTTGGACATGGGATCATTGATGTGCGACATGCCAGACAATTCAAATTTGAAATATGCTTCCTTATCATTAAAATGGACCGCTTCTTCAATGACGTCATCGAATGTTCCGGTATAATGGATGAGGTCACGCTTCATCTCAAGCGGAACAAAACGGCACTGCATAATGCCAGTTGTGTCGATGAGGCGATATCCTTTCGGCTGGTTCACTTCCGAGAATGAGTATTTGAGCAGCGAGCCACTGTAGAATATCTTGTCATGGGTGATGGCAAACGGATGATGCAGGTGGCCGAGCAGCACAAGATCAAATGCTTCAAACAGTTCAGCACTTACCTCTTCCGACAAACCTATCGACAGCGGACGTTCGGACTCCGATGTCTTGCCTTCAGATATGAACATATGGCCGACCACTATATTGAAGGCGTTTTTATCCATCACTCTCGATAGTTCTTCTGTAATGCGGACATATACGTCGTGATGGGTTTTTATCCCGTCGTCCTGAAAATGGACTCTCGCTTCCAGAACATCCAGATAAGGGATCATATAGAAGTGATGACCCCCCATTTTAATTGGTGTGGTAATGTCGTCGATCGCCGTGCGCATGTGATAACCGCTCTTGGCAAACCAGTAGCTGCCGTAGTCAAGGCGCGAGCGGCTGTCATGATTTCCGCTGATCGCCAGGACTGGTACATTTTCCTCTATATTTATCTTATACAGATAATCATTCACCAGCTTCAATGCGGATTGGGAAGGGTTGGCGCGGTCGAAGACGTCCCCTGCAAGGACGAGCACATCAATGTCCTCTTGCCTTACGCAATCGAGGACCTGTTCGAGCATGTGTTGCTGATCTTCAATAAGATCCATGCCGTTCAGCCGCTTTCCTATATGCCAATCTCCTGTATGTAGAATTTTCATTGTATCTATCACCTCGTATCTTCTAATTATACAAGAAAAACGCCCCCCAAGTAAGTTCAGGGGACGGTTTTTCAGTGCAGCTGTCGGATGGATATGATGAGAGCATCCAGTTTCTGCTCCATCCTATAGAGCAGAAAGAATGTGATCACTGCCGGAAAACCAACATCGCTGACTAATGGCACCCATTCCATGCTAGATTATCTCGGTAACATTCTGTTCGACGATTTTAGCCGAATGGACAGACACCGGCGTGCCCTGCGACGGTGCCAGTACACCTGTGTCCATAAGCTTTCTGGCCTCTAGGAGTATCGCTTCTTCTGTCAGGTTATCCTTCGGGTTGCTGATGTTCAGTGTAAACCGGCGGTCTGCCGATGTGTTGAAGACGATGACAAGTTTCCTGGTCATGGTTTATTCCCCCTTATTAATTGATGACATAAGTCTGTTCCTTTTCAACGATTGCGTATACATCATTCGTCAACATTTGATACACCTCGGCTGCAGCATTGATATCTGCATCAGTTGCTGACAACTCCAGGTTTCTGACAGATCTGAAACGCAGTTTTTCCCCGCCTTTTCCATCTGCTTCAAAAAAGTAGAACTTGGCACTTAAGTTTTTCAACATGTCCTTCACCTCCTTCGCCTTATATATCGAAGTGGATGATTAGATGGACAATATTCTTTTTATTTCTTATAATAGCTTTGAGGTGAGGCAATGGACGATCTATTTATGTGGCTGATTGCACTA
Organism: Salinicoccus siamensis; assembly: GCF_042429615.1. GTDB lineage: Bacteria > Bacillota > Bacilli > Staphylococcales > Salinicoccaceae > Salinicoccus > Salinicoccus siamensis. The sequence continues at coordinate 15,482 of NZ_JBHMAH010000031.1, forward strand.
TGGACTTTCATCATGTTGGGGCTCATGGTAATCGGCGGATACTTCATGTTCAGGAAATTTTTGAAGCGTATGCCAAAAGGAGATGGATATAGTGAACTCGATTGGCAGGCGTTTTATATAGATAAGGCGTTGCCCCTGTGGCATGACGAGGCTAAATCCATGCTGAATGAGCTTGTCACTCCCGTTCCGGAACTGTTCAGGGATGTGGCGAAGGAACGGATTGCAGGTAGAATTTCAAAGATCGCCCTTGATGAGGGCGCTAAAAAGATCACTTTGGACCATATCATGAAAGGCTATATCATTGCCACGCCAAAGCGTGATCACAAATTCATGAAAAAGAAACTCAATGAATTGGACATTGATTATACACCGTATGAGGCGCTCTTCGAATATGCCGACGATGAGAAACAGAAATTCTCCATATTTGAGCAGACAGAAAAAGTAAGCAGCAGATCAAGTTGACTTGATCTGCTGCTTTTCATATTGCTTCAATTTCAGCAGCATCGACAGACGCCATATTATGATCATGACGAAGGCGAGCAGAAAGAACATGCCACCGATTTCACCCGGGGAGATGCTCATCGACAGGATGGTCTTCAGTATAATCCTCAGCACAAGCAATCCCAACAATATGACGGGGAAGAGTTTCGATTGCCTGACATACAGTGCCCCGTCCCTCTCATCGTAACGGGTGGTGATGACGAGCAGGACGGAAAAGATGAGTCCCATAGCCACTGCTTCTAAGATTTCGGAAGCGCTGAGCCTGAAATATGGAAATACATACATCAAGGCGCCGGTCGACATCATCACTGGCGGTATGATGATTTTCCGTAGTGTCAATGGTCGTTTGGCTGCGCGCTGTCTGACGATTATGGCACCGATACCCATGATGACAGCCATAATGGAGGCGGCCGTAAACAAAATGCTTTCAATGCCCATAATCTAAAACCCCTGGAAATCGCCGAAGAATGGCTGCAACCAGATGATGATCTGCGTCAATCCATCAAAGTAGAGCAATACACCCATCAGAATCATGATGACGCCGCCAACCTTCATGATGAGGTTTGAATATTTCAGCATCCAGCGTGTCCGCGATACGAAGAAACTCAAAGTGAAGAACGGCACCGCAAACCCGAGGCAATATACAATCATCAACATAAGGGCATTGTTCGGCTCAGTTGCGCTCATTGCAAATATTGCGCCGATGATCGGACCGTTGCACGGTGTCCACCCCGCACCAAAAGCCATACCGATCAGAATGGAACCAAAAAAACCGGATGGTCTGTTCTTAAACTGGACCTTCCTGTCCTTCATCAAAAAGTTGAAGTTCAGCACACCGGTTACAATAAGACCGAATATTATAATCAGGATGGCACCAAGTTGACGGATCAGATTCGAGTATTCTATCAATAATCCGCCGAGGAATGCGGTGCCGAATCCGAGTGCGATATAAATCAGACTGAATCCGATCAAGAAAAATAAAGTATGAAGGATCGCCCGCACATTGAACTTCTGACTTTCCACTTCATTATAGCTCATACCTGTTATGTAGGAGATGAAAGCCGGAAAGACCGGAAGTACACATGGGGAGACGAAGCTGAGTACGCCTGCACCAAATGCGAGAAGGAATGTCACTTCACTACCCATAGAAAAACCTCCAATCAGATATCATTCTATCAGACATCCCCTCGATTTAGATATTCCCTCAGACTGAATATGCGAACATTGTATGACAATTATTGCTGACCATTCTGCAGCTGATACATCTTATGATAGATGCCTCCTTCATGGATCAGCGTATCATGCGTGCCACGTTCGACGATTTCACCACGGTTGAGGACGAGGATCTGATCGGCATCCTGGATGGTCGATAACCTGTGTGCAATGGCGAGTGTCGTGCGCCCCCGCCGCATCTTCTCCAGAGAATGCTGAATCTGCTCTTCTGTTTCGGAATCGATATTTGCGGTCGCTTCATCCAGAATCAATATTTTAGGATCTATCGCCATCGTCCGGGCGAACGCGATGAGCTGACGCTGTCCACTTGAAAAAGCACCACCCTTTTCGATTACCTTGTGCTGATAGCCACCCGGGAGGTCATTTATGAATTTATCCGCGTAGACGAACTCCCCTGCAGCCTTCACTTCTTCAAACGTCATGTCGGGGTGGTACAGTCGGATATTTGAAGCAATGGTGCCATAGAAGATGAAGGGATCCTGCAGCACAAGACCAACCTTCTGCTTCAGTTCACCTTTCGGCATTTTCTTGATGGAATGCCCATCGATGGTGATATCGCCTTGATTAAATTCATAAAAGCGCATAAATAGATTGATGATGGAACTTTTGCCGGAACCGGTGTGGCCGACCAATGCCACAGTCTCACCTGGTCTGGCTGTAAATGTGATGTTCTTCAGCACATCCACTTCACCGTCATAGCTGAAGGTCACATCTTTAAACTCAATATGCCCATCGGTGATCTCCGCTTCCTCATCCTTATCTTGGACCGGTTCCAGACGCTCATCATCCATCAGTGTGAATACCCGACTTGCGGATACAAGTGCCTGTTGAAAAATGTTCAGATTCTGACTGACCTGGTTGATCGGTTCAAAGAACCGTTCCATATACTGCAGAAATGCGAAGACGACACCGGCTGTAACGGTCGACTCAAAGCTCAGCAAGCCGAAATAGCCAAGTATCACTGCGATGGCCAGCACATAGATCATGCTGATCGCGGGCCTCAGAAGCAATCCATCGAGTTTGACGTTCTTCATATTATATTTATAGTGCGTCTCGTTTATGGTATTGAATTCCTCCTGCAGACGCCTTTCCTGATTGAACACCTGGATGATCTTCATACCCTCTATCGATTCTGCCAACTTCGCATTCATCTCACTCAAAAGTTGGCGTGCATGGGAGAAGAAATTGGCTGAATACTTACGGTATACTGCCAAAATGACAGCGATTACGGGCATGAATAGCAGTGCAAACAAAGCCAACTTGACGTCCAGGATGAACATCATCACAAAACTTGAAATGACCATGAAGATCGCCATGAGGAATGTTGCCAGTACACCGATGAACATATCGACGATGGCTTCCGTATCATTTGTGATGCGGGAGACGAGGCTGCCTCCGGGCACTTTATCGAAATAGCGCATGCCAAGGCGACCAATCTTTTCAAATGCATCGATCCGCAGCTGCTGGATCACCTTGAACGCCAAATATTGAAAAAGGTAGATGTTCATGTATGTGGTGACTGCCCCGAGTATCTGGACAATGGCGAAAAGGATGATCAGCCACATGATATCCTGCTCCGGAAAGACGCCTGGCGTCAAATAATCATCGATGAAAATCATGACGAGATAAGGTGTTGCGACACCTGTGGCAGTGGATACCGCAAGCATGAGGAATCCCAATGTCAGCACACCTTTGAAGGGCAGCGTATATTTCATCAGACGGATCAGGACATCCTTCTGATCATTGAACGTTAGATTCAACTTGTCATTCTCCATCTAATTCCGCCTCCCTTCCGCCATGTCTTCCAAGGAACTCTTCAGAGATTCACGAAGCGCCTGTGCGTTATAGGTGTCGTGATACCAGCCCTGCTCCGCCATCAGCGTTTCATGCGTGCCCATCTCTGTTATGGTGCCGGCATCCATGACGATGATCAGATCTGCATGGCTGACAGCACTCATGCGATGTGCTGTAATGATATTCGTCTTACCACGACGATTGGATTGCAGGCTCTCGAGTATACGCTCTTCGGTTTCTGCATCAACGGCTGATAATGAGTCATCAAGTATCAGCACTTCAGGATCAAGAATCAGTGCACGTGCAATGGAGATGCGCTGCTTCTGTCCTCCGGATAATGATACGCCACGCTCCCCGACAACGGTTTCGTAGCCGTAGGTGAATGCTTCTATATCATCATGTATCTGGCTGAGACGCGCCGCCTCATGGATAAGGGCATCATCCATATCCGGATTACTGAACGCAATATTATTGCGGATCGTCGTGGAGAAGAGGAAATGGTCTTGGGGCACATAACCGAACTGCGCCCTCAGGTTGCTGATGTTATAATCTCTGAGCGGATGACTGCCGTAGACGATATCTTCCGGATTGACTGTATCGAACTCGCGGAGCAGGAGCCTAAGCAGCGCGCTTTTGCCAGAGCCGGTACGTCCGACTATACCAACCGTCGCCCCTCTCTCGATCGTAAAACGCACATCCCGTACGCCGCCTGCATCTTCCCCCGGAAAATTAAATGCGCCGATATCAAAGTGAATGTCACCTTCAGGCTGATCTTCTATCAGATACTCCTCCCCGATATCATTTTCCGTCTCCATGATTTTCTCTATACGCGCGTAGGAGGCACTCCCCCTTTGAATCAGGTTGAAGAACATCCCAAGCGCAAGGAGCGGCCAAACCATCATGCCGAGGTAGGTTGTGAATGTCACCAGCTGTCCAACGGTGATTGCATCGTCAAGCACCATGCGTGCCCCGAAAAATATGGAGATGAAGTAACTCGCCCCAATCACTGTCATTATCGTCGGATCAAACAGCGCATCGATTTTCGATACTTTTAGATTTTTATCGACGACATCATCACTCAACACCCTGAAGTCTTCCTGGTCATGCGACTCATATCCGAACGTCTTGGTCACCTTGATGCCCGATATGCTTTCTTGAGTCTTATCGTTGAGCATGCTGAAGGCAGCCTGCGCCTTCTTGAAACCGCGGTTTAGGAGTGTGCCGTAATAGCTCGTTAATATCACCATGAAAGGTAACGGAATCATCGCCATCAATGTCAGTTTGGGGCTGATTGTAACAGCCATCGTCACCAGCACCGCCCCTCCGGTGATCAGTGAATCGGCAATGGTCAGAATACCGGCACCGGCAGTAGCCTGGACTGCTTGTATATCATTGGTGGCATGGGCCATCAGGTCCCCGGTACGCCTCTTCTGATAGAACGCAGGGCTCATCTGTGAATATTTATTGTAGAGCGATGCACGCAGAATTTTACCCAGCCGATAACTCGCACCGAAGATCATGATGCGCCAAAAATATCTGAATATGTATGTCAAAATCGCCACCACTATAAGCAGAATGATGAATTGTCCGAGTATCTCCGCGGTCAGCGTCTCCTGCCTTATCCCGTCGATGACCCATCCTATGACTTGCGGGGGCACCAGTTCCATCAATGCAACGAGTATCAGCATGATGATGCCGCCGGTGTAATTTTTTCGTTCCCTTTTAAAGAACCATCCCAACTTTTTAAATACTTTCATGCCATCCCCCCTTCAATTGAGTGCAATTAAATTCTACCATATATTTCGAAAATTGAAATATTTTGGGTGAAAAAATAAACCCTTCTATAGAGAAGGGTTCATCTTTATTTTTTTGATGCTTTCATACGCTCTTTTGTTGATTTGGAATCGGCACTGCGATTCATCATTGTCATCATCTGATTGATTTTCTTCTGGGAAGGTTTCTGTCCCATCTGCATCATCATCATCCTGAGCATCTCTTCATTGATAGGTGGATTCTTTTCGAGGTAATCCATCATATATTTCCGTGCCAGGAAAAAGCCAAGGGCAACGCCACCGATGAGTGCAACAATAACAATCAGTATCCAGATCCATGTAGCCAAACTGCTCACCTCTTTCTTCGTAGAACAGTATAAAGTCTACATTAAAAACAGGTGTTTTTCAACAGATTATTTCTCCATCACCGTCTCTAGGATCCGTTCGACGGTAAATCCATATTTTTCGACGACTATGTCGCCAGGCGCACTCGCACCGAACGTATCGATTGTGTGCAATTTGCCTTTCATGCCGATGAAACGGTGCCATCCCAGACTGGCTGCCATTTCAATGGCGGTCCGGTTTTCGATGTGCGTGTTCAGTACACTTTCGATATAGGCTTCATCCTGCTTCAGGAACTGCTGCATATTCGGGATGGAGGCGACTTTCACTTTTACACCTTGTGCATTAAGCTGTTCTGCCGTATCGACAGCCAGTGGCAACTCGCTTCCGGAAGCGAATAGGATCGCATCATCCCCTTCGTCGTAGGCCAGGTATCCACCTTTTTTGACCCCTTCTTCAACAACATCGTATGGCACATCTATCGTTTTGACATTTTGACGTGTCAGCACAAGGGCCGTCGGTGTATCTTCAGCTTCCATCGCTATCTTCCAGGCCGCACGTGTTTCATTGCCTTCTGCCGGTCTGATTGTATTGAGGTTCGGGATGGCGCGCAGACCGGCAAGCTGTTCTACCGGTTCATGCGTCGGACCGTCTTCTCCTACTGCGATTGAATCATGGGTGAGTACGTAAGTTACAGGCAGCTTCATCAGCGCGCTCAAACGCATGGCTGGCTTCAAATAGTCACTGAAGACGAAGAACGTACCACCGTAAGGACGGAGGCCGCCGTGTGCTGCCATGCCATTCAATGCAGCGGCCATGCCGAATTCCCTGACGCCAAACCAGATGTTCCGTCCGGCATAATTATCGGGACCGAAATCCTCCTCATCCTTTACATTGGTCTTATTGCTGCTCGCGAGGTCTGCAGCACCACCGAACAATGTCGGAACGGAGTCAGAGAGCGCCTGTATCATATCGCTTGAAACAGCACGTGTGGCTTTCGCCTCGCCCGCTTCATAATAAGGCATATCCTTATCATAATCGTCTTGCAGACGGTGGTGGACGGCCTCCTCGAACTCAGCATGCAGTTCTGGATGTGCTTCTTTATAGCCTTTAAGCATTTCATTCCAGGCTTCTTCTTTTTCATTGCTTCTTGTTTTCATCGTTTCACTGAAGCGTTCATAGACCGACGGGTCGACATCGAATGTCTTCTCCGGGTCCAAACCATAATATTCAAAAGCTGCCTTGCGTTCCTCTTCACCAAGCGGCGCACCGTGTGAGGCACTTTTGCCCTGCTTGTTCGGGGAACCGTAGCCGATGATCGTCTTCACTTCGATAAGTGTCGGACGAGTTGATGTCTTGGCATTCTTTATCGCTTTATCTATGGCATCGCAGTCATTGCCATCCTCCACTTTGATGTAGTGCCAGTTATATCCTTTAAAACGTGTGCCCACATCTTCTGAGAAACTCATGTCGAGATCACCATCAAGCGATATGTCGTTTGAGTCATAAAGCACAATCAGTTTGTCCAACGCCAGGTGACCGGCCAGTGATGCTGCTTCATGGGAGACACCCTCCATCAAATCACCATCGCTCGCGATGACATAAGTGTAGTGGTCCATCACATCATAGCCATCCCTATTGAAGCGGGCTGCCAGGTGCTTTTCAGCCATTGCCATACCGACACTCATTGCGAAGCCTTGACCCAATGGTCCTGTCGTCACTTCCACTCCTTCGGTATGTTTGAATTCAGGGTGCCCAGGCGTCTTCGACTCGTACTGCCTGAAATTCTTCAACTCTTCCATTTCAAGCGAACCGCTCAAGTGCAGCAGACTATACAACAACATGGACCCATGGCCCGCACTCAATACGAAACGGTCACGGTTGAACCAGTCCATTGAGTTCGGGTTGAAGTTCAGATGGCGGGACCAGAGTGTGTAGGCCATCGGCGCGGCCCCCATAGGGAGGCCCGGGTGGCCGGAAGCCGCCTTTTCGATCGCATCGATGGATAGTGAGCGGATTGTGTTGATAGCCAGTTGGTCTGTCTTATCAAAAGTCATTTGCGCATACTCCTTTATGAATTTTTATTTTTATCTGCTTGGATTTTCTTCACTTTTTCAGGGGTCACATCATTGCCTTCAGGATCGATGACTTTAGTGTTCTCCACCTGTTTCTTGAATGAGGAACGGAAGTTTTTAAGATACTCTGTCCTCAAACCTTTCAGTTCAGAGAGTTCCTCCCCTGTAATGCTGCCCGACTTCTTTTTGGCAGCGAGCGTATTGATCCGCTGAATCTTATCTTTGTCTAACATAGCAGCCCTCCTGTCCACTTTCTTATAATCTACCATAAAAAAAAGTGTGAGACCATTCTCACACTTTAAAGTCATCTTATGAATCCAATCATTTCCATCAACTGCTCCATATTGCTGCGCTCGGCGTATTCTTCAGCCGATAGATCCGTCTCCTCTACAGGGAGGGGGGCATCGTCATGTGTGACGACCTGGTACTCATCTATATAGACAACTTCAGAATTACTATTCCCTTCCTTGTGGGAATCCAACATGAAAATGAGGCCAGCAGCGAAAACAAATATAAAGACCATACCCAGTAGTTTAAATTCCTTCAATGTCATCATTACTACCTCCAGAACATATGTTTGTATAAACATAGTAACAGAACGCCTGTTCCGGGTCAATGGATAGCGAACAAATGTTTGTAAGATGCCCTCTCATATGATAAAATTTAAACAACAATAAGGCGGAGGTAATAACTATGAAGGCGCTAACAGACAGGCAGAAACAAATATACCAATTCATCAAATCCACAGTGAAGGATAAAGGCTATCCGCCGAGTGTCAGGGAAATCGGCAATGCAGTCGGGCTCCAATCGAGCTCAACGGTCCATGGCCATCTGGCTAAACTGCAGGAAAAGGGTTTCATCAAAAGGGACCCGACAAAGCCCAGGGCTATCGAAGTCATCACGGAAGAGAACGAGAACCATGGTGCTGTAATCCATGTCCCGGTCCTCGGTAAGGTTACAGCCGGACTGCCGATTACTGCCGTAGAGAATATCGATGAGTACTTCCCTCTCCCCGAACACTTCACAGCGAACCACAACAGTGAGATATTCCTCCTCAATGTAGCTGGGGACAGCATGATCGATGCAGGCATCCATGATGGGGACAGAGTGATAGTACGCAAGCAGAACATTGCCCATAATGGCGATATCATCGTCGCAATGACGGATGACGATGAAGCAACGGTCAAACGTTTCTATAAGGAAAATGGCTACTATAGGCTGCAGCCTGAAAACACGACAATGGAACCAATCATCTTGGACAGTGTCGCTGTCCTCGGTAAAGTCGTCGGGCTGTTCCGTGCATTTTAAAGGATTTCATATATAAAAGGGCGCATCTTTACGATGCGCCCTTTTGCCTTTCCGTATCCATCCTGTCAATATCCTTTGTTTCGAATGTTTTATCTATCAAGTATGATTCTGATTTGTTCTAAAATATCTTTTGGATCTTGTGTTTGTTTATCCTCTGTTTTATGTTTCAATTGCATCCCCTCGTTTTTGCTTGATTCAGGATGGTGATCTGGAAAGATGATTCCATATTAAATATATAAGGCGGCTCCTTTATATTCCCTTTATTTCGGCAGACGAAACATTATTCGCAAATTTAATCCTCAATACATGAATGGGAGGGTCATCTAAATAAAAAATTATTGCAGACGCCTTTCTATACACTATAATGAAAAAACAGTCCAACTATGTAACCACATGTGATATGGTTTCGCTCCGAATCATTGACGCCCAAAAAAATTTTACGGCTATGTCTTTGCGTTCTGAAGTTTTCATCCAAGGCTATAGTCGACAATGCAATGTGAGTCCCCCTTCTCTCCCCATTGATATCTAATCGCCATCAATACACGCTCCCCCCCAAGTGCATTAATACTTAAATTATAGCATTTCGAACTCGTACTTCAACAATGTGGAGCCATTCTGATGAACAGAATGTATGTCACTTGACCATAGAGTCAATACAGAGGGCCATATGATGCATATTTCACTATATAACAAGTAGCAACGTATAGAGAACTGGGCAGTTTGTCACCTTCCAAGCAATTATTCCGGGCCCTTTTCTTTGACATGAAAGGTGCATATGAAATCTGTTCCAGCCGATATTCCTGATGAAATAAAAAAGACGACCAAAGAATCGTCTTCTTTACTTCCTTATATAATTTTCCGTATAGTAGGGCACATTTTCTTCATTATATGCTGTACCGACCCCCAGATGTGTAAAACTGGCTTTCAATGTGTTCTCCCGGTGCGGGGGCGAATTCATGAGGCTATGGTGGGAGAAGATGGGTGAAGTATGCCCCATAGCGATATTCTCCCCTGCCATCCTGTACGATACATCAGCTGACTCCAAACGACTCTTCAACGTCACGCCGTCCGGGGAATCATGATTGAAGTAATCCTTCTCAACCATATCGCTGCTGTGTCCGAGCGCGGCTTTTGAAGCCGCTTCGTCCCAGGACAAAGGTTCTAGACCGTATTCCTGTCTGGTTGCATTAACGAGTAGATGGTTCATTTTGGAATTATCTGCCGGTTCAGGATGATTATAAAGGGCGCTGCTTTCACCAAAGGCCTCTTTATCGACGACAAGCAGACCGTTCACCTGATCCGATTTGTGAAGATCATAGAAGAAATAGACGTATGTGCCATTAATATCATAGACTGCATATTCTTCATTATCCACACGCAGCCGCTTCCATCCCTTCTTGATGGTTGATTCCGGAGTACCATATATGGAGTCGACCTGTTCCCTCTCCAACCCTTCAATGTTGATCGTCTCGACTGATACGTCCCCACTGTTTGTATAGGCGCCGACTACCCTCTGATCTTTAACCAATACCATATGGAACACGCCTGGCTCACTTTCAATGTAGAACTCTCCTTCATATTCCGAGCCGATATGTTCTTTACCGGTAGTATCATATTCATTGTCGAGCGCAATCTCCACTTCCTGTGTCTGGTCGCTGTTCACCTGATGGATTTTATCCATATTATAAGAAGGATAAATGTTCTCTTCAAGCCATCCACGCAAGTAGGACAACTCCATCCCTTCTTCAAAATCATAGGATTGCAGCACAGGAGCTGTAAACATCCAAACGAAGTATAGGATTACGATCATAAACACTTTTCTTATCATACAGGCACCTCCCCTCCGCGTATATTTTAAAAAAAGTAATTAAACTTTCGTCTAATTACTTTATCTTGGAATATATTCGGTTTGCCGCTCTTCGAAATACGCCTCATCTACAATTGTATTATCCTCACCCATCAGCACGACATTCGGCTTGAATGTCTCCAATTCACTGTCATCCAGCTGAACATAGCTGATGATGATGACTGTGTCCCCAACCTGTACCTTACGGGCTGCTGCCCCATTCAAGCATATTTCACGCGAGCCCCGCTTGCCTTCGATGACGTACGTTTCAATCCGCTCGCCGTTATTGTTATTGACGATCTGGACCTTCTCATTCGGGAGGATATTGGCTGCATCAAGGAAATCAGGATCGATTGTGATGCTGCCGACATAATTCAAGTTTGCTTCTGTCACTTTTGCACGATGGATCTTGCCATTCATCATTGTTCTGATCATTTCATCACCAACATATTATCTATTAACCGTGTTCTTTCGAACTTTACAGCAATGAATATTATAGCATCCCCCTCGATGTTTTGAACAGCATCAAGTCCTGGATGGGTGTAGATCTGCAGATCGTCCACGTGCGCTGATGTCTTCGATTCGATATGGGTCCTTATGTCCTCTTTGATCGCTTCAGCGTCAACTTTGCCGTGTTTTATGCTTTCCTCTGCCTTTACAAGCGCGAGGTGGATTTCAGGAGCTTCAGTACGTTCGCTTTCGGAGAGATTAACGTTCCGGCTGCTCTTTGCCAATCCGTCATGTTCGCGCTCGGTCGGCACGCCGATGACTTCGACTTCGTGGTTGAAGTCCTGGACCATGCGCTTTATGATCATCAGCTGTTGACGGTCCTTTTCTCCGAATACCGCAAAGTCCGGGCGTATGATGTTGAATAATTTGTTGACAACGGTCACCACCCCTTCAAAATGGCCGGGTCTTCTGATGCCGTCGAGTATCGAGGCCATGGATTTTAAGCCAAGTTGAAGTTCGGGTGGTTCTGGGTACATCTCTTCTTCAGAAGGATGGAAAACCACATCGACTCCAGCTTGTCTGCATATTTCCAGATCCTGCTCGAGATCCCTCGGATAACTTTCCAGATCCTCGTCGGGCCCGAATTGGAGGGGGTTGACGAAGATGCTGACCACTACCGTGTCACCCCTGCGCCTCGCTTCTTCTATAAGCGCAACATGACCTTCATGCAGGTATCCCATGGTCGGCACGAAGGCAATGTCCGATGTCCTCAAAGGTTTTAATATGCTGCGTATACCTTCTATTGTGTCTGTATTTTTCATCACTCTTCAAAAACCTTTCTTTTATAAGTCGTGGCTTCATCGGGAAATTCCGCATTTTTTACAGCGTGTACATAAGCGGACAAGCCTTCTACCCCGGCAGTATTGAAATCTGCATATGCCCTGACGAACTTCGGCAGACGGTCGGTGCCGTACTGGAGCAGGTCGTGGTAGACCAGCACTTGTCCATCCACCTCTCTACCTGCACCGATACCGATGGTTGGTATTGTGAGGGCTTCCGTCACCCTCTGGGCTAGATCTGATGGAATCGCTTCAAGTACAAGCAGTGATGCACCCACGGCCTCCATTGCCTTGGCGTCTTCAATCAGCTGCATGGCTGCTTCCTGGGTGCCGGCCTGCATCTTAAATCCTGTTACGCCGACTGACTGCGGCGTCAATCCTAGGTGCGCAACAACCGGGACACCAGCCCGCACTGCCCGTTTGACGACGGGCAGGCAGTCTATCCCTTCAAGTTTGATGGCGTTGGCGTCCGTCTGCTGATAAAGCGACAGTACATTTTCCACGCTTGTATCAACGTCTCCATGATACGTACCAAAAGGCATATCGACCACCATGTATGTGTCCGGAGCACCCCGCCTGACCGCTTTGGCATGATGGATCATATCCCCCATCGTCACTTGTACAGTACTTGTGTACCCAAGCACCGTCATGCCGAGTGAATCACCGACAAGCAACATGTCCATCCCTGCCGCCTCGCTTTGTTTTGCACTCGGGTAATCATAGGCGGTCACCATGGTGATCTTTTCGCCATTTTGTTTCATCTGATTCCATTCACTGGTTGTTTTCATCATACTGCTCCTTTTATTTAAATCCTGTTATATTATAATTAGTTTATCATATATTTGGATGTTCGAAATACGTCGGGAGGATTAAAAATGAAAATTGCAGTGATAGGCATAGGTGCTGTGGGCAGTGTCATCGCCCGAGAGCTGAAGATGCTCGATTATGATACGGTGCTGTTCGGCAGACAGCCAAAATCCGGATTCACCATTTCCGAAGCGGGAGAGGAACATTCCTACCCCTACAGGATAGAGACGATGGATGCCTATCAGGGCGGATCGTTTGATGTGGTATTCGTTGCGGTAAAGGCGACGGCGTTAAGGGGCATCAGCCAGACTTTTCACCATCTCATCAACGAGGAAACAGAGGTCATCCTGTGTGAGAACGGCATGGGCTATGAGCACTATTTCGATCGGCCGGTGCCGGCAGTCGTTTATATAAGCGGACAGAAGAAAAATGATAGAATTGAACATTTCCAGGATGCCACGCTGTTGATTGAGGATACGTCCCGCCCCAATATTGATCGTTTGATTACAGCGTTGGATAAACATCCGGAGACACAATTGGAGATAAAGAAAAGCGAAGATTTCGAACGCATCCGCTATGAAAAACTGCTGATCAATCTCGGCATCAACTCTGTAACGGCTTTGTCAAAAAACACATCGAAGATCTTTGAGCTGGAGTCTGTCGCACAATTGACGCGCGCCATTCTGGAGGAAGGCGTAGCCATCGTCAATAGCGAGCGGGAAATCGTGTCGCCTGAATTCGTAGATAGGGCTATGGCAATCTATAAAAACTATAATCCGGAAATGGGCACGAGCATGTACTATGATGTCATGGCAGATGTGAAAACGGAGTATGCCTATATCCAAAAGCATCTCCATGACAGGAAGGGGCCTCTTGAAACCCCTGTCCTGGACGTCATCGTTACCCTATTGGAAGCCTATCAATATAAGCGCGGATATTGACTATGTTGTGTCATTTCGTACATCTTGCCTAAGACACATTTATTCATGCTAAAATAGGTGTTCAGAAGGAGGGAATGATTATGAAGAGACTAATATTGCCATTTTTGTTGCTCATTTTCTTTCTTGCCGGATGCGGCGGTGAAGATGGTCAAATGGATATAAAGGAAAAGGTTGATCAATATAGTGCAAACAAGGAAGCAGAAGCAGCCTCCATCACTGGTTCCGAATTGATCATCGGCGAAAATCAGGAAGAGCGGCACGACTTGCCTGACGATGAATTTTTTGTATCGATCGCGCCGTTCATCAATTACACGCACCCATGCGAATTCCATAGCCTGACAGGCTGTCAGGGTGAACTCGTGTCCAAGGAGATGCATGTAAAGATTGCCGATAAAGAAGGAGAGGTCCATGTAGATGAAAATATGGAGACTCTTGAGAATGGCTTTATAGATCTGTGGCTGCCAAGAGACCGTGAATATGATATCACCATCACATACGGGGACTATGAAACCGAGGGCTCGTTTTCAACATATGAGAATGATTCGACATGCCTGACAGATTTCCAACTGGAAAAGTAAAAGAGTATCCTTGCTGATGTGGATCCAAAACCTTAATTTAGGAGTTCACATCTGGAAGGATATTTTTTGGCATTTTTTAATCTGAAATCCTCTATTGACGAAAGTTGACAGGTGTAAATACTCTATTTGATATCAAAAAATGAACTTCATCAATTATTATTATTGAAAGGTTCGTTTTTTGTGTTATCATAATAAGCATCTTGAATACAAAGCACTCATATAATCGCAGGAATATGGCCTGCAAGTTTCTACCGGGGCGCCGTAAACGCCTTGACTATGAGTGAGTAACTCTCGTGCAACCACTTGAAGTCTGCTCATCTCATGATGTGTGCTTTTGGCTTTTTCAAAATATGATTTTGGAGTGGATTTCATGGAGTTGCTTAAACAGAAGATATTGGATGAAGGAACTGCGCTTTCAGACACTGTATTGAAAGTCGACCATTTCCTCAACCATCAGATCGATCCATCGCTGATGAAAGAAATTGGGACAGCGTTTAAAGAATACTTCGACGACCGCGGGATAACTAAAATATTGACGCTGGAATCTTCCGGCATCGCACCGGCGGTCATGACTGGTCTTGAACTTGGTGTTCCTGTAATCTTTGCCAGAAAGCGCCAGTCGTTGACCTTGAATGAGGGACTGCTGACGGCTGACGTTTTCTCATATACTAAAAACGAGTCGAATACCATTGCCATCGCCGAGAAATTTATCTCACCTGAAGATGAAGTATTGATCATCGATGACTTTCTGGCAAACGGGGAAGCCGCTAAAGGTCTGCTCGAACTTGTGGAACAGACTGAAGCTTCGGTAGCCGGTATCGGCATCGTCATCGAAAAAGCCTTTCAGGAAGGCGGCGAGGTGCTTCGTACTGCTGGATACGATGTCCATTCCCTTGCCCGGATCGCCTCTTTGGCGGAAGGTGAGATAACCTTCATGTCTGGAGTGGAAGTGTGATGCAGATGTCTTCACTTAAAAAACTTTCACTCGGCCTTCAACATATCCTTGCCATGTATGCCGGTGCGGTGGTCGTTCCTTTGATCGTTGGCGCGGCCATCGGCTTGACCCCCGCACAGCTCACCTACCTCATTGCCATCGATATCATGATGTGCGGCGTCGCAACGATCCTGCAGGCTTGGAAAAGGCAATACTCGGGCATCGGGCTCCCGGTCGTCCTTGGCTGTACATTTACTGCTGTAGGGCCGATGATCGCCATAGGCAATACTTACGGCATCCCTTCAATATACGGAGCAATCCTTGCTGCAGGTCTGTTCGTCGTCATCATTGCCAAATATTTCAGTCGACTGATCAGATTCTTCCCTCCTGTGGTCACAGGTTCCGTAGTGACCATCATCGGAATTACTCTCGTGCCGGTCGCCATGCACGATATATCAGGTGGTCAGGGCAGTGCCGACTATGGATCAGGCCTGAATCTCGCACTTGGTTTCGGTACACTTGCAGTCATATTGGTGCTGTTCCGATTCGGAGAAGGTTTCCTGAAATCGATTGCCATACTATGCGGTATAGTAATCATGACTTTCATCAGTGGCTTTTTTGGCATGGTGGATTTCAGTGCAGTCAGTGAGGCCAATTGGCTCCATCTTCCTAGGGTCTTCTATTTCGGGCTTCCTGAGTTCAATATAGTGCCTATACTGACGATGATGCTCGTGACAATCGTCGGTCTGATAGAGGCGACTGGTGTCTACTTTGCCCTTGGAGATATATGCGATGAGGATATCGGACAAGAAGATTTGAAAAGAGGCTACAGGGCAGAGGGCTGGGCTATCCTGCTCGGCGGCATTTTCAATGCCTTCCCCTACACCACCTATTCCCAGAATGTCGGCCTCGTTCAGCTTTCAGGCATAAAAAGCAGACAAATCATCTACATTGCCGGCACCATGCTCATTCTGCTCGGTCTCGTTCCAAAAATCGGTGCTGCAGCAGTGGCAATTCCGACACCAGTCCTTGGCGGTGCGATGCTGGCAATGTTCGGGATGGTTGTCTCATACGGCATCAAGATGCTTTCAAGAGTGGACTTTGAGGACCAGAACAATCTGATGATCGTCGCAATATCGATCGGTATGGGTCTCGGTGTCACGGCTTTGCCCGACCTTTTTGCGATCGTGCCTGACAGTTTAGCTGTCATAACGGAAAGTGGCATCGTCCTCGGAAGCCTGACGGCAATTATACTCAATATTGCATTCAATGCCCGCTTGAGCTTCCTTAGATATAAAAGGCAGAATCGTCATATCATTGAATAGTATAGGAATAAATAGAATAGGCGGCCTCATAGGGGGCCGCCTATTCTATAGTTCAATCATTTCTTTTTCGGTCATTTCCAGAAGGGCCATAGTTAAAGCATATACCACATGCTCAAAGACCAGCCCACCCTGTATAAATACTGTGTAGGGACTTCTGATCGGCCCGTCTGCGCTCAGTTCAAGCGATGCACCTTGGATGAAAGTGCCTGCAGCCATGATGACCGGATTCTCATAACCAGGTATATCATCCGGTATAGGCAGGAACTTGGAATTCACCGGTGATGCCTTCTGGATCATTTGGGTAAACGTAATCATCTCTTCTTCTGTATTGAACGTGACGCTTTGGATCAGATCTGTCCGGTCGGCATCCGGTAGTGGATCTGTCTTGAGTCCGACCGAAGCCAACAGATGGCTCGTCAATACCGCACCATTCAATCCTTCAATCACCGTATGTGGGGCCAGGAAAAAGCCTTGATACATGTCTTTGAGACCATCTAGGCTTGCTCCCATTTCTTTGCCTATCCCCGGTACGGTCAGCCTGTAGCTTACCCGCGTAATGATATCCGTATTGCCCGCGACATAACCTCCCATCGGCGCAATCCCGCCACCTGGATTTTTGATCAGACTGCCGGCAATTACATCCGCTCCGGCTTCTATCGGTTCACGGGTCTCCACAAACTCACCGTAGCAGTTGTCGACGAAGACGATCACTTCAGGATGCTGTTTTTTAATTTTTTGGATCATCTCTTCCATCTCTGATATAGTCAAAGATTTGCGCATGCTGTAGCCCCGGGAGCGTTGTATCGCGACTATCTTAGTCTTTTCATTGATTGCTGTCATGATGGCCTCTTCATCAAAATGGTCGTCGACCAGGTCTACAGCGTGGTATTCTACGCCCTTTTCCATCAGACTCCCGATATCGTCATGACTTGTACCTATCACCTTTTCCAAAGTATCATACGGCTCTCCGCTGATATAAAGCAATTCATCACCGGCTTCTAGCAGTGATAGTAATACCAGGCTGATGGCATGCGTCCCGGAGATGATCTGGCTTCTGACCAGTGCATCTTCACTGCGGAACACTGCACTATAGATATCCTCAAGCTTATCCCGTCCTGTGTCGTCGTATCCGTACCCGGTCGTGCCGCTGAAGTCACTTTCGGTGACACCATTTTCATAGAACGCCGACATGACTTTATTGAAGTTCGCCTGTCCTATCTTTTTATTCTTTTTTATGATGGGGTCAATCTCTTCGACGGCGTCAGACACCATCTTCGCTATTTCAGTATGTTCCACACTTATTCTCCTCTTTGAACGATTCTTCTACTCCAGTCTCCTGGTGGCTCGAAGCCTTTGAAGGTATAGGATCCATCGTCCTCATCCAGAGACTCCTCTTCTACGATTGTATAACGTTTCAGGTCATAGACTTTCTGTGGCTCAGAGATTGGCAATTTGACGTGATAGGCCTCCATCGTCTCTTTCAGGAAGTTTTCCAGTATGTCCAAAATCTCTTCTCCCGCCATCTCTTTATTGACATAGGCATGCGGTTCTCCAGGCGTCAGATAACGTCCATCATCGATATCAGTCTTGTTGAAGAACACGCATGACGGTATGTCATCCATCCCCAACTGTTCGATCAGACGCTTTACAGTATCGTAATGGGTGCCGAGGGCATCAGTGCTGTTGTCGATGACATGGATGATGAAATCACTGTCCGCCGCTTCCTCGAGCGTCGATTTAAAGCTTTCAATCAATGTTGTCGGCAAGTTTTGAATGAAGCCCACCGTATCCGATATGATGCACTCGAAACCAGAAGGCAATACAATCTGCCTCGTCTTAGGGTCAAGTGTGGCAAAGAGTGCATCTTCTTCAAACGTATCGCTTTTTGCCATTGTGTTGAACAGTGAAGATTTGCCTGCGTTCGTGTAGCCGATCAGCGAAACCTTTACGACCTGATTGCGTTTGCGCTGTGCCCGGTATCTCTCCCGATGGGCTTCAACCGTCTTCAACTGCTTCTTGATTTCTTTTATACGCTGGTTGATATGCCTTCTGTCAGTTTCCAGCTTCGTCTCCCCCGGCCCTCTTGTACCAATGCCGCCCCCAAGACGCGAGAGGTTGATGCCTTGGCCCTTCAGTCTTGGTACGAGATACTGGAGCTGTGCCAATTCGACTTGCAGTTGGCCCGCTTTGGAGTGGGCACGCATACTGAATATATCCAATATGACTTGCGTCCGGTCAATTACTTTAGTGTCCATATAGGATTCAATGGAACGGTTTTGGCTCGCCGTGATTTCATCGTTGACGATGGTATAGTCTATCAGGTCATCTTCCCCGTATGCTTCAGCCGTTTCCGTTAAGAATCCTGTGCCTGCATAGGAGCGTGCATCGACCCGGGTCCTGTTCTGGACATGGACGCCGACGATCTCTATCCCGACGGATTCCGCCAGACTTTTCAACTCTTCCACCTCGGTGTCTATTGATGTGCGGTCTGGTGTATCGACTGCGATGATGACGCCTTTATATATATGAGTCATTATGACACCTCCGAATTTTGATGCTGCTCTTCACTATAGTATGTGTTTTTCAGCCACTAGTTGCTGGATGCCCAGATCACGTCAAATATTTACTTGCCTTAGAAAATAACATCGCCGAAGGCTAAAAAAACATCCCACCTGGTGGGATGTCCTTTTATTTCGTAAATGTACTGATCGCATGCTTATAGATCAAATGATCTTTGCCTCCGGAACTGAGCTGGATCACGTACTTATCGAAATCAATCACTGTACCCCGCATCTGAAACCCATTAACCAAGAATACCGTCACTTCAACTTCAGTTTCCTTGAAGTCACTCAGGAATGTATCCTGCAAATTAAGACTTGTCATTTTTATCTCTCCTTCGCCTGCAGAAATTGATATATATCTTCCAATATTATATCCGTATCGACTACATCCAGATCGTACCATGTTACAGGCAGCTGATTTCTAAAAAATGTGAGTTGTCTTTTGGCATATTGCCTGGAATGTTGAATGATCGCTTCTTTAACCTCATCCAAAGATCCATGCCCTTCAAAATAGGGCAGAAATTCCTTATAGCCGATTGCAGCACTCGCCGTTTTTGATAATGGTCCGTTATCCAATAATTTCTGGACTTCTGCTTCAAGTCCCATCTCAAACATCTTTTCGACCCTTTTCCGGATCCGTTCATGAAGTACTTTACGGTTACGTGTCAATCCTACTATAAATGTATCATATTTCATTTCATCTGTGTAGCCAGGGCCCGTCCTGTTGCTGATCCTGTTGCTCAGTTCGTGTTTCACCAAGGCACGGATCACCCGTTTGCGATTGTTTGGATGAATCTCTTCTGCACTTTTCGGATCAATACTTTGCAGTTGGTTATGCAAAACCGGTGTGGCCAGCTTTTCGAAGTGGCTGGTCAATCTTCTTTTTTCTTCATCGTCTTCTTCATCGAATTCATAGCCGTATATCAGCGCACGGATGTAGTGTCCGGTCCCCCCTACTATAAAAGGGGTACGGGCATCTTCATGGAATTCATCAATCAGATCCTCCACATGGTGCTGGAACTGGTGGACGGAGAATGTCGTATCAGGTGGCATGACGTCGATCATATAATGCTGTACGCCATCCATCTCTTCTTCTGTAATCTTTCCGGTACCAATGTCCATGCCTTGATAGACCTGCATAGAGTCTCCGCTAATGACTTCAAGATCGAATCTTTTGGCGATCTCCACAGCGAGTGAAGATTTACCTACGGCCGTAGGCCCAACGAGTATCAGAAGTTTCTTCCTTTCAGACATGTCTCCTCACCCACCCTAACAGTCTATTGTAAACTTGTGCACGGTTCTTCTCGAACAGTACTTCATGCCTGCTCTCATCATAGAGTTGTACGGTCACGGAATCCACATATTTCCTGTAGGTCCGACCCAAACTCCTGATGTCAGCACCATACTTCGAGAATGGATCCGATTTACCGCCTATAAGCAGTATCGGCACATCCACATTCAACCGCTTCAAATTCTTCTTCTCAAGACTTTCATCGATATTGCGGGCAATCTCAAATAATGCCCGGTTGCTCATCAGGAAGCCGCAGTAAGGGTCTTGATTGTAGTCAGATACACGGGAGTCATCCTCCGATAGCCATCTGTTTTTCTGTTCACCTTTAAACGCACCATCATATCCCGACACCGCCACATTGTTGATTATCGGGGAGCGATATTCCGGAGCGACGGCCGCGAGGAGCTTGAGTAGTTTGACGCCCATGTTTTCAATCATGGATTTTTTATTGCCCGTCGCTACAATGATTGCACCATCATAAATATTCTGCTCCAATAACCTACGGGCAATGATGGAACCCATCGAATGTCCGAGTATGAATGAGGGGATATTTGCCGGCAACAGGCGGGACACCGCAATGGCATCATCAGCCAGAATGTCGAGGGACTCGAAATGCCCTAGCTTTTTTGCTTCAGGGCCATGTCCCCTATGATTATGCATGATCACCATGCAGTCATTCATCGCAAGCCAGGTCATCATTGCAGTGTAGCGCCCTTTATGTTCGGCCATGCCATGCATCAGTTGAATCGCACATATGGGCTCCTCCGGCAAGAATATGCTGACCTCTATATCTCTGCCATTGTTACTTACAATCTTTTCGATCATTCTCATATATCCACATCCTATTTCATGATCCTATTGAACATCCGCTCGATTTCATACGTGCTCATATGGATGAGCACTGGTCTTCCGTGCGGACATGTATAGGGTGAATAACAGCTGCCCAGCGCCTCGAGCAGCGCTTCTATCTGGCTTCTGTCCAAATAGTGGTTGGCCTTTATGGACTGCTTACAGCTCATCATGATTGCGAGTTCTTCTTTATATTGATTTACCGAAAAATCTTCCTTCTCGCTGACAAAATCGATGAGTTCCCCGATATCCTCTTCCGGACGCTTCTCATCGATCCAATTCGGGTAACCGGTCACGGCATACTGTGTCGGACCGACCTTGTCGATGTCAAAGCCCAATTGTTTAAGTTTCTCAAGTTTCCCATCTATTTCTATTATATCATTCATCGGAAATTCAAACGTATATGGGATGAGGAGCGGCACGGCAGCTGTTTTCCCCGCAGTGATGTTTGCAGAATAATATTCATATTTGATCCTCTCCTGTGCGGCATGCTGATCCATCATGTACATGCCGGAGTCGTTTTGGAGGATGATGTAGGTACCGTGGAGTTGACCGACTATCTCCATATAAGGCAGTTTTTCCGCTTCACCTTCGCTTTTTGATGGAGCTGGAACATGCTCTTCTTCCAGTTCCGGTGGAGGATTGGTTTCTGGGGAAGGACCCTCCTCCCGGGCGATGGTCGGCACGGGGTCGACAGTGTATACTGTTTCGGGCTGCTCAGATTGCCGCCCCTCAAAATTGCGTGGCATCGGGGGCGCATCGTATCTTGGTCGATCAAAGGTATTCCGCTGGGTGAAATCAATTGCATCCTGGACAGGCTTTTGTCTGTCCGGTATCTTTTTTGCCACATCAGGGATGAGCACTTCTTTCCGCATGCTCTCAAGCACTGCGTTCTCAAGCAGATGGTTCAACTCCCTCTCTTTCGAGAACTTCACTTCTATTTTGGCGGGATGTACGTTTACATCGACCAATTTCGGATCCATTTCAATATCAATTACAGCAATTGGATATTTGTCTTTAGGCAGCAGTGTGTGAAACCCTTTAACTATCGACTGTGACAAAGCAAAATTTTTAATGTGGCGCTGATTGACGGAAATGTTCATATAATTGCGGTTGCTGCGGTTGATCTCTGGACGAACCACGAATCCATGTATCCTGAAATCAGCATCTTGCGCCTGGATTTCCACCGCGTTGCGCGCAACATTGAGGCCATATATATCACTCATGGTTTCTTTGAGGTTGCCGTTCCCCTTAGTCATCAGTCTCTGCTGGTCGTCCAACACCAGCCGGAAGCTCACTTTTGGATGTGCCATCGCCATCTTCTGGACCACATCAATAATTTTGCCGCTCTCGGTCTTCAAAGAACGGATATACTTGAGTCTGGCGGGTGTGTTGAAGAACAGATCTGTAATGGTGATGTCGGTTCCCTGCCGTTCCTTGCCAGGACTCTGTCTCATTAGTTCCCCACCTTCAAAGCGGATGAATACGGGGTCTCCAGAATGGTGCTTCGTCTCCACGGACACTTTGGCGACGGCGCCAATGCTGGCCAGCGCCTCTCCACGGAAACCGAGTGAGCGGATCTGGAACAGATCGTAATCAGAGGAGATCTTACTGGTCGCATGCCGCTGAAAAAGGAGCGGGCCATCCGTATGGTGGATGCCGTCGCCATCATCGACGATGCGGATTTTCTTCATGCCCGACTCCTCTATGAACACTTCGATTTCAGTGGCATTGGCATCAATGGAGTTCTCCAGAAGCTCTTTGACCACTGAACTCGGACGCTCCACCACTTCGCCTGCTGAAATCTTATTCTGTATGGCGCTCTCCAATACTTTTATGGTGCCCATCGGATCATTCCCCCTTCATTTCATTCTGCAGCTCCTGTAGTTTCATCAAAGCATCGACTGGCGTCATCTGATTGATATCGACGTATTTCAATTTCTCCATCACCGGATGCAGCTGTTCACTCTCGGTATCGTCAAGGGGCAGTGCGAGTTGCTGGCTTGCCACGCCTGTACCGTCTTCAAAGGTTTTAAGCAGTTCGTGCGCCCGCTTTGTAACTGCATCCGGCAGTTCTGCAAGCTTTGCTACTTGTATCCCATAACTTTTTTCGACGGCGCCTGGCTTGACCTTATGGAGGAAAATCAGCTTACCGTCATATTCAGTTGCTTTTACATGGACATTCTTCAGATGTTCAAGCTCACCGCTGAGCCGGGTCATCTCGTGGTAATGCGTTGAAAACAGTGTTTTTGCACCAATGTTGTCATGGATATATTCAAGCATGGCTTGCGCCAATGACATACCGTCATAAGTCGATGTTCCACGGCCGATTTCATCAAATATCAAGAGACTCTTTTCTGTCGCATTAAGCAACGCTTCATTTGCCTCCATCATCTCAATCATGAATGTCGATTTGCCACTCGCCAGATCATCGCTCGCACCGATGCGTGTGAATATCTGATCGAAGATCGGCAATACTGCAGATTGTGCAGGCACATACATTCCGATTTGAGCCATTATGCTGATGATTGCGGTCTGACGCATATAAGTACTTTTGCCGGACATGTTGGGTCCGGTAATAAGGTAGATGAAAGTTTCATCATCCATATCGAGCGAGTTCGGCACGTAGGTGTTCTCACCGATCACTTTTTCTACGACCGGGTGACGCCCTTCCTTGACGCTGAGTTCACCATCGCTGAATACCGGACGGACAAGCCTGTAGTCATTTGAAACAGTGGCGAAGGACACAAGACAGTCGAGAGTACTGATCAATTCGGCCGTATACTGCAGCCGCCCGATGAACTGTTCCATATGCGTCCTCAGTGCAATGAACAAGTCATATTCCAGTATGATGCTCTCATCATGCGCACTCAGAAGCTTGGATTCCATATCCTTCAGTTCCGGAGTGATGAATCGTTCAGCATTCGCCAGCGTCTGTTTTCGCTGGTAATCGAATGCTTCGGCATCGAAGTTGACTGCACTGCCCTTGGATATTTCAATGTAGTAGCCAAAAACCTTGTTGAATCCCACCTTGAGTGTTTTGATGCCGGTCTTTTCCCGCTCGCCTGCAATGTAGTCATCAAGCCACTTTCTACCGTTGGTGGCGATATAGCGATATTCATCCAATTGTGCATCATATCCCGTTTTGAATATGCCACCTTCTCTTATGGTTTTAGGTGGTGTATCCGACAAGCTTTCTTCCAGTACCTTGCGGACATCATCCAACACATCAAAATCCTTGAATAACGGCGAAGTGGATAGCCCTGTTTTCTCAAGTGCATCGGCTATACGGGGCAGGCCTTCTAGCGAATCCTTCAACTGGACCAGGTCTTTTGCATCGATGTTGCCGAAACTCAGTCTTCCGACCAGCCTTTCAATGTCATATACATTATTCAGTAATTCCCGGATATCTTCCCTCTCAAGAAAGTTTTCAAGCAGCACGGCAACAGTGTCCTGCCGTTCCCTGATGAGTTCTTCTGACAACAGGGGCCTTTCGATCCATTTGCGGAGCTTGCGCTTCCCCATAGGTGTCTCGGTACGGTTCAAATACCAAAACAGGGAACCTTTCACTTTTCTCGTCTGTAGGCTTTCAAGAAGTTCGAGGTTGGCGATGGCGGCATAATTCAGTTGCATCGTCTCGTTGAGGCGGTGCTTTTTGACCTGTCTGAAGTGCTTCAACTCTTTCATGTTGTGTGCATTGATATAGGATATGAGAAGATCCAGCGTCTCCTTCTCCGCTTCACCTATACCATCATCATAATCCAGGCTGAAATGTCCCTGTGCCGTATACGGCGTATTGATTGGCGGATCCCGGTAGATTTCTGATAAAACTCCCGTTATCTCTTCTTCCACAACAATTTCCCGTGGGTTGATGCGCTCAATTTCACTTTTTAAAAGGGAGAGTTGATCGGTTGTGAATGCCTGTATCTCACCGGTCGATATATCGGAGTAGGCGACAGCGAATGCTCCATCGTTTTCCCCGATCGCCAGTATGTAGTTGCTCCGTCCATCATCCATGCCAAAATCGTCTATCAGAGTACCCGGTGTAATGATGCGCACAACTTCACGCTTGACCATGCCTTTTGTTTTTTTAGGGTCTTCCATCTGTTCGCATATCGCAACTTTATAGCCTTGATTGATGAGGCGTTCGATATAGCCATCAGCCGAATGATAAGGGACCCCGCACATCGGAATCGGGTCTTTTTTCTTATCCCTTGAAGTCAATGTAATCTCCAGCACTTTACTTGCTGTAATTGCATCTTCATAGAAAAGCTCATAGAAATCACCAAGCCTGTAGAAAAGCAGTGTATCGGGATGTTCATCTTTGATATTCAAATATTGTTGCATCATAGGTGTAACTGTAGCCATTTAAACACTTCCATTATCGATTGAAATATAACTGCATTATATCATGTGTCGCTTCCATTGTTTAACCTTACCGACTCTTCTTGTGTCAAGGGCGCTCTCACCATAGCCATACACACGTCAAGCGAAAAAGAAGCTGCATACCCAAAAGGATATGCAGCTTCCCGAATGTCTAGTCTTTTTTCTGGTTCGGCATGTTTTCCATTGCCGCGCCCGTTTCACCTTGGAGCAGGTCTCCACCGGTTGAGGTGATGATATCGTTTGTTACAGTCTGGCTGATTGCGTGGGATACCATCTGAAGGAGTTCATTCACTTGTCCTTGGGATTCCTTGAACTGGTCGACAATCGGCATTTCATCGAGCTCGGCTTCGATCTTCTTGATCTTCTCCTCAGTCATCTGATAGGCCCGTTCCTTACCGTAGTTCTGGAAATTGACCGCCTGCTTCTGGAGACTCTTCAAACTGGCCATCTTTTCGCGCACTTCTTTATTTTCATGGATTTTGGCTTCGGCTTTTTTGAAAAACTCCACCTGATCGGTTTGAGCGATCATCTTCCCAAGATCTTTCGCTTCATTTACAATATCGTCCTTCGTATACATTCGACTGCCACCTTTTCTTATTTTGCATCCGGCTTTCATTTATAGCAGATGATATTTTACGGATTATTAAAATCTCCTATCAGTATATATCTTTTATCGCTATATTTCAAAGCGATTCTTTCATTATCTTGCATCGGATGTACCAAAAGGCGTTATCCACTGCCCTGAATAGTAGGATGCAATGAGACCTACAGCAATGAGCGCTATAAAACAGACGTCATATCCGGAAAATCTTGTCTGACGATAGTAGGTCCTAGCCCCATCATCGAATCCTTTCGATTCCATCGCCACCGCAAGACGGTGGGCCCGTCTGATGCTCTGACTGAGCAATATCACCACCGTACTCGTGAACCCCCTGAGCCCTCCGATATGTTTTCGGCTGACCAATGAACGACGCACCTTGCGTGCCCTCCTCAAGGTGATGAACTCATTGACTATAACAGGCAACATACGAATCGCGGCCATAAATGAATAGGCGTATTTCGGCTTTACTTTCCCCTGCTGCATCATACTGTAGAATACATCGGTCAACCTTGTGGTAAAAATGATGAGTGAGCCGAAGAATGACAGCGTCAGGCCACGCATCGTAATATGAAGTCCCCTCACTACACTTTCCTCAGTGATATGCACGAGACCAAATTCAAATAGGGTCGTGTCACCTTCGCCATATAAAATCATATATGCGCTGGACACAAGCCCTGTTAAAACGGTGACGGCAATCAGCAATGCTTGATACTTGAGTTCAATTCCACTCATGACCAAAAATAATAAAAGCATCCAAAGTAACAGATGGAATAGATGGTTCGGATCATGTATCAATACTACCGCTATAAATAGACAGATTGCCGCCACTATTTTAGTGAGCGGATTGGTCCTATCTATAAATGTGGAATAGCGTTTTATGGATTCAAACACCGCCACCCACCTCTTCCAACATACCATTATGGATTTTCAGGCGCCGCGACGGATAGCGTTCTTTTATTTCCTTGTCGTGGGTGATCATGATGATCGTCGTACCGTCTTCGACCAGCTCATGAATCAATTCGAGCAGTTTGAATGTGTGGCGCGCGTCCAAGCCGAAGGTCGGTTCGTCCAAAAAGATGATCTGCGGGATGCCGCCAAGTGCGGTTGCGACACTTAACCGCCTCTTTTGTCCTGTTGATATTTCAAGCGGATGCAGTCTTTTGATATGGGAGAGACCCATCCGTGAGAGCACCTGCCCCGTCTTCTTCTTAGCTGCCGCTTCATCATGATGCATTTCCAGATTGATGAATACTTCATCAAAGACACTGTTGGTGATGAATTGAAGTTCGGGGTTCTGAAAAACCGGATAGAGTGCCCCTTGGAATTGTTTGGTCTTTCGTATTGGGTGGTCTTCGAATATGACTTCTCCTCGTGTCTGCATCAGCTTCATAACTGCCATCATGAAACTTGATTTTCCACTTCCATTCTCCCCTTCCAGTGTAATCCATTGCCCTTTAGGAATATGCAGCTCATCCACACTGAGCAGCTCGTTTCCTACTCTACTTATCGAAAGATCATTAATCTGGAGAAGCGGGACGCCATTATCTATGCTTTTGGTGAATCGTGGGGCATTCTGCCATGAATGTGGATGCCACACTCCCAGAGCATCCAAGGCTTCCCTATTGTCACTTAACATCTCACCTGGTGTAGCGGAAGCGACGATACAGCCTTCATCATTCAACAAAATAATCCGATCCACCCTAAACCACACGTGTTCCACCCGGTGTTCGACAATTACTACGGTACGCTCTTCCCACACTTCCTGAATCGTTTCCCATAAAGAACAGGCAGTGTTTTCATCCAACATGCTTGTCGGCTCGTCGAGAAAGAAAGTATCGGCTTTCTGCAGCAATGCAGAAGCAATCGCCAGTTTTTGCTTCATGCCTCCCGATAAGCTGCTGATTTGGGTCTCAAGAGGCTTTTTCAGCCCCACTGCTTCTAATGTTGACAAGGCATTCGAAGTCATATCGTCAACATGCACTTGATTGTTCTCCATGATGAAAGCAAGTTCTTCACCGATTGTAGGCATGGTGAACTGGGAATCGGGATCTTGAAAGACCACAGCCCCCCCATCAGGCAGATCCATATGGTCCGCTTCCAGCAGTGCATCAATGACGCGTGGCATGAGGCCACTCAATATATTCAATAAAGTGCTTTTTCCGGAACCACTTGGTCCTACTATCAGAACTTTTTCACCTTTTTCTATCTGCAGATTCATGTCCGTAAACAATGGCTCATGGGCACCTTGAAACTGCAGTGCCATATTCACCACTTCCATCCCCATCTATGCCTCCCTTTCTGTTTCCTTATACTGACCGAGCAGTTTAAGGACACCCGTCTCAAGCAATGCTCTATAGAGGATATGCGCAAGCCACCCTGCGACCACTGCCCCACTCAAAATCCTGAAGCCAGCCATCAGAATCAGGTTCCATATCTCGAGATGGGCAAGGTAACCATAGTACCAATCCAAAGGCAGTGTAGAGAGCGCCGCTGCTGTTCCCGCTGATACAGCAACCATCAACGCTGTACTTTTATATCGTACAATGGCAAAAACAAGTTCACAGGCTAACCCTTGGATAAGTCCATAGATGATAAGCATGACATCGAACTGCAGCAGGACTATCGTTTCAGCAGAGGCTGCTGCAAATTCCGCAATCAATGCAACTCCCGGCTTCCTGATTATCAGATATACGATGACCGGCGCGATGAACCACATGCCATAGACCAATTCATTTAGATGGATGCCGAGAGGTTTCAAAGCTGTGTAAAAAGCCCCCCAAACCGAGTAGATGACTGCAAATACCAGGGAAACGACGACGGTCACCAAAACGTCCGTCAATGTTAAGCCTCTTCTTTTCTTCATTTTAATACCCTCCTGAAATCATTAGAGAATAAAAAAGCACACCACTAGTGTAGTGGTGTGCATATTAATGTTATGTAATATGCCACTTCCCTACGCTAGTATGATCTAGATCAGGTGATAAGGGTAATTCTCAGTCCAAAAGGACACCCCTAGTGGTGTGCTGTTATTCAATTAACTCCATGATAGCGCATTCTCAATCCTTTGTAAAATCACTTGTTGTCCGCAATCATCTGATGATATCTGCCACCCGCTTCAAGCAGTTCTTCTTCACTGCCGCTTTCAACGAGTTCACCGAGATCCATGACGAATATACGATCCACCGCTTTGATGGTATTCAACCTGTGCGCGATGATGATGCTTGTACGGTCTTTCATCAGCCGCTCAAGCGCTTCTTGGATCTTCAGCTCCGTTACGGTGTCTATGCTGCTTGTCGCCTCGTCAAGAAGCAGTATCGCCGGATCTGTTATCAGGGCCCTCGCTATGGAAATGAGCTGTTTCTGCCCTTGGGAGATGAAGCCCTCATCGGCCTCGAGCACAGTATCATAGCCATTTTCAAGCTCTATGATGAACTCATGGGCATTAGCCAGTTTTGCAGCTTCAATGACTTCATCATCTGTCGCGTCCAATTTACCATATCGTATATTTTCGCGTATCGTCGCTTCGAACAGATATGGATCCTGCAGCACAAAAGCCGTCTGTGAACGCACTACTGTACGTTTATAATCCAATATGTTCCGATTATCGATTCGGATCTCACCCTCATCCGTCTCGTAGAAACGGGCGAGCAGCTGCATGACTGTAGTCTTGCCTGCCCCAGTCGCGCCGATGAGGGCGACCGATTCGCCGGCATCGATCTTGAAGCTTAGATGATTGATCGTCGGCTTCTGCTGATCGGCATCAAAAGAGAAGGAAACGTCGTCAAATTCTATTTCTCCGCGAATCGTCACATCCTCAATATGACCTGCATCTGTTTCAGTCTCCGAATCGATGATTCCAAAAACCCGCTCTGCGCCGGCAAGAGCCGACAGCACCTGGTTGAACTGGTTCGAAAGGTCAGCCAGGGGCCGTGTGAATTGGCGGGCATATTCAGCGAAGACGACAATCGTCCCGATGGTCACAAGCCCGTCTGTATAGAACACGAGCAGGCCGCCGGCCCCGGCAACAATTGTGAAGCTGACATTGTTCAGCATATTCATGATCTTCGGGATCAGACCTGCAAACAAAAAGGCCCAAAAAGTGATCTCCCTCAGGTTCGCCGCCTTCTCGCTGAAGTTGCGGATGGCCGTTTCTTCCTGCGAAAAGACTTTAACGATTTCCTGGCCGGATACCATTTCTTCGATATAGCCGTTCATTTCACCCGTCGCCTTCTGCCTCTTTTTATAGAGCGGTCCCGTCCGCTTGGTGATGAATGCCACCGCCACGATCAATACCGGTATGATGGTGACGGTCAACAGCGTCAGCAGCGGACTGAGGTAAAGCATCACGCTGATTGTACCGATCAGGGTCACGACGCTTGTCGTAAATTGGATGAATGAAGTGTTCAATGTCTGCGAAATGGTTTCGATGTCATTCGTCATCCGGCTCATCAGCTCGCCATGCTGCCTCTTGTCATAAAACTTTACAGGAAGCTTCTGCATGTGCGAAAACAACCGCGAACGTAGCTTGAATATCGTCCTCTGCGATAAACCCACCATAAAGAAAGCTGCTGTGTACTGAATGGAGGAGAGCAGGATATAGACGACCAGGAGGAAAAGTAGTATGCGGCCGAGCCCATCAAATTCACGTGGTACGAAATAATTGTCCACGATATAGCCGACCAGGAACGGACCGGTTATGCTGAGCAGACTGGTCAGGGTCACCAGGAAGATGATCGAATAGAGCAGCTTCCGCTCCTCGGAAATGAATTTCCAGAGTCTTTTCAAGGTGCCTGAAATATCGTTGGCACGGCGCTGATCATCCTTATCCTTCCTTTTTTTGATGTCTTCCTTGGTCAGGACAGGCTCGTGTCCAAAGGGTTTCTTTATGAAATCAATCATCCAATTGCCCTCCTTCCGTCTGGGACTCGACTATTGAACGATACAAGTCGGATTGCTGCAACAGTTCCTCGTGCGAACCGAGCGCATTGATCTCGCCGCCTTCAAGCAGCAAAATCCGATCTGCCATCTTGGCGGTGACTATCTTCTGCGTGACGATGATCTGGGTGGTCTCCTCTTCCCTGATCGCCTCCCAAAGGGCAGACTCCGTTCTTATATCAAGCGCTGAAGTGCTGTCGTCCAATATAAGTATCCCCGGCTTCCTGACGAGTGCACGCGCTATCGACAACCGCTGCTTCTGGCCACCGGACAATGTTACACCCCTTTGTCCGACCCTCGTGTCGTAGCGATGATCGAACGATTCGATGGAATTATGGATCTGGGCTTTTTGGGTCGATGTGAAGATATCGGATTCCAGCGCTTCCAAATCACCCCACAGCAGATTCTCGAATATGCTTCCAGAGAAGAGCACTGCCGATTGCGGGACATAGCCAATGGCCTGCCTGAGGTCTTCTTCATTCCATTCCTTGATGTCCCGCCCGTTGATGTAGATGGTGCCTTCCTCTGTCTCGTACATTTTGGGTATCAGGCTGAGCAGCGTACTTTTGCCTGACCCAGTCCCACCCATAATGATGAATTTTTCTTTTTCGCGGACTTCAAAACTGATATCGCGCAACACATAGCGGGAAGAACCCGGGTATCTGAAGGAGACCCCTTCAAACTTGACCGACCCCGCCTGATTTTCTTTAACGATTTCTGCGTTATCATTTATGCTGATTGGAGATTTCAGCACTTCTTCCATACGGTCGCTCGATGCTTTGGAGCGGCTGAAGGCGATGATGATGAATGCAAACATCGAGAAGCCGCCCTGCATCCTTAATGCATAGTTGACGACGGCCACCACTTCTCCAACCTGGACGGCGTTGTTCTGCAATAGATCGGAGGCCATCCAGAGTACAACAAGCAGGCTTCCGTTGATGATCAGAAGGAGCACAGGCATGATGGATTCCATTAATCTTAGGGCATAAATGGTATCATCACGCAGGCGCCCTGCCACTTTACTGAATTTATTGATTTCAAACCCTGCACGGTCGTTTGCCTTGATCAATCTTACAGCTTCCAGATTCTGCTGGATGAAGCGGTTTATCTTATCCAGTCGTTTTTGGACCCTTAAGAATATCTGTCCACCTTTTCTCGCTGTAAAAATCAAGAAGATAAGAAGGATAGGTGTGAGAAAAGAAAGATAGAACCCAAGCGTCGGGTTGACGACAAAAGACATGATGAGGGAGCCGACAACAAGCAATGGTGCCTTGATGATCACCCTCAATGACATATACAGCAGCATCTCAGACTGCAGGACGTCCTGGGTCATGCGCGTAATGAGGCTCGAGGTAGGGAATTTGGACAATGTCGCCAGCGTAAAATATTGGACCCGCCGAAAAAGTGCTGTACGCAGATCATAGCTGAAACTATTTGCCACATGACTCGCAAAAAGCGAATTCATTATACCGCTTACAAATGCCACCATGCTTATAGCTGACATGATGAGCAGATAGAACCACACAGTGTCGATGCTTTCTGCCACAATACCATCATCTATGACTTTTGATATCAGATAGGGTTGAGTGAGTTCAACCGTCAATTCTATCAGCATAAAGAAGAGGGCGGTGGCTATGAACCATTTATATTTCAATGCGAATTTATAGACTGTCAGCAATTTCTCCCACCTTTTTTTCTTTCGATTACCGAAGTATTATAGTAATTATGACATAATTCACTCAATTTTGACAGTCTAGATAAAAATGCATCCGAAGCATATCTGCTTCGAATGCATCAATTTATCGGAATGCCGCCATCAGCTCATCAAATGTTTCATCTTCAAGCGTCATGTCCCTTTTGACAAGAGGCTGATCGAGATAGCCTTCTATATTTTCCTGGTAGGATTTTGAATCCGCGTCGTGATAGATGACGCCTTTAAGAAGGCCATTATTCGCCATGACATGCTGCATCGCATTTTCTGCGTCCGTATGATCATAATCATCCAGATCTTCTACAGCCACAAGATTTTCTTTAAACCAATCATAAGTGTTCACCTTATTGTATGTGACACACGGGCTGAAGACGTTGACGAAGCTGAATCCTTTGTGGTCCATTGCCTGCTGGATGATGGCAGTCAGCTGTTTGATGTCTGAGCTGACGCTTTGTGCAACAAATGTCGCACCGCTGGCCATGGCAGTCCGTATCGGCTGGATCGGATCCTCTTTCGAGCCGTCCGGCGTTGTCTTCGTAACGAAACCTTTGCCGGAAGAAGGCGATGTCTGCCCTTTCGTCAGGCCGTAGACCTGATTATCCATGACGATGTATGTGATATCTATATTGCGCTTCAATGCATGTACAGTATGTCCCATACCGATGGCAAAACCATCACCGTCACCGCCGGCAGCAATCACCGTCAGTTCATCGTTCGCCATTTTGACACCTTGTGCTACAGGCAGACTGCGCCCATGGGTTGCGTGGAAACCGTAGGATTTGATATATCCGCTCAAACGTCCACTACATCCTATCCCTGTTATGACAGCAAGTTCATCAGGTTCAAGTCCGTTGGCCGCACACGCTTTCTGGATGGCCGCCTGGACACTGAAATCTCCGCATCCTGGACACCAGTTCGGTTTGATGTTATTTCTAAAATCTTTAAATGTCGCCATTACATAACTTCCTTTATTTTCAGAATCGAATTGATATGTGCTTCAATCTCATCGGGCTTAAAAGGGGTCCCATCATATTTTACATGGGAATTCATACGGTCATGGCCATAATAGTTCATCTTCAGGATACTATGGAGTTGACCACTGTAGTTGTGCTCAATCACCAGAATATCTTTCGCTCCATCTAGATAAGGCTTGAGGAGTTTCGTCGGGAATGGATGGATCTGCTTCAGGCTGATGGTGGTGATATCTGCATCTATTCTTTCGGCAGCTTCATCGACCACACCATTGACGCTCAGGATACTGATGATGAGCAGGTCGCTTTCGACGCCACCGTGCACTTTGAATGGTTCATCCATTGTAAAGTCCTTCAGCTTCCTCATTCGCTTGTCCATTTGGGTCATGCGGTTCTCTGCACCTTCGTTGGGTGTCCCGACTGTACTGTGTTCTACACCGGTGACATGGTGGATACCGCCTTTGACGCCTGGTATCGGACGCGGCGAAATGCCGTCCTCCTCATCACTGTAGCGCTCAAAATAATCCTCATCATTGTCGATTTCTTCTGTGATTATCTTGCCTCTGTTTATTTCGACACGGGACTGGTCGAATGGGCGTGAAGACTGTTTGCCGAGGGACATCTGAAGATCGGAAAGCAGTATGACCGGCACCTGATAATATTCAGCCAGGTTGAATGCCTCCATTGTCGTATAGAATGCATCTTCCACATCGGACGGAGCCAGTACGATTTTTGGGATGTCTCCGTGCGTACCATATATCATCTGCATCAGATCTGACTGCTCCTGCTTCGTCGGAAGACCGGTCGATGGCCCCCCACGCATCGTGTCAACTATGACGAGTGGCGTTTCAGTCATGCCTGAGAGGCCGATTGATTCCATCATCAGCGACAGGCCCGGTCCAGCTGAAGATGTGAAACTTCTTGCTCCGGCATAATTGGAGCCGATCGCCATAGTCACCGCTGAAATTTCATCTTCAGTCTGGATTACGGTGCCGCCGAGTTTCGGGAGGTTGTCTATCATATACTCCATGATTTCACTCGCTGGAGTGATTGGATAGGCAGCCACGAAACGCACGCCGGCATTGAGTGCACCAAAACTGATGGCATCATTGCCGATCAGGAAAAGCTGACTTTCGCCATCTGTAGGCTCGAGTTCAAAGTCTCCGTCAATGTTCGGCATCTGCTCGTCCATCAAGTTATATCCGGCCAATATTGCCTGGTTATTGCTTTCTACGATCTGTTCACCCTTACGTATGAACATCGTATAGATCATATCCTTGAATGGCTGCAGCTCAAGATTCATCAAGCGCGCACTTGCACCCACTGCCACCATATTCTTCATCAGCTGGCTGCCGAGCTCCTTGGCAGTGGCTGTAAACGGAATTGAGATGAGTTGGATATCCAAATTCTCTTCCTTTTTTGGATCGAACTTGCTGTCTGCAAGCACAATCCCGCCTTGAACGAGCTCATGGCTGTTCAAGTCTATGGTCTGCTGGTCGAAAGCCACCAATATATTAGTATGATCGCTCACCGCCCGAACTTCTTTAGTCGAAATTCTCACGTTATTATTTGTATGGCCGCCTTTTATACGGCTTGAAAAATGTCTGTAGCTATATAGATGGTACCCCATCCTGTTTAGGGTTGTTGAAAAGATCTCTCCGGTCGACTCGATACCCTCACCTTGCTGACCGCCGACTTTCCATGACAATTGCTCTTTCATAAACATTGCCTCCTTGTCCTTATGCTAATATACCAAAATACGGCATGTTTTTCGATCTTCATGATGGTTCCACGATGAAAATCAGTCTATCGGCTGAGCCTATTCCTCAATGCGTATCTTACTGATTCTATTCATCTCCGCATCAATGATGACACCGGATAGTATCCCCGCCCCCTCTTCAGGAACATTATGCCTGACGGGCATTTGATGAATGAACCGTTCGATGACTTCTTCTTTGCGTATCCCGAGGATTCCGTCTTTGAAACCAGTCATCCCGACATCGGTAATATATTTCGTCCCCTTCGGCAATACTTGCTCATCATTTGTCTGGACATGCGTGTGGGTACCGACTACAGCCCCTACCCTACCATCCAGATAATGTCCCATGGCGAGACTTTCACTTGTCGTCTCACTATGGAAATCGACGAATATCTCATCCGCTTCCGAATGCTTCAGTATTTCATCCGCCTTTTTAAACGGACAGTCTATGGGATCCATGAAGCTTCTGGCTTGAAGATTGATGATCTGAAGCATCTTGCCGTTCACATTGATGACTCCATGCCCTTTTCCTGGAGCCCCTTCCGGGAAGTTTGCTGGACGTACCATGCGCACATCGCCCTCAAGAAATGGGTAGATTTCCCTTTTGGCGAATGCATGGTTGCCCAAAGTGATGAAATCCGCACCCGCCGTCAACAATTCCTTATATATCTTCTCTGTGATGCCTTTACCATGTGCAGCATTTTCACCATTCACAATGGCCACTTGAGCGCCATGCTGCCTCTTCAGATCAAGCAGGTGCGCCTTCAGCATACGCCGCCCTACTTTTCCCACAATATCTCCAATGAATAGTATTCGCATTATAGATCCATCCTTTAATCCACTTTATATTTTTGGTCATGATAATAGAAAAGACCAGCAGGCATGCCTGCTGGCCTCTTTATTTTGCATACTCGACTGCTCGCATTTCACGGACGACCGTTACTTTGATGTGCCCTGGATATTGAAGTTCTTCTTCAATCTGTTTCTTGATGTCCCGCGCTAGACGGTGTGCTTTCAAGTCATCCAATTCATCCGGTTTCACCATCACCCGGATTTCACGACCGGCTTGAATGGCGAATGTTTTCTCAACGCCATCATAGCCCTCTGCAATCGATTCAAGCCTTTCAAGGCGTTTGACATAGTTCTCAAGTGTTTCTCTACGCGCACCCGGGCGTGCAGCGCTCAGTGCATCGGCTGCAGCGACAAGAATCGAAATGATGCTTGTCGGCTCCACATCACCATGATGGGAGTGGATGGCATTGATGACTGTGTCAGGCTCCTTGTAACGCTTTCCGAGCTGCACGCCAATCTCAACGTGGCTACCGTCCATTTCGTGGTCGATGGCCTTACCGATATCATGCAGCAGGCCGGCACGTTTGGCAAGTTGAACATCTTCTCCCAGTTCGCTGGCAAGCATTCCTGCAAGATAACCCACTTCAACAGAGTGTTTAAGCACATTCTGTCCATAACTGAGTCGATATTTCATCTTACCAAGGTGCTTGATCAGCTCTGGATGGAGATTATGGATATCCAGTTCGAATGCAGCTGCCTCACCTGCATCACGAATGCTCGTCTCCATGTTGCGTCTCGCCTTATCGACCATCTCTTCGATGCGGCCTGGATGGATCCTACCGTCCTGTACAAGGGCTTCCAATGCATTTTTGGCGATGGCCCTACGAATTGGATCGAATCCTGAAAGGATGACGGCTTCAGGCGTGTCATCGATTATAAGGTCAACCCCCGTCAGCGTTTCGAGCGTCCGGATGTTGCGCCCTTCACGGCCGATGATCCTGCCTTTCATTTCGTCATTCGGCAGAGTTACTACCGATACTGTCGATTCGCTCGTATATTCCGCAGCGTAACGCTGGGCGGTGGATGCAAGAAGTTCTTTTGCCTTCTTATCCACATCAAGCTTCATCTCGTTCTCTTTCTCCTTGACCATGACAGCCATGTCATGCGATAGTTCACGCTCCACCTCGTCGAAAATTTCTTTGCGTGCCTCTTCACGGGTGAGCCCGGAGATGCGGGTCAGTTCTTCTTCATGTCGACCGATAATTTCTTTAATCTTCTGATCCTCGGCATCAACCATTTGCTGCTTTTCTTCAATTTTAGCTTCCTTCACTTCCAGGGCTTCGTCTTTTTTATCAAGCACTTCACTTTTTCTGTCAAGCACCTGTTCTCTATTCAAAAGCCTGGATTCTTGAGATCTGAGTTCCTCTTTCTTCTCAGTGGATTCACGTTCAAATGCATCCTTGAGATTCTGGTTCTCTTCTTTTGCCTCAAGCAACTTCTCTTTTTTGAGGTTCTCCGCCTGCTTATTCGCTTCGCTGATAATATGTTCTGCGGAAACACGCGCCTCCTGTTGCTTTTTGGTCAAAATATTTTTTACAATAAAATATCCGATTACAACACCTAGAAAAATACCGAGCAAGATCAAGAAAATGTCTATCATGTCCATAATAAACACCTCTCCTACAAGCTCTATTCCTTGATTATATAATACACTGAAACAAATATTATATAGATTCAATTCTAAAGATAATCATGCGAAAACGCAAGCACCAGGAATATCAATTTAGCATCCCGATACTTGCGCTCTGTGAAGACTTATTTTTTTATGATTCATCATCTTCAAAAAGGGTTTCTTCTGCTGGTTCCTCAATTTCCTCTTCTTTAGCTTCGCCTCCGAAGCCAAGTGCAGAACGCAACTTCCTTTCAATCTCTTCAAGGGTGG
The DNA here is from genome assembly GCF_042429615.1 of Salinicoccus siamensis. Lineage (GTDB taxonomy): Bacteria > Bacillota > Bacilli > Staphylococcales > Salinicoccaceae > Salinicoccus > Salinicoccus siamensis. The sequence goes on from NZ_JBHMAH010000031.1 coordinate 54,025, forward strand.
CAGGATTGTTCGTAAGGTGTTCCTTGGCATTTTCTTTACCTTGACCAAGGCGTTCCCCTTCATAGGAATACCAGGCACCGCTTTTCTCTACAATGTCATACTCGACACCAAGATCGATCATCTCACCTGTTTTTGAAATGCCTTTACCATACATTATATCCACTTCTGCAACACGGAATGGAGGCGCGACCTTGTTTTTCACAACTTTGATCTTAGTACGGTTACCTACAATCTCCTGGCCAAGTTTAAGCTGTTCGGCACGCCTTACTTCCAGACGGACAGAGCTGTAGAATTTAAGGGCCCGGCCGCCTGATGTCGTCTCAGGATTACCGAACATGACCCCGACTTTTTCACGGATCTGGTTGATGAACATCGCTGTGGTATTACTTTTCGAAATGGCACCGGAGAGTTTCCTCAATGCCTGGGACATCAGGCGCGCCTGCAGTCCCACGTGCGCGTCACCCATTTCGCCTTCAATTTCAGCTTTAGGCGTCAACGCTGCGACTGAGTCGACGACTACGATGTCAACAGCGCCACTTCTGACGAATGCCTCCGTTATTTCAAGGGCCTGTTCCCCAGTGTCCGGTTGGGATAGATACAAGTTTTCTATATCGACTCCGAGATTTTGGGCGTAGTCAGGATCCAAGGCGTGTTCAGCATCTATAAATGCTGCAATGCCGCCATTTTTTTGAGCTTCTGCAATGGCATGGAGTGCCACGGTGGTTTTACCGGAAGATTCCGGGCCATAGATTTCTATGATCCTCCCTTTCGGGTAGCCCCCTACACCAAGTGCTTTATCCAAAGTGATGGAGCCTGAGGAAACCGTTGATACTTTACGTCCCGCGTCGTCCCCAAGTTTCATGACCGCGCCTTTACCGAATGACTTTTCCATATTTTTTATAACTGTATCTATCGCTTTTTGTCTCTCGTCCATAATTACCCTCCATTAATTCATTTCATAATATATTATAACATAATCCACAAATTCATGCGAACATATATTCGTATGTGGGTCGTCAGATTCTGTACAAATATGTCCGGTATATAGAATATTGTAGATTCATCTGCTCAGATTGCTGATAACGGCCCATAAGGCCTACAGCCATCATTTTTCATCGCCACTGAAGACCGCGCGGCCTTTGTAGAAATACTCGATCCCAGACAGGATGGTGAAGAAGACGGCGATGTACATTGCAGTCATGCCAAGGGAGAATGGTGTATATTGCGTAAACATATCACCAAAAAGCAACATTACAAGGGCAATCATCTGGAATACGGTCTTTATCTTGCCGAGCTGCCCTGCTGCACTTACATAACCCTGCTCTATCTGAAGCAGTCTTAGGCCGGTTACAGCGAACTCTCTTGCTATTATTACGACTGCGATCCAGGAAGATATCACTTGCAGCTCTACCAGGACAATCAATCCGGCAGTAACAAGCAATTTATCCGCTAACGGATCAAGGAATTTCCCCATATTGGTGATCAGGTGCCATTTCCTCGCAAGATAACCATCAAGAAAATCCGTCAGTGCGGCTGTAACGAATATTATCGCTGCAATGAACCTGCTGAGTGACACTTCCTCGCCGCCCAAGACCTGAATGCTGCCCCAGCCGAAATCTATCAGTATGAAAATGAGGAATATTGGAATCAGTATGACCCTGAAGACAGTGAGCTGATTGGGTATATTCATTAGACTACTCCTTTTTCAGATTGAATTCGTAATATACGGTGACCGCATCTCCCTGCTTAGGGTTCTGCAGACGTTCTCCATCAATTTCCACATTGAAATTCTTTGCATCGCCTAAAGTGAGATACAGTACATTAGCTTCTTCAGAGATTTCGAATTCTCCCTCGGATAATGTCTCATAGGCATAATTATTGCCTGTGTCATCCGTCAGCGTCACCCAGGAGGGCGTCTCTCCAGATAGACCGATCACAAGGGGGGGAGACACTTTGATATCATAATAGAAGGTGGCACCGTCTGAACTGTTGAAGGTATAATCTGATGTTGATTGTGAATCATCTGATTCCCCCTCTTCTTCCGTAGCTTCCTCCGTACTTGATTCATCGGCTGTATCCTTCTCTTCTTCGGAATTTTCCTCAGGCTCTTTGGATGCAGCAGTCTTTTCATCGAAATCATATATTGGCTTCTCTTCAAACACATCCGCCTCGGAACCAACCTGCAGCAGGATCATCCAAATTATGAACAAGCCTAGGATGATTCCAAGGAACCCGATGATTGTCCTCTTGAAATATTTATATTCCTCATCATCAGGATGGCCTCTTCTTTTCTCACTCAGATCACCATCATCCGGTAAGTCGCTGGCGAAGCGCTCCTTTAGCTTATCATGGTCCAGGCCAACTGCATCTGCATATTGTTGAATGAGAAACTGTGCGTGCCTAGGCTCTGGCAGGACATTTAGATCTCCTGCTTCTATAATATGGATGATGTCCTTCCTGAGTCCCGACTTCTCCTGCATCTCCTTAAGGGTAATGCCTGACTTTTCTCTTTTATCCTTTAAATAAGTACCAAGTTTCATGGCAACCTCCCTACATCCCGCCGAAGAAGCTCATATCTTCATCTTGGAACCAGTGTTTTTTCTGATGTTTTTCATAGGTTATCTCCTGATCTTCATCTTCCCTAAGCTCTATGATGTAGTCATAGTCGGCAAGAGTATAATTCATGCCGTCCACAAACAGATCAGGATGCTCTATGACCTTTACAGCCGGAAAACGCATCACTTCCCTGATGAGGCTTTTATGCTCTTCATTGGTGGACTTGTTCGTAACTGCGCCATCGATTATAAAGACATTATTGCGGTCGTACTCCCCTTTGATGAGAGTTGTGCGCTCTGTCTGCTTGATCAGGGTTGAAGATAAGAAAAGCCATTTTTTCTTCGCGGTCACACTGGCTGCAACGATGGATTCCGTTTTGCCGACACGGGGCATGCCTCGGACACCGATCATTTTATGACCTTCCTCCTTGAACAGTTCGGCCAGAAAATCGACAAGTATCCCGATCTCTTCCCGTGTGAAGCGGAAAATCTTCTTGTCATCCTCGGCCCTTTTGATGAAACGGCCATGCCGTACTGCCAGACGGTCCCTTACTTGAGGCTTCCTTATTTTAAGAATATTGATGTCGTCGATATACGCACTCATCAGTTCAAAACGCTTCAATTTGTTCAGCTCATCCGTGCGGATCAGCAACCCCCGTCTTTCATTCTCTACCCCATTTATGGTGTCGATGCTGATTCCGAGGTTGCCTAGAAGGGATGAGATGTCACCAAGCAGCCCTGGCCGATTATTGATGATTTCATACTCCATATACTGTTCGATATTACGTTCTGGATATCTCGTCTTATTGCTGTCTGTAGTACTCATGTATACCATCCCCCGTTAACATTCATTATTTCACCGGTTACAGATTGGGCATTCTCATCCAGCAGATACTGTACAGCATGCATCACTTCTGCAGGTTTTACGTAACAGGCCTGCGGCAGCTCATCCAGCAGATGTTGCTGGTCGGCCTCTGAAAGTAGTGCCGTCATCGCACCTTCGACTATCCCAGGTGCCACTCCATTAACCGTTACGCCCGTTGGAGCCAATTCTTTCGCCAAAGATTTGATGAGTGCTTCCTGAGCCCCTTTCATGGAAGCATATATGCTTTCATAACTCGCGCCATGACGCCCCCATATGGAAGTGATGACGATGATCCTGCCTTTTCGTCTTCTGAGTTTCGGCAACAGCACTTGTATGAAGGCGACAAGATTACGAATGGATATGTTGTACTGGTTGTCGACTTCATCGAGAGCGGTGTCCTGTACCAGGCTGAATAAGCTATAGCCCGGACACCATATCAATCCATCGATGCCATCCACCCCATCAAAGAAGCTTTCAATGACGGCCTTATCCTGCGCATAGCTGAGATCCAGAAAATGGTGCGTGCTGTCGTATTCCGGCTCTTTCTCCCTGGAAAAAGTGATGGTCTCTTCAGTCGACAACTGCTCATGCAGCTTCTTTCCGATATCTCCAGTGCTGCCTACTATGACATATCTAGACATCACGTTTCAATATACACTCTACCATGTATTCGGGATCCATGACATCGATAAAGTGGGTCTCCACTTCCTGGATGGTGATTTCTTCGATTACTTCAAGCAATTTGTAGAGGTCATAGCCATCCAGGTAATATTTTGTATATTGGTTTGCGATATACTCTGGAGAATTCAAGCTGGCCAGGTAATCCCCTATCACTTCCCTTTTCTGGTTCATGAGTTTCTCTTCTGTAAAGAAGCCACCCGTTTTGACCGATTCGATGATATTGCGGATTTCTGCGGCAAATGCATCTGGCTCTTCAGTATTCGTAGCAAAAAAGGCATGGGAAAAATCACTTTCTTCAATGTGGCTGAAATTGAACGAATCGTCTATGAGTCCTTTATCCATAAGCTCATAATAGAAATCTGACTGTTCCCCAAAGACCATGTCCAATGCGAACATCATCGATAGATCGCGCTTAAGGCGATTTTCAGTGTCGTCATTTTCCTGATAGTACTTGAAGCCAATCATCGATTTGGTTTCTTCAACATCCATCGTCAAGATGTTTTTATGCTTAACAATCTCCTTAGGTTCCAAAGGGAGCACCCTCTCAAGTTTAGGGAGTGGTTCAATCTTCCGACGATTCTGATGCGCATCAATATAATCGATTAATCCATCTACGTCAAAATCACCGACGAGTATCATCACCATATTGGACGGATGGTAGAATGTCTTGTGGCATAAAAAGAGATGGTCTGCGGTAATCTTACTGATTGACGCCTCAGTACCTGCTATATCCACTTTGACAGGCAAGTTGTGATACATCTGATTGAGGGTTTCAAAGTAGAGCCTGTAGCCCGGATTGTCCTGGTACATCTTGATCTCTTCATTGATGATGCCGACTTCCTTCTCGACTGTCTCTTCGGTGAAGTAGGGCTGCTCGACCATGTCCATGAGCAGCTTCAGATTCTGATCGAATGATTCTGTGGCACTGAAGAGATAGGAAGTGCGGTCGTAGGAAGTGAAGGCATTGGCATTGGCACCATATTTGGAGAAAAGATTGAAGACATCGCCGTCTTCCTTCTCGAACATTTTATGCTCAAGGAAATGGGCAATGCCATCCGGCACTCTATATTCTTCCCCGCCCACGATGAAATGATCATCCATCGAACCATATTTCGTCGTATATGTTGCGAACTTTTTACTGTAGCCTGGTTTAGGGATGACAAATACAGTCAGGCCATTGTCACACTCGTGCTTGTAGACTTGTTCATCTATTTTCGGATAATCAATTTTGTTCATCTTCTTCACTCCTTGTAAGTACATAGACCGTGTCCAGCACAACCCTTTTGCTGACATCGGCTATCATGGCACTATCAACCGCCGCCAGACGTTCCTCCCATGAAGAGGAATGTTCATCCTGAAGCATGCGATTGTACTCCAATGCCAACAGTCCTTTCGGTTTATCCATCACTTCTTTTCTGTTGACCCGCATCATACGTTTCACTTCTTCTACGAAATCATCCTCGAATTCACCCCGCTGCAGAGTCTCAAGCTCTCGCAAAATCGCAGTCTCGGCTTTTTCGGTGTTTTTAGGATCTACGCCACCCATGACGAACATATACCCGTTACGGATGTCGATTTGGGAGCTTATCTGATAGGCAAGGCTCATTTTCTCCCGTATATTCTGGAAAAGCAGTGAGGAGGCAGAACCGCCGAACATCTGGTTCATGACATTGAATGCCATCCTTTCTTGAAGATCCAAGTCTGAAACGCGGAAGCCCATGTTCAGTTTAGCCTGTTCAATCTTTTGGGCGTCTGTTTCTCTCTTTACCTGTTCAATTGCCTTGTCCGGATAAGGTTGATGCTTGAGTTCCACAAGCGCTTCGCGTTGATGAATCTTGCTAAGCTTATCTTCTATGTCTTCATCTACCGCACCGACTGCAAGAATCTTCAGTTCATCTTCAGCCATCATGCGGGAATGTTCTTCTTTGATGTCTTCGAGTGTAAGGGATTCAACATCTTCAAGGACACCAAACGAAAAGTACTTGTAGTCCTCCTCTTCAAACATTAGATTGACCATGGCCTGGAAGCTTGCCTGGGCACGATTGTCCTTCATGCTTTTCAGACGGTTTCGGTACAGGCGTTTCTCCTTATTGAAGAAATCCTCGTCAGATGCATCGTAATTGAATGGAGACTGCAATACTTCGTTTAGGAGTTTGCACATCTCACCGACGATATCCATATCTTCATAGATGAATTTGTCGTTCACTAACTCCATGCCGATGGTTACTGTATGGTCCCTCCCTTTCCGTCCTGTGGTGGAGGTGAGGTGGGCGCCATAAAGATAGGCGAGGTGGTTCAAGAGATCTGCTTCCTTTAAGAAAGTATCGGTCCGCTTTATCATCATGCGGGAAAGAAGATTCCGCTTCGTCACCCGCTCACGCTCTGATATGCTTCTGAAGACCAGTTGGATGGTGATGGTCTTGAATTTGTCGGTTTCTACGATTACTGATGGCACATTATTCAATAGATTCTTATTCACTGTATACATGGAAAACTCCCTATTCTTCATTCTGTATAAGTACATTGCGCGGTTTGCTGCCACTGCTCGGACCGATGACACCATTTCCCTCAAGGTCATCAATCAGCCTTGCAGCCCTGTTGTAACCAACTCTGAACTGTCGCTGGAGCAGTGATGCGCTGGCACGCTGCTGCTCGATTACAAACCATTTGGCATCTGGATAGAGTTCATCTTCAGATTCCTTTTGTTCCTTCTGTACTGGTTGGTTCATGATCGATTTCTCATAATTGGCCTTCATCTGGCTTGTTATGAAGTGTACGATGTCCCCTACTTCCCCATCTGAGAGGAAAGCACCCTGGACACGCGTCGGTTTTGATTTCCCTGAAGGCAGATACAGCATATCGCCGCGGCCCAATAGTTTCTCAGCACCTTGTGAATCGAGGATGGTTCTTGAATCGGTCTGTGAACTTACACTAAAGGCAATCCTTGAAGGTATGTTCGCTTTGATGATACCGGTAATGACGTCGACTGAAGGCCTTTGGGTTGCGATGATGAGGTGGATGCCGGCTGCACGTGCCATTTGGGCGATGCGTGTGATGGCGGCTTCAACCTCTTTGGAGGCAACCATCATGAGGTCTGCCAGCTCATCAATGATGACCACGATATAAGGCAGTTTCTGGACCTTCTCCGGCGTGTCGCTTTCACGCTCCAGATATTGGTTATATGCCTCGATATTGCGTGTGTTGGAATGGGAGAATAAATCATATCTCCGTTCCATTTCGCTGACGATCCGATTCAGGGCGTCACTCGCCTTTTGAGGATTCGTTACGACCGGACTCAATAGATGCGGTATGCCGTTATAGACATTCAACTCCACCATCTTCGGATCGATCATCATCAATTTCACTTCATGCGGTTTGGCGTTCATCAGGATGCTCAGGATGATGCCGTTTATGCAGACTGATTTACCACTGCCCGTCGCACCTGCGACCAGCAAGTGGGGCATCTTATTGAGTTCAGCCATGACCGGACTCCCTGAGATGTCTTTCCCGAGTGCCACTTCCAACGGATTATCAGAAGTCTTACGTTTGAGCACTTCACGCAGCGTCACCATACTGACTACAGAATTAGGCACTTCTATACCGACTGCCGATTTACCCGGTATCGGGGCTTCAATCCTTATATCCTTAGCAGCAAGGCTGAGTGCGATATCATTCTGCAGATTGATGATCTTGCTGACTTTCACGCCGATGTCCGGCTGTATTTCAAATTGGGTCACAGCTGGGCCGATACGGATTTTTGAAACTTTAGCATTGACTCCGAAGTTTTTCAGCGTATCTTCCAAAACCCTGCCTTGTTTCAGGACTTCTTTGTTGCTTACGGTCTCGGATACTTCCGCATCCTTCAACATCGTTATTGAAGGGAGTTCATACTGCTTCAATTGATCCAATTCATCGTCGTCGAAGGTTGAAATATCAGAATCACCATCACCCTCCGCTCCAGCATCACTTTCTTCTGAAACATCCTGTTCTTTGCTGCTCCAATCCTCCTGTGAGGTTCCAGCTTTCTCTTTTGTTTCATCATAAGGTTTTGGCTGATTGTGGCTGTTGTCGGAATCTGTAGCATCTGATTGGGTTTCTTGATGTTCGTATTCATGCATGGTCTCAATGATTGATTCATCGGCGCTGAAGTCTTCCAGCTGTCTTGGTCTTTGTTTTGTTTCTGTCTGCGGTTTTTCCTTACCTTTTACCCCCTCATTTTTATTGATCTGTCGAGCAGTGCTCTCGACACGTTTGTCGGTCAGCTTGCTGTACCCTTTCTGAATCAGGTCTACAGTGAACGAAAATAGGCGTGCGATACCCACTGCAGTTCTTTTGGCAGTGACTTTCAACATTTTCGATGTTTTGACCAGATCATTGGATAGGGATTGCTCGATATCTTTTGAAGTGATCATCAAGTAGCTGAAATACAAAAAGATTAGGCCGAGCAACAAAGTGCCCACCAGGGAGACACCCGTCGAAGAGAAGGCAAACAATATCTGCCCTATAATCCCACCTCCGAAGAAATGCATGATGCCCTCAGCCTGAATGGTTTCCAGAGTATCATTGAAAGTATAGAAGTTCTCAATGCTCGCCCTGTCTGTAATATACAGTGCCGAATGGAATAAAAATAACAGACCGAACTGGAGCAGCAAGTATCCTCCCATACGGCGTGTAAGCGGCAATTTCTGTTCTGCCGCCAAGTAGATGCTCATGAGAAACAGCATCAGGTATGTAAAATACCGGCTCGTTCCGAAAAGATAAGCAAATAAAGCATCCAGATATGTGCCTACAGCCCCGAGTTGGAACAGTGTGATGAACAGAAGTACGATGAGGATAAATGCCGAAATGGAGTAATAGCTTCTATTGTCTTTTTTCTTTCTTACGGCCCTACCCGCCTTTTTGGTTCTGTTTGGCTTTCTGGCCATGGACATTTCCCCCTATTTATAATGAGACTGCCAAAACTGGCAGTCTCATTGATGGTTTATATTTCAGATATTATCGGGATGATCATCGGACGGCGTTTTGTACTATCATACAGATGCTTACCGAGATCATCTCGTATGCTCTGCTTTAATGTACTCCACTCAATCTTCTTCTCATCAAGGGCATCCAAGACAATCTTATGGACGCGTTCTTCCGCTTCCTTAAGAAGGTCTTCACTCTCCTTCACGTAGACGAAGCCTCTGGATTGGATCTCCGGACCGGCCATGATCTGACGTTTTTTGGGATCTATCGTCACTACGGCTATAAAGATGCCATCTTCACTTAAAAGTCGTCGATCACGAAGTACAATATTACCCACATCGCCGACGCCACTGCCGTCAATCAACACATTACCGGCAGTCACCTTATTCGCACTGATCATCTGTTTTCCATCGTAGCTGACAACATCACCTTTTTCGAGAAGGAATATATTCTCTGGTGCGACACCAGTTTCAGCGGCGAGTTTTGCATGGGCAATCTGCATTTTGAACTCACCTTGAACCGGTATGAAATGCTTCGGTTTCATGACATTAAGCATCATCTTCAGCTCTTCGCTCAGGCCATGGCCAGAAGCGTGGATGTTCTGTTCAGGGGTGGCTATTTCAGCACCAGCCTTCACCAGTTCGTTCATCGTACTGTACAGCACCACCTCCATATTGGAAGATGGTGTCGTCAGTATATAGACGATATCCCCTTCTTTTATGTTGGTCACTTCATGCTGGCCACGGGACATCATACCCAATGCCTCAATCGGTTCACCTTGAGAACCTGTTGCAATGATGACCACTTCGTTATCCGGATAGTCTTCTATCTCATGGCTTGGCACGAGAAGACCTTCAGGGATATCGAAGTAACCAAGATTCCGGGCCACTTTGAAGGAATTTTCCAACGTGCGGCCAAGGAAAGAGACTTTGCGTCGATTCTTTGCGGCATTCGTCAGCACTTGCTGTATGCGGACAAAGTTTGAAGCATAGCAGGAGACGATGATTCTGCCCCTGGCCCGTGCAAATCCATCCAGTATGTGTTCTTCAATCACATTTTCCGGTGTGTTATAGCCGCGTTTTTCCGCTTCCGTGGAATCACTGATCAGAGCAAGCACATCTTTTTTCGCAATATCGTACATCTTACCCATATTGTAGCTGTAATCCCCCGTCAAACTCTGATCGAATTTGAATTCTCCAGTATAGACGATTGAACCGTACTTAGTCTCTATACTGACGCCATATGAATCCGGGATGCTGTGGCTTGTTTCGAAAAACACCATTTCAGCATTTTTGAATTTCATGCGTGATTGGCTGTTTATCGTGTGGAACTTGATTTTCTTATTGACGCCTTTAGCCCTCAGGCGATCTTTTACAAGCGCCAAGGTTAACTTGGAACCATAAATTGGGGCGTTTAAAGACCCGACAATATACGGTATTGCGCCGATGGAATCTTCATGCCCATGGGATAGGAAGATTCCTTTCAGCTTATGTTTGTTCTCTTGTACATAGGTGATGTCCGGTATGACAATGTCTACACCGAGCATTTCATCTTCCGGAAACATCAACCCTGCATCGAGTATGAACATCTCGTCATCAACTTCAACGACGTACATGTTTTTGGCGATCTCACCGACACCGCCGAGTGGTATGATTTTCACTTTAGCTTCCGTATTCGCTTCTTGTTTAGCTCCGTTCAAAATATTTCCTCCTATAGCCTACTTGAATGTGGCATGGTAGAACTTCCCATCGATTGTGATATGGGATACTTTTACGTTCTTTGTGTCATAGCGCGTTTCATCGCTGTTTTTCAGAATGAGATGGTCGATCGGCTTATCTTTGGTATGGAACTCCCTAAGCTTGTTGCCAAGTGCCAGATCTGTAAATATGATCTTCACCCCATCGTCATCTTTAATCCTCAGTTGACCGGTGGCTTCATGTTCCAAATCATTTATATCTACTTTATTAAAAATCAATTCGGTTACTCTCCTTTGTTATCTTCGAGCAGTGCCTTGCGGGACGCGTTGACGCGGCCCTGTTTATCGATTTCCGTTACTTTCACAAGGAATTTGTCGCCCATCTTAACGACATCCTCCACTTTGCCGACGCGTTTGGTATCAAGCTGTGAAATATGGACAAGCGCATCTTTGCCTTTGAACAGTTCGACAAAAGCCCCAAACTTTTCAATGCGTTTCACTTCGCCCATGTAGACTTCACCGACTTCTGCAACGCGTGTCAGTTCTCTGATGATTTCTTTAGTCCGCTCTATCATCTCAGGGTCGCTATGTCCGATCAGCACCGTTCCGTCCTGCTCAATATCGAGTTTGACGCCGGTTTCATCAATTATTTCATTGATTTTTTTACCACCTGGCCCGATCACATCACGGATCTTATCCGGCTTGATATGCATGACTTCAACTTTTGGAGCATACTTGCTCAACTCCTGACGTGGTTCGCTTAACGTTGCAAGCATGTTGTCCAGAATTTCGGCACGGCCTGCTCTTGCCTGCTCCAATGCCTCACTCAGGATATCTTCATCCAGTCCATCAATTTTAATGTCCATTTGGATGGCTGTAATGCCATTTTCTGTACCTGCAACCTTGAAGTCCATATCCCCAAGGGCATCTTCCATGCCCTGGATATCCGATAGGATTGTGTAGTTATCGTCCTTTTTGACGAGCCCCATCGCAATGCCGGCCACAGGCGCCTTTATAGGCACACCCGCATCCATCAGAGCAAGCGTCGAGCCACAGATTGACGCCTGTGAGCTTGAACCGTTGGACTCCAGCACTTCAGACACTAGTCTGATTGTGTATGGAAAATCGGATTCATCCGGTATCACTTGATAAAGGGCACGTTCACCAAGTGCACCATGACCGATTTCGCGGCGACCTGGTCCTCTGATCGGTCCAGTTTCGCCTACTGAGAAGTTCGGGAAGTTATAATGGTGCATAAAACGTTTGTTTTCGTCGACCCCGAGCCCATCTATAATCTGATGTTCTCGAAGGGCGCCAAGCGTACATATGGATAAAGCTTGAGTCTGGCCGCGGGTGAATAAGCCTGAGCCGTGTGCACGAGGCAGCAAGCCAGCCTGTGAATCCAGTGAACGGATTTCAGATGGTTGCCGGCCGTCAGGTCGTATTTTCTCTTCTGTGATGAGACGTCTCACTTCATCCTTCAGGAGCGTTTCTACTATAGAAGCCGCTTCTTTGTAAATGATTTCATAATCTTCGGCAGATTCATCCAGCGTTTCTAGGATGCGCTCTTTGGCAGCTTTTATCGCCGCATCACGCTCTTTTTTGTCTGGATCCTGAATTGCTTCATAGAGACCCATCGTTTTCGCTTTCTCCTCCATGTCGCTTTGCAGGTCAAAGTCCGGCTCCGGTACTTCAAAGGGTGTTTTCTCTATGTCCAGTTCCGCTAATATCTCTTCTTGGAAAGCGACCAATTTCTTGATGCTTTCATGGCCGAACATAATTGCTTTCAGCATCGTCTCTTCAGACACTTCACGTGCGCCTGCTTCGACCATGTTGACAGCATGCTTAGTGCCGGCAACTTGAAGGTCGATGTCAGAACGATCAAGCTCCTCCACCGATGGATTGATGATAAATTCCCCGTCGATCCGGCCGATCGTCACTCCGGCTATAGGACCCTTGAAGGGGATATCACTGACTCCAAGTGCAAGGGATGACCCAAGCATCGCCGCCATTTGAGGAGAAGCATCCGGGTCTACCGAGAGGACTATGGACATGACTTGCAGGTCATGCCTATACCCTTCTGGGAAGAGCGGTCTGATCGGACGGTCGATCAGGCGGCTTGTGAGTGTCGCTTCCTCACTTGGACGACCTTCACGCTTGTTGAATCCGCCAGGAATTTTACCCGCAGCATACAGCTTTTCCTCATATGCGACTGTCAGCGGGAAAAAAGGAAGATCTTTCGGTTCCTTGGAAGCAGTGGCGGTGGTAAGCACGACCGTCTCGCCGTACCGTATGAGCACTGCACCATTGGCTTGTTTGGCAAGCTCGCCGTATTCGACTGTCAGCTTGCGTCCCCCCCACTCTGTTTCATACACTTTCTTCGTTGTTTCTGTCATAATTTGTCTTCTCTCCTTAGTAAGGCTACTTAATCCAATCATATCACTTTTAATGGAGAATATACATAAAAAAAAGCATATCCAAAGGATATGCTCAAGCTGTTATTAGCGACGGAGACCGAGTCTTTTGATGAGTTCACGGTATCTCTGTATGTCTTTTTTACGCAGGTAGTTCAGCAAATGTTTCCTGCGGCCGACCATTTTAAGAAGACCTCTTCTTGAGTGGTGGTCCTTCTTGTGGATGCGCAGGTGTTCGTTCAGTGTTGTGATTTCAGCAGTCAATACTGCAATCTGTACTTCTGGAGATCCTGTGTCGGATTCGTGTGTACGGTATTCTTGTATCAGTTCATTTTTGCGTTCTTGTGATATAGCCATTAAAAACGCCTCCTTTTTTTATTGTTCACCGCTATCCGAGCAGATGCCGGAGTTGCTCTCTGCCAAGATTAGGGCACTTGGCTCATTATACGTTAAATGCTATAGGTTTTCAAGCAGCTTAATCGCTTTTTGTTTATCTCTTGATATATGATCAGTGAGCTCATCGATTCCGGAGAATTTCCTTTCCTCTCTTATGAAATGATGCCAGTGTACAGTGGCATTTTCCCCGTAGACGCTGCGGTCGAAATCAAAAAGGTGCACCTCTACACTCACCCGCTCGAGGTTATCGTGGAAAGTCGGTTTGACACCTACATTGCAGACGCCCTTGTATACAGTTTCCTCATTATCGAGCCTGAACGTCACGGCGTACACACCTTTAGCAGGTAGGTGATAGCGGTACTCCGGCTCAATGTTCGCAGTCGGGAAGCCGATGGTCCGTCCCCTCTTCTCTCCTTGCACGATTACACCTCTGACCTCATAGGGACGGCCTAAAGCATGATTGGCACTTTCAAGTTCATGCGTAAGCAGATCTTTTCTGATCTTTGTGGTCGATATCTTTTCGCCATCGACAGCCAGTTTTTCAACACCTGTCGTATGGAACGCCCCGTACTCAGATAGGGTGCTGATGTTTCCTGCACCATACCTACCATAAGTGAAATCGAAACCTGCAATGACTTCCTTGATATTCATGTCGATTATGTACTGGAATACGAAAGTGTCTGGGGACAATCCCGCAAGTGCGCTCGAAAAATTGATGACAAAGCAATAATCCACGCCCATATCCTCAAGCATCTCCAATTTGACATCAAGCGGGGTCAGATAGGTCGTCCGTCTTTTTTTCGGATTCAATACTACCGATGGGTGGGGGTCGAACGTTATGACGGCCTTCTTAAGACCATTTTCTTCTGCTTTGGCGATCATCGTGCCGAGTACATCCTGATGGCCTCTATGAAGCCCATCAAAAAAGCCGATAGCTGCAGCAGATGCCGGCAAATTCATATTTTCTTTTTCCTGTGGATGGTGCAATCTTATAGTTTCCATTACATCGCCTCTTATAAATTGAACATTTTGTAGGGTTTCATCATTTCCTGTTTTTCAGGATGGTCATGGTAGATGCCGATAACTTTGCCTTCATTTCTGAAGACAACCTTGTCAGTCCTGTCTTCTACCATTTCCATAATAGCAGATTTATACACCTTTTGCCCATTCAGGATTTTTTTCAGGAAATTTTCATCTTCTATATCTACAGTCGGCAATTCTTCTATCAACTTCCGGATTGGAATGAGATGTGCTGCGGCATCCCCTGACTTCAATTCCTCTAGGGTTGCAGATTGATTCAAAGTGATACCGCATGATTCCGTTCTGATCAGAGCAGACATATGGGCCGCTGTTTCGAGACTTCTCCCAATGTCTACTGCCAATGTACGTATATAGGTCCCCTTCGAACACGTTACATCAATATCGAAGTGGATGAGACCACTATCCCTCTCGATAGTTCCTATACGTGAAATCTGAAAGATGCTGACGGTCCTTAACGGCCTTTCCACTTCTATGCCTTGACGTGCATACTCATACAGTTTCTTTCCGTTTATTTTGACAGATGCATACCTGGGCACCCGTTGCGTATAATCTCCTTGGAAAGTCACTATCGCTTCATCGATCATTGCATCAGTAATGCCGTCAGTCACGTTGCGGTTCTCCACCTGTCCCGTCTGATCTTCAGTATCTGTCGAATAGCCCAAAGTCACACGCGCACGGTAGCTTTTTTTCTTTGTCTGCAAGTATTCAGTCAGTTTTGTGCCCTCACCGACGACGATGGGCAACACTCCAGTCACTTCAGGGTCGAGCGTCCCTGTATGTCCTACTTTCTTCATGCCGAGGATTCTGCGCATACGCATCACCACATCATGGCTGGTCAGTCCTTTGTCCTTATTTACCGGGATTACACCATGCATTGTTGTATAGACCTCCGTATATAAATAAAAACCTGGGGGGCCCCAGGTTTTATTTGTCTTTTATTTCATTAAGCAGTGCATCTATCTTGCTGCCATACTCGATGGAAGTATCATACTTGAACTCCAGTTCAGGAGCCTTCCGTATGGGTATTTCCTTAGCCACTTCCGAACGGATCAGGCCTTTGGCCCGGCCGAGTGCAGCCTGTACTGCTTCCCGGTCATCGTTGAGTGAGGTGAAGTATACAGTCGCAACTTCCATCTCTTTGGTCAGTTCAACATCTGTCACCGTCACCATCCCTATATCCGGGTCAGCAACCTTCGTCCGGAGCGCTTCGCTCACGACTTTCTTGACTTCTTCAGCCACTCGCTCTTGTCTGTTAGACATAAGTTATCACCTTTCAATTTCAACCATGATATAAGGTTCGATCTGGTCTCCCTCTTTAAGGTCGTTGAAATTCTTGATCGTAATGCCGCATTCGTAACCTGCAGTCACTTCCTTGGCATCATCTTTATAACGCTTGAGGGTATCCAATTCGCCTTCATGGACCACTATACCCTCTCTGATGACTCTTACACCTGAATCGCGGGTGATTTTACCGTCAGTGACGTATGACCCTGCAATCGTACCCACTTTGGATACTTTGAATGTTTGACGGACTTCGACATTGCCGATGACTTTTTCTTCAAAGATCGGGTCAAGCAGGCCTTTCATCGCAGTTTCGATTTCTTCAATGACACTGTAGATGACGCGGTGCAATCTGAGATCCACTTTTTCCTGATCTGCCGCTTTCTTGGCATTGACATCAGGGCGCACATTGAAACCGATGATGATGGCGTTTGAAGCTGAAGCCAAGGTGACGTCAGATTCATTGATTGCCCCAACCCCTGTATGGATGATGCGGACATTGACGCCTTCGACATCAATTTTCATCAATGAAGCGCTCAGTGCTTCCACGGAACCTTGCACATCTCCTTTGATGATGAGGTTGAGATCTTTCATCTCCCCTTCTTTCATCTGTTCGAACAGATTTTCAAGGCTTACTTTTGAAGTCTGTTCGCGATCATTCATGACCTTCTCTTCACTGCGCGCCTCTCCGATGCTGCGCGCAGTCTTGTCGTCTTTGAAGACTACAAAGCGGTCGCCAGCCTCCGGTACGTCGTTGAGTCCAGTGATTTCAACAGGTGTCGAAGGGCCCGCTTCCTGGATGCGCCGGCCAAGGTCATCAACCATGGCTCTGACTTTACCGAAAGTGCTGCCGACGACAAGTGAATCACCGACTTTGAGTGTCCCGTGCTGGACCAACAGGGAAGCCGCAGGGCCTCTTGACTTATCCAGTTCAGCTTCAATTACAGTGCCGATGGCTGGACGGTCACTTGTTGTCTTAAGTTCGGATACTTCTCCGACTAGGGTAATCATTTCAAGAAGGTCTTCGATGCCGTCACCGCTTAGGGCGGATAGAGGAACGAAAATCGTGTCACCGCCCCAATCTTCAGGATAAAGGCCATATTCACCAAGTTCCGTCATGACACGGTCCGGGTTGGCCGTTGGCTTATCGACTTTATTGACTGCCACGATGATTGGCACTTCAGCTGCTTTAGCATGGTTGATGGCTTCAATAGTCTGGGGCATGACACCATCATCAGCTGCTACGACAAGGATTGTGATGTCCGTGACTTGAGCACCGCGTGCACGCATGGTTGTGAACGCTGCGTGACCAGGCGTATCGAGGAACGTAATTTTCTTGCCGCCTGATTCAATCTGATAGGCACCGATATGCTGGGTGATGCCCCCGGCTTCTCCGGCTGTCACTTTAGTGTGGCGGATGGAGTCGAGCAATGTCGTTTTGCCATGGTCGACGTGGCCCATTATCGTAACAACGCTTGGGCGTTCCTCAGTCAATTCTTCGCCTTCAAGATCGAAATAGTTTTCAAGGTCCGTATTGTCTACGACCACTTCCAACTCCGCAGTGAATCCATGTTCACTTGCTATCAGCTCAACGGATTCATTATCCAGGGCCTGATTGATGTTTGTTACGACACCGACCATGAAGAGGTCTTTAACGATTTTAGATGCGTCTACGCCAATTTTCTCGGCAAGTTCGCCAACCGTGATGCCTTCCTGGTACTTGAACTCTTTAGGCAGTTCTTTTTTTGGTTGGGGCTCAGGCTGCTTGGCGTTCGGCTTATTCTGTTTCCGCCTTTTACCGCCATGTATGCCGGGCGCCCTATTCCTCTGTTGCCTTTGGTTCGGTTTATTTTCACGCGGCTTATTTCTATTGCCCTGCTCTTTTTTCTGTGTAGATGCTTTTGCATCCTTTTTAGGCTCTTCTGCTTTTTTCGTTTCCGCACCTTTTGCTTTGCCGAATTCTTTATCGAGCACTTCTACTTCATTATCTTCAAGAGATTTCATATGGCTATTCACTTCAATTCCTCTTGCCTGGAGGAATTCGATTATTACTTTACTTGCGACTCCATGCGCCTTCGCGTATTCGTAAATTCTGATTTTACTCATTGAATCACTTTCCTTTCTCTTTAAGCTCCAACATCTTTCTGCCGAAGCCTGGATCTGTCACTGAAAGTACAACTCTGTTGGCTGCACCTGTTGCGTTGCTCAAGGACTCATTGGTGTAATGATCGATCAGCGGTATATCATATGTCCTGCACTTATCGTGGATCTTTTTCCTTGTGTTTGCGCCAGCATCAGCAGCGAGGAAGACCACTGCAGCTTTTTTGGAACGGATGTTTTCCAGCGTCTTTTCCTCGCCCGCCGTCAGTTTCCCGGCACGCTTTGCCAAACCCAGCATATTCAATAGCTTGTCCGTCATCGTTTAGGGATGTCCTCCCTGTAGATGAGCCGGATGATTTCATCATAGATTGGGGCAAGCGTTTCCTTGTCAAAGCCGAGCCTGTTTTCCAGCACTTCTTTTTCCCTGGCTTTTTCGACAGCTTCAAGGTTTTTCACTACATAGCTGCCACGGCCATTCTTCTTGCCGCTCGGATCGACGAATACTTCGCCTTCTTTGGTCGAAACAATCCGTAATAACTCTTTTTTTGGATGCATTTCATTGGTCAGGATACATTTTCTAAGAGGTATTTTCCTTTTCATAACAATCACCCGTCATCTATTCTAGGATGCCCTCTTCACTGGCATCTGATTCACTTTTGATATCAATTTTCCATCCTGTAAGTTTAGCTGCAAGACGTGCGTTCTGTCCACGCTTGCCTATCGCCAGGGAAAGTTGATTATCCGGTACGATGACCATCGTCGATTGATTCTCTTCGTCGACCACTACATCGATCACCTGCGAAGGGCTGAGCGCATTTTTGACAAATACTTTCGGGTCTTCATCCCATAGGACGATGTCGATCTTTTCGCCTGAAAGTTCATTGACGATTGCTTCGACACGTGCTCCCCGGGCGCCTACACACGAACCTACAGCATCGACATCCGGGTTCTTCGCGTAAACGCTTATTTTGGAACGTTCCCCGGCTTCCCTGGCTACACTGGTGATTTCGACTGTGCCGTCGTAAATTTCTGGCACTTCTTTCTCAAACAGCCGTTTCAGGAGGTTCGGATGGGTCCGTGAAACGAAGATCTGTGGTCCCTTGGTAGTCTGTTCGACTTTATTCACGTAGACTTTAATCCTGTCGTTCGGACGATAGGACTCATTCGGCATCCTTTCGGATTCACTCAAAACTGCATCAGTCCTGCCCAACTGTATGTGGACGAAACGATGGTCCACACGGTCGATCAGACCCGTTAACACTTCATCTTCCTTATCGATGAATTCATTATAGAGGATGCCGCGTTCAGCATCCCGCAGGCGCTGCATGACCGCCTGCTTGGCGGCTTGGGCGCCCACCCTATTGAAATCCTTCGGCGTGACGTCCTCATCATAAGGATCGCCGACCTCATATGCCGGATTAACGGTGCGGGCTGTTTCAAGGTCAATTTCCCCGGTCGGGTCTTCAACCTCCTCCACAACATCTTTTCTGGATACCACTATATATGTACCGTTATCCATATTCAGGTCGACTTTAACATTCCTATGCTGGGAGTAATTCTTTTTATACGCTGTCAAAAGCGCTGCCTCGATGGTTTCTACCAGCACTTCCCTTGGAATGCTTTTTTCCTTCTCGAGGTAGTCTATCGCATTCAATAACTCCTGGTTCACTAATAAGCGCCTCCAATCATAATATTACCGCTTTTCGAATTGTTGCGATCTTGCTTCGGTCTATTGTCACTGTTTTCTTACGTGTTTTAACTTTATATTCTATCGTCACGGAAGTCGGATCATAGGCCTTCAATATTCCAGTCCATTCCTTCTCTCCGTCGATCTGCTGGTAGGTCTTTACATAGATACCCTGCTCCAGCGTCATTTCTAGATCTTCGTCATCCTCGATCGGGCGCTCTGCACCTGGTGACGAGACATCAAGGAAATACCCCCCTTGGATAATTTCCCATTCATCAAGTTTTTCACTCAATACTTCACTCACCTGGGCGCAATCCTCAAGGGTGATGCCGCCTTTCTTATCAAGGTAGAGTCTCAGAAAGTAGTCCTTCCCTTCTTTGACATACTCCACTTCAATGAGTTTGTACCCCATCTCCACAACCACTGGTCGAGCATGCTCCAATACATTCTTTTCAGTGCGATTCACTGCCCATTCCCCTCCTTCAAAACTAAGAGAAGAACGGGCTAGCCCGTTCTTCTCCGCGTAACGTGGTATTTAATATCATAGCTATTATACCACAGTGCATTTTAGCCTGCAACTTGAGTCTACATATCAAAAATCGACAACTGTGCCTTGTCCGGCAGATGGTCGAGACTGCCCAATTCAGTCAGGTAATCGACTACTTTCTGGGACACGCCAGCCCGTTTATTCAAATCTTCTTTCGAGATGAACGGTTCGTCCTCGCGCGCTTCCACAATGCGTTTTGCCACTCCGGCACCAAGTCCCGGCACAGCTATGAATGGCGGAATCAGTGCGTTGTCTTCGATCTTGAACTCAAAGCTATCCGACTTCTCGACGCTTACCGGTTTTATCTTGTAGCCACGCTGCACCATCTCATTGGTGATTTCAAGAACCACCAGTGTATCTTTTTCCTTTTTGCTGAGCTCCTGGAACCTCTGATTCATTTCCTTGACGTTATGCCTGATTGTCGTACCATCCTTGACCATCGTCAGCAAATCGAAGTCCGAAGCACGGACTGTAAAGTAGCTCGCGTAATAATAAAGGGGGTGGTGCACTTTAAAGTAGGCGATCCTGACCGCCATCAGAACATAGGCGGAGGCGTGTGCTTTCGGGAACATGTATTTGATCTTCTTGCAGGAGCTGATGTACCACTCGGGCACGCCCTGTTCCTTCATCGCTGTTTCATGCTCCTCGGTCAGGCCTTTACCTTTACGCACCTTCTCCATGATATTGAAGGCGAGAGAAGGCTCAAGTCCCTGATACATCAGATAGACCATGATGTCATCACGGCACCCGATGACGTTTTTCAAGTCACATGTACCGTTTCTGATCAGCTCTTGCGCATTGCCGAGCCACACGTCTGTACCGTGGGATAGCCCGGATATCTGGACGAGTTCACTGAATGTTGAAGGTCTTGTATCCTCAAGCATCTGGCGTACGAAACCAGTACCGAATTCAGGCACACCAAGCGTCCCTGTACGACACAGGATATCTTCTTCAGAAACACCGAGCGCATCCGGTGAATTGAATAGTGACATCGTTTCTTCATCGTCGACGGGCACCGTCTTCGGATCGATGCCGGATAGGTCCTGAAGCATGCGTATCATGGTCGGATCATCATGGCCCAGAATATCCAGCTTTAGGAGGTTGTCGTGGATCGAATGGAAGTCGAAGTGCGTGGTCTTCCATTCCGATTCCACATCGTCAGCCGGGTACTGTATTGGCGTAAAATCATATATATCCATGTAATCCGGAACGACGATGATGCCACCTGGATGCTGTCCGGTCGTCCGCTTCACACCGCTGCATCCCAATACGAGCCGATCGATTTCAGCCCCCCTCCGATGGAGGCCATTATCGTTCATATAGCCTTTGACATAACCGAACGCCGTCTTCTCCGCAACTGTACCGATGGTGCCTGCCCTGAACACTTTGTCTTCGCCAAATAGTTCCTTAGTATAGTTGTGGGCCACAGGCTGGTAATCCCCACTGAAGTTCAAGTCGATATCCGGAACCTTATCCCCCTTGAATCCAAGGAAAGTTTCAAATGGAATATCCTGCCCCTCTTTTATCAAGGGAGAATTGCAGGTGTCACAAGATTTATCAGGCAGGTCATAGCCAGAACTTACACTGCCATCCACAAAAAATTCACTCGTCCGGCAGTTAGGGCAGACATAGTGCGGTGGCAGTGGGTTCACTTCAGTGATTTCCGTCATCGTGGCGACAAAACTGGAACCGACTGAACCGCGTGAACCGACCAGATAACCGTCTTCAAGTGACTTCTTGACGAGTTTCTGGCTGATGAGGTAGATGACGGCAAAACCGTTTCCGATGATGCTGTCCAGTTCTTTCTCAAGGCGATCTGTAACGATCTCCGGCAATTCCTCACCGTATAGGGCGCGGGCATTGCTGTAGCTGAGTTCCCGGATTTGATCGTTGGCCCCTTCTATGTTCGGGGTGTAGAGCTTATCTTTGATGGGCACCACTTCTTCTATACTATCGGCAATCCGGTTTGGTGCGTCAATGACAACCTCCCGCTTCACCGCCTCTTCAAGGAATGAGAATGCATCCAGCATTTCGTCTGTAGTCCTGAAATGCGCATCAGGCAAGTTACCTCTCGATAACGGATTTCCAGGGTTGCTCTTCACTAGGATATCGCGGCACAACTTATCCGACTCATCCAGGTAATGGGTATTGCCGGTGGCTACTACAGGTTTATCAAGCTCGTTACCCAATCTGATGATGTTTTCGATGATTTCTTCCAAAGTCGCCTCACTGCGGACGATTTCACGCTCCAACAGCCTGCTGTAGAGTGCTTTAGGAAATATCTCGAGATAATCATAGAAACGCGCTACCTTCTTTGCCGCCTCGTATGACTTCTGCATCATGGCAGTGAACACTTCACCTGAATCACATGCACTACCGATGAGCAGACCACTCCGATATTTGTCCAATAACTGTTTCCTGATGCGTGGCGTTTTGTAGAAGTTATCTGTCAAAGACTGCGATACTATCTTGAATAAATTTTTGAGACCTTCCTGGTTTTTTACAAGGATCGTTACGTGGGTCGGCATCGCGCGTTTATAGGAATCCTGATCCGCTAACTTTTCATTGATGTGGTTATGATTCTCTATACCTGCCTTTTTAAGCTGCGATAACATCTTGATGAATATATAGGCGGTCGCTTCGGCGTCATATATTGCACGGTGGTGTTGTGTCAGTTCGACATTATACCGTTTGGCGAGTATATTCAGACCGTGCTTCTTGAAGTCCTTGTTTATGGAACGGGATAGTTCAAGCGTATCGATGACGCCATTAGTATATGGAGCAAGCCCCTCTTTACTGTAT
The DNA here is from genome assembly GCF_042429615.1 of Salinicoccus siamensis. Classification (GTDB taxonomy): domain Bacteria; phylum Bacillota; class Bacilli; order Staphylococcales; family Salinicoccaceae; genus Salinicoccus; species Salinicoccus siamensis. Next base: position 77,055 of record NZ_JBHMAH010000031.1, read on the forward strand.
GCAGCCTCTATAAAGCCCATGTCGAAGCTTGCGTTATGGGCGACGAATATCGCATCCCCCACCCATTCCTTGAAATCGGTGATCACTTCTGAAATTGGTGGCGCATCCTGCAGCATATCATCAGTAATGCCGGTGATTTCCTTGATGGTCTCAGTGAGCGGTTCATTGGGGTTGCTGAATCTTTCGAAACGGTCTATGATTTCGCCATTTTTGACTTTTACCCCTGCAAGTTCGATGATGCGGTCATACTTGGAGGACAGGCCGGTCGTCTCGACGTCGAATACGACATATTCATGTTGATCGAGTACTATGTCCTGCGGTTTATACGCAATTGCTGCCCCATCGTCGACGAGCAACCCTTCCATCCCATAAATCATCTTCAATCCGTTGGCTTTTGCGGCATAATAGGCGTCGGGGAAAGCCTGCACATTATTGTGGTCAGTAACGGCAATCGCTGTATGACCATAATCTTTTGCCCGCTCTACATATTCCCCGATATTCCTCAACCCATCCATCTGGCTCATTTCAGAGTGGAGGTGGAGCTCTACCCTCTTATCAGTGCTGCCGTCCTTTTTCTCCGGCTTATTGAAGACATTCAAACTGCGGATCATAAGCACCATATCTTTGGAAAATTCGTCGTATTCGACATTACCTTCAATGAGCACCCAATCATTTTTATCCAACGCCTCAAAAACTGCTTCATCTTCCTTGCCGTGCCTCGAGAACATTTTGGCGGCGATGGAGTCCGTATAATCGGTAAGCTTCAACTGGAGGATTTTACGGCCTGTCCGGAGTTCACGTACCTCCTTATCGAATATGACGCCTTCAATTTTTACATTGAACTCTTCTTCGACAACTGTTTCAAGCGGCCTGATGTCTTTCATGGTGATTGCTTTGCCGATCTGCTTTATGGTCTCTTCCTGCTTCTTCTTCATATCCGTTTCAAAATGTTTCTGCTGTTCTATGAAGCCCTGCACCAATTCAGTCTTCTCTTCTCTGAGGCGTTCTTCAAGCTGTGTCCGCCGACTCGAATCAAGTTCTGCATCCTTTTGGAATTCAATCCCTTCTATAGGCATGCCGCAGGCAACATAGGCGTTCTTCAGGTTACCATTTATGTTTTTATTGAAATGGGCCACTTCAATGTCATTCTGGACAGAAAAAATCAATGTCCCGTCGCTGAGTTGTTTGTCACAATTAAGCAGCTGGAACTTGATGTTCTGATTGATCCCGATGGAATCAAGCGCATATTCAAGGTAATCGATTATATCTTTATCTGTATAATGATCTGCCGTGATGATCAATTGGGTCCGTGCTATATTGGAAAAAGCTGTTTCTATGCTCTTTTCCATCATGTTCCTGAGCGCGACAGGTATCATTTCTTCAAAATGGATATGGAACTCCCAGACTCTTTCAGCATCATTTGACACTACTTTCTTTAGGGTTCCTGTAGATAAATAATTATCATTTCCACTGATCCCCGCCTGCTTCAGCAAAATGTTAAACTGATCTTTTCCCTTCACTTACAACACTCCTGTAAAGAGCGCGTAAATCGATGATTTACGCGCTCCCCCTGTTAATAATTATCTTCAAGATACTGTTTCAGTTCGCCCACCGGCAGATTGATGGATGCATCACTGCTTCTCGGTTTGATTTCTACAATGCCTTCTTTCGCGCCGCGTCCCACTACTACCCTAAACGGCAGACCGATCAGGTCGGAATCTGCAAACTTGACTCCGGCACGTTCTTTACGGTCGTCGTACAGCACCCGGTAGTCAGCACCAAGTGTTGTATACAGTTCTTCTGCGATTGCTTCAGCCTCTTTATCTTTAGGGTTTGGAGTGACAATGTGCACATCGAACGGCGTCACCGACTTAGGCCAGATGATGCCGCGCTCATCATGGTGGCTCTCAACAATCGCCGACAAGGTCCTGGAAATCCCGACGCCGTAGCATCCCATGAGCACGGGTGTACTGCGTCCATTCTCATCCAACACATTCAAGTTCATCGCTTCGGAATATTTTGTGCCCAATTTGAATACTTGGCCCACTTCTATACCCTTCATGAACTTCACCGGTCCACTGCCATCCTGAGCCATTTCCCCTTCAATAATGAAGCGGAAATCACCATAACCGCCAATCTCAAAGTCGCGCTTATGGTTGACGTTGATGAAATGATATCCACTTTCATTTGCACCAGTCGGATAATCCTGCATGTTCTTCACCTGATGGTCAAGGTAGACTTCAATCTCTGCATCCACAGGACCCAGACTGCCGGGATCCGCCTGCATCAAGCCCTTAATTTCTTCGTCCGTCGCAAAGCGTATATCATCTGTGGCGAAATGAGTCTTGACTTTGACATCATTCAACTCGTGATCTCCCCTGAGCAGTATCATGACGTACCGCTCATCGATCTTCATGATCATCGTTTTAGTGGTCTCCTCAAGCTTGATATCAAGGAAATCAGCTAAAGCGCTACATGTCTTGACTTCAGGCGTCGCCACCTTTTCGATTTCCCTAGTGCTTTCCACTGTTTTTGCCTCTGGTATCGGGCATCCTGCTTTTTCTATATTGGCCGCATAGTTGCTTTCCTCGGTATAGACAATCGTGTCCTCCCCGATGTCTGCGAGCGCCATGAATTCATGGGTATGGCTGCCCCCTATCGCACCTGAGTCTGCCTCTACAGCACGGTAATTAAGTCCTACCCGAGAAAAAATCTTGGAATAGGCCATATACATGTCCTGATATTTCTCGTCCAGGGAGTCTTCATTACTGTGGAATGAATAGGCGTCCTTCATAATGAATTCACGTCCGCGCAACAGGCCGTACCTTGGACGCAGTTCATCCCTGAACTTCGTCTGGATCTGAAAGACTGTAAGAGGAAGTTTTTTATAGCTTTTAAGCTCATCACGCAACAGAGCAGTTACAATCTCTTCGTGCGTAGGCCCAAGGGCAAATTCACGACCATGGCGGTCTTCGAGCCGCATAAGCTCACTGCCGTACGCTTCCCATCGGCCTGATTCCTGCCAAAGCTCCTTCGGATGCAGTACAGGCATGTGTATCTCTACACCTTCGATGGCATTCATCTCTTCTCTGACGATCTGCTCGATGTTGTTCAATACCAGTTTCGTTATAGGCAGATACGTGTATACGCCGCTGGCCATCTGCTTGATCATGCCAGCCTTGAGCATCAGGCGATGGCTCAGGCTATCTGCATCTTGCGGGGTTTCGCGCATTGTTGGTATAAACATTCTAGATTGTCTCATTCACTTCACTCCTAAAGGAAAAATGTTTTTATGTCATTCCAAGTTACTAATACCATTACGATCAGCAAGAATAGTACACCAATCAACTGAATGTTCAGTTCAACTCTCCTGTTCAGAGGTTTTTTGAATATCCCTTCATATAGTACGAATAATATCCGTCCTCCATCCAATGCGGGTATCGGCAGCAGGTTCATTATACCCAGGTTGACACTCAGTATCGCAGTGAAGCGCATGAGTGTCATCAGGCCTTGGGCTGCTACATCTTCAGTCACTTTATATATGCCGACCGGTCCGTTCAGCATATCGAAGGAGAAGGTCCCGTCAGCAATACTGATGAACATCTGCACTACAAGCGTGAATATAAGCGTCCCCATTTCGTATGTCTGCTCGGCGCCCCACAATATTGGAGATATCACGCCGCGCTCCATCTCGGCCCCTATCCCGATGACCAGCCTTTCCCTCGTTTCACCATCTGGAAGTTCCGTCTTTTCAACTATCGGTGTCATTTCAACAGTGCGTGATTCACCATCGTTCACAACTGTTATGTCGAGTTCGGTTTCGCCTTCTTGTTGGATAATGGTCGACATGTGCTCCCAACTGTCCACTTCCTGACCGTTGATCGTTTCAAGATGATCACCTGATTTCAAGCCCGCTTCTTCAGCCGGTGTATCTTCTGCAACAAAGCCTACGACAGCCTCTTCCACTGGCTTGCCATTGATGTAGAACAACACTGTGAACAATGCAAAAGCCAATACGAAGTTCATCAAAGGCCCCGCCGCCAAAGTCATCAGGCGATGCCCCACCGATTTGGACTCGAACCTCGCGGCTCTCGGAGCAATGCGCTCCAATTCGGAATTCTGTACAAAATATGCCTCATCAGAAAATGTATAGACGACTTCTTCTCCGTCATGTAGACGTATAGCCTTAATGAACATTTCTTTGGTGATGTCCGACTGGATGACTTCAACTTCTTCGACTTGTGTGAAGTTATGCTTATCATCGAGTATTATATGACTGATGCGGTCTTCTCCGTCAGTCTTTAATTGAACACGCATACCGGCGTTGAGTGGATTGACTTCCATTTCATCGGAGGCCATTCTGACATATCCCCCAACCGGCAGTAGGCGCACTGTATAAAGCGTGTCATTGTATTTGTGGGAAAATATTTTAGGCCCCATGCCTATGGCGAACTCCGGACACATTATGCCTGCCCGTTTGGCGAAAATGAGGTGCCCAAGTTCGTGAACTGTAACCAGCACACCAAAAACTACTATAAAAGCTAAAATGCCGGTCATACAATCACCTCATATCTGCTTTATACAATTTATCATAGTACAGAATCGTTTCCAGGTCGGGATTTGCGACGACCGCATGGTCATCCATGCGGGATTTGACGATTTCCTCTATTCCGGTAAATGAAATTTCACCGTCTAAAAAGCGTCCGACAGCATATTCATTTGCAGCATTCATTACTGCCGGCATTGTGCCGCCTGCTTCCATCGCTTCATATGCATAGGCAAGCATCCGAAAACGGTCCAGGTCCATTGGTTTGAAATTCAGTTGGCTAAGGGCTGAAAAATCCATCGGGTTGTCCATCGCCATCCTTCGAGGATGACTGAATGCAAATTGGATGGCTGTCCGCATATCGGGTGTGCCCATTTGTGCCATGATGCTGTTATCTACGAATTCCACCATAGAGTGTATGGTACTCTCCTTATGGAGAATCGTAGAAATCTGATTGATATCGACATCAAAAAGCCATTTAGCTTCTATCACTTCAAGCCCTTTATTCATCATCGTCGCTGAATCGATGGTGATTTTCTTGCCCATCGACCAGTTGGGATGATTGAGTGCATCTTCTAGCGAGACATCCGACAATTCGCTTCGGGACAGATTCCGGAACGAACCGCCACTTGCGGTGAGGATGATTTTCTTCACTTCACTTAGGTTTTCACCACGCAGACACTGGAAAACTGCTGAGTGCTCAGAATCGATAGGAATAATCGCCACACCTTTTGCTTTCGCTTTCGACATGACGATTTCGCCGGCTGCAACAAGCGTTTCCTTGTTTGCCAAAGCGATGTCCTTACCCTGCTCTATCGCATGCAATGTCGGTTCCAGACCAACGCTTCCCATGATTGCGGTCAGAACCATATCGGAATCATCCGAGACCACTTCGATGAGGCCCCCAGCCCCTGAAGTGAACTCGATATGTGGATATTTCTGTGCCAGTCCCCGTCTGTCGGAATCGTCCTTGACGCTCACAAGCTTCGGTTCAAACTGTTCGAGTATTTCTTCAAGCTTTTTTATATTACCGCCTACGGAAATACTACCGATTTTGAAATGCTCACGGTTTTGGGCGATGACGTCCAAAGCTTGAGTCCCTATTGAACCTGTAGCGCCTAATATTGAAATAGTCTTCATTTATTTTCACCCAGTTCTATACTTAAGTTATAAGGGGCAGTATGTTCATAAGAGGCAATACAAAAATAAAGCTGTCGAAGCGATCAAGAACACCACCGTGTCCCGGAAGTAGCCTGCCCGAGTCTTTAACGTCAAAATGTCTCTTAAGGGCAGATTCGACCAGATCCCCAAGCTGTCCGAACATACTGAGTATCATCGTCAGCAATAGGAAGAGCATAATTTGTACGCCTTCGATCCATCCCATGAAGTAAAACAATAGACCGAGCAGGACACTGCAAAATATACCTCCCAAAAATCCTTCTATCGTCTTATTGGGACTGATCTGCGGCCATAATTTACGCCTGCCGAATGCTCTGCCGAATAAATATGCACCAGTATCCGTCACCCAGACAATGAGTAGTGCATAGAGTATGTAGATGAGGCCTGCTTCCCGTGTCTCATAGAAGTACATGAATCCGATGCCGACATAAGCTACAGCGAGCACGCAAAAACCCATGTCCACAAACGAAAATCTGTTTTTGCTGATGACGGTAAAACTCAACATCAACAGCGCCATCACGATGATCAGGTCAACCTGAAAAACTGATATGTGTGGCATATAGGATGCCTGGGGCATCATAATGATGAAGAGTGCCACCATGGATAAGATTCCAGGTATGGAAAATATGTGGATGCGGTTCATCTTCAAAATTTCATAAAGTGCTGTATAGGCAAGTAGAAAAACGGCAATCAGAAGTGGCCAAGCCCCCCATACGACGATTGGCACAAATATAAGTAACGCGATGATTGCGGTGATGGTTCTTGTCTTCATGTTACTCCTCCTCTTGGCCAAGTCCCCCAAATCGTCTCTCACGTCTACAATACTGTGAAATCATCTGATCTAGTTCATCAACTGAATATTCTGGCCAAAGTGTTTCTGTAAAAAATAATTCGCTGTATGATGACTGCCATAATAAAAAGTTGCTCAGCCTATATTCGCCACTTGTGCGAATCAGCATCTCCGGGTCGGGTATGTCAGTGGTCATCAGATGATCATCTACCATTTCTGCGGTGATATCCTGAGGTGACACATCCCCTTTTTCTATTTTGGCGCCTATGCACTTGAAGGCTTCAAGGAGCTCGTCGCGTCCGCCGTAGTTCAGCGCAAAAACCAGGTTCAGCCCTGTATTGCCACGTGTCTTTTCAACAGCATGCTGAACGGCTCTCTGCGTATGCTCCGGCAGGGATTCAAGACGTCCGATTGTCGTCACCCTGACGTTCTTCTCATCTAATTCAGGAAGGAAAGTGCCGAGAAAATCACCTGGCAGCTTCATCAGGTAATTGACCTCACTGATTGGCCGGGACCAGTTTTCTGTGGAAAAAGCATATAGGGTGAGATACTTTATACCCAAATCGGAAGCATGACGTGTTATACGTTTGACGTTCTGCATGCCTTCGTAGTGGCCGCTCACTCTTGGTTTGTTTTTCCGTTTGGCATATCTGCCGTTTCCATCCATGATGATGGCGATATGTTCAGGCAGCCCCTTTTCTGTCTTTATTTCTTGCTTCTTCCTACGAAACATAACAATCCTCCTGGAGCATTATAATTATTAGTATACATTTATAATAAAGAGTCCTCAATCAATTTATTCTACCATATATCGGAGGCATAAAAAAATAGGCAGGAAACTCCTGCCTTAAAATGTCATTTGGTTTAGACTGACATAATATCCTTTTCTTTTTCGTCACAAATGGCATCAATTTCATTAATGTGCTTATCTGTAAGCTGCTGCACATCGTCACTGTAGCTTCTGAGGTCATCCTCAGTCAGTTCACCATCTTTTTCAAGACGCTTCAATTCGTCATTTGCTTCACGCCTTACATTCCGGATTGCGACTTTAGCATTCTCGCCTTCCTTGCGTGCATCTTTGACGAATTCTTTACGGCGCTCTTCTGTAAGTTGGGGCACTGTGATGCGGATCATTGTACCATCACTTGTCGGATTTACACCCAAGTCTGCCTGTTGTATCGCTTTCAGGACATCATCTACGGAGCTTTTGTCATAAGGCGTGACAGTAAGCATCCTTGCTTCCGGCACAGCGATGCCTGCAAGCTGATTCACTGGGGTCGGCGCACCATAGTAATTCACCATTACACGATCGAGCATGTTTGAGTTCGCACGGCCTGTACGGATGGTGGCGAGTTCCCTGTTCAGGTTATCCAATGATTTACCCATCTTTTGTTTAGCGTCCTTAAGAATCGATTCACTCATTTGGTTTCTCTCCTGTTATTTTGTAATTTCTGTACCGATGGTCTCACCCGATACTGCACGTTTAATGTTGCCTTGCTCTGTAATCGAAAATACCACAAGTGGTATGTCATTGTCCATACAGAAGGATGAAGCTGTCGCATCCATGACCTGCAGATTCTCCTGCAGCATTTCCATATAGGTCAACTTTTCGTACTTATGGGCGTTTGAATCCGTCTTTGGATCTGCAGAGTAGACACCATCGACGTTATTTTTGCCCATCAATATGACATCCGCTTCGACTTCAGCTGCCCTGAGTGCCGCTGTTGTGTCTGTTGAGAAGTATGGGTTGCCGATTCCGGCTGCAAAAATGACGATACGACCCTTTTCCAGATGCCTGATTGCCCTTCTTCTGATATATGGTTCAGCAACTTGCTTCATCTCGATTGATGTAAGCACACGTGTTTCACACTCAAGTTGCTCAAGACTGTCCTGGAGCGCCAGGGAATTCATCACTGTAGCGAGCATTCCCATATAGTCTGCCGTGCCGCGGTCCATGCCCAGATCACTTCCAACTTTACCTCTCCATATATTGCCGCCGCCGACGATTACAGCGATTTCCACACCAAGTTCCTTTGCTTCGTAAACTTGCTTTGCAATATTTTTGATGACCACCGGATTTATTCCGAAGCCATCTTCTCCAGCCAATGCTTCGCCGCTTAATTTCAATACGATTCGTTTAAATTTGGAAGTTTCAGGCATAAGTCCCATCCTTACTTAATTTTTATATGAAATCAATTTAGAAAAAAAGACACCGAAGTGTCTTTTCCTTACTTATTCACTTGACCCATTACTTCATCAGCAAAGTTTTCTTCTCTTTTTTCGAGACCTTCGCCAACTTCAAAACGGATGAAGTTTTTAAGTTTGCCGCCTTTGGATTTGAGGAACTCTTCAACAGTCTGATCGGAATCTTTGACGAAAGGCTGGTCCACGATACAGATTTCTTCGAGGTATTTGCGCATTCTGCCTTCAACCATCTTATCTACGATGTTTTCAGGTTTTCCTTCATTAAGAGCCTGTTGTTTGAGGACTTCTCTTTCATGGTCGAGCTCTTCTTGTGACACGTCGTCCTTGGAAACATATTTTGGGTTCAGTGCTGCTGCATGCATCGCTACATCTTTAGCTGCTTCTACATCTGTAAAACCTTCAACCAACGTAAGTACGCCGATGCGTCCACCCATATGAAGATATTCGCCGAATGCATCATTATCTGTCTTTTCAGCCAATGCAAATCTTCTCAATGTGAGTTTTTCACCAATCTTCGCGACAGCTTCCTTCATCGCATCGTCAACCTTTTTACCATTCATCTCTGACGCGTTCAATTCATCGAGATCATGTGGTTTAGTCATCAGAATATGCTCAGCGATATCTTGAACCAACTTCTGGAACTCTTCGTTGCGTGCAACAAAGTCTGTTTCTGAGTTGATTTCTACGATTACGCCATCGTTGCCTTTGGAAGCAACGTGTACAAGGCCTTCAGCCGCGATACGATCCGCCTTCTTGGCTGCTTTGGACATACCTTTTTCGCGTAGATAATCTACTGCTTTATCGATGTCGCCGTCAGTCTCCTGGAGTGCTTTCTTGCAGTCCATCATGCCAGCACCTGTTCTTTCACGTAGTTCTTTAACCATTTTTGCAGTAATAGCCATTTATAATCCTCCTGGTCTTTAAATTCGGGAGTTTATGCCTTAGGGCAAAGGCTCCCACCTTTTAAAAAAGGTGATAAGAATAAATAACTTATCACCGTTTGAACATGTCTCTATTTGCTTTCGCCAGCTTCAACCGTTTCAGTGGTTTCTTCAGAGTCTTCTTCTGTCATGTCGATATTCTGCTCTTCAGCAATCTCATCATCTGAAACGCCGCGTTGTCCTTCAAGTACTGCATCAGCCATTTTACTGGTCATGAGCCTTACTGCACGGATAGCGTCATCGTTAGCCGGGATGACATAGTCGATTTCATCCGGATCACAGTTCGTATCCACCATTGCGACAATAGGGATACCAAGTTTTTTCGCTTCAGCAATCGCATTGCGTTCTTTTCTTGGGTCAACGATGAAGAGTGCTTTTGGCATCTCTTTCATTTCACGTATACCACCAAGGAATTTGATGAGACGTGCATATTCCTTGCGCAACTCGACTACTTCCTTTTTAGGCAGTACATCGAATGTACCATTCTCTTCCATCTTTTCGATTTCAGAGATGCGGCGGATACGCTTGGATATTGTTTTGTAGTTTGTCAGGATACCACCGAGCCATCTTTGGTTGACGTAAAGTTGACCAGCACGCTCAGCCTCTTCTTTGATTGAATCCTGTGCTTGCTTTTTAGTACCTACGAATAGTACTTTGCCACCTTCTTCAGAGACGCTTTTTACAAACTCATAAGCTTCCCCTACTTTTTTAACCGTCTTTTGCAGGTCGATGATATAGATGCCGTTTCTTTCCGTGAAGATGTATCTCTTCATCTTAGGGTTCCAACGGCGCGTCTGGTGACCGAAATGCACACCAGCTTCGAGCAGTTGCTTCATAGTAATTACTGCCATAATTGATTTCCTCCTCTGGTTTTTCCTCCAGTACAGCTATGGAAACGACCGTAAGGCACCTGTTTCCACTTCACCGGACTGTGCGTAATGGGCTTTTTCAGCCGTTAAATAATATACCATACTTTAGCCGATAAATCAAACTTTGATTCAGCTGCCTTTTCTGAGCTCTGGCAGGAAATCCTCTTTTTTAACTTTGATGAATGTCCCTTTCATTCCGAGTGATCTTGACTCTATGACACCTGCACTTTCAAGTTTGCGCAGTGCATTTACGATCACGGAGCGGGTGATGCCGACGCGGTCAGCCACTTTTGAGGCGACAAGCAGACCTTCATCGGAGCCGAGTTCATCAAAAATGTGTTCGATAGCTTCGCGCTCAGAATATGACAGGGAGCGGATCGCCATGGATATGCTTGCCTTATCCCTTGCTTTCTGTTCCATTTCTTCCTGCTTTTCACGGAGTATCTCCATGCCGACCACTGTACCCGCGTACTCTGCCAATACGAGATCACTCGTTTCAAACTTCTCGGTTACGCGTCCGAGAACGAGCGTACCCAGACGCTCTCCCCCGCCGAATACTGGTACGATACATGTTTCAGAGTCCTGGAAGGAATCTTCAGTCGGGAAGACTGTCATCGCATCATCAAAGCTGATGTTTTCTTTCGTTTCGCTGATCTTCATGATCATGTCCACATATTCTTGCGGGAACCTTCTCTGTTCAAGCATATCGTATATTCTTGGATTTTCGATTTTCTGGTTGATGCCATATCCAAGAAGCTTGCCTTTACGCGAGACGATGAAGACATTACATTCAATGACCCCACTCAGTTTTTCGGATACTTCCTTGAAATCTACCTTGACACCTTCTTGGCTTTGAATAAGTTTGTTAATTTCCCGTGTTTTCTGCAATAAATTCTCCATTGCTGATTCTCCTTTAGATTTATAATATGAATGCGCTCAGATTCTTATCTGACTTTATGTTGTCGAGTCTCGATAAAACGTATTGCTCTGTGATTTCCACATGGGCCCCCTGCATACCGCTTGCTTCAAACAGTAGTTCTTCCAGTAGCGTCTCCAATATGGTGTGGAGCCTCCTCGCCCCGATGTCATCGGTTCCGCTGTTGACTTCAAACGCAATTTCGGCAAGCGTATGGATGGCTGCTTCAGTGAAGGATATCGTGACGCCTTCTGTCGCAAGCAATGCTTCATACTGCTTGACCAAAGAACTTTTCGGTTCCTTCAAGATCTTCTCGAAATCTTCAGTTTTAAGTTTATCCAATTCCACCCGGATCGGGAATCGCCCCTGCAATTCAGGTATGAGATCGCTTGGTTTTGCCACATGGAATGCCCCTGCACCTATGAAAAGGATATGTTCTGTGGCTACTGGGCCATACTTGGTCTGAACCGTACTGCCCTCCACGATAGGCAAGATATCCCTCTGTACGCCCTCACGCGAAACATCGCCTGAATTCTGTCCACCTTTTGCGATCTTATCCATTTCATCGATGAATATGATGCCCATGGTTTCTGCCAAGGAGATTGCCTCATCGTTCACACTGTCGGTGTCGATTATCTTTTCTGCTTCTTGCCGCTTCAGATATCCCCGGGCTTTGCTGACAGGCATGGTTCTTTTATGCTTATTCTTCGGCATGAACTGCTTCAGCATATCCTGCATGCCACTATTGTCCATACCAGGCATCATCATCCCCGTCGGATTCTGTTCCTGCTCCACTTCAATCGTTACATCGGTATCTTCCAGTTGGCCTGCTGCGAGCTTCTCCCTCAGGTTCATGCGCTTCGTCCTGACTTCAGGGGTCACTTCTTCGGCCGGTTCATCCGATTGCTGGTTCATGAACATTTCGAAAGGGTTGGAGCTCTGCTTGTTCCTTTTTTCGCCGGGGGCAAGTAAGGTGATCAGACGTTCTTCAGCAAGTTTCTCCGCATCTTCCTCCACGAGCCTCATCTTTTCTTCTTTGACGATTTTTACGCTGGCTTCGACCAGATCACGTACCATACTTTCCACATCGCGGCCAACATAGCCGACTTCCGTGAATTTTGTCGCTTCCACTTTAGAGAAGGGTGCTCCGGTGAGCTTTGCCATCCTTCTTGCTATTTCTGTCTTGCCGACACCGGTGGGGCCGATCATCAAGATGTTTTTTGGCACCACTTCAGCTTTCAGGGAATCGTCCAACTGCATGCGGCGATGCCTGTTCCTCATGGCGATTGCCACTTTGCGCTTTGCTTCATGCTGACCGATGATATCCTCATCGAGCCGCTTTGTTATTTCTCTTGGCGTCAGATTATCTTTCACTTCAAAACGCTCCTTTAGTCTATCGTTTCTACAATTATATGGTCATTCGTGAACACGCAGATTTCACTGGCGATCAGCAGACTATCGCGGGCGATTGTTTCGGCATCAAGGTTGTCGCCATGCTTCTTCATTGCGCGTCCCGCACTCAATGCAAAATTACCGCCGCTGCCTATGGCCAGTATGCCGTCATCGGGCTCTATGACTTCGCCTGTACCACTGACCAGCAGCATGGTTTCCTTATCCATCACTATAAGCATCGCCTCAAGCTGCCTCAGGATTTTATCGCCGCGCCATTCCTTGGCAAGCTCAACTGCCGCTCTTGTCAGGTTGCCATTGTAAGCGTAGAGATTCGCTTCGAATTTTTCAAACAATGTGAATGCATCAGCCACACTCCCTGCAAATCCCGCGACTACCTTATCATCGAAAAGCCGTCTCACTTTCCTTGCCGAGTGCTTCATGACGACCTGGTTGCCGAGAGTTACCTGGCCATCACCGGCCATTGCCATTTTCCCTTTATGACTGATGCCGAATATCGTCGTTCCTTTTATTGCCATGTTGTCACCTCTTCTGATTCGCTGGATGGTGCTTCAAGTAAGTTCTCCTCAATTGTTCTTTGGAAACATGAGTATATTGTTGTGTCGTGGATAATGATTCATGCCCCAGAAGCTCCTGGACCGCCCTTAGATCTGCACCATTGTTCAACATATGGGTTGCAAAACTGTGCCTGATCTTATGGGGATGGAGGTGGAAATCACTCGCGCTCTTCTTCACCATCATATCGATTGCATACCGCAAGCCGCGATCGGTGAGTGGGCCATCCCTGTAGTTGACCCAAAGTCTTCCATTAGCTTCTATCACAGCCTTATGTTTATCCACATAATTCTTCAATGCCTCACCAGCATGTTCACCAAAGGGAAGGACACGTTCCTTATTCCCTTTGCCCCGCACCTTCAAAAGTCCATGATTGAAATCTATATCACTAATCTTTAACCCGAGTAGTTCAGATGCGCGCATCCCGGTTGCGTAGAGCAACTCGAGTATCGCCAAGTCACGTTCATACATCTTTGCATCTTTATCCAATGAATCGAATAGTTTTTCAATTTCGTTTTCATACATGAATCCTGGAAGATGCTTCTCTTTTTTCGGGTTTGGCAGATTCGTAAACGGATTGCCGGAAAGCTCTCCCTTGTCCATAAGATAATTATAGAAGCTTCTCAGGGAAGAAATTTTACGGGACACGGTGGATTTGCTCAACCCTTTTTTATAGAGCATATTCAAATAGTTTCTTGCATCCATGTACTTGAAAGAAGCATATTCAAGTCCTTCCTGATCAAGGAACTTAAAGAACTCTGCGATATCTATCCTATATGCCTCTACAGTATGTGGTGATAAATTACGCTGATATAGAAGCTGTTCAAGGAATTTCTCAAGATGGGACATGAACACACCCCCTTTTATCAGAATCTTATCACAATTAAGCCGCCAGCATCAATTGATAGCGTTATGCTGATTCCACCGTTCAATCAATGTCTGTAGCTCCAATAGTATATAATAACCTATTTTCCTTTGAAATGCACAAAGAAATACGAATATTTCCAATATTTTATGGAGGTCATAGAAAAATACCCATACAAAGATGGGTATTCATCTACTCCGCTTTCTCTTCATAGTCACAGTTTGTACATTTAACTTTTGCTGTCTTGCCTTTTTTCGTCTCTACCAGATAGTGGTCGCACCTTGGACAATTCCGTCCGATCGGGCGGTCCCAGGAAATGAAATCACATTCGGGATATCTGTCGCAACCATAGAATATCCGATTTTTCTTGGACTTCCGCTCAACGACCTGGCCTTTTTCACATTTAGGGCAGGTAACGCCTATTTCTTTGACGATTGCTTTCGTATTGCGGCAATCGGGGAAATTTGAGCATGCCATAAACTTACCATAGCGCCCTATCTTGTAGACCATTGGAGAACCACACTTCTCACAATCTTCACCGGCCGGCTCATCTTTTATTTCTATTTTTTCCATTTCTTCATCAGCACGTGCCACCTGAGGCTCGAAGCTTTTATAGAATTCGTCGATGACTGCCACCCATGATGCATCGCCTTCCGCGATGTCGTCTAGGCTCTTTTCCATAGTCCGCGTAAACTCGGTTTCAATTATATCAGGGAAATATTGTGTCACCGATTCATTGACGATCTCACCAAGTTCAGTCGGGAAGAAACGCTTCTGATCGATTTTGACGTAATTCCGTTTCTGGATTGTATCGAGGGTTGGAGCATAGGTTGAAGGGCGCCCTATACCCTGCTCCTCCAACGTTTTCACAAGGCGCGCCTCCGTAAACCTAGGGGGTGGCTGGGTGAAGTGCTGATTGGGCTTGATATCTTTTGAAACGACCGTTTCGCCTTCTTTGATATCCGGCAGCTTGTTCTCCAACTCTTCTTCCCCATCGTCATTTCCTTCAATATAGATCTGCATGAATCCTTTGAATTTGATCGTCTGACCGTTACTGCGGAAGATGACTCCATTATTAGACATCTCCATGCGTACAGTGTCCAATATCGCCGGTGCCATCATGCTGGCGATGAAACGCTCCCATATAAGCTTATAGAGCCTATACTGATCTCTGGATAAGTACTGCTTCATATTGGCTGGAGACCGGTTGGCACTGGTCGGCCTTACAGCTTCGTGGGCGTCCTGGCTTCCTTCCGCCTGCGCCTTTGAGGGCTTTTTGCCGATGAACTCCTTGCCGTACTCCGCTTCGATATACTCGATGGCTTCCTTCTGGGCGACCGGCGAGATGCGGGTGGAGTCTGTCCTCATATAGGTGATGAGCCCGACAGTGCCTCCTTTTTTAATATCGATTCCTTCGTAGAGCTGTTGGGCGACCATCATCGTCTTACGTGCCTTAAAGTTCAGCTTACGGGCTGCTTCCTGCTGCAGGGAAGATGTAGTGAAAGGCTTGGAAGGATTCCTTTTCTTCTCCTTCTTCTGTACAGATTCTACAGTGAAGTCGTTTCCTTTCAGCTGTTTCAACACATGTTCGACGTCATCTTTCGTCTTCAGTTTCATCTTGGCGTCTTCAAGGCGGTTGTACTTTCCTTCAAAATCACTTTTTGAATAATTGAAGAGTCCTGTAATCGTCCAATATTCCTCCGGTTTGAAATTCCTTATTTCGTTTTCCCGGTCTATGATCAGTTTTAGGGCAACGGACTGGACACGGCCTGCAGACAACCCTTTTTTGACCTTCTTCCATAAGACTGGAGAGATGTTGTAGCCCACAAGGCGGTCAAGTATACGCCTGGCCTGCTGGGCATCCACCAACTGCTGATTGATTTCCCCAGGCTGCTTGAAACTTTCTTTGACGGCTTCTTTAGTTATTTCATTGAACACTACCCTGTAGTATTCCTTATCGTCCCCTAAAGCGTGACTGAGGTGCCATGCTATGGCTTCGCCTTCACGGTCCGGGTCACTCGCCAAGTATATCCTTTTCGCTTTCTTTGCTTCTTTCTTCAACTCTTTGAGAAGAGGGCCTTTGCCTCTTATCGTAATATATTTAGGTTCATAATTGTTTTCAGTATCGATTCCTGTCTGACTGCGGGGCAGATCGCGGACATGCCCCATGGACGCAACGACTTTATACCTTTTCCCGAGATACTTCTCTATTGTTTTTGCTTTAGCAGGCGATTCCACTATTACCAGATTATCTGCCATAAGCCGTCCGCCTCCTTATTTGTGTTTTCAAATCCAAATAATACAGTGAATTAAAATTGTTTGTCAACTATAATTATTTTTAATATTTTCATTTGCTTTGTTGGCCGAAGAAAACCTCTTCCATTATATCACTCGGATCAAGCACCATTTTGGCACCATCCTGTATTCTTATATTTGTGCCTTTTGAGAGCGGTGAATGAATATTTCCAGGTATGCAGAATCCAATGCGGTTTTCATCCAAAGCCATCTCCAGTGTGATCATGCTGCCACCGCCGACTTCAGCTTCAGTGACCAGCACGCCCACCGACATTCCCGCTATGATCCTATTACGCGCAACGAACCGCCACTTCTCTATCGAAGTGCCGGGAGGGTACTCGCTTATGACCAGATGATGCGCTTCCATGAGGGTGCGGACATGTTGGGTGCTTTTGGGGTAATGCACGTCATGCCCAAACGCCAGCACACCGATTGTAGCCCTGCCATCTTTCATAGCCGCTTCGTGCGCAATGGCATCAGCGCCATAGGCGAGGCCGGAAACAATCGCTAGCTCTTGTGCAAGTCCTGGTATGATACCATCCAATGCCCGGCGTGTATAAGATCCTGCCTTCCGGCTCCCCACTACAGCTAGCTTGCAATGTGAAAAAAGTGTCAGGTCACCGCGATAATAAAGTATGTAGGGGGGATCATATATTTCCTTTAGAAGTGCTGGATAATCCGCGTCATCAATCGTAACATATCCAATGCGCTGTTCCCTTAAGATTTTAAACAGCGCTTCCCCCTCCATTTCCCGTGCATGGGAAATCTTTTCCGACAGTCCTTTCGGCGGGGATGCA
Organism: Salinicoccus siamensis; assembly: GCF_042429615.1. Classification (GTDB taxonomy): domain Bacteria; phylum Bacillota; class Bacilli; order Staphylococcales; family Salinicoccaceae; genus Salinicoccus; species Salinicoccus siamensis. The sequence goes on from NZ_JBHMAH010000031.1 coordinate 94,423, forward strand.
CTTCCTACAATATATTTCCTGTACTCCTGTACAGTAACTCCTGCAAAGCTTAATTTTAAATATTCCAATTACATTCCTCCCATCTCTTTTTGAATTATAGGAGAATTAATCCGACACCCCATGACATTTATGTTAAACCCTATGGAAATAACTGCCAAAAAAAGCAGAACCCTATATAGGGTTCTGCTTTTTCGTAGTCGTTCATATGATTTATATGTCGTTTATTTTACAGTGAGGCATTTTTCGTAAAGGCCGTCTTCCTTCTTGATGCGGTTGATTAGAGTTTCACCGATTTCAGAAGGCGTATCAGCCGTTTCGATACCACATGCGTTCATCGTTTTGATTTTTTCATCAGCTGTACCTTTACCACCGGAAATGATCGCCCCTGCGTGGCCCATACGTTTGCCTGGAGGAGCTGTCACCCCACCGATGAATCCTACGACAGGCTTGTTCATGTTTTCTTTGACCCACTCTGCCGCTTCTTCTTCTGCCGTACCGCCGATTTCTCCGATCATGACAACAGCTTCTGTCTCAGGATCTTCATTGAACGCTTTTAGCGTGTCGATGAAGTTCGTGCCGTTTACCGGGTCACCACCGATACCGACTGCAGTAGTCTGTCCGATTCCAGCTTCAGTCAATTGGTGCACCGCTTCATATGTCAATGTGCCGGAGCGGCTTACTACGCCGACATGACCTTTTTTGTGTATATATCCTGGCATGATGCCGATCTTGCATTCGTCGGCGGTGATTACGCCTGGACAGTTCGGTCCGACAAGACGCGTTTTCTTGCCTTCCATATAACGCTTGACTTTAACCATATCAAGCACAGGAATGTGCTCAGTGATACAGATCGCCATATCCAGTTCTGCATCGGCACATTCGACTATCGCATCGGCCGCAAAAGGTGCCGGCACATAGATGACAGATACTGATGCACCTGTTTCTTTCTTCGCTTCTTCAACAGTATTGAATACTGGCACGCCCTCTACTTCCTGGCCACCTTTACCTGGTGTCACCCCTGCAACAATCTGGGTACCATACTCAAGCATCTGCTTTGTATGGAACAGTGCAGTTGCTCCGGTGATGCCCTGAACTAGTACTTTAGTATTTTTATCGATAAATACGCCCACAGTAGATTCCTCCGTTTTTATTTATTATTGACCGCTTCGATGATCTTCTTGGCACCTTCAGCCATCGTCTGTGCAGAAATTATATCAAAATCGGATTGTGCAAGGATTTCCTTGCCCCTTTCAACGTTGGTGCCTTCCAGACGCACAACCAATGGGATATCAAGTCCGACATTTTTGACCGCTTCCACAACACCTTCAGCGATGACGTCACATTTCATGATGCCACCGAAAATGTTGACGAAAATACCCTCAACACCTTCATCTCCGAGGATGATCTTGAATGCTTCAGTTACTTTCTCAGTTGTAGCACCGCCTCCTACATCAAGGAAGTTGGCAGGCTCACCGCCGAAGTGGTTGATGGTATCCATTGTTGCCATAGCAAGACCGGCACCGTTCACCATACAACCGATGTTACCATCCAGCGCGACATAGGACAGGTCATATTTGGATGCTTCAATCTCTTTTGGATCTTCTTCATCCAAGTCGCGGAGTTCTACTATATCTTTATTCCTAAAGAGCGCGTTCTCATCAAAGTTCACTTTCGCATCCAATGCGAGTACTTCACCTTCGCCTGTTGTGACAAGTGGGTTGATTTCCATGATGGAACAGTCTTTTTCAGTAAATACTTTGTATAGGGAGAGCATCAATTTAGCCGCCTTGCCGACAGATTCCTTTGGAATGTTGATGTTGAAGGCAAGTCTTCTGGCCTGATAAGGCATGAGTCCGACTACAGGGTCGATGACTTCCTTGAAGATTTTTTCAGGAGTCGCTTCAGCAACTTCCTCAATCTCAGTACCGCCTTCTTCAGAACCCATCAATACGACGCGGTCTGTTGCACGGTCTACGACTAAACCGATATAGAATTCATTCTGGATGTCGCACCCTTCTTCGATCAGGAGACGTTTAACTTCTTTTCCTTCAGGACCGGTCTGGTGGGTAACGAGCACTTTGCCGAGCAGTTCCTTGGCGTACTCCCTCACTTCATCCAGCGTTTTGGCGATTTTAACACCGCCTGCTTTACCGCGTCCGCCCGCGTGGATCTGTGCTTTTACGACGTATACATCAGAGTCCAGTGTTTTAGCTGCTTCCACTGCTTCCTCAGGTGTATAGGCTACACTGCCGTTAGGCACGGCCACGCCCATGGAGCGAAAGATTTCTTTCCCTTGATACTCATGGATATTCATGTTCATCCTCCTAAGACTTTTTTAACCTTACCCCCCAATTATAGAAAAGGTGTTCATTAAAGTAAACTGCATTCCAAAAATTATTATTTTGACCGTATGGATTTCACCGGTTCAAATGTATGACGATGTATTTCGCACGGCCCGAATGAGTCAAGTGCAGCCAGATGTTCGGTTGTTCCGTATCCTTTATGGGCTGCGAATCCGTAACCTGGATAAACCGTCTCGTGATGCTCCATATATAGATCCCTTTCCGTTTTGGCGAGCACGCTGGCAGCAGCAATCGAGACGGAGTTTGCATCCCCTTTTATGATTGAGGTCTCTTCAATTCCCATGTCGATCGTCATCGCATCCACAAGAAGATGGTCGGGGGCAGTCGCCAGCTTGTCAACGGCACGCTCCATCGCCAGACGGCTTGCCTGATAGATATTGAGCCGGTCTATCTCATCGACGCTTGCGGTGCCTATCCCGTAGTCCGCCTCCGCCATGATTATCTCACGGAAGGCCCTCCTTTTTTTCAGGGAAAGCTTCTTTGAATCATCCAGGCCGGGCAACATGAAACCTTCCGGCAGAACGACCGCCGCTGCCACCACTTCCCCCGCAATGGGGCCGCGCCCAGCTTCGTCGACACCTGCAATATACTCGGCCTTGGCTTTTAGATTATGTTCGTATCGGCTCATGTGTTCATATTTCTTTCTCATCAGGGCTTCATTTTCCAGCCTCTTCCTATGGCGTTCTAATGATTTGGCTACGCCTTTCCTCGGGTCATCCCGCCATGGGGACCTGTTCAATTCATCAATTGTTGTATAGCCTCTCAGTTCTGTTTCGACCTCTGATATCTTCTTCACTGTGTATCCACCTTATCGAATGTATAGCGGCCAATCTTGCCATTTCTGATATCGTGGATGACCCGATTGGTCACAGCTTCATAGTTGATCTCATTTCCGCTTGCCTTCATACCCCTTGACTTGCCTATGGCATCGAATACTGTGACGATGTCATCATCTTGGCTGACAGAAATGTTGTAGAATGCATTAAAGCGCTCCGGGTCCCATTCAAGCAGATACTGCATGCCAAAGATTGCAACTTCATCAAGTGGCACTACCGTGTCCTTGATTGCACCGGTCAAGGCAAGTTTCTTTCCTGTAGCCTCATCCTCGAATTTCGGCCAAAGGATACCTGGCGTATCCAGCAGCTCCATCTGCTGTCCGGCTTTGATCCATTGCTGCTGTTTAGTGACGCCTGGGGTATTACCTGTCTTCGCACCTTTCTTTTTGGCAATATTGTTGATGACTGTGGATTTGCCCACATTCGGTATGCCTATGATCATGGCCCTTATGGCGCGCCGCCTGATGCCTTTTTCTTCCATTCTATTGAAGTCGTCGGCAGTCGCCTTTACCGCCAACGGCTCGATTTTTTTGATTATCTGATTGTGGCGGCCATCTAGGGCGACGGGATATTTCCCTTTACTCCTGAACTTAGATAACCAGCGGTCCGTAGCTTTAGGGTCGGCCATATCCACCTTGTTCAACACCACGACACGGGGTTTATGCTTTGTGATTTCATCCATCATGGGGTTATGGCTTGAATCTGGGATGCGGGCATCCAGTATTTCGATCACCACATCCACCTTCTTCAAGTTCTCTTCCACTTCCCTTCTCGCTTTGGCCATATGGCCCGGGAACCAGTTTATGCTCATATAAAAGCACTCCTATCTATAAATCCTCTATTTTATTTCATTAATTCATCCCTGTATTATATAATACAATCATCATTTAATAAACGACGGGAGGTGAGGGTCGATGATTTCGGTTGTAATTCCGGTTTTCAATGAAGCAGAAAATATTACGATGCTTGATGCAGAAATCTCATCAATCATGCAGGTAATCGAACATACCTATGAAATCATCTTCATCGATGACGGCTCACAAGATGGCACCTTGTCAAAAATCAGGGGGCTCTCCAACCCGAACATCAGATTCGTTTCATTTTCGCGTAATTTCGGTAAAGAGGCGGCTCTTCTTGCCGGCCTCAAAATGGCACGGGGGGACGCAATCGTCATCATGGATGGCGACATGCAACACCCACCTTCCCTCATTCCAGATTTAATCAGGCCCTACGAAACAGGATTCGATCAAGTGGTCGCCAAGCGCAACAGGGTGGAAGAACCACTCTCCAGACGCCTGCCCTCAAAGCTATTCTATCGCCTGATGAACGTTACGAGTACAGTGAAACTTGTCGATGGGGAGGGTGATTTCCGCCTCATATCAAGGAAAGTAGCTGATGCGATACTGTTGCTTAGCGAAAACAACCGATTTTCTAAGGGGATATTCGAATGGGTGGGCTTCAATAAGACTGTGGTCGAATTCGATCATATCGAGCGGGGTTCAGGAATCAGTACATTCAATCCACTCAAACTTTTGGATTACGCAATCGATGGCATCAGTGCGTTCAATCATCGGCCACTGAGGAGCTGTTTTTATTTGGGGTTGGCTGTTCTGGTTGTCTCACTCATCTATATATTGTACATGTTCGTCAATATTATGGTTAATGGCATCGATGTCCCAGGCTACTTCACGATCATCGCCAGCCTGTTGCTTTTAGGCAGTATCCAGCTGTTCTCGCTTGGCATCATCGGTGAATATGTCGGACGCATCTATATAGAGACCAAAGACCGCCCGAAATATATCGTCAAGACGTCTTCAGACAGCGATTCGGCACAAGGGGGCCATCATGGAACAGAATAGTGATATCAATGAAGTGCTCCGTTTCATTTTCGTCGGCCTTATCAACACCATCAATTACTATGCGCTCTACATTCTGTTGGTAAAGATGGGGGCACCTTATCTAGCGGCGCATCTCACGGGCTTCGCTGTAGCCTTCATCATTTCCTACTTCCTGAATTGCCGGTATGTATATAAAGTGCGGCCGACGTTGGCAAAGTTCCTGAAATTTCCACTAAGCCAGGTTTTCAATATGGGGCTCCAGACCGCTCTACTTTACCTGTTCGTTGAATCTTTCGGCTGGTCCGAGCCTTTCGCACCGCTGCCCGTACTGATCATCACTGTACCGTTCACATACATCGTCACCCGATGGATCCTGAAAGGTTAGGAGGAGTAAATTGAAGAAAATGAAGGCGCCTTTTTCAGCCATACATCTCATCGTCCTCATCAGTGTACTCTCGGTGCTATCCCATTCTTATCTCGTGTGGCGCTTCCTGTCACCGACTGACGATAAATTGAAGGTGTTCATGACGGGTGCCAACGACGGTCTGGAGCAGATGCTCCCCATGCAGCTATACCTCTACGAAAAATTCAGGGAGGGTACATTGTTCTATGACACCGATTTTGGCCTGGGTGGGGATTTCTACACGGATCTCGCCTACTACTATTCGACAAACATCATCCATCATATCAACATGATTCTGGTGCGTGTGGCGGAGTTCTTCATTGGCTTAGATGTCGCAAGCATCGATTTTTGGGCGTATAACGCATTTTTCATCTCCATCCTGAAAACATTCCTGATCATTTATTTTACATACCGCTTTTTGAAGTCGATCGGAAGCGCCCCTATCCCTGCACTGGTCGGGGGGTTCATTTTCGCTGCATCCCCCACATATTTCAGGTTCACCATCTTCTGGTCCTTTTTCAGCGACGTCTTCATCTGGCTGCCTTTGACTCTTTGGGCAATCGAGATACTCATCAGAAAAGGCAGACGCGGGTTATTTATATTTGCCGTTGCAGCCACGATGATAAACAATTTCTATTTTGCCTATTACCAATTCATCATCGCCCTTGTCTACTTGGGCGTGCGCCTGTTCTTTAAAAAGAGCGGTGACGCTTCCCGGATCGATACGTTGAAGCGGGCCATCCCGTCCGGCCTACTCGGCGCGGGCATTTCCTGCGTCGCCTTCTTCCATGCTGTGCGCGGGTTCTTCAATAATGACGACAGGGAGTATGAAGTCACTGTACCGCTTGTCTCGGAGCTAGGATGGCAGGACAACATATTTTATGAAAACTATCTGATAATCATCCTGTTCCTGGCTCTCCAGGCTTTATTCACCATGAAGCTCTACCGCCACTATTTCTTTCGGCTGTTTGCAGTGCTGACGATCGTCTTCATGCTATTTACGTTGTCGCCGTACGTCGACACTTTCTTCAACGGTTTCCAGCAACCCCAGAAAAGATGGCATTATATGCTCGTCTTCTTCCAGGCTGCACTGATTGCACTATATCTGTCAAAATTCAGGACCATCCCGCTCAAGCAGTATCTCACAAGCCTCATCCCAGTCTATATCATCATTGCACTTTCCGCCTGGATTAAAGGTGACATTGTAATTTGGGTGTGGATCATTCCGCTGATCCAGTTCTTGGGTTACCTATTGTACTTCAGATGGGGAAACAGACCCCTGGTTCAGTCCGCGCATATCTCTGCCATCATCACCTACGTCATGATGGTCGCCGCTTCGCACACCGAATCACAGATCTACCACGATGGCATCACTGACCGCAATCACCTGTTCTATATCAACAGCAACCACTACGCGAGTGACCTCCAGGAATATAACATCGATTGGATACAACAGAGGAAACAGCCTGAACAGAAGATAGACTACAAGGTCAAAGAACAGGATAATACGCCACTATATATGGATTTCAACGGCACCAGCCTCTATTCGAGCATCATAGACGGCGAAATCATCGACTTCTATTATAATGACCTGAAGGTCAATATCCGTTATGAATCCATTAGCCGCTACTCGACATTCCAGTCGCGGAGCAATCTATTCTCCCTCTTCAACGTCGATTATATGATGCGCGGCAAGCACCATTACGGCATACCGCTCAAGTTTTCACCCATCAAGGAGGATGGCACTTATACGGTATATGAGAACACTCTGCCACTTCCCTTCGTCAGGCAAGCCTCCCGCATCTATGACCCGGATGAACTGGAGGGCCCTCTGGAGCGTGAGCATGCCATGCTAAAAGGAATAGTGACCGACGCAAGGCCTCCAAATGCTTCTGAGCCGTCCCCTGAAAATATAATGGGCGAGATAGAAATTGCACCACAGAATGCCTCCTATACAAACGGCATTCTGGAGATCCCTTCAGACGACGGCGGTTTCATGTTCGACTTTTCCAATATTGAAGCTGCTGAAGAAAGTGATGTATACATTGAAATGTCCATCGAACTCATGGAGCCAATCAAGCGGTTCACCATCGATGTTGACGGCTATCCGAATGAAAGGTTATTTGCCACCAGCAAATACCGTACGTATGCGGATGACCTGCTCTACCGGGTCAAACTGAAGGATAAGATCCCTATTTCGTTTCCAGAAGGCCGATATGCCGTGGACATTGAAGGCGTGTACATCGAAGATTATGATTTACTTGAACAGCAGAGCAGAAAAGAGCCTCCAAGTTATACCGTGACCGAAAAGGCAAATTCCTACATCATAGAACTCGACGACCCTGAACCTGGTTTAATAACTGTGCCCATGATCTTCAGGGAAGGCATGACTGCTACTGGAGATGCTTCCGGTAAATTGGATACTTTCAGGGCAAACTACTTGATGACGGGATTTGAAACGGAGGGTGACAGTGTTGTCACCATTTCCTATACCCCACCGTATTACTGGACCACTTTACTGGTCAGTATAGTCTCACTGATTCTCTCCGTTTTTTGGGTCCCGGCAAAGGATTTCCGTAAAAAAGGCAAATAAAAAAAGCCTGACATTCAATGTCAGGCTTTTTACGTTTTCTATCTGCGTTCTCTGATACGGGCAGCTTTACCACGCAGGTTACGCAAGTAGTAGAGCTTCGCACGACGTACACGGCCACGGCGTGTCAATTCGATTCTTTCGAGTTTAGGGGAATGTACAGGGAATGTACGTTCAACACCTACGCCATAAGAAATTTTGCGGACTGTGAATGTTTCGGAAATTCCACCGCCGCGACGTTTGATTACGACACCTTCGAAAACCTGGATACGCTCGCGGGAACCCTCTACGATACGTACGTGAACACGGACGTTGTCTCCGGCCCTGAAATCAGGCAGGTCAGTTTTAAGCTGGTCCTGCGTCAGTTCATTGATTAATTGCTGTGACATGTTATCTTCTCCTTCTTCCAATTATCTTGCCGATTATAGCAGCGGATGATTGTGTATATGTGTGTTTCACACTCGTATAATATTACCACAATAGCCACCGTGTTTCAACGGCTTAAATGCAAATTATCGGATGTCCTTATCACTCGAGTAGATCCGGACGTCTCTCCCTGGTGCGCTTTAGACTTTCTTCATGGCGCCATTCTTCAATCAGCTTATGATTGCCGTTAAGCAACACCTCAGGCACTTTCATACCCCTATATTCTCGAGGTCTGGTGTAGTGCGGATGCTCGAGAAGCCCTGTGCTGAAGGAATCCTCCTGATGACTCTCTTCACGGTTCAGCACGCCGGGAATCAGTCTGACTACGGCGTCCGTCATCGTCATGCTGGCGAGTTCCCCACCCGTCAGCACGTAGTCACCGATGGAGACCTCATCCGTCACAAGACTTCTAATCCGCTCGTCATAGCCCTCATAATGGCCACAGATGAAGACGATATCATTTTCTGTGCTCAATTCCTCAGCCATCTTCTGGTCGAAGGGGCGTCCTTGCGGACATAATAATATGACCCGGGGATCATCGAGTTCAAGGGATTCCATGGCATTGAAGACAGGTTCGGGTTTAAGCACCATACCCGCGCCACCGCCATATGGATAGTCATCGACCTTATTGTGCTTATTGCCGGAAAAATCACGGAAATTGATCGTATGATAGTCGACGATGCCTTTTTCTTTGGCGCGGCCGAGTATCGAAGTGTTTAGGATGCCATCGTACATTTCTGGGAAAAGCGTCAAATAGTGAATATTCAATCCAACAGTCCCTCCATGGGATGGATGATGATGTGGCCTGCCTCAAGATCCACCTTTTTAACTACGTCTTCTATATAGGGAATCATATATTCCCGCTCTCCTTTGACGACCCAGACATCGTTGGCCCCTGTTTCAAAGATGTCAGTAACAGTTCCAATCGATTTCAAGGAGTCTTCAATCTTGGCTTCCAAACCGATGATATCTTTGTAATGAAATTCATTTTCCGCAAGCGGCAATTGGACTGCATCAGCTTCCTGCATCACTTCCTTGCCCTTCAACTCCTCTACATCATCGAGGCTCGATACTCCTTCAAATTGCAGCAGATGGAAATTTTTGTGTGTACGATACTGTGCAATTTCAAAGTCTTTCCCATCTATTTCCACGATATTGCCTGGACTGAATCGTTCTTTTGAGAAATCAGAGTCACTGAGCACTTTGACTTCTCCTTTCACACCATGGAAATTCACCAGCCGGCCTATACTTATTCTCATCATATCCCCCATTTCTTCATATATCTTGTATTAAAAAAGGCACACCTCGCGGTGTGCCTAGTCAACATCAACAAACACTTTCTTTGAACTGCCATGATTGGCATTGGACATGATCGTGCGCACTGCCCTGATCATACGTCCGCGCTTGCCTATGACACGGCCGATATCGTCTTTATGGACGGTAATGCTGTAGGAGATTGCGTGATCGGTCTCTTCCTCAGCGATTGTGAGCATCTCAGGATGTTCAAGCACCGGCTCAAGAATTGTTTGAAGCAGTTTCTGCATTGGGACTATTTCCCATATTTTGCATTATGATAACGTTCCATAACACCTTTTTTGCTCAGGATGTCACGTACCGTATCACTTGGTTTAGCACCATTCTGAAGCCACTCAAGGGCTTTTTCCTCATCGAGGTCAACAATGTTGTCCCCTTTTGAGATAGGATTGTATGCACCGATCTGCTCGATGATGCGTCCATCCCTCGGGCTGCGGGAATCTGCAACTACAATGCGGTAGTAAGGTTTCTTTTTAGAACCCATGCGTGTCAGTCTAAGTTTAACTGCCATCTTATATTAACTCCTTTCAATTCCTGTATTATTCGTTTTCACTTTTACTACTATAACAGATGGTTAAAATCCTGTAAAGACTTTTTACTTTACGAATTTCAATCTAGAATGGCAGTCCCATGTTGCCGAAAGGATTTTTCTTCTTTCCTTTCTGGTTTGTCATCTGCTTCATCATCTTCTTCATCTCACCGAATTGTTTGAGGAGGCGGTTTACTTCCTGCAGGCTGCGGCCTGAACCCTTGGCGATCCTCTTCTTGCGGCTCGCATTGATGATTGCAGGGTTTTCACGCTCCTGCATGGTCATGGAGCGTATGATGGCCTGGACGTGATCGATTTCCTTGCCGCTCATCTGCATGCTGTCAAGGCCCTTTATCTTCTTGGCGCCAGGCATCATCTTAAGGAGCTCATCGAGGGGTCCAAGATTCTTCACCTGATCCATTTGATCCAGGAAATCATCCAACGTGAAGCTTTGATCCTTTATCTTTTTCTCAAGTGCCTTCTGATCTCCTTCATCGACGTTGGCCTGCGCCTTTTCAATGATGGATAATACGTCCCCCATGCCCAATATGCGCTGTGCCATGCGATCTGGGTGGAATGCTTCCAGACCATCCAGCTTTTCCGACATACCGACAAACTTGATCGGCTTCTCGGTGACCGAACGGATTGATAGGGCTGCACCACCCCGTGTGTCGCCATCCATCTTAGTCAGCGTGACACCTGTAATGTCGAGGAGATCATTGAACGACTCCGCGACATTGACTGCGTCCTGGCCCGTCATGGCATCCACTACAAGCATGATTTCATCGGGTTCTGCAATGCCTTTGATATCCTTCAATTCATTCATCAGGTTTTCATCGATATGGAGGCGTCCTGCAGTATCAATGATTACAGTGTCCAGATGCTCATCCTTCGCATGTGCCATCGCCTCGGTGACAATCTGCTGCGGTTTAACCTGATCACCCATCGAGAATACGGGTACATCAATCTGCTTGCCGACCGTCTCCAACTGATCGATCGCCGCCGGTCGGTAGATGTCGCCAGCTACCAGAAGCGGTTTCTTATTGAATTGTTTACGTAGGTGAAGGGCCAATTTACCGGCTGTTGTGGTTTTACCCGCACCCTGGAGGCCGACCATCATGATAACCGTCGGCGGCTTCTGGCTGAAGATGATCTTCTGGTTCTCGCCACCCATCAAGTCAGTCAACTCTTCCCTGACGATCTTGATGACCTGCTGACCCGGGGTCAGCGACTGCATAACGTCCGTGCCGAGCGCACGCTCCTTCACTTGATTGATGAATTGTTTGACGACTTTAAAGTTGACGTCAGCTTCCAAAAGGGCGAGGCGGACTTCACGCATCATCAGTTTGACGTCCGATTCCGAAACCTTCCCTTTGCTCTTGATGCGGTCCATAGTTGCCTGGAGCCTTTCCCCTAAACCTTCAAAAGCCATAATATCTCCTCCTAGTCGAGCGCCTCAAGCGTCTCGAGAATTCTTTTTACATCATGGGAGCGGTCCTCACCCAATATTTCGCCAAGTTCTTTTATCAGTGATTGCCTGGAGATGAAATTCCTGTACATCCCCAAGTTCTCTTCATAATGTTCAAGCAAGTCTTTCGACCGTTTCAAATTATCATAGACTGCCTGTCTTGTCACATCAAGTTCTTCTGCAATTTCACTGAAGGTGAAATCTTCCAGGTAATAAAGCTCTATATATTTTCTTTGTCTGCTGGTCAACAGCGTATGGTAGAAATCATAGAGATAGTTCATGCGCATGGTGCGTTCAAGTTCTTCAAGCACGTTCTTCATCATCCCCTTCGGCATTCGACACCATATCTGCAAACAAGCCGTAAACATAGTTCTCTGCATTGAATTCCTGCAGATCATCAAGCTGTTCACCGAGCCCGACGAACTTCACCGGAATGCCGAGCTCATTTTTGATGGCCAATACGATACCGCCTTTGGCTGTACCATCCAGTTTGGTCAGCACAATGCCAGAGACGTCTGTTACATCCTTGAAGGATTTGGCCTGGCTTAATGCATTCTGACCGGTCGTGGCATCAAGTACAAGTAAAGACTCGTGGGGTGCTTCGGGAACAACTTTCTGGATGACTTTCTTCATTTTCGAAAGTTCATTCATCAGATTCCCTTTATTTTGGAGGCGCCCTGCCGTATCGCAGATAAGGATATCAGTGCCCCGCTTCTTCGCAGCGTTGACCGCGTCAAACATGACAGCAGCCGGGTCGCTGCCTTCAGCCTGGCTGATCACATCGACATCCACCCGCTCTCCCCAGACTTTAAGCTGGTTGATTGCACCGGCCCGGAAAGTATCACCGGCTGCGAGCATTACATTTTTGCCTTCTTGCTTGTATTTATGTGCCAATTTGCCTATGCTCGTCGTTTTGCCGACACCATTCACACCAACAACGAGGATGACAGTCAAGCCTTCCTCCTGGATATTGACCGTCTCCGGCAGATTATCATTTCGCTCATAGATCTCCACCATTTTTTCAACAATCGTCTCACGCAGCTCCGAGGTGTCTGTGATGTTGTTCACCTTTGCAACATGACGCAGTTCATCCGTCAGTTCCATCACAGTATTGAACCCGACATCAGCCGAAATCAGAACTTCCTCCAACGCTTCAAAGAAATCCTCATCGACGGTACGGTAGCGGGCCATGAGTTCATTGATTTCACTTTGGAACTTTTCCCTGCTCTTTTCGAGGCCTACCTTAAATTTATAGCCTATCTGTTCCTGTTCCCATTCCTCGAATTCATCTATGCTTATCAGACCGTCATCAAGCGCTTCGGTCTGTGATTCGAGCGATTCATCCGAAAGATCCTTTACTTCATTGGACTTCGGTTGGAACTTGTCTTTCAGTCGTTTAAATAAGCTCACACCGTTTCTTCCTCTCTTATGTTTTCTTCATAATCCTTGAGATCTACGCTGATCAGTTGGCTGACGCCACGTTCCTGCATCGTCACCCCGAACAGCCGATCGCTCTCTTCCATTGTCCCTTTGCGGTGGGTGATTACAATGAATTGCGTCTCTTTTGCCAAGACTTTCAGATACTGTGCATAGCGCAGCACATTCGACTCATCAAGGGCAGCCTCCACTTCATCCAGTATGATGAACGGACTGGCCCGGACCTGTAGAATGCTGAACAGCAGGCTGATTGCAGTCAATGCCCGTTCTCCCCCTGACAGCAATGACAATGTCGACAATCTTTTGCCGGGAGGCTGGGCATATATCTCCACTCCGGATTCGAGGTAATCGTCTTCTATGGTCAACCTCAATTCGGCCTGGCCACCCCCGAACATCTTTTGGAACACTTCACCGAAACGGGCATTGATCTGATTGAACGTTTCCTTAAAGCGCACTGCCACTTCGCCATCCATTTCACGGATCACTTCAAGCAGCGTATCCCTTGCCTCGAGCAGATCTGCTTCCTGTGTCTTCAGGAACTGATAGCGTTCACCCACGCGCGCGTATTCCTCTATCGCTGCCAGATTGACCGGGCCGAGCTCATCGATGCTTTTCCTGTTCAAAGAAATCTTCATTCGTTTCTGATCGATATCCGTCAGATCCTGATGTGTTTCTTTAGCTCTATCATACGTTATTTTATACGTTTCCGACAGATATTCAATCTTTTGTTCCACCTGGATATCAAGCTTCTCTTTTTTTGTTTTATGGGCGTGGAAAGCCTCCTGCAGTTCATCGCGCATCGGCAGGAGTTCGCGTCTGTCTGACTCCAGTTCCTCATATTCCTTTCTGAGCGCATATAGGACTGATGATTTCTCTTCTGCGGAGTGGTTGAGCGCCTCGACTTCCTGTGAGAGGGCTATCCGTTCTTTCTCCAGACGCTCAATATCCATCTCATTCAGATCTTCACTGATCATTTTCTGCTGTTCCTTGACTTCATTGATCAGCGCGTTTATTTCTTCCTGCTCTTCTTCAAGGCGGGAAGTTTCATCTTGTGCATGCCTGAGGCGCTCCTTCACCGCTGCCAACTCCCGGCTGGTGGCGTGACCTTCGTCAGTCAGATGTTGAAGCGTTTCCTTCTTATCTTTATCCGATGCATTCATCTGCGCGATGCGGCGGTCGAGATGGTCGAGTGAAACCTCGATCTGGGCGATCCTCTCTTCCTTCTCTGCAGTATCTTCTGGTGCGCCGAGCCCTGAAAGTTCTTCCCTCAGGATCCTTATATTGTCCGCCCTCGCCTCAAGCTGATAGCCGAGCCTCAGGATGCTGCCATGATATTTGTCTTTTTCTGCAGCCAGCTGCTGGCTGGTCTGATCCAATTTATCTTTCTTCTCCATCTGACTCGTCAAGTCGTCAGCCAGCTGCTTCACCGTCGCCTCAATCTGTCGGGTTTTCATACGGTAGACTTCCAGGTTCTCCTTTGTTTCCTGCAGTTCCTGCTGGTTCTCGATGATTGAACCCTTGGCACTTTTGGCCCCCCCGGACATCGCTCCGCCCGGCATGATGGTATCGCCATCCAATGTGACGATCCGCAGCCTATGGTTGATTTCAGAAGCCAATGCAGTGGCATCATCGATTGTCTCCACGACAAGTGTCGTACCGAGCAGGTGACTCACAATATCCGCTATAGAGTCGTCGTGTTCGGCGATTTCTGACATGACGTGCACCTTGATGCTTGTGCGCTCCAGTATGCCACGAATATCCTTATGGAGATGCTTTTGACGGATCGTGGTCCTTGGCAGGAATGTAGCAAATCCGGCTTTGGCGGCCTTCAGTCTACTGATTGCTGCCTTGGCACTCTGCTCGTCGTGCGTGATGATGTTTTGGGCCTGTGCCCCGAGTGCCGTATCCAATGCCTTGACATATCGCTTGTCAGCTGAAAGCATCTCCCCAACAGCCCCTATGATGCCGTTCAACTGTGCCCTATTCTTCAATATGAACCGTGCACCCGGATAATATCCACGGTACTCATTATGCATGGCATTCAACATATCAACCTTCGACTTCTGCTGCTCGATATAATGTCTGGCAGTATCAAGCCTATTCTTCTCGTTGTCGTAGTCCGCTTCGAGCGCTTTCAATGCCTCTGATGCCGCCTGCAACGCTTTGTGGTTGGCATCCACCTTCTCCAGTATTTCTGCATGACGGGCTTTCTCCTCGGCATGCTGGATGCCTTCCGTCTCCTGGAGCTGCTCGAGTTCTACAACCCGCTCCTTTTTCTGGCGTATATTATCATCAAGCCTGCTCTTTTCGGATTCTGCCCGCCTGCATTCATTCTCAAGTGTCGTCTTTTCCACCATCAGATCATAGTATTCGTCCTTAAGCGTTTCGATTTCACCCGAATGATCCTCCAGAAGTTCTTTTTTATGTGTGGCGATTTCTTCTTGAGCCCTAGTCAACTCGTTGACTGCGGTCGAAAGTTCAGCAGCTTTCTTTAAGGTTTCGCGATGCTTTGAATCTATGGATGCAGCGCGTGCCTGATGGGTGGCGAGTCGTTTTGACAGTTCTTCACTCGTCTGTCCTTTAGTGTCCTTCCGTTCTTTATACAATTCAATCCGACCACTGGCCTGCTCCAATTTCTTTGTCAAATCAACCAGACGCCTGTTTAGCTCGGCGTTCTCCTCATCATGCCTATCACGTTGCCGGGCAATCTCGGTCATCCTTTTTTCCTTGTGCGCCAATCGGCTGTGCATTTCTTTGATTTTAGCTTCTGACGACTGGAGACCCATCGCCTCTTCATTAAGCATGGCCATAAGCGTCTCTACATCATAGACCGTCACTTCTATGTCACTGTTGCGCATCTCCTCTTTCAGCGCCAGATATTCCTCGGCAGTTGCACTCTCCTTCTCAAGCCTATGTACCCGGCCTTCGAGTTCATGGATGATGTCGTGCACCCGGTCGAGGTTATCTGCAGTTTCTTCAAGTCTTTTTTCGGATTCCTTTTTGCGCAATTTATATTTCATGACGCCTGCCGCTTCTTCAATGAGGCCTCTTCTCTGCTCCGGTTTAGCCTTCAAAACTTCATCCACTTCCCCCTGGGAAATGATATTATACGCATTTCGCCCCAAACCGGAATCAAGGAAAAGCTCATTTATTTCCTTGAGCCTGGTGCGTTCCTTATTGATGTAATACTCACTGTCGCCATTTCTGTATAGCTTGCGTGTAATGTGGACTTCATCCGCATCCATCTGCAAAGTGCGTGATGCATTATCCAACACAAGCCGGACATATGCATAATTCATCGCCTTGCGGTCTGTGGTGCCATTGAAGATTACATCTTCCATTTTGACACCTCTGATGGAACGTGCCGATTGTTCTCCAAGCACCCAGCGTATGGCATCGGTGATGTTGCTTTTGCCGCTGCCATTTGGACCGACCACAGCCGTAACCCCGGCATCAAAACTGATGTCCGCCTTATCGGCGAATGATTTGAATCCGTGCGCTTCCATCTTTTTCAAATAAACCATTAATCCTTCTCTCCATCATCAAAATTCTTAAGTGCATATTCAGCAGCTTTCTGCTCGGAGTCCTTTTTCGAACGCCCGCTTCCCTTGCCTATCATGATGCCGTCTGCAAAAACCGCAGTGACGAACCGCTTATCATGGCTCGGTCCGGTCGCTTCAATAAGGCGATACTCGACGCTTTGCTGACTTTTTTGATGCATCCGTTCCTGGAGCGCTGTCTTATAATCCATTACGGCATTATAATTGTCATCGCCTATTTCAGGGTATACATGTGCTTTTAGGAAACTGACGACTGAAGCTGTGCCCTGATCCAGATACAACGCCCCGAGGAAGGCCTCGAATGTATCGGAGACGATTGACGGCCGTTCCCTGCCACCCGTCTTCTCTTCACCTCTGCCAAGCAGTATGAGTGGCGCCATATCAAGTTTCGATGCAAATACTACAAGTGATGGTTCACATACGATATTGGCCCTCAGTTTTGTCAAATCGCCTTCCGGCAATTTTTCAAACCGGTTATAGATATAATCTGAAACCATCAATTCTAGTACGGCATCCCCTAAAAATTCGAGCCGTTCGTTGTTATGGATCTTGTCCAGTTGAAGGTCGTTTATATAGGAACTATGCATAAATGCCTGGATATACAGGCTTTCATCATCGACGGAAATGCCTGTCCGATCGATGAAATCTGTAAACTTCCTCCTGAAATCCTGAAGCCTCTGTCTGGCATGCGGATCTTTATTGATCCGTCTTTCTATTTCATTGAAATCCATCTGTTTACCTCCATTTAATTCATTCTAAAGGAATGAGATATTTAATAAAAGTTTTTATAACAAAAATAAAATCCACTTTGAAAGTGGATTTTAACATTATTTCGCTTCTAGTTTGTCGATGTAGTTGAGGGCGTCGCCTACCGTATTGATTTTCTCAGCTTCCTCGTCCGGGATTTCCATCTCGAACTCGTCCTCGAGCTCCATCACAAGCTCAGCGATATCCAGAGAGTCAGCACCGAGGTCATCTTTGAATGATGCATCCTTAGTCACTTTCTCCTCATCAATTCCCAATTTGTCGACGATGATGTCTTTTACTTTGTCGAAGTTTGCCATTATAATTCACCTCCCTCCAATATTATCACAGGGTTTACCCCATGTACATACCGCCATTTACATGGATTGTCTGGCCGGTAATATAGCGTGCTTTATCTGATGCCAGGAACATGACTGTTTCTGCAATATCCTCGGCATCCCCAAAGAATCTAAGCGGTATCTGTTCAAGCATCTTCCCTTTAACTTCATCGGACAATATATCAGTCATATCACTTTCGATGAAGCCCGGGGAAACAGAATTCACCGTGATGCCTTTTGGAGCGAGTTCCCGTGCGACGGATTTTGTGATGCCGTCTATCCCAGCCTTGGAGGCGACATAATTCGTCTGGCCCGCGTTTCCAATCGATCCGACGATGCTGGAGATATTGATGATTCTTCCACCTTTTTGGCGAATCATCGGACGTGAGACACTTTGGATGACGTTGAACGTGCCTTTTAGGTTTACATCAACGACTTTATCCCATTCGTCCTCTTTCATGCGCATGAGCAGATTGTCCTGGGTCACACCGGCATTGTTGACGACAAGGTCGATTGCCTTGTACCGGTCGGTGATGTCTTTGATCATCGCTTTGACTTCTTCATGGTCCTGGACCTGACATTGAATCGCCTCAGCTTGACCGCCTTCTGTTTTGATGGCTTCTACAACTGCTTCGGCCTTATCCTTCGATCCTGAATAATTCACGATTACATTGTAGCCGGCCTGCCCGAGCTTAAGTGCGATGCTTTTTCCGATGCCTCTTGACGCTCCTGTTACAAGTGCTGTTTTAGCCATTTTCTAACTCCTTTACATGTGCCATTGTATCAATATGTGAAACGCTGATCGAGCGGTCGATTTTCCTGACCAGACCACTCAAAACTTTTTTCGGGCCGACTTCCACCGCCTCACCGACACCCATCTCAGAAGCTGTCTGAATCGATTCGGTGAAGCGCACAGGATGGGTAAGCTGATCGATCAGTTGAGCGCGTATCGTCTCCGGATTCATCTCTGATGCTGCCGATACGTTTTGGATGACCGGTATGGTCGGCGTAGCAAACGGTATCTCTTTAATGAAGGAGGCGAATGCCTCCCGTGCATCTTCCATAAGATAGGAGTGGAATGCACCCGACACATTCAATTTCATAACGCGTCTTGCCCCATACGATTTGCCCTGTTCGACAAAATCATCAATCAAGCTTTCATCCCCCGAAATCACTATCTGGTCAGGCGCATTGATGTTTGCCGGCTGTATCTTCCTTTGATCATCCGACAATGAGTCGCACAATTCTTTTAAAGGGGCATACTCCATGCCGATCACTGCAGCCATGCCGCCTCCTTCGCTCTGCGCCATAAGCTCACCGCGCTTTGACACTATGGAAATTCCGTCCTTAACTGTGATGACCCCAGCATGTACAAGGGCAGGCAGCTCCCCGAGGCTGTGGCCGAGTACAACATCCCCTTTTAAGCCTGTAGCCGCAAGTACCGCAAGACTGTGGGCAAATAGTGCCGGTTGAGTATACTGTGTCATGTTGAGGCGCTCGTCTTCTTCGAACATTATCGACTTCAAATCAAAATCAACATTCAAAAAGACCTCATCCAGCAATGTCCGGCCTTCCGGTGACTGCTCATATATATCTTTCGCCATACCTGCGTACTGGGAGCCTTGCCCCGGGAATAAAATCATCTTCTTCATTCATTTCCCACCTTCTCTTTAATTTTGGCGATTGCATCGGATTCAGCCATTTTTTTTGCTTGACGGATTGCTGAGACGATTGCTTCTCCATCACTTGAACCATGCGCCTTCAGCACATTGCCATCGAGGCCGAGCAGCGGTGCTCCGCCATATTGCCTGTAATCCAGAAGCTCCCTGACGGATTGCACATCCTTCTTCAGGATAAGGGCAGCCAATTTGTTCTTGGCATTCTTGAGGAATGCATGCTTGACTTCCCCCATCAATGCCTTGGCAGTACCTTCAATCGTCTTCAGGATGATGTTGCCCGTAAATCCGTCGGTGACAGCGATATCGACGTCACCTGAGAAGATATCGCGTGTCTCAAAATTCCCTGTGAAGTTCAGGTTGCTTTCCTTGAGACGCTTGAAAGTCTCTTTGGTGAGCTCGCTTCCTTTGTTATCTTCACTGCCGTTGTTGACGAGGCCGATCCTTGGATTGCTGCGCCCTTCATTCTCGCGCATATACAAATCAGCCATCACTGCAAATTGATGGAGATGTTGGGGTTTATTATCGACGTTCGCCCCCATGTCCAACAGCATCATGCCATTCCTTTCGCCACCGGTCGTCGGCAGCAAAGTGCCGATGGCAGGCCGCTCAATCCCTTTGATGCGCCCCACCACGAACAGTCCCGCACTCATCAGGGCACCCGTGTTTCCTGCCGATACACATGCATCCGCTTCTTTATCCTTCACTGCTTTACACGCACGCACAAGGGAACTGTCCTTCTTACGGCGTACTGAGCGGACCGGGTCGTCATCCGATTCAATCTTCTGCGAGACCGGTATGAATGTCACCCTCGGATGGTTTCCCGAATAGGAGCCTTCAAGCCCGTACAGGAGAATTTCAAGGCTATCATCCGCTTCAACAGCTTTTAGTACGCCTTTCTCTATCTCTTTTGGAGCGTTGTCTCCGCCCATGAGATCCACCGCAATTCTAACCATCATATTCACCTTCACCTGTATAATACATTTCAAAACGTCCTTTAAAAACAAGGCGTTGTTCCACTTTGGATACTACTTGAATGGTGGCGATCCGGCCATCCATCTTCTCGACCACTGCCTTTGATATCACCTTATCACCCAGTTTGACGGGTCGTACAAAGTCGATATGGGCCGTTTTCGTCAATGCCAGCGGCTGATCTATGACAGCCACACATAAGGAGTTTGCCTGTGCAAACAGATAATGGCCGCGGGCGATCTTGTTCTTTTTGAAGACATGGCCTTCCTCTGCTATAAACAGGGACAAGGCATGATCATTCAATTCAATGTCTATGATTTCACCGATGACTTCCTGCAATGACAGGCTCCGTATCTTATCGGTCTCTTCCCGTGCTACGTGCTTGATGCGCTCGCGCACTTCCGGGATATCGAGTTCCAGGCGGTCGAGCCTTATGGTCTGGATGCTGACTTTGAATATTTCAGCCAGACGCTCATCAGTCAAAAACGGGTCTGAAGATACCCTCTCAAGTAACAGTTCCTGCCGTTCCGTCTTTTTGTATTTAACCATATTCAACCTCGTTTAGTAGTTGGTACTAGAATCAGTATATATAAGTGCTTTGTGGATTTCAAACACTTTGTGGGCCTTTCAAAAAAAAGCACTGTATGGTTTATACAGTGCAAGCTTCAATCTATTATTACAATTTTATTGGCCACATGTTTCCATATAGTGAATTGTCTGGAGCTTGAGTTTCGCGGCCGATCAGCGCAAGGCACCGACCGTCGCCCCCTTCGAATTCCATACGGAATGATACTCTACGAGCTCAGTTTTTCTGCGTACTCTATTGCACTTTGGCGTGCATGTTCAAGCACTCTGTAATCTTCCGCCAAATCTGCAACTTTGAATTGGGGCAGACCGCTTTGGCGCACACCAAAGTAATCACCAGGGCCACGCATATCAAGGTCACGTTCACTCAGTTCGAAGCCATCTGTCGTGCTGGTCATGATATCCATCCTGAGTTTTGCATTTTCTGTCTTCGGATCACTGATGAGTACACAGTAGCTCTGCTTATCGCTCCGACCGACCCGGCCTCTTAGTTGGTGGAGCGTCGAGAGTCCGAAACGTTCCGCATTGAAGATCACCATGAATGTCGCACTCGGGACGTTGATGCCCACTTCTATCACTGTCGTTGAAACCAGTATGGGTTTTTCGCCCGATTCAAACCGCGCCATGCCCTCTGCTTTTTCATCCGGTTTCATCCGGCCATGCACAAGTTCGACATCCTTTTCACCAAAACGGTTCTTGAACAGTTCGTGGATTTCCTGGACATTCTTCAAATCAAGCGTTTCAGATTCTTCTATCAGCGGTGCCACGATATAGGCACTGTGTCCTTTTTTGATTTCCTCTGAAAGTTGCTGAAGTACTTCATCGGTCTCTTCAAAGCGGCGCCAGTATGTCTGTACCGGTTTACGGCCCTTAGGCATCTGCCTGATGACTGAAATATCCATATCACCAAAAGTGGTTATGGACAGCGTCCTTGGTATGGGCGTTGCCGTCATGTACAGGACATTTTTTCTGAGTGCCTTATCATTCAGGCGTCTCCTCTGGTTGACCCCGAAGCGGTGCTGTTCGTCAGTGATGATCAGCGATAGGCTTTTGAATACGACATCGTCTTCTATCAGTGCATGGGTGCCGATGATCAGGTCTATTCCGCCTCGTGCCAATTCAATGAGTATCCGATCTTTTTCCTTACGTGATGTATTGCCTGTCAGTTTTTCGATATTGAGCTCTCCGGCGAATATTTCAAGGAAGGATTGATAATGCTGATTGGCCAGCACCTCAGTAGGCACCATCAATGCGGTCTGTTCCCCGATGGTTTTGACGGCATAGCTCGCCAAGCCCGCTACAATCGTCTTGCCGCTGCCCACGTCCCCCTGGAGGAGCCGGTGCATCGAGATGTTCTGCTTAAGGTCCCTACAAATTTCATTCACACTGCGCTTTTGATCTCCCGTCAGTTCAAAAGGCAAAGTAGCGATGAACGCCTTCAGGGCATTGATGTCATAGTCGATGATGTATTGTTCGTTGCGCACCCTTTCCCGGCGGCGCTTTTCCATAAGCTGCAGCTGGAATATAAAAAGTTCATAAAATTTTATGGTCCGCCTCGCTTCGTTGATGTCGTGCGGATTTTCGGGAAAATGCAGATGCCACAAAGCTTCCTTGATAGACATCAATCGATATTTCCGCCTATATTCCTCCGGCAGATCGTAGATGAACTCAGCATCTTCAAACACCTGGGCAACAATTCGGCTGAATGTCTTTGAATGCATGACCCCGCCGAGGGGATACTTTACGCGATAGCCGCCGGAAGGGTCGAAAATCATCCTCTGACCGTTTATTTCAAGCCTGTTCCTGTCGAATTTACCGGTGAAATTGACGGTTTCTCCAACGGTCAGTTTGTCCTTCAAATAAGGTTGATTGAAGAAGATCACTTTTATATTCAAGCCATCAATTTCGACAAAGACAGTCAGGCGGCTTTTCCCCCGCCGAAAAAAAGAGATGGTGGGTTCAGTCCTGACCCTCCCTGAAACGGTCACTTTATCATTATGCTTGGCATCGTTGAGGTTCATCACTGCGAGATTCTCATAGCCACTCGGCAGATGGAACAGGATGGTGTCTGAATCAGTCAGTTCCAGTTCATTGAGCTTCTCATTCAACTTCGGTCCGACACCTTTGAGCTTTTCAACCGGCCGCGAGGATTTTGACACCCGGTAGAGCTGCATCATTACTGGCCACCGAAAATCTCAGCTTTTAGCCGCTCTCCAGTCGGCGTACCGGCAAGTCCGCCACGCCCCGTTTCACGAAGTGCAGAAGGCATGGTGAGCCCTATTTTATACATTGCTTCCACCACTTCATCAGCAGGTATTCTGGATTCGATGCCGGCAAGCGACATATCCGCCGCCGTCAGAGCATTGCTGGCTCCGGCTGCGTTCCTTTTGACGCAAGGCACTTCCACCAACCCTGCCACCGGATCGCATACAAGACCAAGCATGTTCTTCAGGGCGATCGCAAAACCGTGCCCGCTCATCTCAGGCGTGCCCCCTGCCATTTCGACAAGGGCGGCCGCTGCCATGGCACTCGCACTGCCCACTTCTGCCTGGCACCCCCCTGCAGCTCCGGAGATGCTCGCGTTATTCGCTACAACAAAACCGAAGGCACCTGAAGTGAACAGGAATCTGACCATCTCTTCGCGCGAAACATCATGCTTTTCCTTCATCGCAAACAGGACGCCTGGTACGACACCGGCAGAGCCGGCGGTCGGTGTAGCGCATATTTTACCCATCGCAGCATTCACTTCATTTGTGCTCACGGCGTGGGCGATGGCGTACAGAGTAAGATCTCCGCTCAAGCCTTTGCCGCTGTCGATGTATTTCTTCATCTTTACAGCATCCATGCCGGTCAGGCCTGTAGTGCTGGTTACGCCGTCAAATCCTTCTTCAACGGCATTCTCCATCACTTCAAGATTGCGTTCCATATCTTTATAGACGTCAAGATAGGAACGTCCCGTCGCTTCCATTTCCTGTTCGATCATAATGTCGGCGATGGCTTTGTTTTCGGCAGTTGCTTTATCTATCAGTTCCTCTATCGTCCTAAACATATTCGTCCCCCCTAGCTTTCTTTCATTTCAATTACTCGATCGACACCTTCTGCCGCAGCTACTTCGTCAATGACCTCCTGGCTGATCTTTTCATCAAGCTCTATCGTCATCAGTGCAATATCCCCTTTTTCCTTGCGCGCGACATTCATCTGGCTGACGTTGATCTGATGGCCTCCGAGAATTGTCGTGACTCTGGCGATGGTCCCGAAGGTATCCTTATGGAAAACCAGCAGGGCCGGGTAATTGCCGGATAGACTGATTGGGTAGTCGTTGATGCTGACCACTTCAATCTTGCCGCCACCTATCGATATCCCCTCAACCGTCAGTCTGTCTGAGCCCTTGACCAGGTGCAGCAATGCAGTATTCGGATGGGAGCGTTCCTCTTCCATTTCGATGAACTGTATATGCATACCCGCTTCATCTGCATGATCTTTAGCGGTGATGATGCGGTCATCATCGGTATCAAACCCAAGCAGTCCGCCAATCAATGCAACATCCGTACCATGTCCCCTGTAAGTATCCTTAAAGGATCCATACAGATAGATATCCGCATGATCCGGCTGTTCTCCAAAAAGACTGCGTGCGAGCAAACCAATCCGTGCTGCTCCTGCCGTGTGTGAAGAAGACGGCCCGACCATTACCGGTCCGATGATGTCAAAAACACTTTTATACTTCATTCGATCCCCTCCATAAAAAAATCCATCGGTCCAGGCGAACCGATGGGGTCTCATGACTATTCTACAGAAAGTAGATAACTGTACACCGGTTGATGTCCTTCGTGGACTTCAAATTCCACTTCGTCATGTTCTGCTTCAACTGCTTCAATGATGCGGTTTACTTCATCCTGATCTCCTTCGTCGCCGATCAGTACAGTGACGATTTCAGACTCATCATCAATCATCGATTCAAGCAGCTGCTTCAATGCCGCTTCCCTGGAATCATCTGCGCCGGTTATCTTGCCATTGTTGATGCCCATGTGCTGATTTTTTTTGATGTCGACGCCGTCTATCTTGGTGTCGCGCACTGCATATGTGACCTGTCCTGTCTTGACGTGCTCAAGTGCTTCCTTCATTGCAGTAGTGTTGTCTTCCAATCCAGCATCCGGGGAATACATCAGCAGGCTCGCCAACCCTTCAGGTATCGATGTACTCGGTACTACGGCAGCCGGGATATCAAGTAGATCACGTGCCTGCTCAGCTGCCATGATGATGTTTTTATTATTGGGCAGGATGATGACATTTTTGACATCCTCCCCTTCTATCGTCTTCAGGATATCCTCCGTAGCGGGATTCATCGTCTGGCCGCCGTTTATGATATGCGTCGCACCGATGCTCCTGAACAATTCATTGATGCCCTCTCCGGATGAAACGGTTATGATTGCTGTTTCATAAGTTTGCTTGTCCTTCGTCTCGGTTTTGGCCGGACCTTTCTTGTCCTGTATCTCCCTGAACTGTTCACGCATGTTCTCAATCTTCATCTTGATCAGTTCACCATACTCGGCGCCATAAGTCATCGCTTTGCCGGGTGTTTCAGTATGGACGTGGACTTTGACGATCTCATCGTCTGATATGACAAGCAAAGAGTCGCCGAATTCACTCATCTCATCGCGGAACGCATCTTCGTTGAACTCACGGCCCTTCTCATCGAAGCGCACCATGAATTCGGTGCAGAAGCCATACTCGATGTCGTCTGCCGTCATGAACTGATCGAACTCGTGATGATCATCAACGAAATCCTTCATATTTTTCTGCTCATCCTTGGCTTCAACCTTTTCGCCCTTCAATGCAGAAAGAAAGCCTTCATATACATATAATAACCCCTGTCCGCCGGAATCTACGACGCCCACTTCCTTAAGCACCGGCAACAGGTCCGGTGTCCTGTCCAATGATGCTTTCGCTTCTTTGATGACGCCCTCCATCAAAGAGGTGAGTGACGTTTCTGTTTCAGCCAATTCCTCAGCCTTTGCGGCAGAATCTTTAGCGACTGTCAGGATGGTGCCTTCGACAGGCTTCATGACTGCTTTATAGGCAGTACGTACACCGGCGTTGAGCGCAGCTGTAAAAGTGGCGGCATCTATCTCCTCCTCATCCTCTATGGATTTGGAAAACCCACGGAAGAGCTGGGAGAGTATTACGCCAGAATTCCCCCGCGCACCCATCAGCAGGCCTTTGGAAAAATATTTGCCGATATCTCCGATATGGCTTTCACTTTTATCTTCCACTTCATTGGCTCCTGAAGTCATCGATAAATTCATATTGGTGCCCGTATCACCGTCCGGAACCGGGAAGACGTTCAATGAATCCACATACTCGGCGTGCTGCCGCAAGTTCTCAGCCCCACTTAAAATCATATTTTTAAACATTACACCATCTATCTTATCCATTGCTTAGTAAATCCTCCCTGATCAGTCCTCAGTATTGATGATTCTGACACCTTGAACATGAATGTTAACTGACTTTATGTTCAACCCAAGTGTCTTTTCGAGCTTATATTTGACGGTCGATTGCAGATTCGTCGCCACCTCTGAAATCTTGACGCCGTAGCTGACGATTATATATAGATCGATATCCACTTCGCCTTCATTGTTTTCCACGATGACACCGCGCGAATAGTTCTCTTTGCCGAGGAGTTCGGCAAAGCCGTCACGCACCTGGTGCTTAGAAGCCATACCGACGACACCGTAGCTTTCCACCACTGCACCGCCTGCAATATTCGCAATCACGTCCATGGCGATATCAATACTGCCCATTTCATTTTTTATTTCAAGAGTCATTGTCTTTCCTCCTCATACATCATTTAATTATAAGCGGAAACCGCATATAAATACAAGTATGCCTATAACACCATAGTGCCGGCCGCCTAGCGTACCCTCGGAATATCGCTTGTAAAATCTTTTCTTATCATGTATTATATTATAGTATGCAAATAAAGCTATAATCAATATTTATGGTAATCTTTATAAAGGGAGATGACAATATGTCTAAAGAATGCTACTTCACTGGCCGTAAAGCAAGCACAGGCAACAACCGTTCACACGCTATGAACGCCAACAAAAGGACTTTCGGCGCCAACCTGCAAAAAGTAAGGGTACTCGTCGACGGCAAGCCTAAAAGAGTCTGGGCATCAGCCCGCGCACTCAAATCCGGCAAAGTCCAGCGCGTATAATCTTGACAATATTGAATCCATCCGATCTGATCGGATGGATTTTTTATTTAGAATATGTTGACGAGATAAACCATCAGCATCGCTGTAAATATTGCCGGTATCATATTGCCCACCCTCATTTTAGTGATGTTTAGCATATTTAAGGCAATCGCAAGAAGTATTACGCCACCCGTACTCGTCACCTGCTGGATCATCTGATCGAGGATGAAGTCCGGTATGAACTTGGCTATCTGCTGGGCAGAAAGTATGATGCCGGATTCATAAAAGAATGTCGGCACGCCTGAGATGATGACACCGAGGCCATAGGTGGTCGTCATGACTATTGCGATGAAGAAGTCCATGATCGATTTTGTGATCAGTACTTCGTTGGAGCCCCTGAGCCCTGCATCCAATCCTCCGACAATTGCCATAGCCCCTACAATGAAGACCAGAGTACCGGAGACGAAACCTTGTGACAGGTTACCGGCATGTTTGTCGCCAAGCTTGATTTCCATCCAATGGCCGAAGCGGTTCAGCATCTCTTCAAGACGGATGACTTCTCCGATGACCACCCCAACAATCAGGCTGAGTAATGTTATGATGATATCATCAGCCTGGACGACCATCTGGATCCCCAGGGTCAGAATGATCAATGCCTGTATCTTCATTATGGAATCCTTTATGGGAGCCGGAATGAATGTAAATATCAAACCCAGCAATCCACCGACTATGATTGCCATACCATTTGTGAATGCACCTGCTAAAATCATCCTGTCCCTCCTTTAACGGTCATCTCTGGATTGTATCATAATTATTGTAGCATCCGTATGCACCGAAGCATATTCCTCCTTAAATTCGTTGCTTATCGTCAATGTCCGGCCAACTTCAAGTTCGGCTTCGTCCAAATCATATTCGAACCCCTCCAAGCTCAAGTTCCCACCTGCAGCCAATGGCAGAAAGGAGACATAGCGCATGCCTTCAGCTTTTGCTACCGTGTGCTGGCCTGCCGGGAGCAGCTGCATGATGTTCTGGTGATCAATGAGCCTGATGTTCGCCTTGCTGAAACTGCTGTGCGTCAACAGAAAGATGTTGGCAAGAGTATGGTCGAGCCGGCCACCCGTCGCCCCGTATACATCTATGCTCAAGTAGCCTTTTGCCACAAGATCTTTCAGGCATATCTCCAAATCCGTATCGTCTTTGCGCGTCGGCACAGGTGTCACCGCCATATGTCTGGTGATGAACGTCCATTCTCCATCATCTACAGAATCGAAATCCCCATAAGTATACTTCGGGTGGATGCCTTCCCTAAGCAGAAGATATGCACCGCGATCCACCCCGGCCCATTCGCCGGGCCTGATGGCTTCCATGATGCCCTTTTTAGATTCACGGACTAACACGTTGATATGCATGTCATCATCCTCTCAACCGGCTGATTGCTGCGGCAGGGTCCTCTGCTTTGAACAGATGGGAACCGCTGACGAACAGGTTCGCGCCCTCATCTCTGCATATAGCTGCCGTTTCATCATTTATGCCGCCATCGACTTCGATGTCAAATTGGTAGTTATGCGCTTTCCTCATCCCATCAAGTTCGGTGATCTTACCCACACACTGGCTGATGAATTCCTGTCCGCCAAAGCCTGGATTCACTGTCATGATGAGGACGAAATCAAGATCTGGCAGCAGGTATTCAAGCTCAGACACGGCACTATGTGGATTTAGCGCGATACCCGCCTTCATGCCATTTTGCTGGATCTTTTGGATCAGTCGGTGCGGATGATGTGTCGCTTCAACATGAAAAGACACCATAGCGACGCCCATCCGCTTCAGTTCTTCTATGAACTGGTCGGGCTGAAGGGTCATCAGATGCACATCGATCGGTATGTTGGAGACCTTACTGATGGCTTCAATCACAGGCAGTCCATATGATATGTTCGGCACAAACTGGCCGTCCATGACATCAAGATGGAACATATCGGCACCAGCTGCCTCCATCCTCCCGATATCGCGTCCTAGATTCGCAAAATCCCCGGCAAGCAGGGAAGGTAATATTTTATCCATTCAATATCTTACCTTTCTGTTTTCAATTTCATGATAAATCGTTACATAACTGTCATAGCGCGTCTTGGCCAGCATTTCGTTCGCCACGGCTTCCTTGACACCGCACTTAGGTTCCTTGATGTGCTGACACTCCCTGAATTTGCATTTTTCACTGTGTACATTGAAATCCGGAAAACAGAACTTGAGATTGTATTTATCGAGACCTGTGAATTCTATCGTGCTGAATCCTGGGGTATCTGCAATCTTGCCGCCGGCAATATCCATCAGCTCCACATGCCGCGTCGTATGTTTTCCACGATTTAAAGCGTTGGAGATTTCTGCAGTCTCAAGATCGAGTGCTGGCAGGAATGTATTCAGTAGAGTCGATTTCCCCACCCCGGACTGACCAGCCAAGACACTGATCTTATCCTCGAAGATCATTTCCAGATCCCGGGCGATGGAGCCCCGGTCGGTGAAATGGACCGGATAAATACCGCTATAGACCGATTTCAACGCTTCAGCATCGAAATCGTCATCAGCCAGGTCCATCTTGGTGATGATGACGACTGGCTCCATATCATGCGCTTCTGCGTAAGCAAGGAATCGGTCCAGAAGATAATAGTTGAATTCAGGGGATTTCATGCTCATTGTGATCAACAGCTGATCGATATTGGCGACTGGTGGCCGCGCAAGTGAGTTTTTGCGGGGATCTATCGCCGTTATATACCCTTCCATATCATTCTCCACCTGAAATGTCACAATATCGCCGACAAGGGGGGACTCCTTAGTTTTTCTAAACAGACCCCTCGCCCTTGTTGCGTATATACTCCCTTCAGCCTCTACATAGTAGAATCCGCTCAATGCTTTGATTATTCTTCCTTTAAGCATACGTCACCCCTGATTGATTTTACTTTATTATAACAGTTACCCTCTTTATGATAAAATATCACTAGCACCATAAAAGGAGGTACTACCATGTCAGAGTCAATTGAGGCTAGTGAACTGCAAGATGTAATCCAAGGTGAGGATAAAGTCCTGATCGATGTCAGGGAAAAGAATGAACTGGAAGAGACAGGCTTCGTGCCTGGTGCCGAACATTATCCGATGTCGGACTTCGAGAACGCCATTTCATCCCTCGATAAAGACAAGACGTATTATGTAATGTGCAGATCCGGCAAGAGAAGTGAGAAAGTACAGCACCATTTACTTGATAACGGCTACAAAGCGTTGAATGTCGAAGGCGGCATACTGGCTTATGACGGCCCACTCGATACATTCTAGCTATATGCACGAAGGAGTCTGTCCCGACCCGGGAGAGACTCCTTTTTCATTGCGCCACCATTTCTTGGTACAGGCAGGACCTAATGACAATTTGCCCATAAATGAATGCCCCCTTCCGCCATATGGCGGAAGGGGGCATTTGAATTTATTTGCGGTCGATGTTTTCCCTGACGTTTTCAATGATGAAGCCACTTTTAATATAGCCTGGAATGCTGTTCAGATCGATGCTGAGGTCTTGTTCAGGTACATCATATGAAACTTTGCCGGCAAAATATTTCATCGTCTCTTCCATGATGATGATTGTCATCCACTCGCCTGCACAACGGTGGTTCGTGTAGTAGTCGCCGCCGCCTTGCGGAATAAGGTCGAATGGGCTGCCATCCCAGTCGATGAAGCGTTCTGGGCGGAATTCATTCGCGTTTTCGAAGACATCATCGCGGTGCATGGTGCCATAGACATCGAGCAGAAGGAAAGTGTCTTTGTCTATATCATGTCCATCGAAGTTGAAGTCCGTCTTCGCTTTGCCCGGCAGGAATGGCACGAATGGGTAGAAGCGGCGCACTTCTTGTGAGAACATGTACGCATAATCTTCTTCGTTGTTGATTTTTTCCCTTGAAATTGGATGTTCATTCATCGCATGCAGACCGAATGATACAAAACGGTTGATCGCAATGAGAGGGCGGAACGTGTTCATCAGGTCGATGGCACAGAGTCTTGAGTCCATAGGGTTACCCTTGTAGTCTTCCCAATGTGCAAACTCATAGAGGGCCGTTCCCTCTGGCGGATGGATCTTGCCTTTACGGGTCTGGATGATCTGATCTTCAAGCCAATCCTCAACACGGTGACGTGCTTTGACGGACTCCCTGTAGCCTTTGAACTTGGAACCTAGGCCTTTGAAGGAATCGATCATGATATCCATATCCGTTGCGATTTCTTCAATCTTAGATTCCGGTGCCTGTACACCGGCCCACTTGGTACCTACTTTAGTAAGCAGGACGATGGATTCGCGATAGATGTTTACACGGCCCATCTGTTCCATGCGGTGAGTATTCATATACCAGTGGTTGCGTGTAAGTTCACGTAAGTATTTCAGGTTGCCTTCTGTCATAAGCGACATGAAGAGTGCTTTTCTGTCTATATGTTTTTTGCCGGTCGTCGTGTGGATGGCACCTTTACCGAATAGAGTGTTCACGATACGCTTTGGCAGAGTGCCGGAACGTTCGATCCTATCATTATCGTAGAAAGTTTCAGCAGCCTTTTTACCACTGAGGACGAGGATGCGCTTACCGCCGAGACCCCTTGTTTCAAAAATGTTTTCTGCACCAAGGCGCTTTCTTTGATTCGTGGTGTAAAGGTAACCTTCCTTCATTGCCTTAAGCGTGTTATCGAGACCTTTGTCTCTCTTTATTGTGCTCATAAGTTCTCCTCCAATTTCATTATTCCTAATCCATTATATATAAATGATTGGGCTTATGCCACCATTTCAATCATTTGTAGGGGACCTTATCCTCTTTGATGGTCTCACCATCGACATCGATGCGGTAGTGGCCGGTTTCATCTTCTTCAATGATCATATTGACCGTATACTCATGATCCGAATCGATTTCCAATGTATCGAATACATCATCCATATCATTATCTTTATCGTCAATGTATATTTCCACAGTACGGGCCGGGCGTTCTTCTTTTGAGTCCGCGTCCTGATCTTCATCGTATGGGATCAATATTTCTTTGGCGAATTGCTTCTCGTCTTTGGACTCGGGTCCGAGGGATTTGATTATATCGATTGTGGATCCTTTTGTGAATTCCCCATAATGCGGAGACTGCCCCATGACCTGACCCTCTTTAAAATCTGCGCTGTGGGCTTCCTGGATGATATCCACTTCAAATCCTGCCTCAATCAGCGCTGCCTCTGCCTCCTCCAGCTGCTGCCCCCTATAATCTTCCACTTCTATCATCTCTAAGCCTCTTGAAACGGTCAGCTTCAAATTGTCTGAAGACGGGTCGACCAGTACATCTGGTTCTATTGACTGTTCTATTATCGTCCCGGGTTCGGATGGGTCGTATACTTCTTCCACTTCAAAAGAGCTGAATTCCATCGCTTCGATATCAGCCCGCATATCATCAAGATAAAGTCCTGTCAACGATGGCATCTCCACTCCTGAAGACACTTCAAGCACTAACTCATGTTCTTCCGGGGTGACTTCCATGCCAGCTCCAATGGACTGTGAGAGTACCGTGTCAGGCTTTGAAGCGTCGGGTATCTTTTCGACTTCGACACTGCTGAACCCAAGTGCATCCAGATCACTTTTGATATCTTCATAGTATGCCCCGACAAAGTCCCCCATTTCATAGGGCGCTTCTCCACGGCTGACCATAATATCGATCGGAGTGCCCTTATCTACTTTCCCACCAGCTCCTGGTACAGTCCTGATGATCGAGCCAGTACTCATTTCAGGGTCATACGCCTCGATTGTCTCACCCATCTCCAAATCATTTTCTTCAAGTACCTGTCCGGCATCTTCAATCGGCATACCGGTCATGTCCGGGAGGGTGGACGATTGGTCCATGACAAGGAAAAAGAACAATGCCGGCAGCAGAAGCAACATTGCCAACAACGGAATGAGCCATAGCTTTCGATTCTTCTTCCTATCTCCGTAAGGGCTGATTGGGGGCTTTGGCCCAGGGTGGGGTTCAGATACTGTACCGGAATTGAATGCAGCGATGTCATTGAGTATTTCATCCACTTGACGATAACGGTTACGTGGATCCTTTTCAGTACACTTACCGATTATGCGGACAAGCGCTTCCGGCACATCCCTGAATTCCAGTATATCCGGAAAGGGTTCCGAGATATGCTTCAGTGCGACTGAAACCGGAGTTTCCCCTTCAAACGGCAGCCGGCCGGCAAGCAATTCAAACAATACGATCCCGAATGAATAGATATCTGTCCGTTCATCCGTCTGGTGGCCTTTTGCCTGTTCCGGGGATATGTACTGCACAGAACCCATGACCTGGTTGGTTTCAGTCATGCGTGTATCACTTAGAGCCTTTGCGATGCCGAAGTCTGTAATCTTCACCTGTCCCTTTTCATCCATCAGAATGTTCTGGGGTTTGATATCCCTATGGATGATGCCTGCACCGTGGGCATGCCTGATGCCACGCAGCACCATCCCACATATCCTCAGCACTTCAGCTACCGGCACAGGATGATTATCTTCGATGAACTGCTGCAACGTCGGACCATGGATCACTTCAGTTACGAGCAGGTGATACATATCCGTCTCATCGACGTCCAGAACGCTGACAATGTTAGGATGGGAAAGTTGGATCGTACTTTCGACTTCACGTTGGAACCGCGCCACGGATTTCTCGCGGTTATGATGATCCACTTTAATCAGCTTTACGACCACTTCCCGGTTCAGGATGATATCCTCAGCCAAGTAAACGGAGCTCATGCCGCCGCCGAGGTATTCAATCACCTTGTAGCGCTCTGAAACGATTTCTCCAATCACACCTGATTGCCTGCCTTCAGTTCAGCCAATACGAGGCTGATATTATCCGTAGAGCCATTTTTGAGTGCACGTTCTATAAGATGTCCCGGCTTATCCTCAAGCGGAACGTCCGGCTTTGATACGATTGTATGGATTTCTCCACTATCCATTTCATCCGTCAGGCCGTCAGAAGCAAGCAGGAGATGGTTATACTGTTTATTGCGCAACCTGAAGACATCTGCCTGGATGAGGCGGTCGGTGCCGAGTGCTTTTGTGATTATATTCCTTTTGGGATGCATTTTGGCATCCGCTTCGGTAATCTCTCCGGCATCGACCAGCATGTTGACGAATGAGTGGTCTTTCGTCACCTGTTCGATGGAGCGGGCGTTCATCACATACGCCCTGGAATCCCCCACATTCAAAATAAGCAGGGTTTCGTCAATCACCGCCGCTAGGACAAGGGTCGTGCCCATTCCGCGGTACTCTGCATATTCTTCCTGGTATTCATGCATCCTGCGGTTGACATCCATCACAAGATGCCTCAAAAATTCGACCGCCTGCTCGACGTCGAACAGATTCTGCTCTTCCCATGCCGCCTTCACCTCATCATGTGCGAACCTGCTGGCGACATCACCATACTCATGGCCACCCATCCCGTCCGAAACGAGCAGCAGCATCTGATCTGTTCCATTATAGAAGATGCCGGTGGCATCTTCATTCAAGCTGCGGTGGTCTCCCTTGATGCTCTCTTCTACTGCCTTCATTGCTATTCCCCCGTTTCTTCCTTGGATTCCTTGGCACGGAGCTGGCCGCATGCGGCATCTATATCGGTACCCTGCTCCCTTCTGAGCGTCGCGTTCACACCGCACTCATTGAGCGTCTCCAAAAATGTGAAGATATCATCCCTTGTAGTACGTACATAGTTCCGCTCCGGCACATGGTTGACAGGTATGAGGTTGACATGGCATTTCAGCCCGCTGATCAACTCACTAAGCTCGCGTGCATGTTCAGGCTGGTCATTGACGCCACCGAAAAGGCCATATTCAAAAGTGATCCTGCGGCCGGTCTCCTGCTGGTAATACTTCAAGGCATCCATCAATTTTTCTATATCATAGGCTTTATTGATCGGCATCAGCCGTGTCCTTATATCATTATCCGATGCATGCAGGCTCACGGCAAAGTTGATCTGTATATCTTCTTCTGCAAAATCATAGATCCGGGGCACTATGCCACTTGTGGATACCGTGATATGGCGTGCGCCGATATTGAGGCCATCGTCGTGATTGACGATACGCAGGAACTTCATCATCTGGTTGTAGTTTTCAAACGGTTCACCGATACCCATAATGACGATGCTGCTCACACGTTCATCCGTCTCGTCCAGTGCTTTTTGGATCTGGACGATCTGTGAGACGATTTCACCCGCTTCGAGATTACGCTTCAACCCCCCGAGCGTCGACGCGCAGAAACTGCAGCCTATACGGCATCCGACCTGGGTCGTGACGCACACGGAGTTGCCGTAATCATGGCGCATCAGTACAGTTTCGATGGTATAGCCATCCCTTAGGCGGAACAGGAACTTCATGGTGCCATCCTTGCTTTCCTGCCTGACCACCGTTTCCAGCGGCTCGATGCTGTACATCTCTGACAATTTTTGGCGCATCTCCTTAGGCAGGTTCAACATTTCTTCAAACTGGTCTACACGGTGAATATAGAGCCATTCGAATATTTGGGCACCGCGATACCGCTCTTCTCCCCATTCGACTGCCAATGCCTCCAACTCATCGAGGTTTAAGGTGTAGATCGACGGTCGGTCGAAGTTCGGCAGCTGAAAATCTTTAATCGGTTTCTTTTCTGGTCTTTTTATCATTTCTATTCCTTCTTCCTGAATCTGGCTATAAAGAAGCCATCTGTATCTGCTTCATGCGGCAGAATCTGGCGATATGGCCCTTCAAAATCGAATGCTTTCAACCTGAATGGATCAAACTCGATATCGTCATTTTCCTTTTTGAAAGTATAGGCCACATTCTCATTTTCCATCTGATGGATGGTGCATGTCGAATATATGAGCACGCCGTCTTTTTTCAAGTATTGTTTCACATTGGATAAAATTTCAAGTTGGAGTCTGACAAGCGCTTCTACATCTTCTGCCGTGCGCTCGTATCTGATTTCCGGCTTCCTGCGCATCACCCCGAGACCTGAGCAAGGAGCGTCGACTATGATTTTATCATATAGTCTCGGGTATTCATCACAGGCTGCGTCTGCCAGAAAAACTTCGAGGTTCGACAGCCCCAGGCGTTTGGCATGTTGGGTCACGAGCGGCAATTTATGCGTGTGTACATCACTCAGGTCGACATGGCCGCTGGTGGCTTTCTCAAGTGCGTGCAGCCCTTTGCCGCCTGGCGCACTGCAGGCATCAAGGATGACATCATCCACTGCTGGTTCAAGGGCTTCGTTGACGAGCATCGAACTGACATCCTGGATGCTGAACAACCCTGCTTCATAGCCCTCTGATTTCAGGATATCCCCATCCACTTCGATGGCGTCGGGATGAATATCTGAAGGGGTTGCCTCCAGGCCTTCTGCCGTCAATTTCGAAAGGAGCGACTCGCGTGTAATGCGTGATGTATTGGTGCGTATATACATCTGGGGCCGACTGTCCAATGCTTCCGCTATCCGGCGGGCCCCCTCGATGCCGTGGTGGGTCTTCCAATGGAAGATGATCCATTCAGGGATGCTCGTCTCTATGGACAACCGTTTTGTGGCACTTTTGATGGCATTGGCGTCCTGTCTCGGCGATCTTTCGAAATTCCTCAATATGCCGTTGATGGCATTGGCGTCTTTCGGTCCGCCTGATGCTTTGGCGATCTTCACCGCTTCATTGATCGCGGCATAGTTCGGCACACGGTCTAGCCATATGATCTGATAGACTGTAATCTCTATCAGATTACGCTGCCACCGCTTGAGCCTCGTGCGTATAAAAGGCCTGATCTGATATTGGATATGCAGCCGCTTTGCGATCGTGCCGTAGACGATCTCAGTCAGCAGCCCTTTATCGTTCGCCTCTAGAGGATGGCTCTTGATTATATCGTTCAGGACGATGTTGGAGTAGCCCCCCTCATCCATCACCCGGCCATATGCATCGAGGGCCAGTTTACGTAATGACATTAGCTGATACCCCCAAGTATTGTGCCTTCTAAGTTTTGCCTGCCTGCTGTGAATTCCGAGGCATCGGTCCGCTTTTTCCCAGCCAGCTGGACTTGTGTGACCTCGATGAGTCGATGGTCTCCTGCCACCACGGTGAAGCCATCTTCCGTCACCGAATCGATGGTGCCGGGTTGACGCTGTGAATGCTTTTCAAGAAGCCGCGCACCATATATCTTCAGACGTTTGCCATCCATTTCAGTATAGGCGCCGGGCCATGGGGACAATCCCCGTATATGATTGAACAGATGCTCTGCATTGTCCTCAAAGTCCAACAGTTCATCCTCTTTGGAAATGTTCGGACTGATTGTGACCTGCCCTTCATTCTGTGGTACCCGGGAATTCGTCCCTGCCAATAAGGCGGGAAGTGTCTCATTGAGAAGCTTTGCACCAAGGTGTGACAGGCGGTCATGTAATGTTCCTGTATCATCTTCAGGCGTGATGCCGGTCTTTACACTGGCGATGATATCTCCACTGTCGAGCCCTTCAGCCATATACATAAGTGTTACGCCGGTTTCTGCATCACCTTCCATGATCGCCCTATGGATTGGGGCGCCTCCCCTATGTTTCGGCAGTAGGGAGGCATGCACATTGACCGCCCCGAGACGCGGAATGTCTAGCAGCGCCTTTGGGAGGATCTGCCCATAGGCTGCAGTGATGATCAGATCCGGAGCCATCCCCCTGATCTGATCCACCGCTTCATCGTGCCTGATGTCTTGAGGTTGGAAAAGTGGGATATCGAGGGTTTTTGCTGCTTCTGCGACCGGTGGTGAGGTCAGCACCCTTTTTCTGCCGACCGGCTTGTCCGGCTGGCTGATGACCAGCGCGACATTATGCTTTTCGTGGAGCTTCTCTAATATGGGTACCGAGAAATCCGGGGTTCCCATAAAAATGATTGTTTCCGTCATTATAAATTCCTCCTACATGATGACTTGCGGATCCACATCTATCCGGAGTGAGACACCTTCCGTACGATATGCTTCATGATAATATTCATCCAATCCACCCAAAACTTCGAGCAGTGCCGGTTCCCTCTTATATTTCAGCATTATCTGGAAACGATACTGCCGGTTGATCCTCTCAAGCGGACTTGGGGATGGTCCCACTATGATGGACTTGTCCGAGACAGCGTCCACCAGGGCATCATGGATATGGCTCGTCGCTTTGAGACATTTTGAGATATCCTCGCTCGAAACGGTGAACAAGACATGAAAATAAAACGGTGAGTAGCGTGCCAGTCGCCTGAATGCCATCTCCTTTTCATAGAACTGCCTGTAATCGTTCCCTTTGGCCAGTTGGATTGCATAATGGCTCGGGTTGTAGGTCTGGAAAATCACTTCCCCCGACAAAGCATGGCGTCCTGCGCGGCCCGATACCTGAGTGAGCAGCTGATATGTCTTTTCATTGGCTCTGAAATCAGGAAGATTGAGCATCGTGTCTGCATTCAGCACGCCCACAAGCGTCACCTTGGGATAGTCGAGCCCTTTGGCGATCATCTGAGTGCCGAGCAGGATGGGGATTTCTTCTTCTTCAAACCGGTCAAGCAGCTTTTCATGCATGCCCTTCCGCCTTGTCGTATCGTTGTCCATCCTGACGATTTCAGTGTCGAACATATCACGCAGTATTTCCTCCACTTTCTCGGTACCCGTCCCCCTGAAGGTAACATCGTCACTTTGGCAGTTTTCACATATACGGCGGACTGCCGATTCGTAACCACAGTAATGGCACAGCAGACTGCTGTTTGATTTATGGTAGGTGAGCGAGATGTCACAGTTTGGGCAGATTGGCACATAGCCGCAGTTTTGGCATATCTGAAAGTTCGAATACCCGCGCCTATTGAGCAGCAGCACAGTCTGTTCACCCCGTTCGATGCGCTGGTCGATGGCTTCCTTGAGCGTCTGTGAAATGATCGAGGTGTTGCCCCCGCGATGCTCTTCCGCCATATCCACCACGTGGATTTCAGGCAGTACTTTCGTCCCGGCCCGCTGCGTCAGTTCAAGCCGCTCATAGACGCCCCTCTCACTACGGGCATATGTTTCGAGGCTGGGCGTGGCCGTCCCAAGTATCAGGGGACAATTATGGTACCGGCTCCTGAACTTCGCCACTTCGGTGGCATGGTACATGGGCCGATCCCCCTGCTTGTATGTCGTTTCATGCTCCTCATCCACTATGATGGCGCCGATATTCTCAAAGGGTGCAAAGACACTGCTTCTGGCCCCGACCGATACACGTGCACGGCCTTCTTTTATTTTGCGCCATTCATCGTATTTCTCCCCGTGGGAAAGCCCGGAATGGAGCACCGCCACATCATCACCGAACCGGCTTTTGAAGCGGTTGACCATCTGCGGGGTCAAAGCGATCTCCGGCACCAGCATGATGGCATTTCGTCCTTCATCCATCACCTTTTGGATGACCTGAAGATACACTTCCGTCTTGCCGCTGCCTGTAATGCCGTGGAGCAGGAAGGTTCTCGGCTCACCGGCATCCATCATTTCAGCGATGCGGTCATAGGCATGCTGCTGTTCTTCATTCAACACTTTCGGCGGGTCCAATGTAAACACCCTATCCGCATACGGGTCCCGTTCCATCTGCCGTTCGACCTTCTCCACATATCCTTTGCGGACGAGTTCATTAACCAGATGGTTGGAGAATCCTTCAGCGGCAAGGTCCCTGATGAAGATTGGTTCCGAACTCGATTCGATCACGTCGAGCAGCTCCTGCTGTTTTTTGGCGCGTGACAGTTCGACTTCAGGATGACGCAGGGAATAGACTGCAAGGGCCGTCTTCTTTTTCGTATGCTGCGTGATCACTGTCTCTTCCTTTATTTCCCCAGACGCGAGGTGGGGGGCAAGTTCCTCCAACACTGGGGCAGGCAGACGCCTCGTCTCCACCTCTCCGCCCTGCTGATGGGATTCAAGGAGTCTTTTTGCTGTCGCCCCATGCCCTTCAGCCAAGCGCAGCACTTTTTTGTAGTTTGCCTTCAGCGCTGCCGGCAAAATGGTTTCTATGACGCTTATATACTGATCGATATAGTAGTCTGCGAGATGTTTGGCGATGATCACCATCTCTTCTGTCAGCACGGGCTCGATGTCGAGCGTACGTGCGATTTCCTTGATCCGCTCCAGATCGAAGTCGGTCATTTCACTGAGCTTCATCACATACCCTTGGATGGTACGTCGCCCGAAAGGTACGAGTACGCGGTGGCCGACTTTGAGTATGTCCAACATGCCTTCCGGGACACGGTAGTCAAAGACTTGGTTTACGCTTTTACTCGGGATATCCACTATTACAGAAGCGTACATCAGTCCAGCCACCTGTCTTGCAGCGTATCCATGATGGCAGAAGCAAGCGACTGCTTATCCATCTTTTCGAACGGCACCGGCTCCCCATCCCTAAATAGCATGACCACCTCGTTATCCGGGCTGTTCATGCCGATGTCAGGATTGGATACATCATTCATGATGATGCAGTCGGCATTCTTGCGTTTCAGTTTATCCAGCGCATACGCTTCGACATTTTCCGTTTCTGCTGCGAACCCCGCCACATACATATCTTTGGCATGAAATCCGGCATGCTTCAATATATCCGGTGTCTTTTTCATCTCAATGGTCATCTGCTCTGTCCCCTGCTCCT
Source organism: Salinicoccus siamensis (assembly GCF_042429615.1). Lineage (GTDB taxonomy): Bacteria > Bacillota > Bacilli > Staphylococcales > Salinicoccaceae > Salinicoccus > Salinicoccus siamensis. The sequence continues at coordinate 135,344 of NZ_JBHMAH010000031.1, forward strand.
TCTTCATCTTCTGGTCCTGCATGGAGACGGGAGCAAAGTCGCTGACTGCTGCGGTGAACAGGCCAAGGTCAGCGTCCATATGGCTGTCTGCTGCGCGCCACATCTGGTCTGCCGTTACAACATCGACGACTTCGACGCCCCGGGGCGCGTCTAGATTGACCGGACCACTGACCAATACAACTTTTGCCCCTCTATCAGCCGCCGCTTCGGCCAGGGCATACCCCATCCTGCCGCTTGAATGGTTGGTGATATAACGCACAGGATCGAGAGGCTCCTGTGTCGGTCCTGCTGTTATCAGCACTTTCTTGCCAGTCATCCGATCACCTCGTTCAAGCTGGGCTTCTATATAGGCTTTTATATCCGGTACATTTGCCATGCGCCCTTTGGCATTATAGCCGCATGCCAAGAATCCGGATTCTGCATCGATGAATTGGTATCCGTCTCTAGTAAGCACTTCCATATTCCTCTGTACGGCGGGCTGGTTATACATATGGACGTTCATAGCCGGCGCAAGCACCACCGGTTTTGGATTTGCCGCCAGCACATTGAGCAGCATATTGTCATAGATGCCATTGGCCAGCTTACTGATTGTATTTGCAGTCACCGGCACTACTGCTATGATATCCGCCCATTCTCCGATGTTGATGTGGGAAATCACCGACGGATCTTCCTCTTTGAAGGTATCGGTGTATACATGATTGCGGCTTATTGCCTGAAATGCGAGCGGCGTGATGAATTCAAGTGCATTTTCCGTCAGGACGACACGGACCTGGTGTCCACCTTGAATCAGTTTACTTGTTAAGTCGACCGCCTTATAGGCAGCAATGCCGCCTGTCACGCCGATAACGATATTTGCCATGCTCTCACCTCTTTGAATATAGCCCCGCTACCGCGATGGGCTGTTAAAAAAAGCTGACAAAATTTGTCAGCTAGTTTCTTGCCTTAACTTTATTTGCAGCAATTTCTTCAAGCGACCGGCTGACCGTCTTCAGAGTCTTATACTCTTCCAAGATAAGGTCATCCGGTTCATCCTGGAGATGACGTGCCCGTTTGGCAGCCATCGTCACAACCAGATATTTCGAGTCGACATTCTTCTTCAGATCGTGTATGGATGGATATAGCATTATTGATTGACCTCCAGTAGCATTTTTCTCAATTTGGATTCTACACGTGCCCGTTTCATATGGGACGCTTCGACAATGCATTGGACCCGTCCGCGCGCAGTGTCCACATCGTCGTTGATTACGACATAATCGTAAAGGTTCATCATTTTAAGTTCTCTTTTCGCTTCATCAATGCGGTGTTTGATGATCTCAGGAGAGTCTGTCCCCCTGTTCACAAGACGCTGCTCCAATTGGTTGAGGTCCGGTGGGGCCAGGAAGATGAACAGGGCTTCAGGGAACTTTTCCCTCACCTGTTTTGCCCCTTCGACTTCTATCTCCAGGAATACGTCATGTCCTTTTGACATGGTCTCCTCCACATAATCCACCGGAGTGCCGTAGTAGTTGCCCACATACTCTGCATACTCAATGAATTTATCTGCTTCAATCAATGCTTCGAATTCTGCTTTGCTCTTGAAGAAATAATCGACGCCATCCGTCTCCCCTTCTCGCCTCTCCCTTGTCGTCATGGAGATCGAGTACTTGAAGTCAGTATCAGGATGATCGAAAATCGCCTTTCTGACCGTGCCTTTCCCCACACCCGATGGGCCGGAGAGTACAATCAGCAATCCCTTTTCTGAAGTCATAACACGTAACCTTTCTATTTGTGATTATCTCCTAATGTACCATAACCAGGAGAAAAATTCATCATCAAATGACGGCCTGTGACAAACAAGGTACAATTCATGTTAAAATGTTCATTAGTCTAAAACAGGAGGATGAAACCATGGCATTCGACGGTAATTTTGTCCACGCCCTATTGGGGGAGTTGGATAGTCTCCGCAGCGGGAAAATAAATAAGATACAGCAGATGGATGACACAAGCATGATATTCAAAGTCAGGGCACAAGGTGCAAACCACAACCTTCTGATAAGTGCGCATCCCATGTACGCACGTTTTCACCTGACAAAACATAAATATGAATTTCCATTCGATCCGCCGATGTTTCTGCGTGTTGCCAGAAAACATCTTGAAGGCGGCATCATTGAAACCATCAGACAAGTCGGAAACGACCGCCGGGTTGAAATGCACATCCAATCGCGGAATGAACTTGGCGACCCGATCAGGCGCATACTCATCCTGGAAATCATGGGACGGCATTCAAACATCATCATAACGGATGCCGACTACATCATCCAGGACGGCATCAAACACCTCACACCGAACAACAACAGCAGGACCATCATGCCAGGCTTCCCGTATTCGGCCCCGCCGACTGAGCCGAAACTCAATCCGAGGACGGCGGATATAGAGTCAGTTACCGCACACATCGACTTCAACAGAGGGAAGATAGGCCGGCAGATCCTCCATAATGTAGAAGGATTCAGCCCCCTTTTCGTCAAGGAAGTCGAATACCTCGCCGGCTACTTCACCACTGAAACCATCGTACCGGCAATAAAAGAGGCCATGCATCAGGCCGAAGAGATAAAACCTGTGCTCTATACGGACGGGGACTCTGAAATATTCTATTTCACTCCACTCAGTCACCTCGGTGCACCGGATGCAACATATGATTCGCTCTCCGGATTGATGGACGACTATTACCATGACAGGTACAGGAAGTCACTCATCAGACAGAAGGCGCAGGATTATGTCCACCTGATCGAACGTGAATATGACCGTACAGAACGTAAGATAGAAAAGCTCAAGGCAGACCTTGCTGAAGCGGAGAAGATGGATGAATACCAAAAGTATGGAGAACTTCTCACTGCCTATATGCATCAGGTCAAACCATACGATGAAAGCATCGAAGTCATCGATTATTATACCGATGAGCCTCTGATCATCCCCCTCGATAAGAACCGCACGGCGAGCGAAAACGCCCAACGCTACTATAAGATGTACAATAAGCTGAAGACGCGCGAAAGCAGTGCCGCTACACAGCTGGAACGCTCATATGAGGACATTAGATACCTCTCTTCACTGCTCCATCAGATGGAAAGCATCAGCACTCAAGAAGAAGTTGAAGAGATAAGGGAAGAATTGGGTGAGCAGGGCATCATCAAGAACAATCGGAGACAGCCGAAGAAGAAAAAGCATAAAATTCAGCTTCATCCTTATCGGACGACGAATGGACTTGATGTACTGGTCGGCAAAAACAACAAGCAGAACGACTACCTGACGAGTAAAAAAGCTCAGAACAACCATCTGTGGTTCCATACGAAGGACATTCCAGGCTCCCACGTCGTCATCCTGCATACTGAGGGCGAAATAGAAGAGCAGGATATTCTGGATGCCGCGATGATAGCAGCCTACCACTCCAAGGCACGGGACTCGGAGTCGGTGCCTGTCGATTTCACCAAAGTTCGCCATGTGCATAAAGTCAGTGGCGCAAAACCGGGCTTTGTGACCTATACTGATCAGCAGACCGTAAACGTCACTCCGGACCGCGGAAAAGTGATGAAAATGGCACAACCCGAAGCATAGTGGAAAAAGCCACCTCCAAAATATTTTGGAGGTGGCTTTTCTTCAATAGAGGCTCATATAGCGTTCAGCTGATTTTGCCCAACTGTAGTCCGATTGCATCATGTTATGGATCAAAGCATCCATATGCGCCTTATCCTGGTAGATGGATCGGCTATACCTCATGGCATCGAGCAATTCGTGGGCATTATATTTTTCAAATGAAAAACCGTTCCCAACATGGTTGAATTCGTTATATGGCACGACCGTATCCTTCAATCCACCCGTTTCCCTGACGATTGGAACCGTTAGATATCTGATCGCGATCAGTTGGCCCAGGCCGCACGGTTCAAACAGGCTCGGCATGATGAAGAAATCACTGGAAGCATAGATTTTCCTGGCGTAGGATTCACTGAACCCGATCGTCGCATGCACCTTTCCGGGGAAATTCTGGAAAAGTGATCTGAAATAATCCTCATACTGCTGATCTCCTGACCCGAGTACGACGAGCTGGACATCCTCCATCAGGAATTCATGCATGACATGTGTGATGAGATCGAGACCTTTTTGGGAAACGAGACGAGTCACAATGCCATACATGGGGATGGCTTCATCCACTTCCAATCCGAGGGCACTCTGCAGCGCCATCTTATTTTTCAGTTTGGTCTTGCATGAGGATCGGTATCTATAGTCAAGTGCATCATCCCTCAGGGGGTTATATTCTGTCATATCCAGACCATTGATAATACCATGGAGATCATGCCTCCTGTATTCAAGCACGGTTTCCAGGCCTTCTCCGAAAAACGGCGTCAGAATCTCTTCGGCATATGTTTCGGACACGGTCGTAATGACATCCGCATGATGGATGGCTGCTTTCATCATGTTAAGCATACCCTGCCACTCGAATCCTGCGAAATGCTCCATGCCGAAGTTGAACATATCGCTGAAGGCGGAGGGCTCCATCCATCCTTGGTACTGAATATTATGGATCGTATAGACAATCTTCATGCCGGGCTGTGGCCGTTTGATGCTGCCGATTGCAACAGCAGCCCCAGTCTGCCAATCATGACAATGGAGCACGTCATAATTTTCATCTATACGGTACATAAATTCAATGATGGCATTCGAAAAGTAGACGAAGCGCTCCCCATCATCGATATATCCATAGAGGCCATCACGGTTGAAGTAGTATTCATTATCTACAAAATAGTAGGTGACTTTCCTATCCGTATATTTCAGGATACGGGTATACTGGTTGCGCCACCCCACCGGCGTATTGTAGATCATCACTTCCTCCATCTCCCGGCGATATTCGGAATGGATGATTTCCTTATATAAGGGGAGGATGACCGACACCTCGGCCCCTTCCTTGACAAGTGCCTGCGGCAGGCTGCCGATGACATCGGCCAACCCGCCTGATTTGATGAACGGTGTGCATTCACTTGCAGCAAAAAGTACATGTTTCATGCCGTCACTTCTTCCCATTTCAAATTAGATCTCTGTACGCTTGGCCAGGACATAAGGCTTTTCTTCAGAACCCATCAGCTGGCGCCCTTCTGTAATCCTGACGTCTTTATCCAATATCACATTCTCCAGATGCACGTCAGGTTCGATTGTACAGTTTGCAAAAATGATAGAGTTCTTGATGACCGCCCCTTTGCCAATCTTGACATTGCGGCCGATTATCGAGCGTTCCACTTTGCCCTCGACCGTGACGCCATTCGCCACGATCGATTTTTTGACGTTGCTGTCTTTTTTATAGAGCGTAGGCGGTCTGGTACTCACTTTCGTCTTCACTTTGTTCTTGCCGAAGAAGAATTTGCGGTAGCGGTCTTTTTCCAGCAATGCCATGCTGTTGTTGAAATATGTTTCAATCGAATGGAAATAATGTGTCTTTGCCGTTATATCGAAAAAACCTGTATTATACTCTTCAAGCTTCTCCCTTATGCCATTATGGAAGAAACTCGGCTTATAGTTGTTTATGCAGAATGTGACGATATTCATCAGGACGGTTTTTTTAATGATGTAAACGCCTGTGTAAAGGTGCGGATTTTCCTGGTCGTGTGTAAATCCAGCGACCTGATCCCCTTCTGTAATAAGTCGCAGAATCGGCCCTTCTGGAGGGGTTTCAACTTTTTCTGCAACGAATGTCACGTCCCTGTCATTTTTGATGTGCTCTTCCACCGCTTCAGAATAATCGGTATTCGATATGAACTGGGACCCTGAGATGAGCACGTGGTTCCCTTTAAAACGGCTGAACAGGTCCGAATGGTTGTGGAAGTGCTTCAGATCTCCCTCCGATACATCGGTTGGATCGTTCCAGTCAGGGGGCAGGACGAATATTTTGGATTGTCTTCCCTCAATGCCAAAATCTTCTTTGCGGTTCAGATGATCGAGCAAGGACCTGAATTTGTTGCCGGCAAATACTCCAATGACATTGACGCCTGAATTATTCATGCTGGTGATCGCGAAATCGATCAGTCTGTAGCGTCCCATGAATGGCACTGATCCGCCGCTCCTGAAATAAGTCAATTCATCCAGGTAATCCTGTTCGGGCTGGAGATTGATCAGCCCCAATATTTCATTATCCATTATGATTGCCCCCCTTTGGCAGATAGTCGTTTAAAGTATCATGACTGATGACGATAGGTTCTTCATCCTTGGCGAGTATTTCAGCGCCATCCGGCACCTCGACTCCCGAAGTGACGATCACCCGCTCAAGTCGGACACCTTCGCCGATCACAGCATCAGGTAGTATGATGGAATCTTTTATAATGGAGCCTTTACCCGTCTCCACACCGATGAAGAGTATCGAATTATCGATTTTCCCTTCAATGAAGGAACCCGGGGAGATGAGTGAATCTGTTATCTCTGATGTCTCTCCGATGTACTCCGGTGGTCGATTTTCTTCGTTAGAATAAGTGGGCCATTCTTTGGACATCAGCAAGGTTTGGAAATCGTCTTTCAGCAGATCCATATTTGCTTCCCAGTAACTTTTGATTGTGCCCACATCTTTCCAGTAACCTTTAAAATTGTAGGCGAACAATCTCTTTTCATCTGACAGCATCATCGGGATGATGTCCTTCCCGAAGTCGTGGTCACTGTCTTCATTCTCCTCATCTTCTAATAGGTACGGTCTGATCGTCTTCCATTTGAAGGTGTAGACTCCCATTGAAGCCATGTTGTTCTTTGGCTCCTCGGGCTTCTCATCAAATTCATATATGCTCATATCCTCATTCGTGTTCAGAATGCCGAATCGGCTGGCATCTTCCCAGGGCACTTCAATTGCCGAGATGGTGGCATCGGCATCATTGGCCTGGTGGAATTCGAGCATTTTGGTGTAATCCATCTGATAGATGTGATCGCCACTCAGGACAATCAGATCATCAGGTTCATATTGATCGATAAAATGCAGATTCTTGACGATTGCATCCGCCGTACCACTGAACCAGGCGCTACCCTCACGGTTGGAATGCGGCGAGAGCACACTGACTCCTCCATATTGCCTGTCAAGCCCCCAAGGCTTACCGATGCCGATATGCTTGTTGAGCATCAGGGGTGAGTATTGTACGAGCACTCCGACTGTCGAAATACCCGAATTGGCCAGGTTGCTCATTGTAAAGTCGATGATCCTATACTTTCCCCCAAATGGTACAGCTGGCTTGGCGATGTCTTTCGTCAGTTCGCCAAGCCGTGTCCCCTTTCCCCCTGCCAACAGCATGGCTACAGTATTAGATGTCATATTACTTCCTCCTGTCTGTGTCATCTTCTAGATCGAATACTTGAAAAGCAAGTGGTGCGATGGATACTTTTATATATTGGTCTTCACGGATATAATGTTCATCCATTGAAAAATGCCTGCCGTCATTTATGACGTGGGAACCTGAATATCTGTCTTCATCACTATTGAAGATTTCCCGGTAGACGCCGGGTTCAGGCACTGGAATCTTAAAATCATGATATACTTCCGGACGGTAGTTGAATATGCATATTTTAAAAGTTTCCTTATATCTGCGTACATAGCTTAGGACGGAATGCGCATTATCGTCGACAAGCAGCCACCTGAACCCTTCAGGCACATAATCCCATTTATGGAACTCAGGATGCGCCCTATATAACGCGTTCAGGTCAGCAGTATATTTCTGCAGGGAATGATGGTACGGATATTCGAGAAGGTGCCAGTCGACCTGTCCTTTATCCTTCCACTCATGGAACATCCCTATTTCCTGCCCCATGAACAGCAGCTGTTTCCCTGGTTCTGTAGTCTGATTGCCATATAACAATCGGGTCTGCGCAAATTTCTGCCATTGGTCTCCTGCCATCTTATCGACTATGGATTTCTTCCCATGGACAACCTCATCATGGGACAGAGGCAGCAAATAATTCTCATTATACTTATATGCCATCGAAAACGTGAGCTTATTGTGGATGTTTGCCCGTCCGTAGAAATCCTGTTCCATATAATCAAGCCGGTCATGCATCCAGCCGAGATCCCACTTGAAATTGAAACCGAGCCCGCCGGTATGGACCGGGTGGGTAATCTTCGCCTCATCGGAAGAATCTTCCGCCATCATAAGGAGCGCTTCATCATACAAGAAGGCAGCTTTATTCAATTTCTTCAGCAGCTCCACCCCGGCAATGTTGGTTTCGCTGCCATCTTCGTTATAGATTTTATCCTGGGCTTCATGGTTTTCGAAGTTCAGGTCTATCATGCTGTGGACAGCATCGATCCTAAGCCCGTCGATGTGGAATTCACGCAACCAATACATCGCCGAAGAGATGAGGAAAGATTGTACTTCAGGCCGTCCGTAATCGAACGTCAATGTCCCCCACTGACGTTTTTCAGCAATTCTCGGATCAGGATGTTCATAGACAGGCATGCCGTCAAACATCCTTAATCCATGCGCGTCTTTACAGAAATGGGCAGGTACAAAGTCCATGATGACACCGATTCCCGCTTCGTGCAGACGGTTGATCAGACGCTTCAATCCAGTCGGCTCCCCAAAACGGCTGGTCGGAGAGAAGTAGCCCGTCACCTGGTACCCCCAGGACAAGTCAAAGGGGTGTTCAGTCAAAGGCATGAACTCTACATGTGTGTATCCCATTTTTTCCACATATGGCACCAGTGCTTCGGCAATTTCATCATAGCTGAAATGGGCAGCATCAGTCAGCTCATCGACGGTGCCATAATTTGCACTGTCCACGGTGTGTCTCATCCAAGTCCCCAGATGGACTTCATAGATGCTGATCGGCTCCTGATAGACATTGCTCCGGCCCCTTTTCGACATCCATCCATCATCCGTAAAGGTGAAATCATCGTGATGGACGATGCTGGCTGTTGCCGGCCGCCGCTCATGGTAGAATCCGTAGGGGTCTGATTTCAGATGGGACGTGCCCTGAAAATAAATCTTATACTTATAGGCCTCCCCTTTTTTCATGTTGGGGGTTTTGAAGATCCAGAGACCTTGATCGCCAAAAGGCTCAAAATCCATGTCTTCACCGCTGTAGTCATTGTGCTCGCACGCGAGCTGCACGTGCGTAGCATTCGGCGCCCAGGTGATGAACCGCACCTCATCACCCAAAACGTGAGCCCCCATGAATTGGTAGGCATTGTAGTGGGTGCCCTGGTGAAACAGATATTTATCCATTTCCAACCACTCTGCACTCAAAATATCTCCCCCTTTACGTTATACTATGTCCATACCCATTTTTATGATGATGCAACTTATAAATTTGGAATGATACATTTACAGCAATTTCAGAATATTTATTCAAAGAATAATTATACATGCAAAAATCATTTACTACAACCAGATGGAGGATCTTTATGTATGACGCATATCTAGATGCATCAGATCAGATTACCATAGTCAAAAAAAATGCCAGTTCTAAAAATACAGACTCCATTTCTGTGATGCAGAATGACGAAGCACTTGAAATCCATCCGACCCATATCAGCAATAAGTGCACCACCGTTTCGCTGGCACACCCCTTGAACCTCAATCACTTCACTTTTCTGATTATAGGTGGGCAGCACACGCCACTCAAGATGGGCCGCTACACCTTTTCTACAGAATTCGACCTGAAATATGCAACCGATCAGCAGATGGGTGCCATCTATACAAAAGAACAGACCATTTTCAGGGTGTTTGCTCCGACAGTCTTCCAGTGCAGACTGCTTCTTGATGGCCAGTCTTATAACATGGATAAAATTGGCGGCTACTTTGAAAAAGTCATTTCCCAGGATTGTCACGGCAAGCATTACCATTTCGAAGTGAGCCACAATCATGTGACGCATTTCGTCATCGATCCGTATGTAAAGGCAGTGTCAGCCAACGCAAAAGAGGCGATGGTTGTCGATTTCGAACGCATCAACCCCAACTACCGGAAACATCATGTACCAGATATCCCGAATGATTCGGCAATCATCTACGAAACCCATGTAAGAGACATCACCAGTCATCCCAACAGCGGTGTCAGTGAAGCATGGAGAGGCCTCTATCTCGGGATGACGGAAGATACAAAGACCGGCCACCGCCTGAGCAGCGGGCTCAATTATCTGAAGGAGCTAGGGGTCACCCACATAGAATTGATGCCGGTCAATGACTTTTCGACCGTCGATGAATTGAACCGGGATAAAAGCTATAACTGGGGATATGACCCCCATTTCTTTATGGTGCCTGAAGGCAGTTATGCAACTGATCCGTCAGATCCAATCAGCCGCATCGTTGAACTCCAAAAACTTATACTTACATTACATGAGAATGGCATGAAAGTCATTTTGGATGTCGTCTTGAATCATGTATATAAGGTGGAACACTCGAGTTTCGAGAAATTGGTGCCCGGCTATTACTTCAGGCATAATGCTGAACTATCCTTGTCGAATGGCACGGGAGTCGGCAATGATTTCGCCTCAGAGAAAATGATGGCACGCCGCTTCATCCTTGACACGATGGAGTTCTGGCTCGATTTCTACCGGGTGGACGGTTATCGGTTTGATCTTATGGGGGCACTCGACATCGAAACGATGCAGGGTATAGAACACATCTCAAAAGCACAGGACCGGGAAATATTTCTGCTCGGGGAAGGTTGGGACCTGCCGACAGCCTTGGAGTATCATAAGAAGACACTCCCTGAATTTGCAGATCGTGTTCCGAATGTGCATTTCTTCAACGATCATTTCCGAGATGCGATCAAAGGCAGCAATTTTGAACTGAGCGAAAAGGGGTATGTAAATGGTGATGGTCAGGGCGCCCAGGCCATAAGAGAAATGTTTACAGGGAGTTTCAAGGCATTCAACCCGGGTATGAGCATCAATTACGTGGAAGTTCATGACAACCATACGCTATATGACCGCCTCAAGTACTCCTCGGACAAGCGGCAGTATGTGCTTGAAAGCCAGCATCAGCTTGCAACTGCACTGACCCTGCTATCATTCGGCACACCGTTTCTGCATGCCGGACAGGAATTCTTCAGAACCAAGTATGGTCATGGGAATACCTATAATCTAAGTGATCTGCTGAACCGCATGGATTGGAACCGCAGAGCCAAGTATCAGGACAATATTGAATTCATCAAAGCAGTGATTCGTTTCAGACTGGAAGAAGATGTCTTCCGCCTGAAAAATCCCGATGAAATCAAAAAGGCGCTTACGTTCATGACGTTCAACAACTTGCCGCAAGCCTTCGGGGTGCAGATCAGCTATGAGGCGAGCGAGTTTATGATCATCATCAACCCGACGGAAAAATCCGTCGAGCTCGGCTATGGCTCGGATGAGTCCTATAGGATCATACTCTCCAACCAGCGTTGGCATGATAAGGCCATATATGCCAACAGCCTCTACATCAAAGGGTATGAAATCGTTATACTGAGGAAGATGGCCGATGTCGACCAATACACAACAGACCAGGAAGGTGATTGAAGTGGAAAGAACACAATGGGAAAAGCATATCGAGGGAAGTTTCATCACACAGGAGCAGTACGACCGTCTACCAGAAGAAGAGAAGAGTGACGCATTTACAGGTACGCTTGCATTCGGGACAGCAGGCATAAGAGGAAAAATCGGCCTCGGACCGAACCGTCTGAACCGATATACAGTCGAGAAAGTGGCGCTCGGCATTGCACATAGCCTTAAAGATCATGATGGCCCACTCGTCGTCATCGGCTATGACACCCGCCACTTTTCACCCGAGTTCGCCCAGGCCATGACGAGTGTCCTTGCTGCCAACAATGTTTCAGTCAAGCTCTCGAAACAATATATTTCAACACCGGAGCTCTCGTTCCATGTCAGGGAACACGATGCGGACCTCGGTGTCATGATAACGGCAAGCCATAATCCACCGGAGTATAACGGCATCAAAGTGTACGGTCCGGATGGCGCCCAGCTGATCGATCGGCCTGCTTCACTACTCAGTGACAAGATCAATGCGATAGAGGATATATTCAACATTACCTCCACTCCATTTGAAGAAGCGTTGGAAAACGGAGACGCTGGATACATTTCCACTGAAATGGAAGAGCATTACAAACAGAAAATCACTGCGTTCATTCCAGGAATTCCAAAATCTGACCTTAAAGTCGTATTTACAAGCCTTCATGGAACGAGTGTACCGATTGTACCCGAGCTGCTCGATACACTTGGATTCAACGGTTATCAACTGGTCGAAGAGCAATGTCGCCCCGATGGTGATTTTCCTTCAGTCGAATCTCCAAACCCGGAGAACGAGTCTGCGTTTGAAGGGGCTCGGACACTCGGCAGCAAGAACGAAGCCGATCTGCTCATTGCAACAGATCCCGACGCCGACAGAATTGGAGTGCAGGTCCTGCATAATGGTGAGTATGTCCATTTGAACGGCAACCAGCTCGGTATACTGCTTCTCAATCATCGCCTGGATAACCACGATGGACCAAGTCCGGTCGTCATCAAATCGATTGTGACAAGTGACTTGGGCCGTAAGATTGCAGAAGACAAAGGTGCAGAGATGATAGAAGTTCTGACTGGTTTCAAGTATATCGGCGAGCAGATCAAATTGCTTGAGGACAATCCCGAAAAACAGTTCATATTCGGCTATGAAGAAAGCTACGGTTTTCTCCTTGAACCATTCGTGCGTGACAAGGACGCCATACAGATTGTACCGTACCTCGTCTCGATGGCAAGCGCGCTGAAGAACGAAGGCCGGACGCTTGTGGATGTATTGGAATCAATCTATGAAACATACGGCAGGCGCATGGAAGTCCTTTTCAGTCATACCTTTGAAGGGACCAGCGGCAAGGAGGAAATCAATGAAATCATGAGGCAGTTCCGGACCAACACCCCTAAAAAGCTCGACCGGAGGGAAGTGATCATGTCTGAAGATTTTAAGACTCAGACCCGGACATATCAGGACGGCCGGACAGAAAAGATTGAACTCCCGCAGGCGGATGTCATCAAAATTCATTTTGCGGATGGCTGGATCGCCCTAAGGCCGTCAGGCACGGAACCGAAGATTAAACTCTACGCCTCTTTAGACAGTGAACATATTGAACAGGAGGCAAAATTCATAAATGACATGATCTTTGGGGTATGATGAAAAAAGCTCAAAATGGAACTGAAGTTCCATTTTGAGCTTTTATTTTGATAATGATGTCTTGAAATCCATGATTGTCTTCTGTTGACCATCAGAAAGCGTGCCGCGATTGGCACTTACCTTGACCAGTGCATCGAGATTACTCAATGTATATAGGGTAAAGCCCGACTGATTGAACGCTTCTGTAGCTTGAGGCAGCCCGTAGGTGAAGATTCCGATCACCTTAAGCACATCAGCCCCACCTTCCTTCAAGGCTTCAGCCGCTTCAATGCTTGAACCACCGGTGGAAATCAGATCTTCGATGAGCACCACTTTTTTTCCGGAGATATCCGCGCCTTCAATCTGATTCCCCTTACCATGCTTTTTCTTGCTTCCCCGCACATAACACATCGGCAATTGCAGACGCTCACTGACGAACGCAGCGTGTGGAATTCCAGCGGTGGAGGTTCCGGCAATGACTTCTGCTTCAGGCATGTGTTCTCTGATCACTGAGGCGAATGCGTCCGCAATCTCGTTTCTTGCCTTTATATCCCCTATTATTTTGCGGTTGTCACAGTATATGGGAGATTCTATGCCACTCGCCCAAGTGAAAGGTGCTTCAGGACTCAGCTCTACGGCTCCTACATCAAGAAGTATTTCTGCAGTGCGTAATTCCATCTATTTGTCCCCACTTTCAAATTCTTTTTTGATCCTATGGTATTTTTCTGATGGATCCCGGTCCCTGGTGATGGAACGCCCCACCACAATATAGTCGCACCCGGCACTTTTAGCCCCTTCAGGTGTAATGATACGTACCTGGTCATCCTGCGTATCCGACTGCATGCGTATCCCCGGGGTGACGGTTATAAATTCTTTGCCACAGGCTTCATGTATAAGCTCTGCTTCAAGAGGAGAACATACGACACCATCAAGACCTGCAGATTGCGCAAGTTTGGCAAAATGAACGACGCTCTCATCGAGGCTCAACCTGGAACCCAGTTCTTCCCGGACCACTTCTTCGCTCATCGATGTAAGCTGGGTAACCGCAATGAGCAGCCCGTCAGGATTATAGTTCCTGAACGATTCGGCAGCGCGCTTCATCATCGCTACTCCCCCCTGTGCATGGACATTCGTCATCTGGACATCGAGTGCAGCGAGCCCTTCCATCGCCTTGCCGACTGTATTCGGAATATCGTGGAGCTTCAGGTCAAGGAAGACATCATGCCCCATGCTTCGCAATTCTTTTATGACTTCCGGTCCATTCTGCAGATAGAGTTCCATACCCACTTTGACGAACAGTGGTTCATCGAAGTGTTTTAAAAATGCGCGCACCTGCTCCATTGTACTGAAATCAAGTGCAACTATTGGTCTGTTCATTAGTCTTCCTCCCTTTTGTAGGCGCGCCCCTTCAAGTCATGGATATGATGGATGCCCATATCTTTCAAGCGTTCTTCCAACCCTGCAATTAGAGTTGGACAGATCATGGGATCAGTAAAGTTCATCGTGCCGACCGCCACAGCATCAGCACCCACTGAAATATAGTCGAGTATATCATCCACTGTTGAAATGCCCCCCATCCCGATTATCGGCAAATCAGGCATGTGCTGCCGGACCTGATAGATCATGTTCAGGCTGACCGGCTTGATGGCCGGACCGCTCAATCCGCCAGTGATGTTGGATAGGATCGGCCGGCCTGTCGTGTCGAGCCTCATGCCTACAAGCGTGTTGATCATTGTCAGTCCATCGGCTATATCCCCGACGCTTTTAGCCATTTCGACGATGTTTGTGACGTTCGGCGAAAGTTTTACATAGACAGGGACATCAGAGGCCTCTTTGACTTCAGCGGTCAGCCGGCGGGCTGTTTCAGGATCAGTGCCGAACTGGATACCCCCAGCTTTGACATTCGGGCATGAGATGTTCAATTCCAGCGCATTGACGTTATCCGCTTTGGATATTTTATCCGCGACCATCACATAATCATCTATCTCAGTGCCTGCAACATTCGCTATGATGGGCACATCGTACTGCTCCAGGAATTTGAGCTCATGCTGAAGGATGTGCTCGACTCCTGGATTCTGGAGTCCAATCGCATTCAGCATGCCGCTTGAAGTCTCTGCCACACGTGGGGTCGGATTCCCTTTTCTTGCTTCATGCGTTGCAGCTTTGATCATTATTGCGCCGAGTTGCGAAAGATCATAGAGCCGTGAAAATTCCTCTCCGAAACTGAAACATCCGGATGCCGGCATCACCGGGTTCTTAAGGTTCAACCCCGGCAAGGAGATATGCATTGCCTCTTTGTTCATAACACTATTTCTCCTTTCCTGAAGACCGGACCCTCTGTGCAGAGCTTGATATAGTCGCCTTGGGTTGTTTCACATACGCACGCGTAGCATACACCAAAGCCACAGCCCATTCGTTCTTCTAACGAAATATAGCCATCAATTTCCATCGTCTCGGAAAGTGCCCCAAGCATGACTTTCGGTCCACATGCATAAAAGCGGTCGAAAGGCCCATCAAGTGTTTCGATGACATCTGTAACGAAGCCTTTCATACCATAAGAACCGTCAGCCGTAGCAATATATGTGTCTCCGAGTGCGCTGAATCTATCTTCATAGAAAACATCTTTTTGTGAATTGAATCCCAATACATGGGTGGTTTTCACGCCACGGGCATTCAACTGCTTGGACAATTCATAAAGGGGCGGCACACCTATGCCCCCGCCTATTATGAGTACATGCCTGTCACGTTCCAGCGGATAACCGTTGCCGAGGGGCGATAGTATATCCAACGTCTCCCCGGCACGCTTGGCCGCTAATTTTGAAGTCCCTGCGCCATCCGCCCTATATACGATGGTAAAGCGTGAAGCTTCCTGATCGATGCCGGCGATAGAAATGGGGCGTCTCAACACATGCTCCGTCGACCCGTCGATGCGCACATGGACGAATTGTCCGGGCGTCTTCATATCTGATGTGAGCGCCCCTTCAAGTTCCATCTCGAATATCCGATCGGCAATCTCGTCATTGGCGATTATGGTCATGAGTGTCTTCATATGATCACCTACATCTTTTCCATATTGAATGTCATGCTTTCAATCACTTCAACCAAGGTACGTGCCGTGTCAAGTGATGTCAGGCATGGAATACCGTTCTCTACAGATTCCCTTCTGATCCTGAATCCGTCCCTTTCAACCTGCTTTCCTTTTGTCATTGTGTTGATCACGATCTGCACGCTGCCGTTTTGGATATCCTTAAGCAGACTATTTTCCTTTTCCCGCACCTTATCGACGGTGATGCAGGAAATGCCGCGTGACTCAAGCGCCTTTCCGGTCCCTTCCGTAGCCATTATCCTGAATCCACATTGCGACAGTCTCTGGGCGAGTGCCACTGCTTCTTCCTTATCCTTATCCGCCACAGTGAAGAGAACGGTGCCATGGTCCTTGACTTCCAACCCGCTTGCTGCCAGTGCCTTATACAATGCTTTGTTCAAGCTCATATCCTTGCCCATGACTTCACCAGTCGATTTCATTTCCGGTCCAAGTGTGATGTCCACATTCTTCAGCTTACTGAAGCTGAAGACCGGTGCTTTGACGTGATAACCGTCCTGGAATGGCGCCAATCCCATCGGGTGTCCAGTATCCTTCAAGTTCACTCCCAGTATCGCCTTCATGGCAAGGGCGGCCATCGGCACTTCAGTGATCTTGCTCATGAACGGTACCGTCCGGCTGGCGCGCGGGTTCACTTCGAGGACATACACTTCACCGTCAGCGATAACGAACTGGATGTTGATGAGTCCTATTGTCTTCAGTCCAAGCGCCAATTTTACCGTATAGTCCTTAAGCGTATCGATCTCTGTTTCGCTTAGTGTAACAGGTGGATAGACCGCGATAGAATCTCCAGAATGCACGCCGGCTCGTTCGATATGTTCCATGATTCCAGGGATGATGACATTTTCACCATCACTGATCGCATCCACTTCTATCTCCTTGCCCGTCAGATAGCGGTCTATCAGAACCGGGTGCTGCGGTGAAGCCTTGACGGCATCACGCATGTAATTTTTCAGTTCTTTGCTGCTGTGGACGATCTCCATCGCACGGCCTCCTAAGACATAGCTCGGACGGACGAGAACCGGATAGCCGATCAGTTCAGCGTTTTCAAGCGCCTCCTGTTCGTTCGTGGCAGTCTTGCCGAGAGGCTGGGGCACATCTATATCGCGCAGCAGTGCCTCGAAGCGTTTCCTGTCTTCGGCGCGGTCCAGATCATCAAGGGATGTGCCGAGGATCTTGACCCCTGCTTCTTCCAAGCCGTCAGCCAGATTGATGGCCGTCTGGCCACCGAACTGGACGACTACGCCTCTTGGCTGTTCCAACTCGATGATGTTCATGACATCCTCATGGGTCAGCGGTTCAAAGTACAGTTTATCGGATATTGAGAAATCCGTGGAGACAGTCTCGGGGTTATTATTGACGATTATCGCTTCATAACCGGCTTCCTGGATTGCCCATACTGCGTGGACGGTGGCGTAGTCGAACTCCACACCCTGTCCGATTCGGATCGGACCGCTTCCAAGTACGATTATCTTTTCCCTGGTGCTGACCGCTGATTCATTTTCAAGTTCGTAGGTGCCATAGAAATATGGAGTGTTGGACTCGAATTCAGCCGCACATGTATCGACCATCTTGTAGACCGGCATGATGCCTTCCTGTCTGCGGATGCCGAAGACTTCCTCTTCCTCCATATTCCAGCGGTGTCCGATGACCTTATCGCTGAAGCCATAGGTTTTAGCCCATTTGAGATGATCAAGCGACCCTGGGTTCTCCTTCAGCTCATGCTCTATTTCGATGATGTGTTCAAATTTCCTCAGGAAGAATAGATCTATCTTCGTCCATTCATGGATGGTCTTCTTATCTACGCCCCGCCTTAATGCCTCACCGATATAGAACAGTCGTTCATCACTCTGCTTCTTTATCATGTCGTTGATGTAGTCCAGTTCGAATTGGTCTCCGTTAGGCAGCCCGAGGTGATGGACGCCGTATTCCAAGGAACGGATTGCCTTCAGCAGGGACTCTTCATATGTCCGCCCGATAGCCATGACTTCACCGGTGGCCTTCATCTGGGTGCCGAGTTTCCGTTCTCCCTTTTCGAACTTATCGAACGGGAAGCGCGGAATCTTCGACACTACATAATCAAGGGTCGGTTCAAAGGCAGCATAGCTTGTACCCGTCACCGGATTGATCATTTCATCAAGCGTCATGCCGATGGCGATTTTTGCCGCAAGTTTTGCGATCGGATAGCCGGTTGCCTTGGAAGCAAGGGCGGATGAGCGCGATACCCGCGGGTTCACTTCGATGATGTAGTAGTCGAAGGAATGGGGGTCGAGTGCAAGCTGGACGTTGCATCCCCCTTCTATCCCCAGCTCGCGTATGACGTTGAGCGACACGTCCCGGAGCATCTGATGCTCTTTATCGGTCAATGTCTGGGTCGGCGCGACGACGATGGAATCTCCGGTGTGGATGCCGACGGGATCGATATTTTCCATATTACAGACGACAATCGCATTGTCGTTCGAGTCACGCATGACTTCATACTCTATTTCTTTGAATCCTGCGATCGATTTTTCCACAAGACACTGCCCGACAGGAGAGTATTTCAATCCGTTTGCGACAATCTCATTCAAGTCCGCATCGTTATGGCAGATGCCTCCGCCTGTCCCGCCCATTGTGAATGCAGGACGTACGATGAATGGATACCCTACACGCTCTTGGAATGTTTTGGCTTCTTCAAGCGTTGTAATGATATCCGAATCCGGTACTGGTACTTCCATCTGATTCATCAGCTGTCTGAAAAGATCCCGGTCTTCTGCCTGCTTGATGGATTCGAGTCTTGTGCCGAGCAGTTCCACCCCATTTTCCTCGAGGATGCCCAGACGATCGAGCTCGACCGCCATATTCAGACCAACCTGTCCGCCAAGTGTCGGCAATAGTGCATCCGGCTGCTCCTTGCGGATGATCCTGGCGATGAAGTCCGGCGTCAGAGGCTCGATGTATACAACATCAGCTATCTCCTTATCCGTCATGATGGTTGCTGGGTTGGAGTTGACGAGAATGACGCGGTACCCCTCTTCCTTCAATGCCAGGCACGCTTGGGTGCCTGCGTAATCGAACTCTGCAGCTTGGCCGATGATGATCGGACCGCTGCCGATGACCAGAATTGTTTTTATATCTTGACGTTTAGGCATGGTTGGCCTCCTTTTGTTTCATCAATTCCACAAATTCCTCGAACAAGTATTCAGAGTCATGGGGACCTGCGCCCGCTTCCGGGTGGAACTGCACCGAGAACGCCGGGTACTCAATGTGGCGCAGTCCTTCTATCGTCCTGTCGTTGAGTGCCAGGTGGGTGACTTCTAGGCCTGTACCGACCAGTGAGGCACCATCTATCGAAAAGCCGTGGTTCTGTGAAGTGATTTCAATCTTTCCGGTGGCCAGATTCTTAACTGGATGGTTGCTGCCACGGTGGCCGAACTTCATTTTATATGTCGAAGCGCCACATGCGATTCCGAGTATCTGATGGCCAAGGCAGATTCCAAAGAGCGGGATGCCAAGGAGTGCCTTGACGGTCTTGACCTGGTCGGGTATATCGGCCGGGTCCCCAGGACCATTCGACAGCATTATGCCGTCAGGTCTCATCTCGATGATTTCATCCGCCGTTGTATCGTGCGGTACGACCGTCACGTCACAGTCGAGTGCATTCAGCTGTCTGACGATGTTTTCCTTCTTGCCGTAATCTATCAGCACCACCCGCGGGCCGGTACCTGTGGAGATATACGGATTCTTGGTGGATGCCCGCTTTACCTGGTCGGTCCTGAAGGAGGAGTGCTGCAGAAGCTCGATCAGGTCTTCGTGATAGGCCTCATCTGTAATCACTGCCTTCATGACCCCGCCATCCCTTAGTTTCCTTGTGATGCTGCGCGTATCGATGCCGCTGATTCCTGGTATATCATGTCGCTTCAGGAATGTATCCAGCGTCTCCGTCGTGCGGAAGTTAGATGGGTCTGTACAAGCTTCCCTTACAACAACCCCCCTAGCCGTCGCCTTCAGAGATTCGTTGTCTTCTATATTGACGCCCGTGTTGCCGATCAGCGGATAGCTGAAGGTGATGATCTGATCGGTATAGGAGAGGTCAGTGATGACTTCCTGAGCGCCAGTCATGGCAGTGTTGAAGACGAGCTCGCCTTCTGCTGCCTTATTGGCGCCGAAAGGATACCCCTCATATACGGTACCGTCTTCCAAAACAAGATATCTTCTCTCTTTAATCATCATGCTTCCCCCTTATAAGTGATGATTCCATCGACGATTGTCATATAGATGTCAGAAGTCAGTTCAATTCCGTGGAATGGCGTGTTGCGTGCTTTTGATAAAAATTTTGACTTGTCTAGGACGTACGTCTTATTGAGATCTATGATCGTGATGTCGGCGGCTCTGCCGACTTTGAGCGCTCCCATCTCAAGTCCAAACACTTCCGCTGGCTTGACTGTCAACCAATCGACCAGCTGCTGCAGTGTGAACACGCCTGTCTTGACAAGCTTTGTATATAGGAGCTGGAATGCATTCTCACTGCCGGTGATGCCAAAAGGTGCCGTTTCCATGCCGACGGACTTCTCTTCCTCTGCGTGTGGAGCGTGATCTGTGGCAATGAAGTCTATAGTCCCATCCTTCAGGCCTTCAATTAGCGCATGACGATCTTCCGCTGCTCTGAGTGGTGGGTTCATCTTGAAGTTCGGGTCATCCTCCTTGATGTCCCCTTCGTCAAGCACCAGATGATGTGGCGTCACTTCCGCTGTCACCCGGATGCCTGCTCGTTTGGCGTCCCGTATGACCCGCACACTTTCTTTGGTGCTTACATGACAGACGTGATAATGGCAGCCCGCCGCTTCCGCCAGTAGCACATCGCGTGCAATTTGTACGGATTCGGTCACTGATGGAATCCCATTTAATCCCAACCTTTGGCTGACTCCGCCTTCATGGACTGCTCCGCCGTGGATCAGTGTATCCTCTTCAGTGTGGGCGACTATAGCCATATCTGTACGGGCAGCCTCCTTCATTGCCCGAAGCATCATATCGGCACTTTGGACACCAACACCATCATCTGTGAAGGCAAATGCACCGGCAGCTTTAAGTGCGTCAAAATCGACCAGTTTCTTGCCGAGTTGCCGTGTCGTAATGGACGCATAAGGCAGCACCTTTACATTGGCGCTTTCTTCAATCCGCCTGTTGATATCGGCCATCGTCTTTTCGTTGTCTGGTACAGGGCGTGTGTTCGGCATTGGGCATACTGCAGTGAATCCCCCGCGTGCTGCAGCACTTGTGCCGGTTTCAATCGTCTCCTTATGCTCACCTCCGGGTTCCCTCAAGTGAACGTGGACATCGACGAAACCTGGCGTGATGAGCTTGCCGCTACAATCGATGACCTCATCCCCCCGCTCGATCTGAGGGGCCATGTCAACTATCTCTCCCCCGTCAACAAGGATGTCCATCCTAGTCTCCCCATTTTCCGTCACCACTGTGCCATTCTTCAAAAGTACTGTCATTACCCTTCACTCCTAAGTATGTCTTGTATTACACTCATGCGCATGAATACACCATTATTCATCTGCTCGAAAATGACTGATTGTGGGCTTTCTATCAAACGCCCATCTATTTCAACGCCGCGGTTGACTGGTGCAGGATGCATGATTATAGCCCCCTGCTTCATCTTTTGATACCGCTTCAGGGTCAGCCCGTATTGGTTATGGTAGCTGCGTTTCGTAAAATCCGTCTGATCGCCATGGCGTTCGTGCTGGACACGCAGCAGCATGATGACGTCACATGATTCCACCGCGTCATCGAAATCCATGTACTCCCCATCCATCTCAGGGTCGCGCCATGCTTCCGGTCCACTGAAAACGACCGTAGCACCAAGCTTCTCGAGTGCCTGCTGGTTGCTGCGGGCCACTCTACTGTGTGATATATCACCAGCCATGACCACCTTCAGCCCTTCAAAAGTACCGAATCTATCATATATCGTCATCAAGTCGAGGAGCGACTGGGTCGGATGTGAGCCGCTGCCATCGCCGCCATTGATGATTGGGATCGACAGGCCATCCAGATCGTCATAGTAGGCGGTCATGGCGTGGCGTACGACGAGTGCATCACATCCTATGGCCTCCATGGTGCGGCAGGTGTCGTACAGTGATTCCCCCTTAAGCACCGAGCTGTGGTCCGCATTGAAGGGGACTGAGTGGATGCCGAGCCGGCTTTCTGCCATTTCGAAACTGGCCTTGGTCCGTGTGGAAGGTTCAAAGAACAGGTTGGAGATATACTTTTTTTCCTTAAATGGTTCAAAATTTCCGCCCTTTATCGCCTGGGCGCGTTTGATGAGCCGCATGATATCGTCAGTCTGCAGGTGTGTCATCGACAGCAGGTTGTCCATCATCAACAGGCACCTCCTTAGGTAGTATCGCATTCAACAGTATCCCTGCAACAGCCGCAAGCGCCATCCCTTCAAGGTTGAAAGGTATATTGCCGATCGTGAAATCAAGGTGCGCTTTCCCGATTCCTACAACAAGGATTACAGAAGATATGACCAGATTGCGTTTTGAATCCAAGTTCACCTGCTCATCAATAAGCATCCTCAAGCCGCTTGAGGCGATGATGCCGAACAGTAGGATCGATACCCCGCCCATGACGGGGGTCGGTATGCTCTGGACAATGGCTGTGAACTTTCCTATGAAGCCGAGTATGACTGCAAGAACACCCGCTCCTCCGATGACCCACACGCTGAATACGCGTGTAATCGCAAGCACTCCGATGTTTTCCCCGTAGGTTGTAGTCGGCGGTCCTCCAATCAGGCTTGAGAACATCGTCGAGATGCCGTCTCCAACCAGTGAGCGGTGTAACCCGGGTTTTTTGAAGAAGTTGCGTCCGACGATCTTATTGATGACCATCTGGTGGCCGATGTGCTCGCTCACTGTGACGAACACGATCGGCAGCATGACGGCCATAAGCCCGAGGTTCCAGGTCGGATTGTATGAAACGAATGGAAGATGGACGTCAGGCAGCATGAACCAGCCTGTCTCCACAATCTGGGTGAAATCGACGATGCCCACCAGTACAGCTGTAATGTATCCACCGATGATGCCAATCAGGATGGGGATCAGGGAGAGCACCCCGCGCAGGAATATTGAAGCGCAGATGGTGATGATGAGCGTCACCGCAGCTACAAATATGTAGAGCATGCTGTAGCCTTCCCGATTGCCCGAATCCGTATACATCGCCATATCGACCGCGACCGGTGCGAGCCCGAGCCCGATGACCATGATGACTGGTCCGACGACTACCGGAGGCAGCAGGTTCATCAGCCAATCGATGCCGAACCCTCTTATCGCAATGCCGATTATGATATAGAGTACTCCGCTGAAGAATAGTGCTGTCAGTACCTCACCTAGACTATTTGCCCCAAGTGCAATTGTAATGGGCAGTATGAATGCGAAGCTTGAACCGAGGTATGCCGGTATCTGTCCTTTCGTAATGAGTATGTAGAGCAAAGTGCCGATGCCGCTTGCTATCAGAGCCGCGGATACCGGCAGCCCCGTCAAGTACGGCACAAGCACCGTGGCACCGAACATTGCAAATAGATGCTGGGAACTGAGCATCAGCCATTGGGCAGGCTTTGGCTTATCCTGTACATCCAATATCGGGGAGACACTTTTCGAGTAGATTTCTTCTGGCGATTTTTTGGTCTGCATTTCAGCCGTCCTCCTGTTATCTGCTTAATAGAACTTCGTTGACTGCGTCATGCTCCTCTAGATGGACATCTATCTTCTCTTCTTTGGCAGTCGGGATATTCTTGCCTACAAAATCTGCCCGTATCGGCAGTTCCCGGTGCCCCCGGTCGATCAGTACAGCCAAGGAAATTTTTGAAGGCCTGACTTCATTCAGTATCGCATCCATCGCGGCGCGGATTGTCCGTCCCGTAAAGAGCACATCATCGACGATGACCACATGCTTGTCATCGAGTGACACTCCGATGTCTATGGCACTGCCTGCGCGTTCTTTCTTCCTGTCATCACGATAGCCTGTTATATCGATCGTCCCTGTCGGTATCTCCACACCGTCTATCTCGGTAATTTTCTTTTGAAGACGTTCCGCAAGATACTCCCCGCGCGTTTTGACCCCAAGGAACACCAGTCCTTTAGTCCCTTTATTATGCTCGAGTATTTCATGCGACATGCGGGTAAGCGAGCGTGTAATCTGCGATTCGTCAAGTATCGTCCGTTTTTCCATTTAAGTCCTCTCCTTTAAAAATATATAAAAAATACTCATGTCCAAAGACATGAGTATACACGTATCCTGATAAATATACACTTATCCCTAAGTGTACCCGGTTATATCACGTCTTTGAAGCCTCACGGGACTCCTTTTAAAGACATTCATATTCACTTTTCTTCAATAGTCTAGCCTTAATACAGAGTGAAGTCAAGCATTAATCTGATAAAGGTGTCAATGTTTCCAATACATCTTCGAATGGTTCAGGCAACGAATCGTTGAATTCCATATACTCCCCACTTGTTGGATGGATGAATCCGAGCGTCCCTGCATGCAGCATCTGCCCGTCTGTATTCAACGTCTTCCTCGGGCCATATTTCGGATCACCGACGAGCGGATAGCCGATATATTTCATATGGACACGGATCTGGTGGGTCCGGCCCGTCTCGAGGATGCATTCGATCAACGTATACCCTTCATATCTTTCCAGCACATTAAAATGCGTTGTGGCGTCCCGTCCAGAATCAATGACCGCCATTTCCTGGCGTTCCTTCGGATTTCTGCCGATCGGCGCTTCAATGGTGCCCTTATCATGTGGGATGGTACCGTGTACAAGTGCCACATACTTCCTGGTGACGCTTTTATCGACGAGCTGATCGACCAGTGCGCGATGGGCCACATCATTCTTTGCGACCATCAGCAACCCGCTCGTATCCTTATCGATGCGATGCACGATGCCGGGCCTCAACTCGCCATTTATACCAGAGAGGTCATCAAGCTGAAACATCAGGCCATTGACAAGCGTTTCCGAATGGTGTCCGGCAGCAGGATGGACCACCATGCCCTTTGGCTTATTCACAACGGCTACATCATCATCCTCATAGAGGATTTCGAGGTTCAAGTTCTGTGGGGAGATATCCGCCTCCACAAGCTCGCGGGGGTGGACTATGATGACATCATCGGTCTTGACCTTATAGTTCGGCTTGACGGCCTCACCGTTTACTTCAACAAGTCCATCCCGGATCCTGCCCTGCATATCACTGCGTGAAGTGTCGTCCAGTTTTTCTGACAGCAGCCTGTCGATCCTTTGGCCACTATCCATTTCATTTGCTTTAATTTCCTGCATCCGTGTCACCTTTTCCTATTATAAAGAATTCCAAGATCATCAATATTACACCAATTGTGAGTGCACTATCAGCAATGTTGAATATCGGGAAATCATAGAACACGATCAGCACATCGATGAAGTCCACTACTTCCTGGAATAATATACGATCGATGAAGTTTCCGAGGGCGCCGGCCAGCAGCAAAGTGAGCGCAAGCTGCAGCAGGGTGTTCCCTTTCGCTTCCTTGACATAAACGTAGACCAGTATGCCCAGAACCAGCAGCGTCACCAAGTAGAAGAACAGCATCTGGCCCTGGAACATGCCCCATGCTGCTCCGCTGTTGCGGTGAGAAGTCAACATGAAGTACTTGCCGAGGACTGGAATGGATTCCCCTTCCTGCATACCAGTCACGACAAGATATTTCGTCAGCTGATCGATTGCCAGTACAGCTAGGCCAATCAAGCTCATTGGAATGATTCTATATGATTTCATAACGGCCCCCTAGAGCTGATCCACCACTTTGCGGCAACGTGGACAGATGTCGTCTTCGCCACCATCGATGGATGGCGCTGTAGAATAGTTCCAGCAGCGCTCACAACGTGTGCCTTCAGCATGTACGACTTTGACTTTGATATTATCATACTGTTTACCATCTTCAAGTGACTCTACAACTTCCACTTGAGAGACGATGAAGAGCTGTTCGAGACGGCCATTGATGTCAGAATAATTCATACCGTTCGGCTGGGTGACATATACTTTCGCTTCAAGTGACTTGCCGATGACCTTGTCATTACGGGCTTCTTCAAGTGCCTTCAGCACATCATCCCTGACATCCATGAAATGCTTCCATTTTGCAGTGAGTGCCGTATCGACTTCTTTCGCCTCAGGCAGGTACTCGAGGTGAACACTTTCCATTTCGGTATATGGAGTATGCTGGTAGATCTCTTCAGCCGTGTGTACCAGAACAGGTGCAAGCAGACGGTTCAATCCAGTCAATATGGCATACAGTACTGTCTGCATGCTGCGGCGTATATGGGCATCCTGTTTCTCTATATAGAGGATGTCCTTACCGTAGTCGAGATAGAAGTTCGACAAGTCGACATTGATGAAGTTCTGGAGGGACTGGTACATGGTGACATAATCATAACGGTCATAACAGTCTCGCATCAGGTTCACCATTTCGTTGAAGCGCTGCAACATGAACTGATCGACTTCCTTCAATTCATCATAGGCGATTGCATCCGTTGAAGGATTGAAGTCAGATACGTTGCCTAGCAGGAAGCGGAAAGTATTCCTTATTTTCCGGTAGACTTCGGACACCTGCTTCAGGATGTCATCTGAAATTCTGACATCTTCCTCAAAATCAGAAGACATGACCCACAGCCTGATGATGTCTGCCCCCATTTGTTTCATGATCTTCTCTGGCAGGATGACGTTGCCGAGGGATTTGGACATCTTCTTGCCTTGGCCATCCATGACGAACCCATGGCTTAGGAGTTCTTTGTAGGGCGCGATGCCTTTAGTTGCCACACTGGTGATGATTGAGGAGTTGAACCAGCCACGGTATTGGTCGGACCCTTCGAAATAAAGGTCCGCCGGGTATGTCAAGTTATCACGTACTGTCAGCACACCGCGATGGGTGGAGCCAGAATCGAACCAGACATCCATTATATCCTTTTCTTTTGTGAATTCACCATTTGGCGAACCTTCATGTGTGAAGCCTTCAGGCAGGAGGTCTTTTGCATCCCACTCGAACCAGATGTTCGATCCATGCACTTCAAACAACGAGGCAACATGCTCGATGGCTGTTGCATCAACTATTTCCTGTCCATCTTCCGCATAGAAGAACGGCAATGGTACACCCCACACACGCTGGCGGGAAATCACCCAGTCACCACGGTTTTTAATCATGTTGTACATGCGTTTTTGGTTCCATTCCACTTGGAATTCAGTGTCCATGACCGCCTGGAGGATATCTTCACGGACATTTTTGATTGATGCGAACCACTGCGGGGTCGCCCGGAATATAACCGGTGTTTTAGTACGCCAGTCATGCGGATAAGAGTGCGTATAGAAGCCGAGCTTAACCAGGGCACCTGCTGCTTCAAGGTCCTCCGTGATCACTTTATTGGCGTCATCATAGAAAAGTCCTGAATACTTGCCCGCTTCATCCGTGAAGACACCTTTATCGTCTACAGGACTGATCACATCGAGTTCATATTTTTGGCCGATGATGAAGTCATCATCACCATGTCCAGGGGCCGTATGGACACATCCTGTACCTGCTTCTGTTGTGACATGTTCACCCAGCACGACAAGGCTTGTGCGGTCATATAGTGGGTGTTTGGTTGTGACGTATTCCAGCTCGGAACCTTTGATTTCTTTTGTACGCGTCACTTTATCCTTATCGAATTCAACTTCCTCACAGAAATGATCGAGCAGCGCTTCAGCCACCACATATTCCTGACCTTCATAATTGATTTGGACATAGTTCAACTCGGGATGTACTGCAATGCCTGAATTGGATGGAATCGTCCATGGCGTCGTTGTCCAGATGACCATCTGGACGCCCTCATCAAGTATGCCTTTGCCATCAGCCACATTAAAGCCAACATAGATTGAAGGAGAGCGCTTATCCTTATATTCAAGCTCCGCTTCTGCCAATGAAGACTCACTGACCGGGGACCAGTAGATTGGTTTTTTCCCCTTATAGATAAGACCCTTCTCGACCATATCCTTCAACACACGGATCTGTGCGGCTTCAAATTCAGGTTTATAGGTGACATAGGGGTTGTCCCACTCGCCATCGATCCCCATGCGTTTGAAGCCTTCACGCTGCTGATCGATCTGCGTGTCGGCAAACTCGATGCATTTGTTTCTGAATTCTTCGATCGACATGCTTTTACGATCGACACCTTTATTGGTGAGTGCCTGTTCTATCGGCAGTCCATGCGTGTCCCAACCGGGTACATATGGTGCGTAGTAACCGCGCATCTGCTTATTGCGGATGATGATATCCTTGATGATCTTATTCAAGGCATGTCCCATGTGCAGAGCACCATTGGCGTAAGGCGGGCCATCATGGAGCACATAAGGGGTGTTTCCTTCATTGAGTTTCAATTTCTTCTCATAAAGATTTTGTTCTTCCCATTTCTTCTGCATTTCCGGCTCTTTGTTTACAAGGCCGCCACGCATTTTGAACTTGGTCTTCGGCATGAGCAGTGTATCTTTGTAGTCCATTTTCCAAACTCCTTTTTCTATTTGGTAGATGATTTAAAAAAACTCTGGGCCAATGTCAATAGGGGCGAAATTCTCCGCGGTACCACCCTGATTGACTCTGGTCCAGAGTCCACTCGTCACAGTCATTAAAATACATCATTAGTGATTTCAGAAGCATCTTATGTGCCGGGGCTCCCACCATCCCCCGGTCGCTGTATCCATAATGCATGCTTCCCTGTCTAACAATACTATTATTATGCTAAATATCCTTCAATACGTCAACACATCATTATTCCTGGTTGCGTTCTGCATCCTCCAGATCATCGACACGGTGTTCCTGATTTTTCTCAAAATCGAGCAGGTAATCCCAGTCATCCGATTGCAGCAGGTCGAGCTGTGCCTCCACGAGCATCTTGAACCGTGCACGAAAAATTTTGGATTGCCTCTTCATATCTTCTGTCTGGCTGGCGATATGCCGGGCTCTGGCAAGCGCATCATCAATGATGCGTTCGCGTTCAGCTTCCGCAGCTCGGACGATTTCTTCTGAACGCGCCTGTGCAGTGCGCTTCGCTTCATCCCCTGCCCGCTGCGCCGTCAAGATGGCTTCGTTGATGCTTGTTTCGACGGTCCTGAAACTGTTCAGATTCTCTTCCTTTTCATCGAGCATGCCTTCTAGCTGCTTGATCTTCTCATCGCGACTGTCGATTTCAGACTGCATTGCCTGTAGATGCTCTCTTACTTCTCTTTCATCCAAACCACGGTAAACTGTTGGAAATTTACGATTCAGAGCTTCTTCTCTATCCATTTTCTTCACCTCAATTGACTAATACCCTACCCGTCCCTATATATCCGGGCCATAAGACGATATTTACCTTTTTTTGTTTCAGCAATTATTGATGTAATCTTAAAACGACCGAAATGCCGGACAGAAATGATGTCACCGGATTCGACCAGGAACGCCGGACTGGAAGTCAGGGTGTGGTTCACCTTCACCTTGCCTTTTTCCACGCGTTCCTTGGATTTTGAGCGCCCTTCACCGACGGCTTCTGAAATGATTGCGTCCAATCTGAAGGATGAGACGAGCATATGTTTATCTTTTCCTTCATCAACTGCTTCCATGAACGCGGCGTGCGGCACATCGTTAAGTGTGACTGGTGCATTTTTGATCCTCTCAAGCCCCTGTTCGAAGACTTGACGATACGGTGCTGCATAAGCGAATTGAATGCGGTCTGAAACGACTATATCACCAATCAGTGAACGGTCGACTCCAACTTTCATAATGGCGCCGAGGATGTTGCGGTGTGTAAGATTGACGAATTTTTGGGGATAATCGACTTCAAAGATGCCAATTTCAAATTCTTCAGGCGTGACTTCCAGAAATTCCGGAATAATCATCGCCCTTTGACGCTCGCGTTCACCTGGTCCACCATAAAACTCTACGTACAGATCGGGGTGACGCCCAGACAGACTCTCGACAATCAACCGCTCCCTCGGATCTAAAAAATCGAGGAGTACCGGATAATAATCCCTCGCAGCAATCTCGAACTTGCCATTGAAATACGTTATTTTTTCATATTCTTCTTTTCTGAAATGCTGGTAGACTTCCTTCAATCCAGAGCCCCTCCTGTAGAAATATCGGAAACGCCCTCATGATAATCATCGGGAAACGATTAGATCATAAGGGCGTCTGGCATCATTAGTAATTCAGGTTCTTCAGACCAATGCCTGTACGATAACCCTGAATATCGCATTCAGGCCGCTCAGGAAAAGATTCATGGTCAAAATTGCAATAATCGGCGACAAGTCCAACACTCCCCCGATTGGTGGGATGAGCCTTCTGAACGGCTCAAGTATCGGCTCATATATTTTTCCAAGGATTCTTCCGAAAGCAGACTCCCGGAGGCCCGGCAGCCAAGAGCTCAGAATATAGATGATCAACCCCCAGAAAAATATAGGAAAGATGGTGTTTATGAATCTTTGAACGAAAAATACTATATCTATTAACAGTTGGTTATCCAAACTCATTCTCCTTACATTTCTTCAGTCTGATTCTTTTCCTGGCTGATTTCCCCTTTAACACCGACACTATTTGGCGTACATAGGAAAATATCAGCGCCGACCTTTTGGATATCTCCGTCCAAAGCATAGACCGTGCCGCTCAGGAAGTCAACGATGCGCTTTTTCTGGCTGTGATCGACTTTGGAGAGGTTGACGAGAGCCGCCCGTTCATTCTTAAGCTCATCTGCAATATCCTGCGTTTCCGAGAACACTCTCGGTTCAAATAGGCATACTTTTGTATTGCTTGCTTCAGCACTCATCAAAGTAGTCTCCTTGTCCCTTGTATTGGATTGCTTCTTCTGGTGTCTTGGTTCTCCGGACCGGCGGTCTTTCTTCCTGAATGATGGAGAGACCGAGGCACTGCCTTGCTCCATCTGTCGAGGTTCGACAGACCCTTCATTGACTTTTTTCTTTTTTGAATGGTCAAGTTGCGTCACTTTGCTGTTCTGCTGTTTTGGCTTGTTGCTTTCTTCCACGGACTCCTCTTCATCATACTCCACAATGAAGATGTCCTTGAAAAACTTTTTTATGGCCATGGCATTCACCTGCTTCCCATTAGTTTGCTGCCAATGCGTACATAAGTCGCCCCGTGCTTTACTGCAAGGGTGTAATCGTTGCTCATCCCCATGCTGAGTTCGTCGATCTGGACGTTATCCCCATTGACTTCAGCAAGAGAATCACGCAACTCCGCCAGGCGCTGGAATACACCTTCTATCTGGGTCGCATCGTCCGTGTCCGGGGCCATGGTCATCAGACCGATGACTTCCACCTTTTCATAGGATTTCATTCTTTCCAGGAAATCGGGGACATCTTCCGGTGCCAATCCATGTTTGGATGATTCTCCGGATACATTCACCTGTAAGAAGCATTTTACAGCATGAGCGCTGTATTGTTCAATTTTTTTCGCGATGCTTTCCCTATCCAAAGAATGGAGGTAGTTGAGATGCGTAATGACTTCCTTGACCTTACGGGATTGGAGTGTACCTATGAAATGTATTTCAGCATCCTCCGGAAGTGCCTGGCGCTTTTCCAGGAAACCTTCCACACGGTTTTCACCAAAGTGACGGATGCCAGCTTCATAAGCTTCCATCGCCTCATCCACAGTGTGGTATTTCGTCACTGCAATCAAGTTGACGGCTTCACCGATTTCGTTTTTAATATCTTCATAATTCTTTTTGATCATTGTTCTTCCTCCCAATAAAGGCAAGGGCACGTCCCGTATTGCCTTGTTCAATCCTATATGAAAAGAAGGTGCTGGTATCTTCAGTGCCGAGAGGTGTAAGATGAATCTTTTCATTCGGTACACCAGCAAGCCGGGCCTGATGTCCATTCACCTTTTTCAGATCGAGCTTAAAGCCTTCCGCTGTCCGGGTGATGGCACCATCAGGCACACTTGTCCTCCCCAGTGCATCGATGACAGTTTCATCCACTTCATAGCAACTTCCATTGATTGCCACGCCTATAACAATATTCAAGTCTGTCGGATCACCACGATACGATCCAATCAGCTTTCTCGTTATTTCTGATGCAGTTCCCCGCCAGCCTGCATGGGCCAGCCCGATGAAACCATCCGTCTCACTGAAGGCATAGACAGGCACACAGTCTGCGTAATTCATGGCCAGCAGGGTATCCGCATCATATGTATATAGAGCGTCTACTCCTGTAAGCTTATCTGTGCGTCTACGAATATTGGATCCCCCATCTTCAGCATGGACTTCTTTGACGGTACCGCCATGCTGTTGGATTGGAGCGACCCAATTTTCCGGGGGAAAGCCGATATGGCTGGCCAGCACATCCTGGTGATGATGAATGTTTTTAATATCATCATCGATGTATAGAGCCATATTGAACGCTCCTGATGGATAGGGGCTGGTGCCGCCGGTGCGCTTCGTATAGCCGAAAGTGACATTGCCAAGACTATTGCCAACATGATGGCGATAGTTATTGAACTTCATGGTCCACCTCACAAAACAAGTCAGAAAGGGACACCTTTCTGACTTGAAAACTTTTCTATCGTCTGCGTCTCGAACGGTTCCTTAAGAACGTAGGCACTTCGTAATCATCATCCTGCGGCGTGTTGTCTCTAGACTGGAAGTCACGCTCTCTAGGCTCTTCGTTTCTGGAAGGGTTCGGTTGGATGATTGGATCCTTCTTCTCTTCCCTCTCAGGAGAACGGTTGACAGATTTCTCGTTAAAGCCTGTAGCGATGACAGTTACGATGATTTCATCTTCAAGTTCTGGGTTGATCACCGTACCGAAGATCATATTGACGTCTTCATCTGCAGCGTCCTGTACAACGTCCGCCGCTTCTTGGGCTTCAAACAGGGAAAGGGATTCTCCACCTGTGATATTCATGAGCACACCTTGCGCTCCGACAATGGAAGTTTCCAATAATGGGCTGGAAATTGCTTTCTTCGACGCTTCTATTGCACGGTTCTCACCGCTTGAAACACCAATACCCATCAATGCTGAACCTTGGTTGTACATGATCGTCTTAACGTCCGCGAAGTCCAGGTTCACTTCCCCTGAAACCGCGATCAGGTCGGAAATACCCTGAACACCTTGACGGAGCACATTGTCCGCTTCCTTGAATGCTTCCATCATAGGAGTGGATTTATCGACGATATCAAGTAGGCGGTCATTCGGGATGACTATCAGCGTATCGACAGCCGCCTTCATGGCATCAACTCCAGCTGATGCCTGAGTTTGACGCTTCCTGCCTTCGAAAGAGAAAGGACGCGTGACGACGCCGACTGTCAGCGCCCCCATCTCCTTTGCTATTTTAGCGACAACTGGGGCAGCACCTGTGCCCGTGCCGCCGCCCATGCCTGCCGTTACAAAGACCATATCAGCGCCTTGTATCGCGTCTTCGATCTGTTCCCTGGATTCTTCAGCTGCTTTCTTCCCGATATCAGGATTAGCGCCTGCACCCAGTCCACGTGTCAATTTTTCACCAATCTGGATTTTCGATTCTGCCTTCGACAGATTGAGTGCCTGACCATCTGTATTGATGGCGATGAATTCAACATTCTGCATACCGTCGTCTATCATGCGGTTGACTGCGTTGTTACCGCCGCCACCGACACCGATCACTTTAAGTGTTGCCATATGGTTGAAGCCTTGCTCAAATTCTAACATTATTTTATTTCCTCCCAGTCATTCATCTTACTGATTCTACTCGAACAGATTTTTAAAGAGTTTTTTCATATAGCCACGATAGTTTTTGTCTTCACCCTGACGTTTGTCTCCACTATCCCGGTTGTCCAGGTCTTCCGATCTATCCTCATATGAATAATCGGCGTATCCTTCGGAAGTGTTTTTTGGTTGACCCACAGATCCGCTGTCCGCGTCGTGCGATTCCTGCTCTCTGCGCTTGTTGAAGAGTCCAGTGAAGAAGTTTCCTGATGACTCCTCATCAGCGGCATGCCGGACAGTATCCGACTCTGTATCATAATTATCAATTGTAACATATTCAAGGAGTTCATCAAACATTATTCCGCTTGAAACTGTAGCGATGGCGCTCGAAAACTCCGGTTTCCTGGCACCCATTTGATTCGGTATATGAACTCGGACTTTTTCTGATACGAGGTCCTGCATCAGTTCTTTGATGCCAAGAAGGTTTGCTGTGCCCCCTGTAACGACAAAGCCACCACTTACTTTGGTGATCTGATTTTCCTGGAGGACCCCAAAAACATCCATGAAGACTTCTTCCATCCTCATCTCTATGATGTCTGACATATCTTGAGGCGTAATCTCGATATCAGCTTCGCCATCGCGCTGAGGCAGACGCACGATGTCCTCAGCCGAGGCCAGATCATAGAAGGCATGCCCGTAGTGATGTTTCGCTTTTTCTGCAGCCTCCAGGGTAGTATTGAATGCTTCAGACAAATCCTTCGTTATATGCTTGCCGCCTACTGGAAGGCTGCCTGAGGTTTTCAGCGTACCACGCTCATAATACCCAAACTGCGTCAGTTCATGACCGATATCGATGACCACGCCCCCGAGCTCGACCTCTGACTCGCTTAGTACATGCGCATAGTTCACAGCATCGGAATAGACATCAAGTACAGTCAATCCAGCTTCTTCCACGCACTTCACCGCGTTCATTAAAACAGTCCGGCTGGAAAGCAGTATCCCCGCACTGACAAAGAGTGACTGGGTAGCCATCATCTCTTTCGGATCGGAGACTTCGTGGAGGTCGTCCACTTTGAAGTACACCGGGTAGACGGTCACTACTTCCTTATCACTTTGCACAACCCGTTCCCGGATTGTTTCAAGCATATCTTCGATATGGGTTCCGTTTATTTCGGTTGAATTGCCTCCAAAACGGATTTCTTCCTCTGCAAACTTCAATTCCATGCCCGCAATCGGCATTTTCAAAAAGACCTCATCAAAATCGACGCCAGATGAAATCTTTGCTTTTTTCACAGTATCTATAATTGCACTTCTCGTCAGGTCAAAATCTCTTATCGTCCCTTTGGATACGCCATCAGTATACGTCTGTCCAGTACCGATGATGTTGACACCGTCATGGAATTTCTCGCCGACTACGGCTTTGACGCTGTTTGAGCCGATATCCAGGGCGACATAATAATGTTCCTTCAACTCTTCTGCCTCCTAGTAAGCCATTTCACTCTCTTATATAGTTTACAGTATACTTTTTACATTGTGAACTATTTAAACATAATAGTCCAGTATAAATGCGGATCGGCAATCATTCATTTTCTTCGCCGATTGACGTCAGTTGCGACTTCAAGTCACCTAGAGTCTCCTCGATATCTTCGATGTACCGAGGCTTCACCGGGTTCTCATAGATTCCTTTTTTCACATCATCTGCCTCTTCGCTGCCATAAGGGAGGAAACTGCTGCCGATTTCGATATCGATTATGCCCCCACCAGGCTCCCCGATTTCTTCCTGCATGCTCAAGTAGTAATCCATCTTCTCATCGATTGTACGATAATCAGCGACGATTTCCTGGCCATTGTTCATGAAGATATGGATGCGGGTGTCGGTATTTTCTGAGGGGCGGTAATAGATTTCCGAAATCCCCTCAAGAACATCCCTTTCCATCTTGTTCAGATTATCGATTAGCGCATCGAATTCCTGACCTTCAAAAAAATGGAGGATAGGGGCTGTTTCAGGCATGGCCGGGTGGCCCCTCAACACTTGGGCATTCTCGAGGACAGGGTAGAACACATCGCCTGATGCTACATAGGCCACTGACTGGCGCTCTGAGATGGAAACATTTATTGTATTCAGCCACTGCCTCTCAATCGTCACTTCGTCAATTGCCGGAAGCATCGCAATGTTTTCCTCAGCCCGGGAAAGGTTGGCGCTGAACATCTTGTCGCCCTCTTCAAATTGGAGCCGCTCCATCACTTCCTGATCGCTGATCATTTCATTGCCTTCTAAGGCAATCTCTTTTACATCACTTACACTGCTTGCTGCATAATAGATCAGTCCACCAGCCGCAAGGAGCAGTGTGATGATGACACCCAGGAAGAGATGGGCACGGGTGAGTACCGGCATTTTTAGCTTTACTTTCTTTCTTTTCGGTACGCCCTTCCCTTTTTCGGACCCATCATTTTTTGTAGACTTTTCATCCATCCTAAAGGAGATCGTTTTGCCATGATGAAAGGTTTCTACTTCGTCATCTGGAAGAGCTGCTTTTCTGCTTGCTTTGCTTCGAGATGCTACTTTCCTCTTTCCGTTGCCAATGGCCTCTACATTTTTGTCCGCACTCTTTTTTGATGCTTCCACTGGCGGGGGGGGATCCTGCTGTAGCCGTTCTTCTGAGTCGCGTGAATCCCGCTCGCGCTCTCTATGCTTCAACTTCCGCTTCAGCTCATCTATATCATTATGATTGTCCATGGAGTTCCCCCTCTCTATCAGTTGTCGAGTGCTGTAAACCCTTCTTTGAAATGATCACCGCGGGCTTCGAAATCTTTGTACTGGTCCCAGCTGGCACATGCTGGAGAGAAAAGCACAACATCCCCCGGATGTGCATGAGCTGTTGCCCTTATGACACCATCATGCGGGTTTTCCGCCACAATCGAGTCAATGCCGAGTTCATCCGCCAATGAAACGAATTTTTCTTTCATCTCCCCAAATGCGATGATCAGGCGCACATGCTCAAGATCTGGCACGAGTGATTCAAGAGACTGCCCGCGGTCAAGTCCGCCAGCAATCCAGATGACGGGCGAACGGAAACTTTTCAGTGCAAAGGAAGTCGCCAGATTATTTGTCGCCTTGGAATCATTATAATAGCCTACACCTTGGTTAAGCCCCAAATACTCCATACGGTGAGGTATACTCCCGAAGTGCTTCAGGGTTTCGATGACTGCTGTGTCAGAAGCGCCATGGTTTTTAGCGGCCAGTAGTGCCGCCAATATATTCTCATGGTTGTGTTCGCCTTCCAGCAGCACTTCATCAACGCCTATCAGTGAACGCTTCTGGTAGGTGATCATATTATCTTTGATCATGGCTTCTGCGTCACCATCGGTCGAAAAGTATTCGATCGAGAGCCACGTCATATCTTCAACCATATTCCGTTGACGGCCGTTGAAGACGACTTTTTCTTCCTGTCCCATATTCCTGAGCAGATTCAACTTCGCTTTCACATAGTTTTCCTTCGACCCGTGATAGTCAAGATGCGCTTCATAGATATTTGTGAATACCGCGGTATCCGGACGGAAGTCCCTCACACCCATCAGCTGGAAGGATGAAAGTTCCATAACCAATATATTGCCGGGCACAGCTTCTCTTGCAGCCTGGGAAGCCGGGTAGCCTATGTTGCCGCACAATATGGGTTCGAAACCGGAACGTTCCAACATTTCCCCAATCAGGTGCGTCACGGTGGTTTTGCCGTTGGTGCCTGTGATGCCGATGATCGGCACTGGCGAAATATGATACGCAAGCTCCACATCGGTCACTATCGGCACATCTCTTGCCAGCGCTTCTTTTAAAAAATCGATGGTATAAGGAATGCCTGGATTCTTCACAATCAGTTCAATATCGTTCAGCAGACTCACAGGATGATGGCCATCGACTATCTCGACTCCCCAGCCCTTCAACTGCTGGCGGATCCCCTCATCAGAAATCACTTCATTTGTAGTAAGCGTCACATTCGCGCCTAATGCGAGCAATGCAGAGATGGCACTTCTGCCGCTTCTGCCATAACCAAGCACAAGTACTTTCCTATTCTGATAGTCCAACTTCTCCAATCTAGGCCACCCCCAGCAGGACGCCGATGATGCCTGCAACAGCACCAATCGTCCAGAATACGATGACGATCTTCCATTCATTCCAGCCACTGAGTTCGAAATGATGGTGGATAGGCGTCATTTTAAAAATTCTTTTCCCGGTCAATTTAAAAGATGCCACCTGCATCATCACAGAAGCAGTTTCGATGACGAACATGATTCCAATGAGCAGCAACAACAGACTTTCATTAAGTACGATGGATACTGTCGCAATGATGCCCCCGAGGGCGAGCGAACCAGTGTCCCCCATGAACAGCCTTGCCGGATATTTATTGTATAGAAGGAAACCAAGCAATCCGCCGATCAGTATCATCAGGAAGATGACGAGCGTCGTCTCCTCCCGTACCCACGCTATAGCCAGGAAACTTGAGAATGCAATGATTGAGAGGCCTGTCGCCAATCCGTCGAGGCCATCTGTTAGGTTGACCGCATTTGAAAATCCAACTTGCCAGAACACAATCCATACGACGAACAGCACGCCAAGGGGCAGTGTCCAATCTGTTCCTG
The DNA here is from genome assembly GCF_042429615.1 of Salinicoccus siamensis. Taxonomy (GTDB): domain Bacteria; phylum Bacillota; class Bacilli; order Staphylococcales; family Salinicoccaceae; genus Salinicoccus; species Salinicoccus siamensis. The sequence goes on from NZ_JBHMAH010000031.1 coordinate 173,905, forward strand.
GAATGCGCAAGGCTGTTTCTATATCCGGAATAGCCTGGGTCATAATGAAATAGACAATCACCGATAGCACAATCTGTGCAAGGAACTTCTGTTTTGAAGATAGGCCCCGGTTGTCCTTTTTTACGACAATGATGTAGTCATCTATAAATCCGATGAGCCCAAATCCGATGGTCACGATGATCATGACCAGCATCTTGTATGTGTCATCCACAAATAGAAGCGCAATCAACGATAATATGATTACCGGAATTAGATATGTAAGGCCACCCATGGTCGGGGTGCCCGTTTTGACCTGATGGCTCTCTGGCCCTTCCTTACGTATCGACTGTCCGAATTTCATCCGCTTAAGCAACGGTATCGTTACGGGAACGAGTACCGTCGTCAATATAAAAGCGGATATTAAAAATAAATAATCCATGATATCCTCCTCTAGTCTTCAGGGTCGTTGGACGACAGGGTGACTTTTAATTCCTGTCCATCCTCTAAAACGATGCCCGGGTCGATCGATTGTCCATTGACATACCCTTCACCTTCTACGGTTACATCCATTCCGGCAAAATCTCCGAACATGATGACTTCCCTCTTTGAAAGCCCCGTCAAATCAGGCATCTTCAGCTGTCCATCAGTTTTGATGAAAAATGTTTCATACGGTAACAGTTTATCATTTTTTGGGTAGTGGTCCACTACTTCTTCGCCCTCTCCCAATATGATCGTCTGTATAGAATCATTTGCCGCTGCGGGCACATCGGAGATCATCTTGCCGGTGTAATCTTCTATCTTTACTGGTTCAGGCGATTCCCCATCTTCTTCGCCGACCGTCAGATATTTCAAGGTCCGCTCCATAAGCGGATTGAAGCCGGGCATTACACCAATATCCCATGTATCCGATTTATTTTTGCTGGCAAGCTTGACGCCATAGTAGACGATGACTTCAGGGTCGTCTTCTGGTGCATACCCGATGAAGGACGTCAGGAATTGATAATCACCCTTCAGATAACCACCCCCATCCGGATCGATGACCTGGGCGGTGCCTGACTTCCCTGCGACTTCATAATCTTCGAGAAGGTATTGCGGATTACGTTCCATCGACCCTCCGACGAATGTATTGATTTCATCCTGTGTCCTATCTGCCGCTTCTTCCGATATCACCTGGCGCACGACAGTTTCGTCATTCTCCTCGATCACTTCACCGCTCTCACTATCAGTGATGGATTCGACGATGTATGGCTTCTTCATTTTGCCGCCATTGAGTATCGCCGTCATGCCTTGGATCATCTGTATCGGTGTCACAGTAGAGGTCTGCCCGAAAGAGGTCGTTTTCCTCTGCAGTTCAGCATCCCATGCCAAGGTTCCTGATTGTTCATTCGGGAATTCTGAGCCTGTCACTTGCCCAAAGCCGAAATCCTTGTAGTATTCGAGCATCTTATCTTCCCCCACTTTTTCCTGGAGGATCATCATCAAGGCGTTTGAGGAGTACTGCATCCCTTCATTATAAGTGATATCGCCCCAGCCCTCGGGCTCCCAATCGTAGATTGTATGGCCGTCGACATCATATGATCCGGATTCATATACTGCATTCGGGTCATAGACTCCAGAATCAATCGCTGCCGCCAGACCGAACACCTTAAAGGTCGAACCGGGTTCAAATGAATGTTGATAGAGCATGTTGAGCCAGCTCTCTCCAAACCCTTCCCGGGTCCTCGGGTTGAATGACGGTCTCTGGCCACTTGCGAGAATTGCTCCAGTCTTGGCATCTGCCACGACCGCAAAAGTCTCCTCAGGCTCAAAATGTTCTTCCATCGTATCGAGGGAATCCTCAAGATACATCTGAATGTTCGAATCGATCGTCAGTTGGACATCCGAGCCATTCTTCGCTTCGGCAACGCTGTCAGTCCCCGGTACGATATACCCCCATAGGTCCTTGAGGTAGTCGAGTCCGCCGTCCTGACCCTTCAGCTTCTCATCGTACGCCCGTTCAATCCCAAGCGATCCCTCGAACTCACCAGTATCCTGATTCTTTTCAGCATAGCCGATGAGGTGTGAGGCGAAATCGCCATTCGGATAGAACCGCTTCGTTTCGGCGATGAAGACGATGCCGGGAATCTCAGCCTCTTCGAGGGTCTTTTTATCGTTATAGGATAATTCGCGTCCTTCTTTGCCAAGCTCAATCTGGAAACGCTCTTCCTCTATACCTTCTTTGATGCGTTTTTCGATCTCATCTTCATCCATATCGATGACTTCTGCAATCTTCTCTGCAGCAGCTTCAGGATCGCTGACGTGGTTCGAGTAGCTGGAGTCCGTAATCAGGGCAATGCGATACGCCTCCATATCGCTCGCCAGAACGTTGCCGTCACGATCCAATATGCGCCCGCGCGCCGCTTCTATCTGTGAGGTGCGTGAGAATTTCTCCTCGCCGTGGGCGACCAGATCTTCATCATCCAGGGATTTGCCTATCATCAAATAGCTGAACTGCCAAAATATACAAACAAAAAGCACTCCTATACCCAGGTAGATTAGGAGCGCGCCAACAGATAGTGTTTTTGTTGTATTTCGTAGCTTGATTCTAATTCTTGCCATACTTCTCAGCAACCTTTACATTTCCATTATCCAGGTCAAGTCCAAGTTCATTTGCTTTTTCATAAATCCTATCGTAGGACGAGAGATCTGTGACCTCCGTCTTCAACTCACTTATTTCGCCTTCCTTGATTGCCGTTTCACTTTCGATTTGGGTAATCTGCGTCTGGACGGTATGGGCCTCCATCTTTAGTGATAAGACGTATATCGCAACAGTTGCGATCAGAACAAAAAGAACGAGATAGGTAAGCGTCTCGATTTTTCCAAGGCCGACGACGCGTCGCTTTCTTTTAGTAGCAGGCTGTTGCTCCCTATGGCTGCCGGGCTGGGACAGGGGTTGCTGATAATGTTCTACTGCCATGTTATCACTCCCTATTTCTGCTTCTCAGCAATTCTCAATTTTGCACTGCGCGCACGCGGGTTATCGAGCACCGCTTCATCGTCTGCAGTGATTGGCTTCTTGTTCACCCGTTTCAATACAGGTTCGTAGGCTTCCGGGATGACGGGCATATTACGCGGCAGTTCGGGCCCTGCTTCATATTCCATGAACATCTGTTTGCAGATTCTGTCTTCCAGGGAATGGAATGTGATGACGGATACCCTCCCATCCTTATTAAGGAGGTCGATCGCCGCTTCGAGTGACCTTTCAAATACCCCAAGCTCATCATTCACCGCTATTCTGAGTGCCTGGAATATCCGCTTGGCTGGATGCCCCCCTGTTCGTCTGAATTTATGGGGGATCTGGGATTTGATGATTTCAGTCAATTGTGTAGTGGTCTCGATAGGCGCCTCAGTCCTGGTGCGTTCTATCTCCCTAGCTATCTTTTTCGAAAATTTTTCTTCTCCGTATCTGAAGAAGAGGCTTACCAACTGGCTGTAGGAATATGTATTTACGATTTCATAGGCATCAAGCGACTGATCCTGGTTCATGCGCATATCGAGTCGCGCTTCCCTGGAGTGGCTGAATCCCCGTTCAGTTACATCAAGCTGCGGACTTGAAACGCCGAGGTCATACATTATGCCATCGACTCTACTGACGTCGAATTTCGCCAGTTCCGCTTTCAAATTCTCAAAATTGGAATGGATAAGTGTAATATTGTCGTTTCCTCTAAATCTTTCCTGTGCGTTCTCTATTGCCCAGGAGTCCTGGTCAAAAGCATATAGATGACCCGTGGTCAATTGTTCCAAGAGATAGGCACTATGGCCTCCGCCACCCAAAGTGGCGTCGATATATGTGCCGTCAGGGCGTATATTCAACCCATCCACTGTCTCTTTCAATAGAACGGTGTCATGTTTGAACATACCCTCACATCCTATAAGTCAAAATCAATCAATTCTTCTGCGATATCCTCATAATGGGCTTCTGAATCATCATAAAATGATGTCCATTTATCCGTATCCCAAATTTCAATCCTATGGGCAACACCGATGACGGTGCATTCTTTTTTCAATCCAGCATATTCCCTCAAGTTAGCGGGGATATTGATTCTCCCCTGCTTGTCCACTTCCACTTCGGCAGCGCCCGAAAAAAACATCCTCATGAATTTTCTGGCGTCTTTCCTGGTAAGCGGCAAAGTACTCATTTTTTGTTCCATCTGGGCCCACTCATCGAGAGGGTAGCCAAATAGACACTGATCAAGGCCTCGGGTGATGATGAAATGTCCTGCGAGTTCGTCCCTGAATTTACTTGGCACTATCAAGCGTCCTTTAGCATCAAGCTGATGCTTGAACTCTCCCATGAACATCTGATCACCTCGCCTATACAAATAATTTACCACATCTCCCCACTATGTACCACAAATAATGTGCTTTCCACTCCAATTAATTTGACACAATAAAAAAGACGGTCCTCATAAAAATGAAGACCGTCCAATATTCTAGATGCCTTTGATGATTGTAAGCTGCGTCGTATAGGCGAGGCGCCCCACTTCGAGATCGATCGGAAACATCCACGGATGATAGATGCGTTCCTGCAGCGATCCGCCCGGCATCAGCCTTTCTGATATTTCTTCCAGATCATTCAATTCCTTGCGCAAAGTACGTTTCACTTCAAGTTGGTACCGCCGTTTCAGGTAACTCAATTGTTTCTTGTGCACCTTCAGATTGGCCTCAATCAGATCACGGTGGGCTTCACGGCCCTCCTTATCCTTCAAGCGGCTGTAATCCGTATCCAGATGATCGGCTATGCTGTCCACTTCGTCGAGGAAAGTGGTATCTGTTGCGGACTCGATCAGGTTCTGCTTTTTAGCTTCGGCATCTGCTGCGAGATTCTCTGAAACCTCCAATCCGTATTTATCGAGAAGTTTGTTGAGCCTCATGTCCTCATGGATGATCTCCATTCTCTTTAGTACGATCGGCATGTTGATATCCATCACTTCAAACACTTTGTGGAGCTCGCCCCAATACTTCACTTCTGCGCCGCCCCCTGCAAATATGAGGGTGTTGAATAGCATTTCCTGCATAAGCGGTCTTGTTACGACATTATTGCTGAATGAGGCAGGATCCTGCTCAAGATATTCAAGTAACGCATCCTTGGATAGCGTACCCTTATCAGTCAGGTAGCTGCCGCCCTGCTGGTCTAATAAAGTACGCGTCGTCCGTGAGCCGGAGAATAGATGCACATTCGTTTCAGTGTCGATTGTTGGGGATAGGTCATGCGCTTCAATGAATTCCTGCTGCCCCTGCCTGAATGCTGCATCGATGGCTTCATGATTTTCTATCATCTTTTTGAACATCGGTGCTTCAAGCTTCCTCACCGCTTCATCATGGGAGTTGAAAATCAACAATCCTGCATCCGCGAAGACATCATGGACGAGCGCGTGGAACAGTTCAGTCCAATACTCATTTTGTTCAATCATCGCTTCTATCTCTGACTTTTTCTCCCTCAGGTAACCTGAATCTCCGCACCCCTCCACTATACGATCGAGAGTGTCTTTCATTGCACTTGGGTCATATCTGTAGAATCCCAGACTCATCGGCACCGTCAGATTCGGTTTATAGGTGATTTTGCGCCGGCGTCTATGGGTATGATCATAGATATGCGTATGGTTCACTTCTTCAAAATCATGGTCTTCGCCTGCTATCCAGAAGACCGGCACTGCCTGATAGTTGTAGTTTTTCTTCACTTCTTCAACCAGCACAAGCAAAGTGAGCATTTTATGCATGATCATGCTGGGACCCATGAAAAGGCCTGCCTGCTGACCGCCGACGATGACCCTGGCGCCTTCCCGGAGGCGTCTAAGGTTATCTTCCTGCTTGTCGCTCAGACCATAGGGTGCCATACCTTCGGCCATGATATCGGCAAGCTTGCCTGTATGCGGATGAATTGATCTTTCCATCACTTTTTCTATACTTTTTTCATCATAGGTCAAGTTTTGATAGAAGGACAGCGTCTGTCTGTCCCTACCGGCGAACCGGTGTGTAAAATCGTCCTGTGTGTAATTCAAACATTCAATTTCCATAATTCGACCCCTTCTCACTCTAATGCTAACTTGATTATAAATATTATGAAGATATAAAACAATTGAACGGTTTCAAAGAAATGTACTATACTAAAGAAAAGGAGAGAATGCAAAATGACAGAAGTGAAGCATCTGGCAATCAACTATAAGACAGTAGAAGAATTCAAAAAATTCCGTGAGTATGGTGCGCAGGAACTGCAGATGAAAAAAGAGCTGGAAGGCAATATCATGGATGCCAATACAGACTCACCGTTCTTTGGCATCTACGTAGGCGACACGCTGGCTGCGCGCATGTGCCTTTACCGAAAAGAAGATGATCATCAGCCCATATTCGATCCACCGCATGATTACATGGTGATATGGAAGCTGGAAGTGCTCGAGAAATATAGGGGCCGCGGCTACGGCAGCAAGCTCATCGACTTCGCCAAAGACTACGGCATTCCAATCAAAGCCATCAGCCGCCAAAATTCACGTGGCTTCTTCGAAGCCCATGGCTTCGAAACGCTGAAGTATGATATCGAGAGGGATATGGCGGAAGACCCCCTGATCTGGTATCCGGAAGGCTTCCATCTCCAATAGCGGCAAACTCCATAGGCCCCATGAAAAAGACGCTGGCAAAATTGCCAGCGTCTTTTTCTAAATCAATTATTTAGCTGTAACTTCTTCACCTTTATAGCTGCCGCATTCTTTACATACACGGTGGGAAAGTTTCATTTCTCCACAGTTTGGACATTCTACCATGCCTGGTACAGAAAGCTTCAGGTGGGTACGACGTTTTCTTTTACGCGTAATCGAGGTTCTTCTCTTTGGTACCGCCATTTCTATTCCTCCTTGTTATCACTGTCGTCCAACAGTGATTTTAGCTTTGATAGTCTTGGATCCACGCTCGCCCGCTCATTCTCGAAAGTCTCTTCATCAGTCACGGACCATTCATTGCCACCGCTCAGCGGTTCATCGCTTTCGGTGATGACAAAGGGTATGTTGACGATGATGAGTTCCTTGATGATCGGTTCCAGATCTAAAGTGTGGGTCACTGGATGAACATTTTCAGCGAGATCATCCGCCTCTTCCACATCCTCGTCGAAAATCTCCTCCGCTTCGATGTGAAGCGGCACTTGGATATCTTCGCTTGTGCGGCTGTCCAACATATTGACCACCGTCTCTATGGTTAAATCAGCCATGATCTGGCGATTACGGACATGAAGGACGCCTTCGACGGACACTTCGTCCACTGAAGTGACATCTTTCCGATCCGTCATCTCTTTAAACTGGACCTTTTCGTTTACAGCGATTGAATCCTGATTGAACTTTTTCAGTTGCGTCAATGACCATCTCATATAGTTTTCACCTCTTATGAGCACAAAAAATATTGTACCTTTCTAACAGTACTCTGTCAAGTTTTTTTCTTAACATCACTAATGATTCTGCCCCATTTCTGATACAATGGAATCGAATGGAAAGGAGCACTATTATGATTATCACATCTTTGATTACAGAGTACAATCCCTTTCATAATGGACATATCCATCATATTGAGGCATCGAAGCGTCTGACCGGAGCCGATGTCACCATTGCCATCATGTCGGGGAATTTCACGCAACGTGGTGAAATTGCAGTGACGGATAAATTCAAAAGGGCGAAAGCTGCAATCGGGCACGTCGATCTTGTGGTCGAATTGCCGTTCATCAACGCCGTCAGCTTTGCAGATGATTTTGCGTTGGGCGGCGTCCACATTGCGAAGCTGCTGAAGAGCGATAACATCGTCTTTGGCAGCGAATCGGGTGACATTGCGGAATTGTCGAGGCTGCAATCCCTGATGGAAGACGCAGACATCCGTTCATCCATGCAGATGTTGCAGAAGAAAGGCTACAGCTATCCAAGAGCCCTCGCTGCATCGCTGCAGACGGAGTTGTTTGAAGGGGCCAATGATATTCTCGGATTGTCCTACTTGAAAGCCCTGGAAAAGCTGCAATCGGATATAACCCCCCATACAATCAGAAGGGTCGGCAATGATTATAATGACCCTGCCCTGTCCGAGCGGCGCTTCTCCAGCGCAACCAGCCTGAGGAATGCCCTTTGGGAAGGTAATATAGAAGGTGCATCACGTTTCATGCCCGCCACACTTGCACAGGAGATCCACAAAGATGGCCCCCTGACCAATGAAGTCCTGTTCCCTTCACTGAAACTCCTGATCCATAGGAGCACACCGGAAGAACTGCGCAACATCTACACGATGACCGAAGGTCTCGAACATAGGCTGATTTCCAGGATAAGGAGACATTCGACTTACGCATCATTCCTGGAGGATGTCAAAACGAAACGATATACACGCACACGCCTCAACCGCCTGATGCTCTACATCCTCTTCAACCTGACCAGTACAAAGGTGGAAGGTTATTCCTTGCCGCAGGCTGTCAGGGTGCTCGCCATGAACAGGCATGGGCAGGCCTACCTGAAGACACTATCCCAAGACCTGGAGATCATCACCAATGTAAACAGCACCAACCGCCATCACATCCAAAATGAGATAACGGCGACTGATGTCCATAATATTTTCAGTGGCTCAAAGCACAACGACTACAACACACCCGTCATCATTGAGGATTGAATTTGCCCCGCAGTGCCGATTCCACCTGCGGTGGCACCACATCTTCTATTTTGCCGCCGTACTTCGCGACTTCCTTGACCATTGAGGAGGAAATGAATGAATAGTTGTTGTTGGTCATCATATAGATCGTCTCAATCGTACTGTTCAATTTCCTGTTCATGGAAGTCAGCTGCATTTCATATTCAAAATCACTGACGGCACGCAAGCCCCGCACGATTGCCTGTGCCTCCACTTCCTCACAGAAATCGATCAGCAGTCCGTTGAAGATGCGCACTTCAACATTCGGCAGACCCTTCGTCACCTCGTTGATCAGCTCCACTCGCTCTTGTGGCGTAAATAGTCCTTCCTTGGCAGAGTTCTTCAGGACGGAGACATAGACTACATCAAATATTCGACTCGCCCTTTCGATAATATCGATATGGCCGTATGTGATTGGATCAAAACTCCCGGGGCATACTGCAATTCTTTTCATGATTGTCCTCCTTCTTTCTTCAGTATATTGATTCGAATCGTACCGTATACTGCTTCCCTGATGCTCGTATAGCCTTCTTCTGCATATCTTTCATCCTTATGTGTCTCGACCACTATACGTCCTCTTGCATCCAACACTTTAAGCTCCTTTATGTACATGAGCGCCTCCTCGGCCATTCCCTTGTGATAAGGCGGGTCGAGGAAAATGAGATCGAACTGACGGTCGCGTTTGGCCATCGCTTTCAGGGCGCGCCGGTAATCATTCCTGTAGATTTCCACATCTTCATCCAGCTCATCCGTATTTTTTCTCACCATCTTGACTGCGTCGCCCGCTCCGTCTATAAACATGGCGGAAGAAGCACCACGGCTCAACGCCTCGATGCCGAGTGCCCCGCTTCCTGCAAACAGGTCGAGCACCCTCCCCTCTACCGGACCGAGGATATTGAAGATGTTCTCCCTCACCTTGTCTGACGTAGGCCTTGTATCCTGCGATTTCAAAGTCGAAATTGCCTTTGATTTATATTTGCCGCTGATTATTCTCATAGGTGATTCCTTTCTTTCCCTTAATCCTTCATTTAAAATGGAATCGGGAGCTGATTAATGATGCAAAAATTCATTGTACTTGGAGAAGGCTACGGGGATATATTTGAACTCGAAGCCATCATAGAACATAACCATCACCGGATCGATAAAGGCATATTCCTTCATGCGGATGAGCGGCCTGCTACATTCGTCCTAGTGATGAAGCCTGTCCGGGGGAATTTCCAGGCCCTATATACCATCTATCAGGGTGTACCATATAAAGATGGTTCCGGCAGGAAGTATCAAATGATATCCGAATGGTGTACGGCGCATGACCTGTCCGTCATTGAGTTCAAGACGCGCGATCCGGAGGACTTCCACGATAAAGAGCAGTTTTTCCAATATATCACCGGCGTCTTAAGGTTGAACAACTTGATACCGCCGCTCACCTGATGTATCAGATGACGCGGTAATCTTTAGGTTCATAGTTTTCAGCGTTGTACTCCCGTTGGATGTGCGGATATTCCGACACAAGGACATCTTCGACGTATTTCAGGCTGTTCAATGTCTGAATGGTTTGGTCAAGCTCTGATTCGTATATATATAGAAGTAGATACTTCTTATCTTTATTTACATATATCAGGTGGCCGTGCCGTTTCAATTGTCGGATGAACTTATTTTGTTTAAAATAAATATATATGCCGATGCGTTTCTCAAGCATATTACCCCACCTTATAAAATTTTATAAAGTTATGATACCATGTAAATGAGAAGTTTTAAATGAAACTATAACTGGAGGCAGTAATCATGAAGAAATGTACAAAAAGCCTTTTGACAACAATTGGATTAGCGGGCGGAGCGGTCGGTGGCCTGTGGATCGGCACAAAATTGACATCCGAGCAGGAAATCCGCGACATCAAGCCATACTTCAGGCATCGCTCACCTTATATCCTCGCGCATCGCGGCGGTATGGGACTTGCGCCGGAACACACAGTTGCAGCATTCAACAAATCTGCTGAGTTTGGTGTAGACGGGTTTGAAATTGACATCCGCATGACCAAGGATGAAGAAATTGTCGTCTTCCATGATGTCTATGTAGACCGTACGTCGAATGGTGCAGGCCGTATCAGTGAGCTGACTCTGGACGAACTGAAGGAACTCGATTTCGGCTACCATTTCAGAGATGCAGAAGGCAGCCACCCATACAGGGGCAGCGATGAAGCCAAAATCATGACACTTAGGGAACTCCTCAAGAAATATCCCGATATGCTCATCAACATAGACATCAAAGATGATCCGGATACTTATGAGGGTAGTCTGATACCAAGCCTGCTCTATCGTCTGATTGATGAGTCGGACGCCAGTGACAGAGTACTCATCACGAGCTTCTATGATGATCAGATCGATCGTTTCAGGCTCTATTCAGGAGACGATATCGCACTTGGTGCCGGCGAAGATCAGGTACGCAATGCCTACTTGGCCTATGCGAGCGGCTTCGGCCACTTATTCAATCCGAAAGCCGACACATTACAGATGCCGGCAAAGCACAACAATATCCCGCTTGATAAAGAGGGATTCATCGAATACCTCCAAAGCTTGAATGTCGCAGTCGGCTACTGGGTCATAAACGAAATGGATCAGATGGATGAACTGATTCAAAAAGGTGCCCATACAATCGTCACAGACTACCCGGACATCAGCAGCCATCTGTTGAAACAGCGTTACTGATTAAATGAGGGTTCCCCCGAAGCGGGGGAACCCTCATTTTTATTCTAGCCTGCTGTCTGGCAGCCACAACTGCCGCCTGTTGCACATCCCGATTCATTGGCCATCGAAAAGAACGGGTTGCTGCTGACCACATTGACATGATCGCTGATGCTGGAACTGATATGGAAAAGCACTTCATCCAGCATTTCCTGCAGTTGGAACTCTGCCCGTCTATATTCCATCACTACCGGGTGCATATCAAGCGTTTTTTTAAAATCATTGAGCTCACGGCGCTTCGCACTGAAATCAGGATGATATTTGCCGAAACGGCTGACTTCCTCGAAATCCACTTTCATTCTGTTGAATTCGGAAATGAGCGCAGCGACCTCGGTGTCTTCTTCGAGCAATCTACTGTATCGGCAATAATATTTATATATATCGGTCTCGCGGACCATCGCATTCAAATGGTCTATTCGATCCATTACTTCCATTTCTATATCTGTCGTCATATTGAACACCTCCCATACATAGTATCACAATGGTGCTGGGGGCTGCCACCAATTTTCAGGGTCTGTATAAATACCATTTGCAACTATACTTGGAATAGATTAAAATTAGATTAATGGTAAAAATGTTTAGGGAGGAAAATTCATGGTTTTTGAAAATTCTACTCTTGAGACGATGATCGTGTCTCAGGATATCTTACAGAATGTAATGAACAAGAACGGTCTAGTGCTTGGAGGGTCATGGGATTATGAACGCATGACTTTCGACTATAAGTATGAAGTGCCTGAAGGCATCTACTATCTCCGCATACCTGGATATGCCGTGGAAGGTGATGTTGGTGCAAGAAACGCTGTCCTCCAGCTCATGGATCCATATATGGGTAAACACTACTACCCTACGGGTGTTGAGTATGGAAGCGACGAACACTTCCCTGAACGACTGGTCGACCACGCTGTCAAAAAGATCCGTACAATTGCTGATGAACTGAAAAGCCTCATCTAAAAAAAGACTGGAAGCATTGAATGATCTGAACCCTATCAAGTTGACAGATGAAATAATATAAATGTTTCCCGCCTGAGAATGGAGATTCTCAGGCGCTTTTCTATGCCGCCAATGCCCTGAATTCCAGCGGACTCAATCCCTTGAATT
>NZ_JBHMAH010000031.1:186424-186662 GCF_042429615.1 Salinicoccus siamensis
TTTTAAAGCCGTAGGAGGTGTACTGGAAGCCACGGTCACTGTGCACAAGCGGCGTTGCCTGCGGGTGCTTGTGAATCGCAGAAGTGAATGTATCAAAAACAAGCTGATTATTGTTTGCACGGCTGAATTTGTAGGCCACAATACTGTTGTCGTACAGATCGATGATCGCGCTCAAGTAGGCTTTCTCTCCGTTCAGCGCTTTGAATTCAGTCACATCGGTGAGCCATTTCTCATTCAC
>NZ_JBHMAH010000031.1:186712-252689 GCF_042429615.1 Salinicoccus siamensis
GGTGTGTGGGGGACGTATTGTTTCTTTTTGATCCGGGTCACCGATTTCAAGCCCATCCGTGTCATCAGCCGATAGATGCGTTTCCTGTTATACCCCGTCCTCAAGGCTTTGTTGACCGCATGGCACATCTGACGATCGCCATAGATGCCGTCCGTTTCGACATAGATTTCGGCAATCGCACTGGCCACTGTGTCATTCTCTGCTTCAGCGTGTGGCACGGGGCGTTTCTGATATTGATAATACGCTTGTCTTGAGATGCCTGCCGTATGGCATAATTCAGAGATGGCAATAGCCTTCATTATGCAACGTAGTGATGGCAGTGTGGAGCGTTTGACTGGGAACCCGGCTGTATTTTAATCCCTCTCGAGTGCCTCCAACTTTTTTAGCAGGGCGTTCTCCACCTCAAGCTTTCGTTTATCTGCTTTGAGCATGGAAATCTCTCTGTTCAAGCGGTCCGTCTCAGTGAGCTGGTCTTCTGATTTTCCTTTTCCGCGTCAGTCCTCAAGACCGGCTTCACCATATTCCTGATACTTCACAACAATGTTCCGGGCCTGCTGGTAGCTCACCTCGAATCTTTCGGCAAGTTCGCGATAACTGATATCCCCCTGTGCATGATACTGCGCAATCTCAACCCGTTCTGCGTACGTTGTTTTCCGTCCCTTGGTCATTGGTGAAGCCCCCGCTCTCGTCGTTCTTATTTCTTCACCACTATTGTAACGTATAATCCAATTCCGAACAGTTGTTTTCGACGGTATGTCATATTTGTGTGCGAGTTCGTGAGTGGAGAGCATTCCATTCATATATTCTTTTGCGACCATTTCTTTAAAGCCGCGGGTATATGTTCTATTTCTGTCCCGTTTCTTTAATCCCTCAGCACCATGCTTCTCATACTTTATCCGCCACTTTCTAAGTGTCTCCACAGACACCTGATGCTTTGTGGATATATGGCTTGGACTGATGCCTACCCTCACTTCCTGAATCATTCTCAGCTTTTCTTCAAATGAATAATATTTGTCAGTCATAAAAGAACCCCCTCCAGGTTTTACAGATGTTTTATTTCATCTGTAAACCTGGAGGGGGTCAGATCATAATGCTTCCAGTCTTTTTTATTTTATCCCTGCAGAATTGCCTTGATCAGTGAAGTCGTTTCTCCACCCGGATACAGGATATATAGCATAATGTATACCATGGTTCCCGTGATGGCTGTTGCAAACCAGATGGTCGACGCCCATGGGGCTAGCTTCCTATGCTTCGATAATTTATTTTTGTAACCTAAGTAGACTTGTATTCCACCTAGCAGACCACCAGCTGTCGCCAAGGTAATATGGAAGATGAGAAAAGCTGTATAATAGGGCACCAGCGCTTCAGGACCGCCAAAAGCCGTATTCCCTATGAAGGCCGTCCTTGAAGCGTAGATGATGAAAAACAGCAATGCGCTCGTAGCTGCCAATGTCATCATCTTCTGGTGGGCCTCCACTTCACCTTTTTTGACTCTGCTTATCCCAATAGCCATGAAGATGGCACTTAAGATGATGAAGAATGTGCTTAATGTAGGTAATATGTGCACAATAAGACGCTCCTAACTCTGTTATCTGTATTGGTTGAAAAGTTCTTTTTGCAGACGCGCCTCTTCAATCGAACGACGCGTTACTTCGTCTTCGTCTTTACGCTCATCCCTATACCATTTGAAGAATAGGTGGCCTAGCATGAAACCGAAGAAGATTTCCTGAAGCACTTTCATGATCACTCCACCTGTCTGCTGGTCCATCCGTGGTGAAGCGTTTGTGAAGTACTCGGGCCCAGAGATGAGTCCTTGCCCCTTCAGTCCATCCAACACACCTGAAGGTACACATAGTTCCATGGCAGATAGCCATGCGTCACCATCGGTATATGTTGAATACACTGCATTTTCGGCAAATATGATTAGACCACATGCAGGCGTCAACAACGCCCCGATGCCGAATATATAAAGGAGTTTGAACAATCCCCCCATATGCTTCTCCTCGGGCTCAACTTTGTTGAAGACCGGATAGAACATGAGCAGTGCCAACATGAACAGCAGCACGTTAAATGATCCATGTAGGATTGGCTCCTGTTTCAGGTAATCGAGGACGATCGGCAGATGGTATACCGAGAAAATCCCGGTGAATAGAATCAGCGGTACAAGAGGTTTTTTGGCAATCGCGAAAAATTGCCTGAAGCCCGGCAAGTTAACGAAATATGTCCAAAGATAAGCAGGCACACCGAAATATAGGAGCGGCGCTATCAGTAAGAATACAAAAGCCATCTGCAGCATATGGAAACTGAATAGGATGTGGCTTAGAATATCGACTGGTGAGCCATACATCGTGTAGAGCAGTACCATGGCAATGCCAAACGTCGTTGCCTCCCTGTTGGTGGATGGGCGTCCGCCTTCAAAATTACTGTACCACTTTCTTGTCAACAGAAAATAGACGACAGTCATAAATACAACGAAACTGAAATAGTACGGACTCCAGTTGGCAACGAAACCGAATATAGATATAGATGATAAATTGTCCATTTAGGATCATCCCTTTTTTTAATATCACTTACTGTTAATTATAGATTCCGATTAGCCTTAAGGCAAGGTGGGTGCATGACAATATAATGACAAAATAAAGGCCGGCATATACGCCGGCCTTTATTATTTAGATTGGGCTTCCAATCCAAGTGATATATAGGAAAGTTACAACGAACGCAATACCGAAGTACATACCTGTCATGATGAATAGTTTAGCGAACTCGTGACCTTTATCTTTCATATGCATGAAGTAGTAGAACTGAAGAATAACTTGTACTACAGCCATGAACAGCACGATCGGGATGACAAATCTTGAATCAAGATCCATTGCCACCATTCCAAATGCAACAAAGGTCAGGAAGATCATCATACCGAAAGAGACCATCTGCTGACGCATCTCTTTCGTACGTTGAGTGCGCAAATACTCAAGCTTCGACTTGGACAGCGGTTCCTGTTTGATTTCTGCCATATTACATCACTCCCAGCAAGTAAACTATTGTGAAGATGAATACCCACACAACGTCGATAAAGTGCCAGTAAAGTGCAGCTGTATTGACTTTAGCCGCCGTATAGACTGATAGGCCTCGCTTGGCGTTGCGGAGGATGAGACCAGTGATCCAGACCAAACCGATCGCTACGTGGAAACCATGCGTGCCAAGCAGGAAGTAGAAGGCGCTACCGAATGCACTGGTTCTGAATGTATGTCCAAGATGTACATACTCTACGAACTCATAAATTTCCAGGGATAGGAAACCGAGTCCAAGCAACACAGTAACGGCAAGCCACAACTGCATCTGCTTAAAGTTGTTGTTCCTCATATGGTAGACCGCATACACGCTTGTAAGCGATGAAGTCAGGAGGAACATCGTCATGACGAAAGCAAGCGGCAAAGCGAAGAGTTCAGCAGCCAGAAGGTGGTCGTCTCCTGGAACTGAATCTTTCAATGCGAGATAGGTTGCAAAGAGAGATGCGAACAGCGCAGTCTCACCTGCTAGGAAAATCCAGAATCCGACAAACTTGTTCTTGCCTTCAAGCGTCGCAGTTTCCGGATGGACAGGCCATCTTTCACTGGGTACATTATATTCCATGTGAGCCATTATTTCGCACCCCTTTCTTCTTCTTCAAGATCTCTTAATACTTCTTCCTTAGTGACATAATAACCAAGATCGTCCTTAAGTGAACGTGTAATCATCGCGCCAGCAGTGATGGCGAGTCCGATAATTAGAAGCCAAAGCGCCCAAGGATGCTGCGGCATATCTGAAACTGCCGAGATTGCCCATTCTTTACCGGAAGCGAAGTAGAGCGCTCCGAAACCAGCGATGAAAAGACCAAGTGACATTATAAATGGCAGGATTGAATTGTTAGGCATATGGAAGTCATCCAGTGACTCTGCCGGCATCATCTTGCCATCGTTCGCTTCCTTTTCAATCCAGAAAGCATCCATTCCGCGGACAAGTGGAATCTGTGCAAAGTTGTAGTACGGCACAGGTAGTGGCAGTGACCATTCGAGTGAACGGCCGTCGCCCCATGGATCGCGTCCAACTTGTTTGTTCTTCGCTACTGTGATGATGATGTTGATGACAAGTACTACAACTGCTATTGCCATCATTACAGCACCTATCGTGGAAATCATGTTTGCCGTGTTATATCCTTGCCCGTCAAGGTATGTGAACACACGTCTTGGCATTCCCCAAAGACCCAGGAAGTGCTGGATCAGGAACGTAATGTGGAATCCAGCCACGAAAAGTACAAAGGTGATTTTTCCAAGCTTCTCACTGAGCATTGTACTGAACATCAAAGGCCAATAGTAGTGGAGGCCTGCAAGCAGTCCGAATACCACACCACCGACGATGACGTAGTGGAAATGCGCAACGATGAAGTAGGAATCATGGTATTGGTAGTCTGCTGGTGCAGCACCCTGCATAACCCCAGTTACACCACCCATGACGAAAGTCGGTATGAATGCAAGTCCATAGAGCATTGGTGTCGTAAATTCAATGCTACCGCCCCAAATGGTCAGTATCCAGTTGAATATTTTAACACCGGTAGGGACAGCGATCGCCATCGTAGCAAGAGCAAATATGGCGTTTGCAGTCGGTCCGAGACCTACTGTAAACATGTGGTGCGCCCATACCATGAATCCGAAGAATCCGATAAGTACCGTAGAGAACACCATTGCTGAGTACCCAAACAGCCTTTTCCGGGAGAATGTGGAAAACACTTCTGAGAATATCCCGAACGCAGGAAGAATCAGGATATAAACTTCAGGGTGTCCGAAGATCCAGAATAGATGCTCCCAGATTATCGTATTACCACCCGTCTCCACCAGGAAGAAGCTGGAGCCGAACATACGGTCAAATATGAGCAGGAACAAACCGATTGTGAGCGGTGGGAATGCAAAGACGATCAGGACTGATGCAACTAATGTCGTCCATGTCATCAACGGCATCCTCATATATGTCATACCCGGTGCCCTCATATTGATGATTGTCGTTACGAAGTTGATACCGGATATCAGCGTTCCGGCACCTGTAATCTGCAGTCCAACGGCGTAGAAATCGATACCGTGTCCCGGCGAGTCGATGGATAGGGATGCGTAGCTTGTCCAACCAGCATCCGGCGCACCACCAAGGAACCATGATAGGTTGATGAATATACCACCCAATATGAACAGCCATACACCGAGCGAGTTAAGGAATGGGAACGCGACGTCGCGCGCTCCTATCTGCAAAGGTACAGTAGCGTTCATAAATGCGAATAAAAGTGGCATGGCAGCCAGGAATATCATGGTGGTACCATGCATTGTGATGACTTCGTTGAACAATCCTCCAGATAGGAAGTCGTTGTTCGGTACTGCGAGCTGAATACGTATCAGCATTGCTTCAATACCGCCAAGTACGAAGAAGAAGCCACCAGCAATCAAATAAAGTATTGCGATTTTCTTATGGTCAACCGTAGTCATATATTCCCAGATTACGGAACCGAAGCCTTTCTTTTTAGCAGTAGTTGCCATTACTAGTTACCTCCCTCTTCTGAATCTTCTTCAGGTTTTTCCCTCAGAGATTCAACATCTCCGGAACCTTCTTCAACTTTCAGTTCCATCAGATAAGACGCTACCTTATCGATTTCTTCATCTGACAGATCATACTGATCCGTCATCTTGTTTCCTGGTTTGAAGGATTCCGGATCTTTGATCCAGTCGACAAGGTTCTCTTCGTTATGTTCAAGGAAGCCTGCGATGAGATCGCGGTCTCCGAAGTTCGCCAAGTTAGGCCCTACAGCACCCGCGCCCTGCGGTGTTACTGCGTGACAGCCGATACATGAGTTGTTGAAGATTTCCTGGCCTTCAGCCGCATCGTCCGTCGATGCTTGGGCCGGTTCCTCAACAGCCTTCATGTCAGCGAGCCATTGATCATATTCTTCTTCCGGCAATGCCTTTACCTTAAAGTCCATCAACGCGTGGGATGGTCCGCAAAGTTCCGCACATTTTCCGTAGAAGAGACGGTTGGACTCTTCGGCACTGTCATCATCGAACACCAGATAGAAGCTGTTGATTCCATCTACGTTCGTATCCAGCTTACCACCGGCAGCCGGTACCCAGAATGAGTGTTTAACGTCGCCTCCCTTAAGGTTGAAGTAAACTCTCCTGTCGGTAGGTACCACAAGCTCTTGGCTTGTTACGACTTCCTCGTTGGGATATTCAAATTCCCACCAGTACTGATTGGCGGTGACATTGACGATTGTCTCTTCTGTATTGATTCCTCCATCTTCATTTTCCATGCCGCGGACATCACCTTGTTTGAAGACCAGGTAGACTGTTGGTACTGCAAGGATGATGATGAGCAAAATTGGGATGGAAGTCCAGATCACTTCATATACGTGGTTACCAGCCACATCTTTTGGTTTGTAGTCTTCACCTAATTTACTTCTGCGGCTTTTCAGCACTGCGAAAGAGAATAGGATTATGACTGATACTACAACGAGTAGCATGATGGCTATAGACAACACCATCAAATAGAATTGCTCTTGTCCAATTTCACCGGCTGGTCTCAGCGTACTGAGATGATTCTTCCCGCACCCGGAAGCAAAAGCCGCCAGGAAAACGATAAGACCAATCCATTTGGCGCTCATCCAACGATTTTTCATTTAAATAGACCTCTCTTTCATACTTGAGCTTTTAAAAATTCCCTAATAGGCCGGCAACAATGATCATTACGAAAAAAATGATGATGTAATTCAACGAGAAGATGAAGACCCTGCCGGCATGGCGGTAATCATCTTTGGCCGGGCGGAACTTGTTCAATGTTATGACTAACCAGGTGATGTTCAGTGCGGTCGCAAGAATCACGAACCATAGCCCAAGTTCCGTCATCATGAGCGGAGTAAACAGTAGCAGCGCCACCCAGAAGATGATTGACGCCTTAGCCCGGCGGTTTCCTTTCACAGATGGAAGCATCGGTATACTGGCTTTACTGTATTCCTCGCTTCTTCGGATAGCCAATGCATAGAAGTGTGGAGGCTGCCAGAGGAACATGACAACGAACATCGCCCAGGCGAGCACATGCAGACCAGGGTCTACTACTGCCCAACCGATGAGTGGCGGCATCGCCCCGGGTATCGACCCGATGACGGTGTTCGACACCAGATGCCTTTTCGCATAAATGGAATAGACGACTACATATCCAAAAGCAGCGATCAATCCAAGTGTTCCAGCAGTCATGTTGATCATGAAAAGAAGTATTTCTCCAATGATGAATGATCCAAATCCTATGTACAGTATGTCTCGCCCTGAGAAAGTGCCATCTACACTCGGACGGGACTGCTTCGATTCCATGATCATGTCTATGTCCCTGTCATAATAGTTGTTCAGTGCAGCTACACCGCCTATCACAAGAGCAGTCGCTGCAACCATCAGCAGCAGAAGCGGGACATTCGAGAAGAAAGACTGGTTGTAGTACATGACAGCCAGAAAACCTGCAGCAAAGGCCGGAATCAAATTCGCTTTGATTATACCATCCTTGACAAGAGTTTTGACCGCCTTATAGGTCATCGCCCTATTACCATGATGCACATCATTACCATATACATCATTTTGCATTCATACGCCTCCTTTCACCACAGATACATTACAAATAATGATAAATTAAACATGACACATTTACTATATATTTTTGAAATAAAATCGTTACATTTTATATTGTTCAAAAATTGTTCATCAATGTGCCACATTCTTATTCCGAATATGTTTTATACTGGGAATAGTTGTTTGTTGTACATAATCGATTTTACCATATATTCTAGAATTGTTAAGAGCAATTAAAAATATTAATGATTGCGAAGACAAGTTCTTTCATATATATTGAATACTTGTGGCTACTAACAGCATACGAGCTATAGAGGTGTTACCATTGTATAAAAACTTAAAAATACTTGCTGTCATCACCACACTTGCGATGGTGTTCGTTCAGATAGGCGGCGCTCTGGTAACCAAAACAGGCTCCGCGGATGGCTGCGGCCAGTCCTGGCCCCTATGCCACGGGCGTATCATCCCGAGCGATTGGCCAATCGAGACGATTATAGAACTTGCCCACCGCGGTGTATCTGGTATCGCGATCATACTGGTTGGTGTACTGAGCTTTATGGCCCTTAAGCTGATGGCCCATAAAAAAGAAACCAAATTCCTTGTCGGCCTGAGTATCGCCTTCATCATCATCCAGGCGCTCCTTGGCGCTGCAGCTGTGATGTGGGGCCAGAATGACTTCGTACTTGCAGCCCATTTCGGGATCTCACTGATCAGTTTTGCATCAGTCTTCCTCTTGACGCTCCTCGTGTTCGAAGTCGATCAGAAGTTTGAGGCGCAAACTCTAGTCATTGGACCTTATCTCAGATATCACACCATATTTCTGACAATCTACATTTACCTTGTTGTATACAGCGGCGCCCTGGTCAGGCATACCGACTCATCACTTGCCTGTTTGAGCTGGCCGCACTGTAGTCCCGATAAGCTATGGGCTGACACATTCTACGAATGGGTGCAGATGGGGCACCGGGTTTTGGCCGGGGTCATCATCATCTGGATTTTCATCATCATGCTTCATGTCCTTAAGCACTACAGCAAATATAGAGTCCTGAAATATGGCTGGATTATTGCATTCGTACTTGTACTACTGCAGGCAACCACCGGCATGCTCAGCGTATTCACGCTGGTAAACATTTTCATCGCCCTGTTGCATGCCCTGTTCATCACGTTGCTGTTCGGACTGCTCTGCTACTTCATACTCCTACTGTACCGCTCCAGGTGATACGGTGGTTGTAAACAGAAATCATAAAACAAAAAGCGTGCCCTTCATCTCCTGATCAGGAGATGAAGGGCACGCTTTTTATATGTTCCAGAATTTCACCTTACGCTTTTTCCACGGTCATCATAAGATCCATCGAGGTTACCTTATCACCCGCTTCGACGAATACATCTGTCACTTTACCGTCGAAGGGTGCCTTTACAGAGCTTTCCATCTTCATTGCTTCTGTAATTATGATGACCTCCCCTTTTTTGAATGTCTCCCCCGTTTTATACTTCACCGTACTCACGGTACCAGGCATCTGCGCCCCGATATCACTTATG
This sequence comes from Salinicoccus siamensis, assembly GCF_042429615.1. Taxonomy (GTDB): domain Bacteria; phylum Bacillota; class Bacilli; order Staphylococcales; family Salinicoccaceae; genus Salinicoccus; species Salinicoccus siamensis. Next base: position 195,877 of record NZ_JBHMAH010000031.1, read on the forward strand.
CTTGCAGGGTCGGCTTTTTTGAGTTTCGCTTCCTTCGATTCGACACTTTCATCATTTATATAGACCTTGCGCGGGAAACCGTTCAATTCAAAATACATCCAACGGTAACCATCTTCATGCACATGTCCGATCGATAATAAGTTTACGATCAACGTCTTGCCCTTATCTATTTCAATCTCAAGCTGTTCATTCTTTCGCATGCCGAACAGGAAGGTTGGCGTATCCAACACTTCAACATTGCCCCACTTGTTGTTGGTCATGATGAAGTCTTTGAAGACTTTCGGATAGAGCGCATAGGACAATACATCCTTCTCGGTGATCTTGTAGTCGCAGAATTCGGCCACTTCCTCACGTAGCTGATCGAAGTCCACCGGCTCCATGACCTCACCTGCCCGTACACTCAATGGTTCGCTGCCTTTAAGCACAACTTTCTGCAAGGCTTCATTGAATCCCGTTTCAGGTCTGCCGATTTCCCCTTTAAAGAAACTGACCACTGAATCCGGGAAGTCGAGGTGCTGGCCGCGCTCGATGACACTTTCCTCATCGAGTTCGTTTTGTACCATGAACAATGCCATATCCCCCACTACTTTGGATGACGGGGTCACTTTGATGATGTCGCCAAACAGCATATTGACCTTCTGATACATCTTCTTGACATCACCATAGCGGTCACCAAGTCCAAGTGACTTAGCCTGGCTGTAGAGGTTTGAGTATTGGCCTCCCGGCATTTCGTGCCTGTAGATTTCAGTATTTGGGCTTTTGATGTCACTTTCAAAATCGACGTAATACTTCCTGACATCCTCCCAGTACTCGCTTAAGCGTTCAAGTCCTTCTATATCGGCACGGACTTTCCTGTTTTGATTGCTTTGTGCATAATATAGGCTGTTCGCACTTGGTTGGGATGTCAGACCGCTCAGTGATCCGAGTGCCGTATCGACCACATCCACACCCGCTTCAATCGCCTTGTGGTACATAAGGATGCCATTCCCGCTCGTATCGTGGGTATGCAGGTGGATTGGAAGATTCACCGTCGCCTTCAATTCCCCGATGAGCTCGTAGGCTGCCTGCGGTTTGAGAAGTCCTGCCATATCTTTAATCGCAAGTATATGCGCACCTTCTGCCTCAAGTTCTTGAGCCATCTTCTTGTAGTAGTCCAGAGTATAGACGGCTGAACGCTGTGGATCCAGGATATCCCCTGTATAACAGATGGCCGCTTCAGCCACCTTACCGCTTTTGAGCACGGCTTCAATCGGATGCTTCATTGCTTCCATCCAGTTCAGGGAATCGAATATGCGGAAAACATCTATGCCTGCCTCTGCACTTTCCTGTATAAATTTCTCCACGACATTGTCCGGATAGTTTTTATAGCCCACTGCATTGGAAGCACGGAGAAGCATCTGGAAGAGGACATTCGGTATTTCACTGCGCAATGTCTCAAGTCGTCTCCACGGATCTTCCTTAAGGAAGTTATATGCAACATCAAAGGTGGCCCCTCCCCACATTTCAAGGGAAAATGCATCCTTCAGATCATGTGCCGTATAGGGCGCAATCTTCTTCATGTCATAAGTGCGGATCCGTGTCGTAAGCAATGACTGATGCGCATCCCTCATTGTGGTGTCCGTCAAAAGCACATCTTCTTGTGCCTTCAGCCATCTGACCAAGCCCTCCGGCCCTTCATTATCCAGTATCTGTTTTGTTCCCTCCACTATTTTCGGTTCATAGTCTGGCATGCGTGGAGGATCGAAATGTGGCTTTTGGCGTTGTTCGACCCCTGGAAATCCATTGACCGTGATTGTCGAAATGTACTCAAGCGTCTTGGTTCCCCTATCCTTTGGCTTCTCGAATTCGAAAAGTGAAGGCGTGTTGTCGATGAATTTGGTCGAATAATCTCCTTTCCGGAAATCCTCATTGCTGATGACGTTGGCCAAAAACTGGAGATTGGTCTTGATTCCCCTTATCCGCATCTCCTTCAGGCTGCGCAGCATCTTCTCGTTTGCATCCTTATATGTGAGACCATGTGTAGAAAGTTTGACCAGAAGCGAATCGTAGTAAGGCGAGATGACCGCCCCTTGGAAACCATCTCCGGCATCCAACCGTACGCCGAACCCGCCGCTTGAACGGTACGCCATGATCTGCCCTGTGTCAGGCATAAAATCATTCAATGGATCTTCAGTGGTGATCCGGCACTGGACAGCATATCCCATCAATGGAATGTCTTCCTGCCGCGGCAGGTTGATTGCTTCCCCGAAAAGCGTATTGCCGTCGGCTATTTGGATTTGTGTTTTGACGATGTCGATGCCGGTAACCATTTCTGTAATCGTATGCTCGACCTGTACGCGCGGGTTCACTTCAATGAAATGGAAATCGTCTCCAGCCACCAGGAATTCAATGGTTCCGGCGTTGATGTAGCCGACTTTTTCAGCCATGTCCTTTGCCGCCCCGCAGATTCTCGCACGCATCTCTTCACTCAGACCGACTGACGGCGCCACTTCCACAACCTTCTGGTGGCGGCGCTGGACTGAACAGTCGCGTTCATAGAGGTGGAGGACGTTGCCTTCAGCATCTCCAATGATTTGGACTTCGATATGCTTCGGAGTGGCGATATACTTTTCAAGATAGACTTCACTGTTGCCGAAGGATTTGGATGCTTCACTCTTGGCCCGGTCGTAGCTGTCCCTGACATCATCGCCTTCATCGACGATACGCATCCCTTTCCCGCCGCCACCTGAAATGGCCTTGATGATGATCGGCAACCCATGCTTTCCAATGAACTGCTCGACTTCTTCGAATGACTGGACTGCACCGTCTGAACCCGGGATGATCGGGAGTCCGGCAGCTACGGCTGTGGCGCGAGCCTTGACCTTATCACCGAACATATCCAAGTGACGCTGTTCTGGTCCGACAAATATGATGCCCTCTTCTTCGCAACGCTTCGCGAACGTCATATTCTCACTCAAGAAGCCATAGCCTGGATGTATAGCATCCACTTCTGCTTTTTTCGCCACTTCTATGATGGCTTCGATATCCAGATAACTCTCTGTAGGCGACAGCTGTTCGCCGACAAGATATGCTTCGTCAGCCTTGTATCTATGTAATGCCCCTTTATCCTCATTACTGTATATCGCTACTGTCGTAATATCGAGCTCCGTACATGCACGGAAGATACGGATGGCGATTTCTCCCCTATTGGCAACCATCAGCTTGTTGATCTTATTCATGACATTCCTCCTTTATTATCATTTTAATTATAATAAATATTCAAAAAATATACAATCTAATTCATTCTTGCTCCTAAATTGGTAAATGACGGCAAAAGGACATAAACCAAAAAGACCAGAAAATGAATTCTGGTCTATAGGTGGGTCAGCGTCTTTTGTTTTTTGACATGTTTGGCCGAAATGATGAGCAGGCCGATTGCGATGGATATGCTGAGGAATGACGAACCACCGTAGCTGAGCAGCGGCAACGGCACACCGGTAAGCGGAATGAGCTTTGAGATGCCGCCGAGATTGACGAACAGCTGGAAGGTGATGTAGATAGCAACACCCACACAGATGAGGCGGTAGAACATGTCTTCTGAGACTGCTGCATACCATAATGCCTTCAGTACAAGAACCAAGTACAGGAGTAGGATGAATATTACGCCGATCAGTCCCAGCTCTTCTGCAACAACCGCAAATATGAAGTCAGTATGCGGCTCTGGAAGATAGCCGAGCTTCATTACACCATTGCCCAGCCCAGTGCCGAAAATGCCACCATGGGATATGGATACCAATGCATTCGTCAATTGGTACCCCGTCCCGGTCGGATCATTGAATGGATGGAGGAACGTGTCTATTCGGGCCTGCTGGTGTGGGGAGAGGATACTTCCCTTGATCATGAAGATGATGAGGCCTATCGCTACTGCCGCACTGGCGATCACCCCACCCGCCTTGGCGAGAAATCGGATCGAGATGCCGGAGTACAGGAATATCCCTGCAATGATGCCAGTGATGACGAGCCCGGTGCCGAAATCATTCGATATGACCATCATGGTACAGAAACCTATGAACAACAGAGGCACCAGATGACCTGCTTCAAGTTGCTTGAGGCGGTCTTTCTTCCTATCGTATATGTACGCCAGATATAAAATGGTCACTATCTTGAAAAACTCCGAAGTCTGGAAGTTGAAGCCCGCTAAGCGGATCCAGTTCCTTTCCCCATTAACTTCCGTGCCGAAGAAAGCAGTAAACAACAGAAGGATAAAAATGCCACCCGTTGCTGCGATCTGGAAGTATTTGTTGCGCAGAAACTCCCCGGACATGAAGTAGGTCATGATGAATACCACGATGAAGCCGAGAATTATGGAGAACAGTTGCCTGATATAATAATGTTCAGGGTTTCCGCCTGTAATATCGCTTTTCGATGCAATTACCATGCTCGCACTGTATACCATGATGAGACCGATGAGGCTAAGCAGGATATAGCTGATCACGATGACGAAATCAACGTGTTTGGAGTATACTTTTACGTAGTCGAAGAAGTCTTTTATGTATGACAATTTATCGCCTCATTTAAAAAAGTCTAAAGATCATATTTCTTTAGACTCGAATTTTTCCTTTTCCATATATGCTTCGTGCACTTTGGATACTTCCTTTTCCAGTTTCTCCAGTACAGCATGTCCGTCTTCGGGATCGATCAGGCCAAGTCTTGCAGCGAAATGGACCTCTTTTGATAATCCAAACATCTGTGTGTCCAGAACCTCTTCATAGACCGGGCATTGGGGCATTGTCAGGTTGTCCATCTGCACTTCGATCAGCTGGACAATCTTTTCGGCATCTTTTTCCAGCTGTTCATAAGCCTTTCTGCTCAAATCATCTTTAGTGGACACGAAATTACCCCTTTCTATAAACTCTCTATAAAATTTTATATCAGAAACAGCAAAAAAGCAAGTAAATACAAGAGTATGATACGATTGAAACGGCTTAAACAATACATATATTTCTGCTATAATTAAGCAGTAAGGAGAGAATGCAGATGATTATACAAATATTGGGTAATGTACGTTACCAGATTACACTCGACCCATCCACATGGATATTCGACGACCGCAAAGAAGAACTTGAAAAGGTGTTGGCCCAGGAACCCGACGAGGAACAGATCAATTTTTCGGACAGCACAGAATGGAACAGGCAGATCATTGAAGGTACGACTAAACCGCCTACTTTGAAAACCGAGAAAAAGTTCAAAAACAAAGAACTCTTGGAAGGCACTTTCATCATTTGCCTAAAACCTTTCCTGGAATATACCGAGCCCCATCAAGGCGAAGATGCAATGATTGTGTTCACACATGACGAAGGGACGACTACTCTTCCCTATAATGCACGCGATACATATTATGCCCATTTCAGTCAGGATGGGAAGCGCATCTACGATGATGGCATGATCGATGTTCTGGTCATCAAGGATGGCAATATGGAAGAAAAGCTCGTGCATGTTACCGGCATCGCCTTTGAATAATAAAAATCAGCCTATCCATCTGGATAGGCTGATTTTTATTTGCCGGAAGTTTTAATGTTTCCAGCTTTCCGTTCCTGGTGCAATCTGAAGCGGTATAAAGCCAAAACGGCCGTAGCGACTATCAGACTTTCTGCAACGGGGAGGAATGCACCGAAAAAAGTCAATATGATGCATCCTAAAAACATGACAACGTAAATGATGGCATTCTGCCACACCTTGACTTTACGTGCGAAACCAAGGTTATACACTAGGATCGACAGTATGAAGATGGTGATGAAAAGGTACCACATTCCACTTTCAGGGTTGGAATCCAACCCGAACAACCTGCCGAAGAAAGTCAGGCGCTCTGTAACATTCACACTCATCAAATCAGGGAGATACAATTAAATTCACTCCGATTCAAGTTTAATCTTTTCATGTTTTTGTGATTTTTCCCGCTCATTCTTGGCAAGTATGCTTTTTCTGAGACGGATGGATTCTGGGGTCACTTCCACAAGCTCATCATCATTGATGTACTCGAGCGCTTCCTCCAGGGTCATCACTTTAGGTTTTTTCATGGTCGTCGTCTGCTCTTTTGTAGCAGAACGTATATTGTTCGCTGCTTTCACTTTAGTGATGTTGACAGTCAAATCGTTGTCCCGTGAGTTTTCGCCGACAATCATGCCTTCGTAGACTTCAGTACCTGGCTCCATAAAGTTGGTGCCGCGGCTTTCCAGCTGTAGGATGGAGTAGGTCGAAGCCGCTCCTTTATCGATGGATACGAGAACACCATTACGTCTACCGCCTATGCGTCCTTTAATGAGTGGACGGTAATCCTCGAACGTATGGTTGAGGATGCCGTAGCCACGTGTCATGGACATGAATTCCGTACGGTATCCGATCAGACCACGTGCTGGTACAAGGAAAGTGACACGGCTTTGGCCATTGCCTGTATTGACCATGTCCACCATTTCACCTTTCCGTTGGCCGAGTGATTCTATGATGCTTCCGGTATACTCTTCAGGCACGTCGATCTGGACACGTTCAAACGGTTCACATTTGACGCCGTCAACCATTTTGACGATGACTTGCGGTTTCGAGACTTGAAGTTCGAACCCTTCACGACGCATGTTTTCGATAAGGATTGATAAGTGGAGTTCGCCCCTGCCGGAAACTGTCCATGCATCCGGTTGATCGGTTGGTTCAACTTTCAGGGATACGTCCGTTTCGAGCTGCTCTTCTAATCTTTCCTCTATCTTACGCGCTGTAACATGCTTGCCTTCTTTGCCGGCGAATGGCGAGCTGTTGACTGAGAATGTCATCTGCAGGGTCGGTTCGTCGATGTGTAGAAGAGGCAATGCCTCCTGGTTGTCGATCGGTGTCACAGTCTCTCCGACGTTGATGTCCTCCATGCCGCTGACTGCTATCAGATCGCCTGCTTTGGCGCTCTCGATCTCGAGGCGCTGGAGCCCAAAGAAACCAAACAATTTGGTCACGCGGAAATTTTTGACCGTGCCATCATTCTTCATGAGCGACACTTGCTGGCCAACTTTGATTTCCCCCCGGAATACACGTCCGATGCCGATTCTGCCGACATAATCGTTATAGTCGAGGAGTGCGACCTGGAACTGTAGCGGTTCGTCGCTGTTATCTACAGGAGCTGGCACATATTCCAGGATCATATCGAATATGGACTGCATGTTCTCTTCCTGCTTATCCACCTCGAGGCTTGCCGTGCCGTTTATTGCGGAAGCATATGCCACTGGAAATTCGAGCTGTTCGTCATTTGCGTCCAGTTCGATGAAAAGCTCGAGCACTTCATCGATGACTGCTTCTGCGCGGGCCGTTTCCTTATCGATCTTGTTTACAACAACAAGTGGCTTAAGGTCTTGGTCCAATGCTTTCTTCAATACGAAACGTGTTTGTGGCATAGTACCTTCATAGGCATCCACAACCAGGATTACACCATCCACCATCTTCATGATCCTCTCAACTTCGCCACCGAAATCGGCGTGCCCAGGAGTATCAAGAATGTTGATGCGTTTATCTTTATAGTCAATTGCTGTATTTTTAGCGAGAATTGTTATTCCACGTTCCCGTTCAATATCATTGGAATCCATCGCGCGCTCGGCGACATGCTCATTCTCCCGGAATATGCCGGACTGCTTCAGCAGTTCGTCTACTAGTGTCGTTTTTCCGTGGTCAACGTGTGCAATGATTGCGATATTACGGATATCTTCTCTTAAATTCATCAAGTCTTTCCCTTCGTTTTTAAAATCGTTTTGTAGCTTTCATTTCATAACTTATTTATTATAACACGACATCGGTGTCCTTTTCCACTCCTTGACAAGCATTGGGTGTAATAAAATGTTGTCTTATGCTATAATATTCATCAAATCCACTTCGAAAGGACCGTCAAAATGGAACAAAAGAAATCAAAAGCCATATTCATGGTGCTGGCTGTGCTGGCTGTCCTGATGATGCTTGCCTTCTCCGCCTTTGTCGCTGAAGCGATGCCGCTCATGGCCATATTATCCGTCGTACTGTTCATCGCGATATTCGGAATCGGTTTTACACTAAAAAAGAAATACCGTGAAAACGGTTGGCTGTAGGCTGCTGAATTTGATATTTTGCATAGCTTGTTGAAGGGCAGACGGGGATTTACTGGAACTACTCCCCCGTTTGCCCTTTTTTGTATGGATTGACTCTTTTTCTGTATTTTGACCCATCGTTTGATCTCACAGATAATGACGGCACCACCATTAAGGAGTTGTGCCATGAGGGAAAAACACGATCGCTTGAAAGTTTATGAGTTTTTGTACAACAGGGTGCCTTTTTCAGATGATGAAACGGCAGAATATCATTCCATGCAGAAGATGGAACACCTTGAGAATGAATTTGAACGTTATCTTATGAACATTAACACACAGAATATGTCCGTCCACTGGCATGCCGAAATGCACATCGGCAACGCGTTCGAAATCGTCAATGTCCTGATTGCCACCGACTACTGCTATTATCTTTTCGTACTGCATGATCTTAGTGGCCCGCACTACATTAATCAGTTCAATATACTATGTGCTGCTGGACATGAAGCTGTAATCGACCTCAACCGCAGTCGCGCGATATTCGAAATGTTTCGCGGGCAACTCATAGATGAAGGGCGCTATCAGCGTCCGATCATCCTCAAATATGTGATGATGGATCCGAGTTTCAAAATTGAACCGGCCCGTTCTGAACTGTTTTTGAAATTAAGTGAGCTCCCCCATTATTTGAAGACCATCGAACATTCCGCTGTAATCAGAAAAAAGAACCGTCACCCGGCCTCGCACTGATTACAGGCGGCCGGGTGACGGTCAGAATGGTCCACTTCAACTTCAAGAGGGGCATCAAATGTCCGTTCTGCCACAGTTTTGATTGGCAGACGATAGGCAGCAATTTCGGACGATGTGATGCATGTGGCAAAGTTGTTGGAATACAGGCGATAACAGCTGAATACTTCAACCGCCTCCACATGATCAGCCCTGATATACACTACAAACGCCGTGATATCATAGACCATCTCAAGCTCGAGCTATCGGAATACACGCTTCAGAAGATCATCCGGCAGAACTTTATAAAATTGGAGGGGCATACCCGCATCTATCGCTTCTCCCCGTGTACACGCCTGTGGCCGGCTATAAATGCCGCATCACTTGTAAAGTAATCTGTAAGTTCCTTGTGGATCGCTTTATTGCCAGTCAGGATGCTATCCTTCTTCAATATATCGATCTCTTCACCAAGCAGGTTGGTTGTCCTGCCGCCAGCTTCATCGATTATGATCATACCTGCTGAATAATCCCATGGGTGCAGTCTGAAGAACACAGAGGCGCTGAGGATGCCGGTCGCGACATATGCCATTTCGAGGGCAGCGGAACCGTATGATCGTGTACTCCTTGTTTGTTCCACTATTTTCTTGAATGCAGGTCCTATCTGATCTTTGATGACCCAATTGGCATTCATGCCGATGAGCGACCGGTCAAGCGTCGTGTCCCGCATTTCATCTAGGCGGATATCATCCTTGAAAGCACCGCTGCCGACCCTTGCATGGTACAGCACGCCTTCCATGACATCCAAAATCAACCCACAGTAAGGTTCTCCATCCACATAGACACCGATGGAGACAGCGAAGTTCTGGAGCTGGTGTACAAAATTCAAGGTACCGTCTATCGGATCAACTATCCACAGCACACCCGACATATCTTCAATATCTGTGCCGTGTCCTTCCTCACCAATGATGCGGTGGTCCGGGTAGCGTTCAAGTATCCGTTCATATATATATGTCTCTGTTTCCTTGTCGACATCCGTCACCAGGTCATGAGGGTTGAGCTTGGCATCAACCTTGAAATCCTCCTTCATACGGAGTTTGATGAAGTCCCCCGCTTCCCTGATCATACGTTGCCCGAATTCATATATTTCCATTGCATCCACCCCAAATGATTGATTGACATTATCACTTATTCTATCATATAGATAATGATTTGAAAGGAGAAGCCAAATGTCTAAGTACCATTTTACAAAGGAGGACTTCCGGGTTTTCGACATCGACGGTCTGGAGCCGCGGATGGATGCCCTGAAAGAGACCATACGACCTAAACTTGAGAACCTCGGTGAATATTTCAGTGAATATCTCACCACTTTGACCGGAGATGAGCATTTCGCCCATGTTGCCAAGCACGCACGTCGGAAAGTGAACCCCCCAGACGATACATGGGTCAGCTTCAGCACCAACCCAAGAGGCTATAAAATGATGCCCCATTTCCAGATCGGCCTTTTTGGTGATCATGCATTCTGCATGTACGGGGTCATATATGAGTCTCCTGAAAAACAGCAGGTTGCTGATAAATGGCTTGATATGATCGAGGAGATGCGCAGCATGCCGAACAATTACGTAATCTCTTTGGATCATATGAAACCCGAAAAGACAGCCATCGATGATATGAGTTATGATGACTTTGAATCTGCGCTCACCCGTCTGAAGGATGTGAAGAAGGGTGAGTTCCTGATCGGGAAGATGTATCTGCCTTCAAACCCCGTTTTGGAAAACGATGATATATTCCTAAAAGAGCTGGAGACGGTCATGACTGAACTGTTAAAGCTCTATTGATTCAAATGGAGCATTGGAAAAGCCTCGATACCTGCCGTGTATCGAGGCTTTTCCAATAGGCGGAAGATCAGGTCACCTGCACTTTCAGCTGATTTGCCAAAGACTGTATACGGGCGATGTCGGCGATATCCACCTTTCTTGAATATTTTTATAAAAAAAGACGCTCCAACCAGAGCGTCTTCTGTACTTATAGTGAATCGTTGTTGCGTCTGTTTACATTATCACGGCGTTCCTTCGTTGCATCATAGCTGTAATCATCGCCGGTACGGCGCTGTGATGCATCTGCGCGGTCATCAGACCTACCGGAGCCCGCAGTGCCCCCGCGCCTTGTATACTCTTCTTCTGATACCGGAGTGACGGGCTCACTGGAGTCGATATTGCGATCTACAAACCGATCGTCTTCTGCTGTCTTATCTGAACGTCTCGTAGTGTCACGTGCCGATGTCCTGTTGTCGTCATCATATTCACCGAGGCTGAAAGTACGTGTTGACTCGATATCTTCGTCATGGTGACTCCGCGGTCCCCGGCTGTTTCTGTCTTCATTGACTTCATCCCTATCGAGGGGGGCGTCATCTCGGCGCCTGGCCGCAGGCCTATTGTAGTCGAAAGCCTGATCTGATTCCGCTTCGTCCCGACGGCGTGGTTGCCTATCTGGCGTCCCAGCTTCAGTCATCCCGCCATCTTCAAATGTTCGGTTATTGTTCCTGCTGTGCCGCCGTTCTTCATCCAGGGGTTCAAGTTCATCATTTCGAATGACTCTATCCTTTCTGACAAAGAGCAGTATTGCTGCAATGATGAAGAATAATGGTATGATGCCAGTCACGACAGGCGCAATGAGCGGTGCTGTGAGAATGGCTGCCACCAGCAGCAGGAAGCCTGCCAAAATCCTTCTGCGCATCGTCAGAAGGCCGAACAGTCCTAAAATGAGCGGAATCATCAGATATAGTGCAATCATCCATACATTGTTCAACCACCCGACTACCATATCAGCAAGATCTCCGGGTGCGGCTCCAATATCCTGTCCCTGCTCCGCAAGGTTCTGGAATTCTGTTTCAAGTTGCTGTGTCATGTTCTGTGTAACCTGTGCGTCATTCATTGTGACGAGTGAAAAGAAAAGAAGCAGGGCCGTTATCGCCAGCAATCCAATCCAAGCCAGCCATCCGAATATCTTTTCAGGAATGCGGCTGACCGGTTTTACCGTTTGGGTATAATTTTTTTTAGCCATAGGAACCTCCTAGGTTATTTATGTCTTCATAATCAATATTACCCGTACATCGATTTTTTAACCAGATAAAATTTAGTTTAATCACTCTCTATGCTTTTTTATGTACGCATGCAGCCGACTGATCTTTAATCGTGAGTGTGGCTGCAGGATACGGTCCCGGATTGTATATGATCTACACTCTGATCATGCTGTCTGGTTCTGCATCCTTAAGCTTTTTGACTGCTGTATAGGCTTCAAGGCCGCTGTTTGATTTGAACTCACGAAATTTCGTCTTTTCCTGCGATTTCCCTGGTACAATTCTTTTGAAGGTTTCATACTTCCTTTTCAATTCTTCTGCAGGCACACCGCCATCATATGCTTTCTCTACGGCTTCAAAAAAAGCGACGGCGTCGATGATTTCATCTGTAGTCCAGTCTTCATCAATCGGATAGCTGTATTCTTCCATTCTGGTCTCCTCCTTTACGGCAAAGATAAAAAAAGGGCATCCGTTATGGACGCCCTTAAAATATGCTGTTACATAGTGTGGATTGGTCTACCCAGTACCACGTCCGCAGCTTCCATTGGAATCTCTCCAAGTGTCGGGTGGGCGTGGATGGTAAGCGCGATATCCTCAGCAGTCATTCCTGTCTCAACTGCAAGGCCAAGTTCTGCAATGATGTCGGAAGCGCCTGCTCCCGCAACTTGGGCACCGAGGAGTAGGCCGTCTTCTTTACGTGAAACAAGTTTGACGAAACCATCAGTTTCATTCAATCCAAGCGCACGACCGTTTGCTGCGAATGGGAATTTACCTGTCTTCACTTCAAATCCAGCTTCTTTAGCGTCTGCTTCATTATAGCCGACTGTAGCCAACTCAGGTTCTGAGAAGCAGACTGCTGGCATGCTGAGATAATCAACTTCAGATTTTTCTCCTGCAATTGCTTCAGCAGCAACTTTACCTTCGTAGCTTGCTTTGTGGGCAAGTGGCAGTCCAGGCACTATATCGCCTATAGCGAAGATGCTGTCAATTGAAGTACGGGATTGTTTATCGACTTCGATGAGGCCTTTATCGGACATTTTGATGCCGGCCTCTTCCAAACCGAGCTCATCTGTATTCGGACGACGTCCTACTGTTACAAGGACATAGTCTGCTTCGATTTCTTTAGTCTCGCCTTTAACTTCATAAGTGACTTTGACGCCATCGTCTGTTTCTTCAGCTTCTTTAGCCATTGCTTCCATCTCGATGGTTACACCTTTTTTCTTGAGGTTCTTTTTGACGACTTGCGTCATCTGTTTTTCGAATCCACCAAGAATATCTTTGGCACCTTCAAGAATCGTCACTTCTGTACCGAAATTCGCATAGGCAGTACCTAGCTCAGTTCCGATGTAGCCGCCACCGATGACGACCAATTTCTCAGGTTTTTCTTCCAACGCAAGCGCACCGCTGGAATCGAGGATGCGTTTACCGAATTTGAAACCTGGGATTTCTATTGGACGGGAGCCGGTAGCCACGATTGCATTTTTGAATTCATAAGTCTGTGACTGCTTTTCGTCCATGACTTTCATAGTGTTGCCATCGACGAAGTAAGCTTCGCCTTTGACGATCTCGACTTTGTTTCCTTTAAGCAGGCTTTCAACGCCGCCAGTGAGTTTTTTGACTACACTGTCTTTGAATGACTGCACTTTGGAGAAATCAAGTTTCACACCTTCAGTGATGACACCCATGTCTTCAGAGCTTTGTGCCTGCTGGAAACGATGGGAAGATGAAATCATCGCTTTGGACGGGATACAGCCGACATTCAGGCAGACGCCACCGATGTCACCTTTTTCTACGATTGTCACTTTCTGTCCAAGTTGTGCTGCGCGGATTGCTGCAACGTAGCCTCCTGGGCCTGCGCCGACTACAATAGTATCAGTTTCAATAGGAAAATCTCCAACTACCATCTGTAATTATCCCTCCATTAATAGTAATTCTGGATTGTTAAGCAGACGCTTAACATGGTTCAGGGCGTTCTGTGCCGTCATGCCGTCAATCTGTCTGTGGTCATAGCTGAGTGACAGTGCAAGCATAGGGGCCGCCACTATCTCCCCATCTCTCACGATTGCTTTCTCTTCTATGCGTCCGATGCCGAGGATTGCCACTTCAGGCTGGTTGATGACTGGTGTGAACCATTGTCCTCCTGCAGAACCGAGGTTTGAGATGGTCATTGATCCGCCCTTCATTTCATCGCCTGAGAGCTTGCCGTCACGTGCTTTGCCGGCAAGCTGGTTAATCTCGTCGGATATTTCGAACATGGATTTCTTGTCTGCATGTTTCACTACAGGTACAACAAGGCCACGCTCTGTATCGGCTGCAATGCCTACATTATAATAATGTTTCTGTATGACTTCAAATGTTTCTGAATCGATTGATGCATTGAATTCAGGATATTTCTTGAGCATTGACACAAGTGCTTTTACCACATATGGCAGGAAAGTCAATTTGATGCCTTGTTCTTCTGCGATTGATTTGAATTTCTTCCTGTGGTCCCACAGCGCTTTTACTTCTACTTCGTCGAGATGTGTAACATGTGGGGAAGTCTGTTTGGAGTTGACCATCGCTTTTGCGATCGCTTTTCTCATGCCGCTCATCTTTTCGCGCGTCTCCGGGAACTCGCCTTCAGAAGATGCTGGCTTGGCATCTTTGGATGTTGGCTGTTCATCAGTGGTGTCGGCAGTTTCTTGAGTCGCCTCAGCAGAACTCTGGTCGCCATTCATGAATGCTTCCACATCTGCCTTCACTACACGGCCGTTTTTGCCGGTGCCCGATACTTCTGTGATGTCAACATCGTTATCGCGTGCAAATTTACGTACACTTGGCATCGCGATGATGCGTTTGTCGGAAGAGCCGCCTTTTTCTGACTCGTCTTCCTTACCGGAATCTTCGCCTTTGCCAGAAGCTTGTCCTTCTTTCTTGGAATCATCCGTTTCTTTTTCTTCTTGCTTCTCTTCTTGCTTCTCTTCTTGCTTTTCTTCTTTTTCAGCAGGTTCTTCTCCGCCAGAGTCTTCAGAACCATCATCGATGGTCACAATCGTTTCACCAACAGTTGTAACGGTTCCTTCTTCGACATGGAGTTGTTTGACCGTCCCGTCTACTGGAGACGGGATTTCAACAACTGCTTTATCATTCTGCACTTCTGCTAGCACATCATCTTCTTTGATTTCATCGCCTTCATTGATGAACCACTTGACGATTTCACCTTCGTGGATACCTTCACCGATATCCGGCAGTTTAAATTCAAAAGCCACAGTATTTCCTCCTTTATACTTTCTGTTTAAAAGTCCATAACCTGTTTCGCACGTTCGATGATGTCATCTTTGGTAGGCAGCCATACACCTTCCGCTTGTGTGAATGGATAGACCGTATCAGGCGCTGTGACGCGCATGATTGGTGCTTCCAGACTAAGGATGGCACGTTCGGACAGTTCTGCTGCAACGTTCGCTGCAACACCTGCTTGACGCTGTGCTTCCTGGATGACCACTGCACGGTTCGTCTTCTCGACAGATTCGACCAATGTGTCATAGTCTATTGGCGAGACGGTCCTCAAGTCGATCACTTCTGCAGAGACGCCCTCTTCTTTAAGTGCATCAGCTGCTTTGATGGCTTCTTGAACCATTGCGCCGTACGCGATCAGTGTAATGTCGTCGCCCTCTTGTTTGACGCTTGCCTTGCCGATTTCGACAGTATATTCTTCTTCCGGTACATCTTCACGGAATGAACGGTAGAGTTTCATGTGTTCAAGGAAGATGACAGGGTCATTCGAGCGGATTGCTTCAATCAGAAGTCCTTTTGCATCTACTGGATTTGACGGGATGACCACTTTAAGGCCTGGCGTCTGTGCCATCAGGCCTTCCAGCGAATCCGCGTGGAGTTCAGGCGTGTGGACACCGCCGCCAAATGGCGCACGGATTACGACAGGCGTTTCCTTTGAAGCGCCTGAACGCTGTCTGTTGCGGGCGATCTGGCCGGCTACGCCGTCCATCGCTTCAAAAAGGAAGCCGAAGAACTGGATTTCCACTACAGGGCGGAAACCTTCCAGTGTAAGGCCGAGACCCATCGATACGAGCCCACTTTCTGCAAGTGGTGTATCGAACACACGATCTTCACCGAATTCTTTCTGCAGGCCCTCTGTAGCGCGGAATACTCCGCCGTTTACGCCGACGTCTTCGCCGAAGAGCAGGACATTCTCATCGTTCCTGAGTTCTGTGGCCATCGCGTCAGTGATTGCTTGGATCATTGTCATCTGTGCCATTGCTTATTTCGACTCCTTTTCTTTGTAGACTTCATACTGTTCCTTCAGGTTGCTCGGCATTTCATCATAAGTGAGCTCCATGAGTTTGGTGACAGTCTGTTTTTCTGCACCGTCTGCTTCTTTGATTGCTTTCTTGATATCTTCTTTAGCCTGCTCCATCACTTCATTTTCCTGATCTTCGCTCCATAGGTCCTTCTCTTCAAGGAAAGCGCGGAAACGGACGAGCGGGTCTTTCTTTTCCCAATCTGAATCTTCATCGGATGTCCTGTAGCGTGTCGGGTCGTCCCCTGCCATTGTGTGCGGTCCATAACGGTAACAGAGCATCTCGATGACAGTTGGTCCTTCTCCTGCAACTGCACGGTCGCGTGCATCTTTAGTCACCTTGTATACAGCAAGCGGGTCCATGCCGTCCACTTGAATGCTTGGTACACCTGAGGCTACACCTTTTTGGGCGAGCGTCTTCGCCGCAGTCTGCAAGTCCCGAGGCGTCGAAATTGCATAGTGGTTGTTCTGGATGACGAATATTGCAGGCGCTTTATACGCACTTGCAAAGTTGATGCCTTCGTAGAAGTCCCCCTGTGACGTACCACCATCACCCGTATAGGTGATTGCTACTGTGTCCTTTCCGCGCATTTTAATGCCGAGTGCCACACCAGCTGTCTGCACATACTGTGCGCCGATGATGATCTGCGGGCTGAGTGCATTCACGCCTTCAGGGAACTGGTTGCCTTCATAATGGCCTCTTGAGAAAAGGAAGGCTTTCGTAAGCGGCAGACCGTGCCAGATCAGCTGCGGCACATCACGATAGCCAGGAAGGATGTAGTCTTCACCTTCAAGGGCGAACTGGCTGGCGAGCTGGGATGCTTCCTGGCCGGCTGTAGGTGCATAGAAGCCCAATCTGCCTTGGCGGTTCAATGAAACTGAACGCTGATCGAGTACGCGTGTCCAGACCATGCGCTTCATCAGTTCTACAAGATCGTCATCGGATAGATCAGGCATTGCGTCTTTATTGGTGACTTTCCCGTCCTGATCGAGAATCTGGAACATTTCAAATTTATTTTCGATCTCTTCAAGTGTCTTGACCGGATCGAAACTTTTATTCTTTGGTGCCATAAAGTGTTCACCATACCTTTCAAATTTTTCATTTATCGTATATTATCTTACCATATCCTGTTACAACAGTAAAATAAACAGGATTGTAACAGATGCTCACAAAGCGCTTTAAATCAACGATTTCTGTACTAATACAGTTTTATCTGTTATATAATACAGCGCTTACATCATTCTCCTTCGATTATGGTCTCTATCTCTTTTTTGAGTGCGTTCACCTGTTCAGTGCGCTTGCTGAAAGTTTCTGCATTCTTCTGGACTTCCTCATATTCCTTGCTCAGGCTGTTAAGTCGTTCATCCACTTCATCCTGTGACACTTCTTCTTCACCAAGATATGCGAAGATATCCTTTTCGCTGTTCAATACAGACTTATAGCTGCCGATCATTTCCCCGTGGCTCATGTATCTCTCCTCCATCGCATCGATCAGCGACTGTGCCTGCTTGCGGTTGGATTCATCGGAAATCTCTTCTATATATTGGGTCGAAGCTTCCATACGGCTCCTGCTCTCTCCCATGATTGCGACTTCCTGATCCAACTGTTCGATACGTTTATCCGTATTTTCCACTAGCGAATCGCTTATCTCCCCAAGTTCTTTCTTAGTAGCGTTCTTAAGTGAGCCTTGCAGTTCCGCCTTCTCGCCCTCCAACTCTTCGAATTCAGCGTTGACATCCTCTATCTCCTTTTCCACCTCGACGGTCTCTTGAAACGCATTATAAAAATCGAGCAGTTCATCAGATGCTGACGAACACCCGGCAAGCACCATCGCCATCACCATGGCGCCACCTAATAATTTCTTCATTTCCATTCCCTCCGATTGTTGACTGGATAGTGTATAATTAAAAAATAATATGTTGAGAATTCCGGTTCTCCTGAGTATTATAGTATAATAAATCGCGACATATATAAACAGGAGGGTTTATTTTGGTAACAATGAAAGATATCATCCGGGACCCCGATCCATTTCTGCGCAGGAAGGTGGCCGAAATCGACACGATCGACGAGGAAACGGTAGACCAACTGATTGCCATGCGGGACTATCTGGTGCGCTCCCAAAATCCCGATATTGCAAAAAAACAAGGTCTTAGGCCAGGCGTTGGCCTTGCCGCCCCGCAAGTCGGACTTGATAAACGCATGCTCGCCATCTATATGGAAGGGGACGAGGGCGAAGTGCTCCATGATCATATGCTGATCAACCCTAAAATCAAAAGCCACTCGGTGACTGAGACGTACCTGCCCGGTGGCGAAGGCTGTCTGAGTGTCGATGAAGACGTTCCAGGCCTTGTGCATCGCTTCCAGCGGGTCAAGGTTTCAGCCCTCGATCCCGAAGGGAAGCCTGTAGAAGTGAAAGCAAAAGGTATGCTTGCCGTCGTGTTGCAGCATGAACTCGACCACCTTGACGGCATCATGTTCTATGATCACATCGATCCGGACGCTCCCATGGAGCCAAAGCCCGGCGCCAAGCCTGTAGAATAAAAAAGCGGCCGTATCAAAGCGGTCGCTTTTTCATTGCACATGGATCCCATCCAATCAGATGAAGTCATCGCGCCTCTCCCTAAATGGAATATTCTGCTCATACAACTCCTTCTTCAGTGCCGCAAATGTTTCATGGTCCATGACTTCAGGGTCATGGTCATGACGCTTCCTGTGGACATCATCTGCCTCTTCGTGGTCATCATAGATGTAGTTCATCACCACCATGTCAGGATGTGTATTGAATTCCAACATGATCATGTTGCGGTCCTGACGCGTCCACTCAAGCAGTACAGCTTCCAATATTCGCTTTTCTTTCATGCGCTTCCCTCCATTCCCTTCCATTATAAAGTCTTTGCATGTCCCCCGTCTATAATGTAAAATGAAGTTAAGCTGATAAGGGATGTGGTCATGATGCTCAGACGGTGGAGGAAGAGGCTGAAGCAAAGGCTTGGACGCATTCTCGGTAGGAAAGGGTTGCTGAACAACGAATATTTCAAACGGCGTTAAGTCCGTTATATTGTGTTGCTTTATGCAACACAAATTTTTTGTTAATGACCATCCATACAATCAAATCAAAAGGAGAAATCATATAATGGCAGTATTTAAAGTTTTTTTTCAAGAACAACTAGATAGCCGCATCATCCGTGAAGAGACAATATCACGTTACTTTGAGGCGGAGTCGGAGAGCGAAGTGCGCACAGCACTGAAGGAAAGCCGCCTCAACATCGAATTCGTCCAGGAATTAAGTCCCGCACACCTGGAGTACGAAAAGAATAACAATGCAGATTTTAAGGTTGAGGATATCTGATGACACTGGAAAAAGGTGAAGTTGGCGTTTTTGCCCTCGGGGGACTCGGGGAAATAGGCAAAAACACGTATTGCATTGAATATAAAGACGAAATCATCATGATCGACGCAGGCATCAAGTTTCCAGACGACGAACAGCTGGGAATCGATTATGTCATTCCCGACTACACATATCTTAAAGAGAACCAGGAGAAAATCAGCGCGCTCATCGTCACCCATGGCCACGAAGACCATATCGGCGGCATTCCTTTCCTGCTGAAAGAATTCAATGTGCCCATCTACTCCGGGCCTTTGGCTCTTGGACTCATCCGTAATAAGCTGGAGGAGCACCACCTCCTGCGCTCGACTGAGCTAAACCCGGTGGAAGAGAGCACTGTATTGAAGTTCAAGCACATGACGGTTGAATTCTACTTGACCACGCACTCCATCCCTGAAGCATATGGGGTCATCGTGCGTACACCTGAAGGTACAATTGTCCATACAGGTGACTTCAAGTTCGACTTCACACCGGTGGGCGAACCTGCAAACATTGCGAAAATGGCCCAGCTTGGGAAGGAAGGGGTCCTTTGCCTCCTGTCCGATTCAACGAACGCTACAGTGCCGAACTTCACCACAAGTGAGAAGGAAGTCGGCCAGAATGTAAAGGATATCTTCCGTAAATGTACAGGACGGATCATCTTCGCTACATTCGCATCCAACATCTATCGCGTCCAGCAGGCGATAGACGCAGCAATCAAATTCGACCGTAAAATTGCCATCTTCGGCCGCAGTATGGAAAACAACATCAAAATCGGCCTGGAACTGGGCTATATCAAAGCACCGCCTGAAACATTCATCGAACCAAAAATGATCAACAGCATCGAAAAGCATAAAGTGATGATGCTGTGTACAGGCTCCCAAGGTGAGCCGATGGCTGCCCTATCTCGGATAGCCAACGGCACGCACCGTCAAATCAGCATAATCCCTGATGACACGGTCGTCTTCAGTTCATCTCCGATCCCTGGCAACACATTGAGCATCAACCGTACAATCAACGCCCTCTACAAAGCGGGTGCAGACGTCATACATGGCAAGCTCTCCAACATCCATACTTCAGGGCATGGTTCTCAGGAAGAGCAGAAGTTGATGCTCCGTCTGATGCGTCCGAAATATTTCATGCCGATCCATGGCGAATACCGCATGCTGTATCTTCACAAGCAGCTGGCAGTCAACACAGGCATGGACCCGGACGATGTCTTCCTGATGGAAATCGGTGATGTTCTGGCATTGAAGAAAGATAGTGCAAGGCACAGCCACCGCGTACCGGCAGGCACAGTATTCGTCGACGGTACGGGTATCGGCGACATCGGCAACATCGTCCTCCGCGACAGGAAGGACTTATCCGAGGAGGGGCTCGCAATCGTCGTCGTTTCAATAGACTTCAATACAAAGAGGCTGCTTAGCGGCCCGGACATCATCTCACGTGGTTTCGTCTATATGCGGGAGTCCTACGGCCTGATCCGCGGTGCAGAGAAGAAGATAAAAGCGGATATCATCAACCTGCTCAACTCAAAAGACCATGTGGAATGGTATCACGTAAAGCAGCTCATCATAGAAGAACTCAGCAACCACCTCTACAAGCGGACCCACCGTAAACCGATGATCCTGCCTACCATCATGAGGGTCAATGAAAAGAAGAAGTAATGCATAAATAAGAGCACTTGTGGAAGTTTCCACAGGTGCTCTTCTAGTCTATGAGTGATTTTTCAAACCGGGTCAAATCCTGATCATCCCCTATTACAATCAGGATATCATCCCTCTGGATGTTGACCGTCGGGTCTGGACTGACAATGATGTCCTCATCCCGTTTTATCGCTATTACACTGACTCCGTATTCTGCACGGATGTCCAAGTCCAGTAAGGATTGGTCCGCCAGGTTCTCCTGTGCCTTGATCTCGACGATCGAATGCTCATCCGAGAGTTCAAGGTAATCGAGTACGGAAGTGGAGGCAAGCTTATGGGCGATGCGTTTCCCCATATCGCGCTCAGGGTGGATCACCATATCGGCGCCGATCTTATCAAGGACACGGGCATGGTAATTGTTCTGTGCCTTGACACTCACATGCTTGACGCCCATATCTTTAAGGAGCAGTGTCGTCAGGATACTCGACTGGATATTGTCACCGATTGCGACGATGACGTTATCGAAATTGCCAAGGCCGAGATTCTTCAGGACCCTCTCATCAGTAGTATCCCCGATGGCTGATTTGGTTGCGATATCAGCATATTCATTAACACGGTTTTCATCTATGTCGACCGCCAGTACATCCATTTCGAGTTCAATCAGTTCCCGTACAATGCTGGCACCGAAACGGCCGAGGCCGATCACCGCATAGTCCTTTTTCATCTTCATCACCTATTCGTTTAGGATATCAATACTTGTTGTCGCCCTTCCCCTGCACATAATCCTTATCGAACAGGAAGAGTCTGAGCAGCATACCGAGACTCGGTATCAATAATAGTAAACCTAATATGAAGGCCACTGTCAAACTGAATGCCATATTCTCGTTTACAACCGAAGTATTGATATCGATATAGGGATATAGTATATACGGTAGTTTACTGATGCCATAGCCGTAGAATGCGAAGGCAAACTGCAGCATGATCATTATGAAGGCCAGTCCAAAACGGCGCTTCCTCCAGATCAGGTACACCGCTATGCCCATCGCTGCAAGGCTTAGTCCGAACATATACCAGTAATCCTGCGCACGCAGGAAGTGTTCCCTATTATGTTCACGGAGCCCCAAGAAGACGAACTGCGAAATGAAGAGCATCGGCAATGTCCAGATCAGGAACCATCTGCGTACAAGATGGAGCGCTTGTGAATCTTTGGCACGCGCTGCGTAGAACGTCAGGAACCCGCTTGATACATAGAGTACTATGACTACAGCCAAAAAGACGACGGACCAGCCGTAGGTGCTGAAGAAGAGTTCTTCGAGCTGGAGGCGTACACCTTCTGCGCTTTCGATGATATAACCGCCTTCAGAAATGACGAGCGCCATCGACAGTGAAGCGGGAATCAGCAATCCTGTGGCACCATAGAGGAACGCCCAGGATAACTTCGGCTCCCTATTGTAGGAGTTGAAGGCATAGTAGCTCCCCCGTATCGCCAATAGGATGAGCGCAATGCTCGCCGGAATCAGCAACGCTGTACCATAGTAATAGGCGGTATCCGGATAGAATCCTACGATGCCGACGAAGAAGAAGACGAAGAAGACGTTCGTCACTTCCCAAACCGGATTCAGGTAACGCTTGATGATCGGACTGATGATGCTGTCGTCCCCCGTCAGCTTCGAATAGAAATTATAGAAGCCGGCACCGAAATCGATTGCGGATACTATGATGTAGCCGTACAGGAAGGTCCATAGGACTGCTACCCCGATGATTTCATAATTCATTGCAACCGACCTCCTTCATAGTCCTCTCCATAGATTTCAATGCGTTCTGCTGTGGCACTCTTATTTTTGAACATCTGAAGCAGCACATAGATTGTGGTGACCCCGAGCACTGCATACAGCAACACGAAGGCGATCAGTGTGATACCGAGCCCATCGGCCTGGGTGACGGCTTCAGAAACCCGCATGTAGCCGCGCAATATCCATGGCTGGCGACCCATCTCTGCCAGGAACCAGCCTGCTTCTATTGAAGCCATGGTCAGAGGACCGGTCAATACATAGGCATAGAGCAGTGCAGGATGGTGTTCGTCGAACTTCGAGAACTTCGCTATGAAGTATATGATCGAGACCATCAGTGCGTACATCCCGAAGAAGACCATGATATCGAAGAAATAGTGTATGATGAGCGGCGGCTGCTCGTCGTCCGGTATATCATTGAGCCCGGTGACCTCAGTATCGAACGAATTGCCTGCCAGGAAGCTGAGTGCACTTGGAATCCTGAGTGCATAGCTCACTTCATTCGTATCCTCATCAATGGTGCCGAAAAGGACCAGGTCAGCGTTGTCCTCCGTTTCAAAATGCCATTCCATCGCAGCCAATTTCTCAGGCTGGTGCTCATGCAGGAATTTGGCTGAGAGGTCTCCGGCCAGAACGGTCAGTGATGCTGTGACAAGCCCAAGCACCATCATGACTTTAAGGCCTTTCTTGTGATACTCCCTATCTTCCTCGAATTTTGAACGGAGAAGTTTGAATGCACCGATGGCAGCGATGATGAATACTGCCGTCGTATACGCTGTCACCACTACATGGAATACCCTGACCCAAGTGGACGGGTTGAACATCGCCGCAAGAGGATCAACGTTGATGAGTTCCCCACCGGCCATATCGAAGCCCGCAGGTGTATTCATAAATGAGTTCACCGTTGTGATGAATACTGCTGAAAGCGACGAGCCGACGACGATCGGAATATTCAGGAGCCAGTGATGCCAAGGGTTCTTGAAGCGGTCCCAGGTATATAGGAATATCCCAAGGAATATTGCTTCAAAGAAGAAGGCGAACGTTTCCATGAAGAGCGGCAGCGCAATGATCTGCCCACCGAGCCGCATGAAATCAGGCCATATCAAAGACAGCTGAAGACCGATGATCGTACCGGTCACGACCCCAACGGCAACCGTCACCGTATAGCCCTTGGCAATCCTTCTTGCCATCGTCAAGTACGCCGCGTCTTTCTTCTTCACCCCCAGGAACTCAAGTACCATGAAGACAATCGGTATACCTACCCCGATTGTTGCAAAAATAATATGGAACCCTAATGTAGACGCCGTCAATACACGCCCTAAAACCACATCTTCCATTCAATCACCTCTTTATAATCGTATCTTTAATTATAACGTTTATAACCAATTTATCCTGATAGATTTGACAATGATCAATGACAAATTTGTGAATAAACTATCATTCTCATGTCATAATTGTACGCTTTTACATCGTTGATTTCAAAGATTTAGTTCGGAGGACGCGCATGTTCTATACGGCTGTGGAACAGCAGGCCGATGATGATCATGAGCATCAGGCTTGAGAGGGCGACGCGCGATGCAATGACACCATAGTCCGCCATCAGCCAAGTGATTGAACCATACACCAATGGGCCGATCACCGCACTCATTTTGGCGCTGAAGGCGAATAGGCCGAAGAACTGTCCTTCCTTCCCCTCCGGTGACAGTTCAATGATCAATGTCCTTGAAACCACCCAGGTCGACCCCATGGCGATGCCGAATAGAGCTGCTGCAATCCAGAATGTCCACATCGGTAGAGGAACGGCCGCTACTGCCACTGCGAAGAGAAGCAGGGAGGCGATGATTGTAAACGTCTGTTTTGAACCAAGTCCCCGGGTTAAAAAGCTGAAGATGATTGCCCCGATGATGCTGAACACCGTAGCCGTCATAAAGATGATTAGGAAGGCACCTGGGGAGAACCCAACGACCGTCACCGCATAAGGCTGCATCATGGAGATGGCTGTAGCCAATGCATCATTGATGAAGAAATAGGCAATCATAAAATAGAATATGGAAGGAGATGAACGCGCTTCCCTGAAAGTGGCATATATATCTTTATAGCCTGTCAGGAAATGCTGTTTCGGCTTCTTTTTCTGCGGCTTATCTTTATAGACAAAAAAGAGTGGCAGACTGAATATCAGAAACAGCACCCCGGATAGCCAGAATGTATGATGGACTGGACGGTCGCCAATCAGTAGCAGGACTGAAAATATACCGAATAATGTACCTAAATATCCAAGTGCCACGCCGTACCCCGAAATGAGCGGTATTTCCTTTTTATTGCCAAGACTCGATAACATGCCATCGTAGAATACATTCCCTGAATTGAAGGCGAATTTGGCGATGACAAAGAGCACTACTGCCAAAACGAAGCCATTCGGCAAGCCAAACCATCGCGCATCCGCTTCCCCACCGAAGACTCCCATACCAATCGAAGCGGCGACACATGTCAATGTGAAAACCACGACATACCGCTTCCGCCTGCCGGTCCGATCCATCACCACACCATAGAGCGGGGCGAAGACAATCAGCATAAAAGCCGCCACCGCATTGGCGTAGGCGATGACAGTCGATGCTATCTGTTCGAGTCTTGGATTGGTTCCAACCGTTTCCGTGATGTATTGGGGAAAGAATAGAGTGACTATATTGGCGCTGAATATCGTGTTGGCAAAATCGAAGAGCGCAAAAGCGAAAATGGGCAGGGACAGATACAGTTCGACCGGGCGGCGCGTATGTCCGTTCATCGGAGCACACCTCTCATCATTTACTGCCATTATACCCATAAAAATATGCGCATGGCCACGGCCATGCGCATATTCATTATACTCTGCCTACATATTCTTCAACGAGGGCAAGCACTTCGTCTGTATCCTTACATTCAACCGCCCTTGCCGCCAAGCGCTCCATATCGGTCTTCTTGAGACCCGATATCTGCTTGCGCGCTTTCAGCACTGAGGAGGCACTCATGGAAAATTCGTCGAGCCCAAGCCCGAGAAGAAGCGGTATGGCGTGTGCATCCCCCGCCATTTCACCGCACATGCCTGCCCATTTACCTTCTTTATGGGCTGCATCGATAACCATTTTAATGAGGCGCAGGAGTGCCGGATGATACGGTTGGTACAGATAGCTCACAGATTCATTCATGCGGTCTGCCGCCATCGTATACTGGATGAGATCATTTGTACCGATCGAGAAGAAATCGACGACTTCTGCAAACTGGTCCGCGATGATGGCTGCAGAAGGTATCTCAATCATGATACCCACTTCGATATCTTCCTTGACCTTCTCGCCCTCTTCGACAAGCTTGTCCTTCTCTTCGATGAGCAGTGCCTTGGCACGGTTGAACTCATCGATGGTCGCGATCATCGGGAACATGATCTTAAGGTTGCCATGTTGGCTTGCCCGCAGCAATGCACGAAGCTGTGTTCTGAAGAGCTCCTGATTGTCGAGGGTCATGCGAATCGCCCTGAAACCGAGGAACGGATTCATTTCATTCGGCAGATCGAGGTAAGGCAATTCCTTATCGCCACCGATATCAAGTGTTCTGACGACGACCGGTTTGCCATCCATCTCTTTCAACACTTGACTGTATGCTTCATACTGCTCCTCTTCAGTCGGCAGTTCATTCCGGCCCATATAGAGGAATTCTGTACGGTACAGTCCGATTGCTTCAGCACCGTTCGACTTGACCCCCTCAAGGTCATCCGGCGTACCGATGTTCGCTGCGAGTTCGACAGTTACATCGTCCATCGTCTTAGAAGGTTCGTCGACAAGTTTTTGGAGTTCCACCTTCTCTTCCGCTACTCTGGCCTCTTTATCTTTATAGACTAGTACTTCTTCTTCAGATGGGTTCAGGATGACTTCTCCTGAACTACCATCTACGATGATGTCGCCACCGACCTGGGCAAGCTCCGTAATGTTCTTCGTACCGACTACTGCAGGAATCTCGAGTGAACGGGACATTATTGCAGAGTGCGAAGTGCGGCCGCCAACATTCGTGACGAACCCCTTGACAAAATTCTTATCCAGTTGGGCAGTATCAGAAGGCGTCAAGTCTTCTGCCACTATCACTACAGGAGTATCAATCTTGCTTGGACTCGGCAGCTCCCGGCCCAGCATGTTTGCGAGTGCCCGCTTTGAGACATCCTTGATGTCTGCTGCACGTTCCTTCATATACTCGTCGTCCATACTGTCGAAGATCGCCACAAATTGATCACGAGTTTCCAGAAGTGCCTGAGGCGCGCTCTTCTGGTCATTGCGGATATGGGACTCGATCGGACCCAGGAATTCCGGATCATCGAGTACGAGCAGGTGCGCATCGAATATGGCAGCATGCTCCGGCCCCACCGTCTGCTCCGCATGATTCCTGATCTTCGTGATCTCGACTTTTGATTGGTTGAAGGCAGCCTTGAACTTTTCGACTTCGGCGTCTTCCTGTCCCACTTCTATCGACTTATCATCGAATGACAGGTCAGGCTCCTCCAGTGAATAGACGGGGGCGATGGCCACGCCGTCGCTTGCACCAATCCCTTTTAGTATCTCAGACATCAATCGGTCAATCCTTCTTTTGAAAGTGTTTCTGTAATTGCTTCAATAGCCTCAGTTTCATCGTTGCCTTCAGCATAGACAGTCACTTCGGAATCTTTGCCGACACCAAGTGACATGACACCCATGATGGACTTCAGATTCACTTTCTTGCTGTTGTATTCAAGCTGGATGTCAGAGTCGTACTTGGATGCAGTCTGTACAAGTATTGTTGCTGGTCTTGCATGTATACCTGTTTCGTCTGTAATGAGATAAGATTTTTGTTCCATTGCGTTAGTCTCCTTTTATTTGCGTGATGAATTTACATGATTGTCATACATGTTTGCTGTTATTGTACCATGTACAGCAATGATATTCTAATATACCACAAGCATTGGAAAATAAACTTTGCCTGTCCATCTTCCACTTTTCACAAGTTGGTCACAGAACGGCCGCGATGCAATGAAAAATGCCCTTTTGGCATCGTTGCCAAAAGGGCATCATAAGTACGCCAGTCAAATTCAGGAAATTTTGGCGCAGCGCTCTATATATTCATAGCCGAGCTTCTTCATCAGCATATAGCTGATTGACGCCCCGATGATTTTACCCAGGATCGTCAGGAATGAAAAGCGGACTTTCCCGGATTTCTTGCCGAACGTCTTAAATAGGATCCCTCTCGCCTTACTTCCAAGGAATTCGCTTCCCATGCTGGTCGCCATTACTGCGGCGCGGTTCATGAGGTCATCCGACATCTCATTGACCTGTCTGTGGTCGAGCTCGAAAATTTCCTCGACCCCACTGCGGATGTCCCGCATCAATTTGACATCTGTACCGATATCAAGGAAAGGGATGGGCAGAATGGCTGCCACGGAAGAATACATCGCTTTTCTATCCACCATTTTACGTGCTTTCCTGCGCTTTTCTTCCACTTCGTTCGTCATCATCTCAGACATATCCAAAACTCCTTTTATTCATCTTCAAGTCACATTGGAATATACCCTCTTTAATGATGATGAAAACAAGACTAATCGTTCAGATCTACGGTGACGACTTTAAGGTACTTGCCCCGTTTATATCCTTTGGACGTCGGGAAATCCTTCGGTAACCCTTTGACGTCAGTCAGTGAGTAGGATCGCCCCGCCTTTTCGATTGTGCGGCCTATCTGTTGCTTGAACTGGTTCAATGTGAAGGTTTCAAGGTTCTGGCTCAACACCAGACGGCCTTTGGGCTTCAGCACCATAAGTGCCTGTTCGATGAGTTTTGGATAGTCGCGTTCGACTTTGAACACCTTTTTCTTATAGCGGGAAAAGCTCGGTGGATCTATCAGGATCTGGTCGAAACGTTTGTTGTTGCGGGCCGCATAATTCAAGTATTCGAACGTTTCCATGATATGGATTGTATGCCCATCGGTGGAAAGGTTATTGGCATTGAAGTTATCCGTGATCAGTTCGTTGGTCCGCTTCGCCAAGTCGACGCTTGTCGTCGCCATCCCGCCTTCTGCCGCTGCAATGGAGAAGGTGCCGCTGTACGCAAACAAATTCAGGAACGTTTTCGCATCCGCTTCATTCCGGACAAGGGCCTTGCGCGTCTCCCTCTGATCGAGGAACAGGCGGGTCATGGGTCCATCTTCAAGATGGATGCTGTAGGACAAACCGGCTTCCTTGACTGTAATCGGGAATTCGACATTACCCGTCACCCTGCGGTTGGCGATGTTCATGCGCCCCCGTTCGCTGAAGCGGGTCTGTTCTGTGATGGAGGCCGGCTTCAGCCTGACCATCAGCGTCCTGATGATCAGATCCCTTATTTTATGGATGCCGCGCGAATAGAAGGTCACAAGCAGGTGGCCATCATAGTTATCGATTGCCAAACCACCGATGCCATCACCGATTTCGTTGAACAGCCTGAAGGCTGTTGTGTCCGGTTCGTTGTAGAGTGGTTCCCTTCTATCGATTGCACTCAGGATGCGCGATTCGATGAATGCATCATCAATCGTTTCTTCACCGTTTGTCAATATCCAACCCTTTGTCTTTTGCTCGAAGCTGAGCATGGCGATGCCGATTAGTCGGCCGTATGTATCTTCGACACGGACGATTTCACCATCACCAAGAAAAGTGTCATCACTCAAATCTTCCCCGTCAAGATTCAACTGCCCTTTCAGATACGGTTTTTCATGTCCTTTTTTCAATTGCACTGTATTCATTGGAACGACTCCTTCTTGGTCATGAAGCTATGGAACAGGCTTGCAGCGAGACTGCTTGTGCGGTCGTCGACATCGAGCGGTGGCGATACTTCACTTATATCAAAACTCACCAGATTCGTAAGCTCAGCCATTTTCCCAACCATATCATGGATTTCTGCAGCCGTATATCCGTCAGCAGAAGGCGCACTCGTGCCTGGCGCCACTCCCTGCTGCACGGAGTCCATGCATAAAGTTGCAAAGACAGCATCATATTCTGCAAGTTCAGCCAGCATCTCCTCAAAAATGGTTGTTTTCCTGACTGTTTCCATCTCAGCATATTTCACTCCAAAACGATCGGCGGCATCAAACAGGCTTTTTGTATTGCCGGGTGGTTGGATGCCGACCACATAGTAGTCGATCGCCTGATCGGCAGATAATATCTGATGGAACATTGTACCGGAAGACGGCCGCTCATCCCTGAGGTCGAAGTGGGCATCGAAATTAAGCACTGCAATTCTTTTGTCGGGGTAGGCTGCCCGCACACCCAAGTAGTGTCCGTAGAGCGTTTCGTGCCCGCCACCGATTATCAGTGGGAACTGCTTATTATGGAGCACCCTATACACGGCGCGCCCCAATGCGGCTTGGGAACCTTCAAGGTCCGTGTCCCCGACGATGCTGCCATAGTCGTAGATGGGGGCCGTCCATGGCAGTGAAGCCAACTTCTCCCGCACTTTGACCGGCCCCAGATGTGCACCAGGCCGCCCCTTGTTACGCCTGACGCCTTCGTCGGAACGAAATCCGATGAAAACCGGGGCGTCGCCTCTGACGGTCTCCGTCCATCCGCTCATATGCTGATGGATGCGTTCTTTCATATCCGGGTCATCTACACGTCCGGTGTATTGGTGTGTTTCGATTTCCTTCATACTTATCTCCCCTTGTCGAATTCTTTGAATATGCTGATCAGGGCAAGTGGCGTAGTCAGCAGTACGAGCAGCACATTGAACGGCAGTATGAACAGCGACAACTCCACATCGCGGAATACCGTAATATACAAACTCACCGTGACCTTGAGCCATAAAGCGATTATGACGATCATCTGCGTATGGTAATACTTGTTCTGGGTCATGTTGAAGAATGTCGTAAACAAGTAGATGACAACTAGCGACAGCGCCAGGAACAAATTGACCCACTCATAGATGTACTGCATATCCGATACTCTGAAATGGCCTTCTGTAAAGACGCCGTTCCTGTTGTTGAATTCAATCAGTACAAAAATCAGGACAAGTGCGCCCAGCAACAATTCGATGTAATTCGGACGCAGCCACTTCGGAAAGTCGAATTCCATAAAATTTTTCACCCGGTTCAGCATGCCGTTGCGTAAATTATAGAGTTTCTGTGAGAACCTCAAATAATCATTCGGATTGAGCCTGCGCCCGGTGCTGCGGGAAAGGGTCGCTGCATCCCCTTTTTTCGGCTTCTTCAGCAGGTTTTTGGATTTGGAGAGGAACACGCCAACCCATAGTGCCATCAGGGACAGTACCCATATGATGGCAAAAAACATATTGATCGACAAAACATCCTCAGGCGCCTTTGTCCGCTCGATATCCGAATAGACTGCGTTTTGGGTGAAGAAATAGGCCAATCCATAGAAGAAGAGGATGACCATATAATGCTCCTTGCGGTGTTCCGGATCCAGATGCTCGTTGAATATGCTGTAGAGCATATGGACGGTAAAGGCCAGCATGAACAAAAGCGACAGCCAGCCATAGACCTGGAACATCAGAAGGGTGGTCATCAGAAAGAGCACAAAAGCGAGTGCCAGAAAGAAAAACGACAACTCTGTGTCAAACTCCGTAGTCCTGCGGATGAGTTTCGCCACCAAAAACATCACGCCACCAAACAGGATGATCAGAATGCCGGCTATAATCGGAAAGTCCCCGATCACCATGGCCAGTACGTTGACCACTTCAACGAAAAATGCATTCATCAGATCGAATATTGTATCTATCTGAGGCGTCTCGGCATCACCCTCGCCTCTTATCCTGCCAACATTAAAAAGAATGAATAATCCTGTAATTACAAAAAAAGTACCGAGAAGGATGCTGATGATCACTTCTCCCTGCTGCTTCAACCATTTCATTTTAGTTTCACCTCTATATCCCTTTCCATTATAGAGGAAAAGAGCATCAAATGCATCGAATGGCATATGACAGGATGAAATAAATCACAATAAATTGTGGAGTGTCGTGTTTAGCCTGTGAAATGCATGGGTACAAATCAACTAACAGCAGATAAGAAATAATGATATATGATATCAATACTTATAAAGCAGGAGTGATAATAATGGATTTCAGCGACAAGGATAGACAGGAAGAAACAAAGAAGGATGCTGAAGAAGCTTATAGGGGAGAAGACGCCAACGAACACCGCGAAAAAAATGAAGATGATAAAAGCGGAGAAGATAAAAGTACCAAGGACGATTCCAACACTGAAAAGACTAAAGACGATATTCAAGATGCTTTCGAATAAAAGAGATTGCCGGCACAATGCCGGCAATCTCTTTTTGCATGTACATAACCTTTAAAGATCCTGCTCAGCCCTTGAGTGCCCGGCCACCGATATCCTGTCTGTAGAACAGGTCGCCTTCAGTGAACGTGATTTGGGCAACGTTTGAATATGCAGCATCGACCGCCTCTTCAATAGTGCGCCCTTCACCGGTTACGAGCAATACCCGGCCGCCATCCGTCCGCCAGGCATCCCCGGATTGTTTGAGGCCGCTCACAGCGCAGTCTGCCCTGACGGTGCTGAAATCCACTTCGCAGCCCTTTTCATAGGCAGCCGGATAACCGCCGGAGGCCAGCATGACACCTGCCTTATAGCCGTCTCTGAAGTTCAGGCTGAACGGCTCCTTGGCCTTCACCTTCTCCAGCACATCGATGAAATCATCTTCCATGAGATCCAAAAGGACTTGGGCTTCAGGATCCCCAAAACGGGCATTGAACTCAATGACTTTGACGCCATCACGGGTGACGATCGCCCCCAGATAAAGTACCCCGAAATAATCGAGTCCCTCATCGACCATCGCCTGCGCCATGGGCTCTACAATTTTATCCACAGCTTCCTGCCTCAGCGATTCATCAATATGATGGACGGGTGCATAGACTCCCATCCCGCCTGTATTGGGTCCCGTGTCCCCATCATACGCCCGTTTGTGGTCCTGGGCCATGATTTCAAAGGAGTGGGTATAGGGGCCATTGACCAGCACCATCAGGGAGAACTCCTCGCCTTCTAGGAATTCCTCGATAACGACAGGGGCGTCCTGCTCCGGCTTCAATATCTCTATACCTGCTAATGCTTCTGCCATGTCCATGGCCACAATCACGCCTTTGCCTGCCGCCAGCCCATCTTTCTTCAGGACGACCGGTGCACCTGTTTCATTTATATAGTCCCGTGCCGAGTCCTGGTCTGTGAACATGCGATGGGAAGCGGTCGGAATACCGTACCGCTTCATGATGTCTTTGGCGAAAGCCTTGGAGCATTCGATTTTGGCCTCATGCTTCTTTGGACCGAATACATCCACGCCCAACTCTTCCAGATGATCCGCTAGCCCCGCTTCAAGAGATGCTTCCGGTCCGATGACCACCCACTGGATATCATTGTCAAGACAGAAATCCCCGATGCCCCGGCAATCCGTCTCGCTCAATTCCGGCACCGTAACTGCAAATTCTTTCATGCCATCATTGCCGGGAATGGCGTAGACGATATCGCTCCGTGTCGATTGGGCCAATTTTTTTGCCAGTGCATATTCACGTCCGCCTCCGCCGATCACTGCTACATTCATGGAAATGCCCCTCTCTGTTCATGTAATCAAAAGCCGGTCTCACTCCGGCCCTAATGCTTGAAATGCCGCATGCCTGTAAATACCATCGTCATACCATGTGCATTGCAGTAGTCGATGGATTCCTGATCCCTTTTCGAACCGCCTGGCTGGATGACTGCACGTATGCCGTTTTCATGGGCCAGTTCAACGGAGTCCGGCATCGGGAAGAACCCATCGCTCGCCATGACCACATCGTCCCCGAGCCCCACAGCGCGGTCGATGGCGATCTTAAGCGCCCCGACCCGGTTCATCTGTCCGGCACCGATACCTACCGTCCGGCGTTCATTGGACAGGACAATCGCGTTGCTTTTGACATGTTTCGATACTTCCCATGCCAGCGCCATCGCCGTCAACTGTTCCTTCGTCGGCTGCTTCTCTGTGACGACTTTGATATCCCTCTCGTCGAGAGCGCCGGTGTCCTGGCTCTGGATGAGGTATCCACCCGAGACACTGACCATCTCTTCAGCGTGCGCATCCTCATGGAAATCCACTTCGAGCAATCTGAGGTTCTTCTTCTGGGTCAGCACCTCAAGCGCCGCCTCGTCGAAGGACGGTGCGATGACGACTTCCAGGAAAATGGTGTGCAGCTGTTCGGCCGTCTCCCGGTCCACCGTCTTGTTGAGCGCCACGATGCCGCCGAAAATCGACTGGCTGTCTGCTTCATAGGCATTTCTGAACGCTTCCGCAATCGTTTCTCCCGTGCCCACACCGCATGGATTCATATGCTTTACGGCGACTGCTGCCGGCATAAAGAACTTTTTGGCCAGCTGGAATGCTGCATCCGCATCGCGGTAGTTATTGTAGGACAGCGCCTTGCCGTTTAGGACATCGGCGTTCAATATCGTGTTGCGTGCTTCAGTCGTCCGGACCAGACGCGCCGTCTGATGCGGGTTTTCGCCGTATCGCAGGGATTCCTCAGCCTGGCTGAAGTGGTTGACGATCGCCTGGTCATAATCATTGGTATGGCGGAACACTTTTATCATGAGCGCACGCCGGTAGGTATCGTCAAGCGTCTCCGATTCGATACGGCTGATGACCTCTCCGTAGTCTTCTGGGGAGACGATGGTCGTCACATGCCTGAAGTTCTTGGCTGCCGCCCGCAGCATCGTCGGTCCGCCGATATCGATGTTCTCAACCGCCTCGGCTTCTGTGACACCTTCAGTTGCGACCGTCTCCTTGAACGGATAGAGGTTGACCGCCACCAGATCGATCGGGGCGATATTCTTTTCATCGAGTTCCGCCATATGGGCAGCATTATCCCGATTGGCGAGTATGCCGGCGTGGACTGCCGGGTGCAGCGTTTTGACGCGCCCATCCAATATTTCTACAAATCCTGTCAGAACGCTGACATTCTCAACAGGGACCCCGAAGGATTCTATCGCCTTCAATGTGCCGCCTGTTGAATAGATTTCATAGCCATTGCGGGAGAGGCCCCGGACAAACGGCTCGAGCCCTCTCTTATCGGATACGCTGATCAGTGCTTTCTTCATCCTCTCTCCCCTTCCAAAAATTTTTTGAGTGCCTGTGGGTACAGCTTATACTCGAGCTGATGAATCTTCCTCTCCAGATCTTCAAGTGAATCTTCAGGATTGATGCGTACAGGCTCCTGGGCGATGATCCGGCCCGTATCGATGCCGGCATCCACAAGATGGATCGTCACTCCTGTCACTTTAACCCCGTAGTCATAGGCGTCCCGGATGCCATTGCGGCCTTTGAAGGCTGGCAGCAGTGAAGGATGCAGATTGATGATTCTATCTTCATATGTGCTGATGAACGCCGCACCAAGTATGCGCATGTAGCCTGCAAGCAGTATATATTCTACATCGAGGCGCTTAAGCGCCCTTATCATCGCCGCTTCCTGCGCCGCCTTCGATCCGTAGTCGGAGATGGTGCACACGAGGCTTTCTATGCCGAGGGCCTCTGCACGCCGTAAGGCGTAGGCTTCACGATTGTCGCTGATCAAAAGGACGATCTCGATGCCGATCTCTTGTGCGTGACGGGCCAGATTGCTGAAATTCGTGCCGCCACCGGAGGCGAATACTGCAACTCTAGTAGCCATGGACACGCAACCCGCCGTCCGCAGTCACGCGGCCAAGCACTGTCGGCCGCTCCCCTGCGTCCTCAAGTATCTCCATGGTGCGCGCTTCATCTTTGTCGTTCACTGCAATCATGAAACCGATGCCCATATTGAACACGTTGTATGCCTCCCGCATATCCATGCCGCCGAGTTCAATCAGCCATTCTATGATTTTCGGCACTTCGACATTCGCCACATCGATATCTGCACCCAGATGCCCCGGGAACGCCCGCGGTATGTTTTCGATGAAGCCACCGCCTGTGATGTGGCTCATCGCCTTGATGTCGACCTCTTCCCTGACCTTTTTGATTGCCTTGACATAGATGCGCGTCGGCTCAAGCAGATGATCGATGATCGGCTTGCCGTCCAACATCCCTTCGACGTCGACCGAATAGTCGGCAAGCCATTTCCTGACCAGGCTGTAGCCGTTCGAATGGATGCCGCTTGAAGCCAGTCCGATGATGGTGTCGCCAGGCTTTGCGGCTGTCCCATCTATATAGGCATCTTTTTCGACGGCGCCTACAGCAAAACCGGCGATGTCATATTCGCCTGCACCGTACATATCCCCCATCTCGGCAGTCTCACCGCCGATCAGGGCGCATTCTGCGTCCGTACAGCCATTTGAAATGCCTTCGACGATATCTGAGATGTGCTCAGGAATGACTTTATCGACGGCAATGTAATCAAGGAAGTACAGCGGCTCTGCACCGGTTGTGATGATGTCGTTGACGCACATTGCCACGGCGTCCACACCGATTGTACGGTGGCGGTTTGAATCGATCGCCAACTTCAATTTCGTGCCGACGCCATCAGTGCCGGAAACGAGGACAGGGGCCTTCATATTCAGCTGGGACAGGTCGAAAGCGGCACCGAATCCTCCGATCCCCCCGATGACTTCCGGACGCATCGTCCGTTTTACGTGTGCCTGGATCTTATCGACTGCCTGATATCCGGCTGTGATGTCGACACCGGCATCCTTATACTGTTCTGACATGCTCATACCCCTTTCGTCTTCTGATCCTTCTCCTGCGGCAGGAGCCGGTCGATAATCTCTATTGGATAGTTGCCTGTAAAGCAGGCATCGCATTGCCCTTTTGAACCATATGAATGGTACACATCATGCATCGCGTCCACCGACAGATAGCTCAAGGAGTCCGCACCGATCTCACGGCGGATCTCCTCCGTTGATTTCGATGAAGCGATGATTTCAGCATGTGTTGAAACATCGATGCCATAGAAGCATGGATTTTTAAGCGGCGGGGATGAGACGCCCATATGGACTTCCTTGGCGCCAGCCTTCTTCAACGCCTTGACGATATAACGGCTGGTCGTCCCACGCACGATCGAATCGTCGATGACGATGATGCGTTTGCCCTCGACGACATCACGCACCGGGGAGAGCTTCATGCGCACTGCCCGCTCGCGTGCTTCCTGCCCTTTCGAGAGGAACGTCCGCCCCACATAGCGGTTTTTCAACAGCCCCTGTTCCTGTGGGATTCCAGATTCTTCAGAAAATCCTTTTGCAGCGGCAAGGCTCGAGTCCGGCACGCCGATCACTATATCCGCATCCACATCCATTTCCCTGGCCAACTGCTGCCCAAGCGATTTTCTGATGGTGTATGTTGATGTATTGCGGAATTCGGAGTCGGCCCGCGCGAAGTAGATGTACTCCATCGAGCACATATTCGGGTGTGAGGCTTCCGTATAGCGGTCGAAGTCGATGCCCGCTTCACTCAATGTAATCAGTTCCCCGGGTTCAATATCACGTATGTACTCTGCACCGATTGCGGTGAAGGCACATGTTTCGCTGGCGACGCAATAGGCACCGTCTATCATGCCGAGCATGAGCGGGCGCACGCCATGATCATCCAGGGCGATGGTCAACGCCTCTTCGTCCAATATAACGAAGGCGAAAGCACCCTTGATCTGCCTGAGCGCCGTCTTGATGCGCGTCTTCCTGTCTGGGCTTTTATTTTTACGGATCAGATGCGCCAATGTTTCGGTGTCCGATGAGGTCTGGAAAATCGCCCCGTCATCTTCTAAAGCCTCACGGACGCTCATGGCATTGACAAGATTGCCGTTATGCGCAAGGCCAAGGTCCCCCTTATGGCTTTTGAATAGGAATGGCTGGACGTTCGACAGCTCGCTGCCGCCGCTTGTTGCATATCTTACATGGCCGATGGCGTGCGGAAAGCCATGCAGCGATGTCAGCTGTTCCCTGGAGAGCGCTTCGGTCAAAAGCCCCATGCCGCGTGCGCCGAAAAGGTACTCTTCATTCGAGCAGACGATGCCGCCCCCTTCCTGTCCCCTGTGCTGGAGGCTGTGCAGTGCGATATAAGTCAGTTCAGCGGCATTCGGATGGCCGTACACACCGAATATGCCACACTCTTCATTTAGTCCACGGATGTCATACATTTCGGGATTGCCCCTTCCCATGTGTTTGAGATGGCGTCCAGGCTACGTTCTATCGTCATATCACGAGTGGCTACTTTGAATGCATCTTCTGTCAGGACCCCGATTTCGACAGCGTCTTCAATATCTTGTCCACCTGCTCCGATGACGATGTAACGGGAGGCATTTTCTGCAAAGAGATCTTCCCCGTCCATATCGAGTGATGCATCCACTCCAAGATGATGGAAGGCTGAAAGCTGCGCTAGTTTGATGGCGATGCCGCCGCGTCCGATTGGCGCGATCTTCTTGATGCTGCCGTTCTTCAGACGCTCCCTGAGATCCATGCCGCGGCTGTATTCGAGTTCCAGGTCGATGTGGCGTTCCTGCTTCGAAATATCTCCATCAATCAGCTTTTCAAGCTGACTGCCGGCAAAGCTTTTGTGCGTCTCACCCACCAGATAGATTGAATCCCCCGCCTGTACATGGCGGTCTTCCATGAAGCGCACATCTTCTATCAGACCGACCATGCCGATGACCGGCGTTGGCAGTATTGTGCCTTTGGATTCGTTGTATAGGCTGACGTTGCCGGATACGACCGGTGTCGACAGCGTCCGGCACGCTTCTGCCATGCCGCGCGTCGAAGCATCGAGCTGATGGTAGATTTCAGGGTTTTCAGGACTGCCGTAATTCAGGCAGTCAGTCATGGCAAGCGGGAGTGCACTAGTCGATATGATGTCCCTGAACGCCTGCGCGACGACTTCTTTACCGCCATTGAACGGGTCGGCATAGACATAGCGGCTCTTGCCGTCGACCGTCATCGCAATTGCCTTATCCGTACCTTCCACTCTGACGATGCCTGAGCCGAAACCTGACTTCTGGACGGTGTTCGAACCGACCTGGTTATCGTACTGCTCATAGATATAGCGCTTTGAACCATGGTTCGGATGGCCGAGCAGGGCATCGAATGCCGCGTTCAGGTCTTCTTTGCTGTAGTCATATGTCTTATCGTCGACCCCTGGATCTTTGCCTTCCAGCACATAGACAGGTGCCTCATCGGACAGCGGCTGTACGGGAATATCCGCGTACTTCTCGCCTTCATAGAAGAGTTCGAGACGGTCGGAATCCGTCACTTCACCGATGACCGCGGAATCGAGTTCATATCCGTCGAACATCTTGAGGAATTTATCCTCTGTGCCGTCCTTTACGACAAGCAGCATGCGTTCCTGTGTTTCCGACAACATCATTTCATATGGGGAGATGCCGTCTTCCCTGACAGGCACCTGGTCGAGGTGGAGCGCGATGCCCGATTCACCTTTTGCCGCCATTTCGGCACTGGATGATGTCAAACCTGCCGCCCCCATATCCTGGATGCCGACGAGTTCAGGCTGGTTGATGGCGTCAAGAGTCGCTTCCATCAGCTTTTTGCCGGTGAATGGATCTCCAATCTGCACCGATGGACGCTTCGACTCTGATTCCTCAGACAACTCTTCAGACGCGAAGGTTGCACCGTGGATGCCGTCCCGTCCTGTCTTCAGACCGACATAGATGACTTTGTTGCCGACACCTTTTGCGGTTCCTTTCTGTATCTGGTCGTGGTCGATGACCCCGACACACATGGCATTGACGAGCGGGTTGCCGTCATATGAAGAATCGAATTCGACTTCTCCGGAGACGGTCGGTATGCCGATGCAGTTGCCGTAGCCGCCGATGCCAGATACGACGCCTCTCAGCAGCCAGCGGTTGTTCGCTTCAGATAGCTCACCGAAGCGGAGGGAATTCAATAATCCGATTGGACGCGCGCCCATTGAGACGATATCGCGGATGATCCCGCCGACACCCGTTGCTGCCCCTTGGTAGGGTTCGACTGCAGAAGGGTGGTTATGGGATTCGACTTTGAAGACGATGGCCTGGTTGTCGCCGATGTCGACCACGCCTGCGCCTTCACCCGGTCCCA
The DNA here is from genome assembly GCF_042429615.1 of Salinicoccus siamensis. Taxonomy (GTDB): domain Bacteria; phylum Bacillota; class Bacilli; order Staphylococcales; family Salinicoccaceae; genus Salinicoccus; species Salinicoccus siamensis. The sequence continues at coordinate 235,880 of NZ_JBHMAH010000031.1, forward strand.
TCAGTACGCGTTCCCCTGATGTCGGGAATTGGCCCAGGAAAGGCTTCGAATGTTTATACGAGCAATGTTCACTCCACATGACCGAGAATATGCCGGTTTCCGTATAGTTCGGTTCCCTGCCGAGTATCTCCACTACATGCTTGTATTCCGCATCCGTCAAGCCCATCTCTGTATAGAGCTTGTCGTCTTTGATCATCTGTTCTGTCGGTTCATTGAATTTCATTATGAGCGGCCTCCCAGTTTGCCATATTTTCAAAGATTTTTTTGCCGTCATCACTGCCGAGCAACGCTTCGAGTGCGCGTTCCGGGTGCGGCATCATGCCGAGGACATTGCCCGCTTCATTGATGATGCCCGCAATGTCGCCGCGCGAGCCGTTCGGGTTATCCGTGTATTCCAAGACAATCTGATTGTTCTGCCTGAGTGTGTCATATGTCTCATCATCACAATAGTAGTGCCCTTCTCCATGCGCGATTGGGAAAGTGACCGTTTCATCAGGCTGATAACCCGTTGTGAATGCAGTGCGGCTGTTCGTCACCTTCAGCGTTTCATCCCTTGAGATGAAGGTGTGGGTGTCATTGAATATGAGTGCACCCGGCAACAGGCCGATTTCAGTGAGTATCTGGAAGCCGTTGCATATGCCAGCTACCGGCTTGCCTGCTTCTGCTGCTTCGACGATTGCTTTCGTCACCGGCGCCACAGCAGCCATCGCGCCACTCCTCAAATAGTCCCCGAAACTGAAGCCGCCTGGAATCAGGACGCCATCATAACCTTCAAGCGACGTTTCCCGGTAGTCGACATAGTCCGCTTCCCCGCCGGACTTCAGGATGGCGTTCAGCATATCCCTGTCACAGTTTGATCCTGGAAAGCGTATCACAGCGAATTTCATCATTCAGCCACCTCGTCGAGGATAGTGTAGGAGTATGTTTCGATGACCGTATTGGCGAATAGCTTCTCGGATAGCCGGCGGACGCTTTCATCGATTTTCGTCTCGTCTGTTTCATCGATGTCGAAGTAGAGCACCTTGCCGACACGGATGTCGTTGATTTCCTCATGGCCCAGTTCATGGACCGCCCGGTTCAGGGCCTCACCTTGTGTATCCAATACTTGCGGCTGCAGTGTGACGATCAGTTCAATCTTCTTCATTATATGAGTGCCTCCATCTTTTTATAAAATGCGCTGTAGGTATCGATCAGTGATCCCGTACTGTTGCGGTAGACGTCTTTGTCGAAATTCTCTTTGCTCTCCATATCCACGATGCGGCATGTATCCGGCGAGATTTCATCTGCGAGCATAATAACACCGTCACGATCTTTGCCGAACTCGATCTTGAAATCGATCAGCGACAGCCCCATCTCTTCCATCATTTCCTTCAACACTTCATTGATCTTAAGGGCCTGCTCTTTAAGGTGGGCGACTTCCGCCACACTTGCGAGGTTGAGCATGGCGATATGGTCATCCGTGAGTAGCGGATCGCCGAGCGCGTCTTCTTTATAGAAGAACTCGACCAAAGGTGGGCTCATCACCTGATGTGTCTTTAGGCCGAGGCGTTTGACGATGCTGCCGGCGGCATAGTTCCGTACGACCACTTCAAGCGGGATGATGTCAAGGGGCTTGACCAGCTGCTCGGTCTCGCTGATGCGTTCTATATAATGGGAGTCGATGCCGTGCTTCTTCATATATTCGAATATGCCTGAGGAGATCAGGTTGTTGAGCCGCCCTTTGCCTGTCATGTAGTCGTGCTTCTCCCCATTACCGGCCGTCACTTCATCCTTATATTCGATGCGGTATGCCGCATCTTCTGTCCTGTAGACGCGTTTTGCCTTACCTTCGTAGACGAGCATCATGATTCCCCCTTGATGAAATTCTCTTCCAGCCGATCGAGTGTTTCTGCGACATCGTCAGTAAGCACCGTCACGTGCCCCATCTTCCTTGCCGGTTTGCGCGCTGTCTTGCCGTATACGTGGACGTGCCACTCCGGATTTGTGAAAAGCGTCTGTTCAAGGCGGTCCAGATCGGCACCGAGCAGATTCATCATGACTGCATCTTGGTGCTGATGGACGGCAGGCATCGGATGGCCGAGGATCGCCAGTATATGTGCATCAAACTGGCTGATGTTGCATGATTCGATCGTATGGTGGGCCGAATTGTGGGGCCTTGGGGCGATTTCGTTCACATACAGCGAACCGTCCTGATCGATGAAGAATTCTATCGTGAACACGCCGGTGAAATGGAGCTTATCCATGATTTTACGTGCCGCTTTCTGCGCTTTGGCGGTATACTGCGCATCGATACCCGCTGGCGCGATCGTGCGGTAGAGGACCTGGTCCTTGTGCAGATTTTCCTGAAGCGGGAAATATTCAACCTGGCCTGTCGTACTTCTGGCGACAGTCAACGATACTTCGCGTTCCAACTGCAGGTACTTTTCGGCGACCCACTCTGCCTGGTCAAATGGAATGTCAATGTTTTCCATATGCGCCTGTGATTCGATCACCATCTGACCCTTGCCGTCATAGCCGCCCGTTGCGGTCTTGACGATGACAGGATAGCCATTGGTGGCGGCGAATGACGCGAGCGCGTCCCGTGTCGCTACTTTCTCATAAGGGACGATGGCGGCACCCGCCTCTTCGATCGCCGTCTTCTCGTAATCCCTGTTCTGCAGCGTCAGAACCGTCTCAGCGCCCTGGGGGATATGGTAGTCATCCACTAATGTGCGCAGTATATGCGCGTCGATATTCTCGAATTCATATGTGACGATGTCCGACAATCCGCATAGTTCCTTGAGTGAGGCAAAGTCGCTGAATTCCGCATGGATGAACGTATGGCACGTACTTCGCGCCGGCGCATCTTCTGAAGGATCGAGCACCGCGACTTTATACCCCATCCTCAAAGCGCTCTGTGCGAGCATCTTCCCGAGTTGTCCGCCACCTATTATGCCTATCGTACCGCCCATTTCAATCGAGCTCATTCTGCATTCCCTCCACTTTCTCTTCCAAAGTCTCCGTATAGGCTTCCAGTCGGCTGTAGAGGGCATCATCACCAATCGCCAACATCTTTGCCGCAAGTATGCCTGCATTCGTGCTCCCCGCCTTACCTATCGCCGTCGTCGCGACAGGGATGCCGCCTGGCATCTGGACGATGGACAACAGCGAGTCGAGGCCATTCAACGCCTTCGACTCGATCGGCACACCTATGACCGGTATGTGGGTCATCGACGCCACCATGCCGGGCAGATGGGCAGCACCTCCCGCACCTGCGATGATCACTTTGATGCCCCGGCCCTTAGCACCTTTGGCATAGTCCATCATCATTTCAGGCGTCCTGTGGGCGCTGACCACTTTCTTTTCATAAGGGACGGATAGCTGATCCAGCATGTCGCACGCATGTTTCATCGTCGACCAGTCTGAAGCACTTCCCATAATCACTCCTACTGTCATGAACGTAACCCTCTCTTTTATGCGGATGTTTATTTCTCAGATTCAGTTTAACAATAGAGGCTTATATAATCAACTCAAAAAACGAACAATAAATTAATTTTAATAGTTATAGTTTGTGTATGAAGTAAATAATTTTTATTTTTATAATTTATTATACGTCAATTCACTCGTTCAATCTCTTCTGATTTCAGAATTTTATGGTCTTCAATCTGGAAATTTATGCTCAGTTGTTGGATAATGAAGGAGAAATAGACAGAATCCAGGAGGGCTTTCACATGACAGCAGAACTATTGAACGGCAGGGAGATAGCGAAGGACTACCGCGCTGACCTTGCCGCCGAAGTCGAAAAGTTGAAGGAAGCAGGTACGACGCCAAACTTGACCGTCGTCATTGCAGGCGACGATGGCGCATCTCTCAGCTATGTACGGTCAAAGAACAAGGCAGCCGAGAAGATCGGCATGACTTCAGAAATCGTGCAGCTCGACGGAGCGGTGACTGAGCAGGAAGTGCTCGACATCATCACGCGGCTGAATGACGATGATACAGTCAACGGCATCCTTGTCCAGGTGCCGCTTCCTAGCCAGGTCAGCGAAGAAAAGGTGTTGGAGGCGATTGCACCGGATAAAGATGTTGATGGTTTCCATCCGGTCAACATCGGACGCCTCTACACCGGACAAGAGACATTCGTGCCATGTACACCGCTCGGCATAATGGAGCTCCTGAAGCATACCGGTCCACTAGAAGGCAAGGATGTCGCCGTCATCGGACGCTCCCACATCGTCGGACAGCCGGTCGCAAAACTGCTGACCGACCAGAATGCCACGGTCACACTCATGCACTCCCGCACCCGTAATATGACCGCTAAGCTGAAGGATTACGATGTCATAGTCAGCGCCGTCGGACAGCCAGGCCTCATTACGGGCGAGCATCTGAAGGAAGGCGCCGTCGTCATAGATGTCGGCAACAGCGTCGTAGATGGCAAACTCGTCGGGGACGTCGACTTCGATTCGGCCAGTGGCAAGGCAAGCTGCATCACCCCTGTGCCGGGCGGCGTCGGCCCGCTCACCATCACCATGGTGCTCAACAACACACTGATCGCCGCCAAAAGGCAGAACCAATCCAAATGATTTAAAAAACCCCGGCTGAACCTGATGACAATCAGATCCAGCCGGGGTTTAGTCCGTCACTGTCCATTATTCAATTCCGGATGATGATATAGATCAGATAGGCCGCATATGCCACAAGCATAAATGCCCCTTCCCTTCTGCCGATGGAGAAGTGCGTCCGCGAAAATATCAGAAGCAGCACAGTCAAACCAACCATGACGAAGCCATCCAGGAACAGCTTGGATTCCACAGCTATCGGGCTGACGGTTGCGGCAGTACCGGTGACGAAGAATATATTGAAGATATTGCTGCCGACCACGTTGCCGATTGCCATATCCCCCTTACCCTTCAATGCAGCGGTTACAGAAGTCATGATCTCCGGCAGAGACGTGCCGACCGCCACAATCGTCAGACCGACCAGCGCCTCGCTCATGCCGAGTGCCAAGGCGATTTCAGTCGCGCTCGACACGACCATCTCGCCCCCGATGATGATGGCGGCCAACCCGCCTAAAGTGGATAGGATATTCTTCCACCAGGGCTCACCGTAGTCGGTTGGAGCTTCAGCCACTGTACCGGACCGGTTTTTGCGGGCCATTTCAAATACATAGTAGAGAAATATCAGGAAAAACAGCAGGATGATGATGCCGTCCCCACGCGTAATCGCATTGCTCGGGCTATCTTGGAGGAATGTGTCCATCATAAGCACCAACATCACGACCGCCCCGAGCAAAGCGAAAGGAATCTCTTTGCGCACTGTTTCACTCTGTACCGTAAGCGGGGCGATTACTGCCGTCAAGCCGACCACAACAGTCATATTTACGATGTTGCTGCCGATGACGTTACCGAGGACGACGCCTGCACTGCCATCCAATGCCGCGAGGATGGCTACAGTCGCCTCCGGGGAACTCGTCCCAAGCGCGACGATCGTCAAACCGACAAGAAGGGGGGAAACATTGAGTTTGACCGCAATATTAGAAGCGCCCTGCACAAAGTAATCCGCGCCCCTGATCAGAAGGACGAACCCGATGATAAGTAGTATATAGGCCAAGTGGGCCACCTCATTTCCATGTCATGGATCAGATATGTTCTTAATATGCATTAAAACATAAAAAACTCCCCTCTGCCTTAAAAAGGGGAGCAATTATTTTATTTTTCCGTACGTGGTTCGACGAAGAAGGTGATGGCCAGGAACATCAGGAATGCAAGCAGCAGCACACTGCCGCCGACGATGAACAGAACTGTTGTAAACGTATCATTCATATTGAATGGATCAAGCATATAGAAATACATGCCGACAGTCAGCAGCACCGCCCCTAAAATTCCCGTTACACCGTGGATGTGCACAAGCACTTTATGCCGTACCGTGTAGATGCTGTAGAAGATGCCCCATGCAAACATGGAGAGCCACCCCACCAGAAGCACGTGTGTGTGAATCGGCCGGATGGCGTAATCCATCTCCCCTGCCATCTGTGAACCGATGAATACGCCGAGCAGCCCGAATGCCGCTGCCACCCTGATGAAATTAATGCCCCATTTTCTTTCCATTATGAATCCTCCTGTTATTTCCTTAATGTAATCGTGAATGTCGTGCCTGAACCAAACTCACTCTCGACTTCCACCTTGCCGCCAAGCATGTCAAGGGTCTCCTTGACGATCGCCAGTCCAAGGCCTGAACCATTCGTCGAACGCGACTGGTCCACGCGGTAGAAGCGTTCGAACAGCTGGTCCATATCCTCTGCCCTGATACCGGTACCGGTATCGCTGAAGATCACTTTCACCCGGTCTCCTGCATCAATGAGCCTGATGAATATTTCACCACCGGGTTCTGAATACTTGATGGCATTCGATACAAGATTATCCCAGACGTTGTAGAGCAGATGCGGATCGGATTTGACCGTTACCTCATCAAGAGTATAGGACAAGTCTATCTGTTCCTGATCGAGACGCCACGAAAATGCCCGGATGACTTCCTGGACCTGACGGTCAAGCCTGATGGCTTCATGCTTCACCTGATATGTCTGATCATCAAAGTGATTGAGCACCGTCAATTGTTTGGCCAGCGCAGACAGGCGCCTCGCCTCCTGATGGACCACTTCTGCCGGTTGACGGAGTCCTTCGGGCAAGTCCTGGTCCATCATCAGCTTGGAATAGCCTTGGATATTGAGCAGCGGTGACTGCAGATCATGGGTGACATCACTGATGAACTTCTGGCGCATGTAACGATTCTCACTCAGCTGTCCCTGCATGGCGTCGAGACTGACGGCCAGTTGTCCGATTTCATCCGGTGCATAGTGTTCCGGCTCGATGGCGTAGTCGAAATTCTCTCTTCTGATCTCATCCGCCGCCGTAGACAACCTCCCGAGCACCGTTGTCATACGCCGGGACATGATGATGATCGATATGAGTCCGACTATAAAGACCGTCAGGAAGAAAACCAATCCTATGATATGGAATTCGCTGAACATCAAGGCGCTGTCCTGCTTGATGAAAAGGGCATACTGATCACCTTCAATCTCGAGCGGGACGCCAACCGTATTCCTTACATCGTTCATGAAGTGGCCCATCATGAACCAATTGGCGAGCGTCGCCGCTTCACCTTGGTACACCCCACCATCCATGACATCCCGGACGATTGCCAAGGAGAGTTCCGTCCGGTCGAATGGATCACCTGCTGAAGTGACGGCAGCAGTGTCAAAATCGACCACCTCAGAGTCTTTCGCCTCTACATCTTCCCGCTTTATTAGGGCCCCCTGGTAACCGAGGGCTGTAAAAAGTTCCAGATGCTCGTCGATTGCCGCCCCAGTCATATCGGCCTTCTCCAGACCTGCGACGAAAGTTTCAGCGGTATCGACAAGTGCCTGGTCCATCTTCGGTTTCGAATGGAGCATATAGAGGATGTTTGCTACAAGCAATGCAGTCAATGCACTTAAAGCGATGACGATGACCAGCCCGATTATGAATTTCCTGTTCAGGGACTGTTTCATGACGCTTCCTCCAGCTTATAGCCGATGCCGCGTATGGTGACGATTTCCAAGGGCACCTCGTGCTTCTCAAACTTATGCCTGAGCCGGTTGATATGTGTATTGATCGTGTAGGCGCCCGATTCAATGTCGCCCCACACCGCTTCTGCGAGATAATCACGGGTCACCACCCGCTCCGGTGTCTCCATCAGGCAGGCAAACAGCTCAAGTTCCTTGACCGGCAGCATGAACGTCTTATCGTGGATTCTGATTTCATAGTGGATGCGATCAAGCACAACACCGTTATAGGTCAACACTGAACGGCTGTCCGGCTGCGTGCGCTTGAGCACGGCACGCACCCTGTAGATAAGCTCTTCCGGTTCAAATGGTTTGACGATATAGTCCTCAGCTCCTGCTGTAAACCCGCGCCCTTTATCTTCCAACTGGCCCTTGGCCGTGAGCAGAATGACCGGAATATCCAGATCACCACTCAGTATTTCAGTAAGCTTGAAGCCATCCATACCCGGCATCATGACATCCACGACAGCGAGATCCACTTCATCATCCTCGAGTTGGCCGAGTGCGTCGTCCGCCGATTCTGCCAATATGGCCTCATAGCCATCCTGTTTAAGATATATGGACACAAGTTGCCTGATATGCGGATCGTCTTCCACTACCATCACTTTCTGCACGTCTCCCCACTCCTTCCGTAAATATTTTATCACAACGATATAAACATAATATAAACAAACACACATACAAAAATACACCCATCCGATTGGGGGCGGATGGGTGTACAGGTCTATATGGAATGTGTTGGAGGATCCAGATTGAAATTCTAGACGGTCTGGAGACTCATTTTCGGACCGAATGGTTCGAAGTGGATGCGGGAATCGTCGATATCCAAAGCAGCCAGTTCTTCGATCATCGTATCCATGAAGCGCATGGAACCGCAGATGTAGACTTCACGGCCGTCGAGTTCTCCGAAGTCGGAGCGGTTCAGATAGCCGTCCGGCTCGCTGTATTTCACCGTGATGTCGGCACCATTCTCTTCAAGCGAAGCAAACTGGTCTTTGAATGGCTGGAAATCCTTGTTGATGGCGCTGTAGACGAATTTTACATCTTTGCCTTTTTCAATCGCATCTTCAGCCATCGCCATCACTGGGGTTGCACCGACGCCGCCTGCGATGAAGAACAGCTTATCATGGTCTTCCTCAACTTTGAAGTCTCCGGCAGGGGCAGAAAGATGGAGGACGTCCCCTTCTTCAATGCCATCATGCAGGTAGTTGGAAACAACACCTTTCTCTCCGCCTGCCATTTCACGCTTGACGGCAAAAGTGATGCCATCCTCAGTTGAATTGGAGCAGATCGAGTAGTGGCGGAGTGCATCATACGGATAGCCGGAAGGGTGTACTTTGACTGTGATGTACTGGCCCGCTGTAAATGTCTTGTCGACGTCTTCAGCATCTACTGTGAACCTGACGATTTCAGGTGTCATGACTTCTTTCTTCTTGACCATGAAAGGCTTGAAGCCATTCCATGCGGCCTCCTTATACATGTCTTTTTCGACATCGATGAATACTTGGGCGATCTGGTTGTAATACTCGCCCCACGCATCGATGATTTCAGGAGTCGCCTGGTCGCCGAGCACTTCCTTGATGCCTTCGAGCAGATATTTCCCTACGATCGGATAGTGTTCCGGCAGGATTTCGAGTGCGCGGTGCTTGTGTGCGATACCGACTACATGCGGCACGATCGCATCCAGATCATCAATATGCTTGGCTGCAGCAAGGACCGTCATGGCGAGTGCCTTAGGCTGATCCCCTATTTTCTGGTTCGTCTGGTTGAAGATATTCAAAAGTTCAGGATGTGCCTCGAACATTCTTCCATAGAATACGGATGTGATTGTAGTACCGTGCTCTTCCAATACTGGAATCGTCGCTTTGATGATATCTTTTTTAGTTTCGGTAATCATTTACAGAACCCCTTTAATTTTTAAAGATATATTTCTTATACATCTTTATAATAAAGCCCGCAACTGATTTTTCAAGTATATGTACGAATTTTCACAAATCGTTCACAGAAGTCTTTGCTTCGAACTCCTTCTGTTTATTGATTCTGCCATCCGGTGTATAATCATCAAAAGGAGTTGATTGCAGTGAAACTGACATTATATACGGACTATTCCTTGAGGGCGCTCATGTATCTTGGCATGAACGAAGGTAAAAAGGTGCAGATTGACGATATAGCGGGATTCTATAATATCTCGAGAAACCATTTGACGAAAGTGATTCATCATCTGGCAAAACTTGAATACATCAGGACTGTACGTGGCCGCGGTGGCGGGATTATGCTAAACTATGGACCAGAAGAGATAAATGTCGGCGAAGTCGTCCGGCGGACAGAAGATAACTTCCACATGGCAGAATGTTTTTCAGAGAACAATGAATGCATCCTGACACCTGTCTGTGGACTGCGCTTTGTCTTAAACGATGCCTTGAAGGCATATCTTGCAGAACTTGATAAACATACTCTGCGGGATATCATCCCTAAACCGATATTGAGGTGACCACGATGGATTCAAGTACAATCATAAAATTTTTGGCGGGACTCCTACCCGTCGCCCCCATCACCGGAGAACTCCTCGACGAGGAACTCCAGATGCAGCAGGCGGACTCCAACGAAGAAAGCAACGGAGCCGACTCAAGATACGCCGATTATAAGGGCCCAACGATGGAAGAAGAAATTGCCGCCCACACTAGCAACCGACCGGCCATTAAAGGGGTCAAAGGCAACTTCAACGTCCAGGTCGGCAGCCGATTCAACCCGAAGGCAGGTGTCTATGCGGTCGATCGATACGACGGCAACCTCACCGGCAATATAGAGGTAACCAAAAATAATGTCGACACGAGCCGCCCAGGCAGCTACACGGTCACCTATCGTGTGGAGAATAGCCGCAACTACTGGTCCACTTATACGAGGGTGGTGGACGTGGTGAATGGATCAGGGGACCGTGTCCCACTGGTCCCGCCGACAGAGGCGCAACTTGCAGGCGAGGATGAGGCTGAAGAATCAGAAGCGAATTCTGCAATCACCTTCCTCGGACTGGAAGATCAGACGATTGAACAAGGGAGCGAATTCGATCCGAAAGAAGATGTCCAGGTGATAGACGTCGATGGCAGCGATATCACTTACCGCCTCCATATTTCGGGCGAAGTCGATACGGAAACTCCAGGCGAATATACAATCGCCTATGCCACATTCGACCATTTCGGCGACCCGCATGCAAAAGCACGGAGGATTACGGTGGAATAGTCATCTTTGGTGCGCTGCTTGATAGCGGTCCAGGTTTCAAAAGCATCACGCAACATAAAAAAGGTGGATCCTTAGTGGATCCACCTTTTTCATTTGGGATATTTTATTTATCCAACTGTGCCTTTACTTCACGGTTGAAGTCCTCGAGATCATCCGGTTGACGGCTGGATACGAGGTTGCCACATACTACGACTGATTTGTCGTGCACTTTCGCACCTGCGTTCTCCAAGTCCTTCCGCACAGAAATGAAGGATGTGATGTTGCGGTCTTTCAGCATGTCTGTATCGATCAGCACTTGCGGACCGTGACAGATTGCGAAGGTCGGCTTATCCTCTTCAAGGAAGTGCTTGGCAAATTTGCCGAAACGCCCCTCTTCGTCTGAACGCAACAGGTCCGGCGAGAAGCCGCCTGGAATGAACACCGCATCATAGTCACTTGGTTGTACGTCATTTATGCCTTTATCGGCTTTGAATTTACCGCCTTGTTTACCTTCCAGTTCGCCAGCTTCCGGTGCGATGACCTCCACTGTATGGCCATCCGCTTTGATGGCTTCTACTGGATTCGTATATTCGATATCTTCTACCATATCCGTCATCAGTATAGCGACTTTTTTAGTCAAAACTGGATCACTCCTTAAATATCTTTCGTTACATTATATAGTATTCCACATGTCATCACGCCTTAAACATAAAATATGGCTTTTATATATGTAAAAGTGATTTGATTGACATCAGGAACATACGTTCCTATAATATTATGTCAGGAGTGATGACATGAATATTTCTTATGATACCGAGCTGGAATATAAAATATTATATAATGTCAAAAATGATCTGTTTGACTATCCGAATACAAGCATGGCCGAATATGATATAAGGACGGTCGACTTCCATATGCGGCTTATGGCCCAAAAGGGCTTGCTTATACTGACGCCATTCGACTATGACTTCTACTACAGCCATATAGAATTGACGGAAGCAGGAGACAGACTGCTCTCCAAAAGAGCTTCATGATAAACCCTCCGTCTTGGAGGGTTTTTTTGTCACTTAAGATTAAATGCATTACGCACACGTTGGACCATGTCGGCGTCCAGCTGTGTAACCGGGTCAGCCGTTTCATACTCGCCAATCATCAGACCATCGTCATCCGACTCGACGACCGTCACCCATTCGACGCGCAATACATATTCTTCTTTTCCAAAATGCGGATTGATGCGCTGGATTTCCTTGAAGGGATATTCATCGTACTCGATGAGTTTTCCACCTGAATGCATTTTAAATGCTTCAAAGGGGATGGCGGGCTCCACTACCCGCCCAATGCCAAGGAAACCTTGCCTGGTGCTATATAATGCGAATTCATCGCCTCGCTTCAGCTCTTTTACACTTTCTTTATGCCGGGAAGTCGTCAAACTGACAATCCCCAGCCTCTTATACGTATCAAATTCCCTAAAGGTCTGATTGAATCTTCCATTTATCGCAAACATTTCTCCACCCCTGTCTTTTATACCTTCCAAAACCATATACTACATGATAGCAAAGACAATTTCAGCGGATATAACAAGGAAATGTTTATTTCTTTATGGATTCGGGCATTGTAGTTGTGTAACGAAAAATTTCCAAGGGGTGTTAATATGGCTGAAGAAAGTAAAAAAGATCAATTGATGGGTAAAGCCAAAAAGGCTGCCGGAGATTTTATGAATGATGAGAAGACTAAAGAAGAAGGTAAACGCCAAGAAACAGAAGGCAAAGTGAAAGATGCAGCGAAAGACGTAAAAGATAAGGCAACAGACGCTTTCGATAACGATAACAAGTAATTATAGAAGTCGCTGCTTATTGCAGTGATTTTCCTGTTTTCATTTTTATGTTTAACAACCTGTATATATAGGTAGTGTTTAATGTAGCTTGAAAAACAGCTTAGATTCTTATAGAAGGAGTGGATCATTCATGGCAGAAGAGAAAAAAGGATTATTCGACAAGGCAAAAGACTTGGTCGACAAAGCAAAAGATAAGGATACACGTGAGAATGTCTCCGAAAAATGGGATCAGGCTAAAGAATTCGGAGATGAACATGCTGATAAAGTAGGTGCCGGAGATAAATGGGATACGATTAGTGAGAAAGGGGACAGCATCGTCGACAAATACGGCATCGACGGTGATGAAGGTGAGGAAGAAAAAGACAAAACGACACGTGCAGGCGATAATGCAAATGACAAGGGTAATGATGGCAATTAATCGTCACATATGACTAAAAAAGGGGGGTTCCGCTATCGGACCCCCCCTTTTTCTATTTCTCCGTCACGATATACCGGTCTTCGTCATGGAAAGCAGATTCCAGGTTTTCCAGATGATTGATCGTGTCTAAAGCGTTGGACATATATTTTCTGCTATTGCGCATATGAACGTCGAACATTGTTTCGTTCATATCGTATTCTGCTTCCTGATTCATAAGCTTGAACTCGATCAGTGCCAAGGTACGGTTTGAGATCGCCAATCCCAAATCCGACTTCAGTCGTTCAAAATACTCAGCATGGACCGGCTTCAGATATTCAGGAATCTGCATCCCTTCCAACTCCATCTCGAGCGTATTATAGGATTCATGCAACGACTCGAGTGCAGGTGCCAATTCACTGGAAGTAAGAGCCGCCCATTGATATTTTCTCTTAAGTGGGCTGAAATCATCGTCCCAGATCCCCGCCACATCCTGATGGATCTGTTCCAGATGATCAATCATTGCACTCAAATTATTCCGCTCTTCCTGCGTATAGAAATCATCGATGCCCTTTCCATCCGCTAGATGAACCACGGCTTCTGCATTCAGTTCTGCTGCCTCCACATCGTTGATGGAAGATTGGGCCAACTGTAAGTTTTCATGATTGAGTGTGCCGGGTATCGGCCGTTCAGCTTTGAATTCTTCAAATCCAATATTCTGCTCCGCCCTCGGTGTACATGCACTTAACAGCAGTATGGCGAAAATGGTTAATATCTGTTTCACTTGGGTCGTCTCCTCTGCTTAAGAGTCACTTATCTTCACACCCCTCCCATTGTAACACAACTGTAATATTCCAAAAAGCTTTTTCATCGCCTCAAAGAGCCAAAGAGCCCTCTGATCACATCAGAGGGCTCTTTGTATCATTCTTCTTCATTTAAAATCAGATAGTCAAGCTCTTCTTTAGTCAACGCGTTCAGCCTCTTATACTGGAACAGGAAGAACAGCAGTCCAAGCACCGTCCAGGCTGCCAGAGCCCAATAGGAAGGGGCAGAGAGCGATGCCGGGGAACCTGGATATAATAGTAGCACGAGGAAGACCAGCGATATGACGGCACCAAGTGCGCCGAATATGACGTAGAGGAGATTATAGTTCTCCTTCACCCTAAAGAACTTGACCGCGACCAGGCTGGTGATGAGAAAGGCGATTGACACCCCTGTAGATGACATATCCACAATCCAGCTCAAAGCGGTACGCCCAAGCCAAGGGGCCACCAGACAGACAGCCATTACAAAAAGGATGGCCACATACGGCGTCTTGTTCCTGCCGACCTTCATGAAGGCAGCAGGGATGAATTTTGCACGGCCCAACGCGAACAGCAGGCGGGATGATGACATATAGAAGCCGTTAAGGCCAGTGAACACACCGAATGAGATGGCGAGTGCGAGCAATGTCATGCCGATGCTGCCCATTGCACTCTGGACGACAGAGCCGGTCACCCAAAGTGCACCGCCCATCGTCTGCTCATCAGGATAGACCCATGAGGTCACCAGAATCATCAGAACGTACGTGACGATTGAAGCTACGATACCGAAGACGATCAGCCTGAATGTCTTATCCGGGCTGAAATTGAACTCCTCAGCAGCTTGAGGGATGTTGTCGAATCCGACATACATCCAAGGGGCGACGGCGACAATCAGGATAATCGAAGTCCAGATGCCATTGTCACTGCTGAACAGCGGCTCTGCGTTCGCCAGCTGGAATTCGCCCGAAAAGAACGACCAGACGAATAAGATTGTGACGACGATCGCCATGAATAGCGCAAAGATAAATTGAAGATTGCCGGATAATCCACTGCTTTTGATCGAGATGAATGCAAACAGGATCAACACGAGTGATGACAGTAAGACCTCCATGATATAGACGTCCCAGCCGGCGATCGTGTAGAGATAGCCTATTTCCAGGAAATCGGGTAAAATAAATTTAAACAGTAGGCTGAAGGCACTGGCATTCAAGGCGACGACCGATATGTAGCCGAGTGCCAGGAACCATGATGCGATGAAGCTTACATATTTGCCGAAACCGACGTAGCTGAAGGCGAATTCACCGCCGGACACCGGAAAGCGTGTCGTCAGTCCCCCGTATGCCACAGCGATGATGAGCATCAGGATGCCCCCGATGGTGATGCCGAGTGTTGAACCGAGCGTGCCGGATGACAACAGCCAATCCCCAGGCAGGATGAATGCACCCCAACCGATGCTTGACCCATAGGCCACCGCCCAGACAAAACGTTTTGACATCGTACTGTCAAGTTCCGTTCTTTCCATATCTGTTATTTTATTTTCAATTTCCATATGTATGTTAGCTCCCTTTTCCCTTTTATGTTTTATATCCTAACAGAAGACATGCTAAACGTAAAATTTACAATTGGCACACAAATTGAAGGGGATGATGAAGATGAAAAAATTCCTGAAATGTTTAATTGCTGCCGGCACGTTGTTTGTGATTTCTCACACTGATACAAAAAACGCTTCTGCTGCGGCCCCCTTCGGGGCGGAGGAATGGACGCAGTACCGGCTCTCACCGGACAATAATGCCGTCATCGATTCCGGCCATGAACCACTTGAATATATGATATTGGAGACAGAGGACGAAGTACGGGCGACGCCGGTGGTGGCAGATGGCAAAGTATTCATCGGCAACCATAACTCAGGGGATGTCATGGCATTTGATCTCGACAGTGGCGAGCGGATGTGGCGCAACACGGCACCAAACTGGATACACTCTGAGGCCATCTACCACGAAGGTTTGGTGTATGTGGGATACGGCAACAGGTTTTTCCAAAAAAACCGGGCCTACAGCTTCTTTAAAAACTTCGGACTCCAGGATCTATTTCGGCACAGGGCGATCCGCGGCACCGGGGAGAGCGGTGTCATGGCGCTTGATGCAGATACCGGCAAACTGGTATGGCGCCATGGGACAAAGGGCGAGGTCATGCCCACCCCTGCCATATACAAAAATCACCTCTACATCACGACCGGTGACCGCACCTTGTATAAGCTGACACTCGATGAAGGGGCGCTCATCCATAAGGAAGACATCGGATCCACCGTCAGCATGTCCTCCCCGAACATCCATGGGGATATGCTCTATGTCGGGGGCAGTGGACCCCTCCCCTACACCTTCTCGGCATATGATCTGAAGAAAGATGAAATGGCGTGGCAGACTGAATTTCCGGATGTCGTCATGGGGCTTGATGATGTGCCACCTGCAGTCAGCAACGGTCTGGTCATCACCACGGGATTGGTCTCCAATAAGGACGGGGAACTGGAGCATGAAATTTATGCATTGGACACTTCAACCGGTGAAATAGCCTGGCAAGATAACTGGGGGGCTGGCCAGTTCGTCAAAAACAATAAATCAGGCGCCCCGATCATCCATGAGGGCACAGTCTTCGTCGCCAGCCCCATTACCAAAACCTATTACGCCTACGATCTAAATAGCGGCGAACAGCTCTGGGCGCACGAGGATGCGGCTGCGAAAGCACCGCCGGTCGCCAAAGATGGCATCGTCTATTTCTCAAATGTTGAAGGCGAGATCGTCGGGCTGGATGTCACACGCGGTATACCCGTCAGAAGAATGGCGCTTGAAGGTGTGCTTGCGCCCGCCGGACCGGTCATTGCAAACGATACGCTATTCATCGGCAGCCAGGACGGCAACATCTATGTCGTGCCGCTGGACGACTTTGAAGACATCGGCAACTAAAAGACATGAAAGAGGCCCGGACCA
>NZ_JBHMAH010000031.1:252717-309242 GCF_042429615.1 Salinicoccus siamensis
TCCGGGCCTCTTCTGATGTTCTACTGCGATTTCCAGATGTCACCCTTTATAGTCGAGCAGATTGATGCCGAAGATGAGCGGCATCACCACATAGACGAATGCCACTATCAGGATGACCCCGATGATGTTCAGGGCGAACCCGGTCTTCGCCATCTCCTGGATGCTGATCTTATTCGTCCCGAAGACAATCGCATTCGGTGGTGTCCCGACAGGCAGCATGAATGCGCAGTTCGCCGCCATTGCAGCCGGCACCATGAGCGTCAGTGGATGGACTTCAAGTGCAATCGACAATCCAGCCAGTACAGGCAGTATCATCGTCGCCGTCGCCGTATTGGAGGTGATTTCCGTGAGGAACAGTATCGTTACGGAAACAACGACCAGTACTAGGATGATATGGATGCCTTCGACACCCTCCAGCATCTCACCGAGCCACTGGTCGACACCTGTCTCGACAATCGCCGCAGCGAGCGCCAGACCACCACCGAACAGCAGCAGAACGCCCCACGGCAGTTCGCGTGAAACCGACCAGTCCAGTATGCGCTTCGACTTTTTGGCAGTCGGCAGCAGAAACAGTATGACCGATGCGAGCATAGCGATGGCACCGTCGGTCAGCATGCTTGTGAATTCGATCTTGCTCCAGATGAATCCGCGCGTGATCCACATGAATGCAGCAAACAGGAAGACGATGAGTACAAGCATTTCTTCCCGGGAGATCTTGCCGAGCTTGTTCAATTCATCCGTAATGATCTTGCGCCCACCCGGCAGCTCAGTCATATTGTGCCGGAAGGCGAAAAAGTTCATGAACGCCCAGGCGAGCGCCAGGAAGATGATGACAATCGGTACACCGAACATCATCCATTGTGCGAAACTCATATCATAGCCGAAGATCTCCTTCAGCTGTCCTGCCATTATGATAAGCGGTGGAGTACCGATCAGTGTACCCAAACCGCCGATCGTACCGGCATATCCTATGCCCAAAACGAGTGATTTTTCAAAGCGCATCAGATCATCTTCTAGTGCAGATGAAGAGAGCGACTGGGCTTCGTTTATGATGGCCATCCCGATCGGTATCATGATCATGACGGCAGCAGTGTTGCTGACGAACATCGACAGGGCCGCGGTTGCTATCATGAAGCCAAGCAGTATCATCGATGTGCGCGTGCCGATCGCATTGATGATCGTCAATGCGATGCGGGTATGTAGATTCCAGCGTTCCATCGCGAGTGCAATCAGGAAACCGCCGAGGAACAGAAAGATGATGTCGTTGCCGTAGGCACTCGTGACGGCCCCACTATCCATGACCCCACCCATCGGAAACAGAAACAGTGGCATGAGTGATGTTGCGGGAATCGGAATCGCTTCCGTAATCCACCATGTGGCGATCCATAATGTTGAAGCGACGACAAAGACGCCGCCCTCTTCAAGCCCCTCCGTATCGAGCAGCAGAAGTGTCAGGATAAACAGCAGAGGCCCCAATATGAGTCCTGTGAGCTGCATGCGCCCGTAGGATTTCTCCGGCCCTTCCGAGCCATGCGAGGAGCCACCCCCATCCGCGTGCTTCTTCGCCTCATCGACACTGAAGAACTTCAGCAAGGACTTTGTCCGCTTCGATTCCCGCCACATATTGCGGTACGTACGCCTTAATTTTGACATGTTACTTCCCCCTTTAATGGAAAACGGTTTCAACCGTATTGATTGAAAATAACACATTCTCTGAATACTCGCTATAGCGATGTGACTTTTGTAACTAAAAAAACCGGAATCAGAGATTCCGGTCCAATTACAGTGCCGATTCAGGGCCGAGGTGATGTAAAAGCGCCAAGATGAAGACCTTGCCGACTTCGAGCATCGCACGCTCATCAATGTCGAATTTCGGATGATGATGCGGATAGACTGCATCCACTGCCGGATTTTGTGCACCTGCAAAGAAGAACGTCCCAGGGACATGCTGGAGGTAATAGGCGAAGTCTTCTGCAGTCATCATGCGCCCCTTTTCAATAATCGTCACATCTTCCATATGCCTGACGGAGAGCGACTTGAGCATTTCCGTCTCCTCAGTCGGATTGATCAGCGGGATGCAGCCGTAGGTAAAGTCGACATTGACAGAGGCACCGCTCATCCTGGCGGTAAGGTCTGCAACATGTTTCACTTCTTCGGCAAGTTCATATTTGGATTGGATATCAAAGGCACGTAGCGTACCTGTAATCTGTGCAGTATCCGGGATGACATTCGGGGCGTCACCGCTATGGAAACTTCCTATTGAAATGACGCCCGGGTCATTCGGCCCGGTCCGGCGACGGGTGATCTGCTGCAGGTTCATGACGAGCTGGCTCGCTGTAGCCAATGGATCAATCGCCAGATGGGGCAATGCACCGTGCCCCCCCTTGCCCTGGACGGTGATGGTGAAGTTATCATCGCCAGCCATCGTCCCCCCTGACCTGAAGCCGAGCGTGCCGATCGGATCGTCCGTCCATACATGGGCACCGTATATGTAATCGACTCCTTCCAGGCAACCGTCGTCGATCATCGACGACGCCCCGCCCGGCAGCAATTCTTCTCCAAACTGATGGATGAAGACAATGTTCCCATGCATCTGGCTCCGGTGACCCGCCATGACTTTTTCAACGGCCATAAGTGTGGCCGTATGGGCATCATGACCGCACGCATGACTGATGCCATCATACTTCGAGCGGTACGGGACATCTTTTTCATCATGGATTGGCAGGGCATCGAAATCAGCCCGTAGCGCCACGGTCGGTCCCGGATATGCCCCCTTCAGATAGCCGACGACGCCATTCAGCCCTACATCACGCCTATATTCTATGCCGAGTGTTTCAAGGTGTGCAATGATATATTCCGGTGTATCCTTTTCCTGATATGATAATTCTGGATACATATGGAGATGACGACGTATTTCGACCATCTCGGGATACAGTGATTCGAGCTGTGCAAATAGAATGTCTTTCATCGGTTCCCCTCTTTTCACATCGTTGATACTCACATTATTCCATAAAGCATACCTGGAAGGAATGCCTTTTAGTGGCAGAGTATAATCAGCTGAAGTTTTCTGAATTGACACACTAATCGTTCGTGTACATGCCATTTTGATGGTATCATGGAGGGGACAATATGAAAGGATGTGTCTAAGATGACGAAGCAATCAGCTAGGCAGACGGTCTATGTAGACAAATTTACAGATGGCATCCTGGATCCGACGGAAGATATGTACTACAAAGTCAAAAACGGCGGCCATATCATCGCCAATACGGCACCAGGGTGCTGGGGCCCGATGATCACCCCTGAACTGAAGGGTGGCCATGAGGTGACGAAGCCGGTGTTCGTGGAAGGGGCCGAGGTCGGGGATGCGGTCGCCATCCGCATCAATTCGATACGGGTCACGGCCACAGCGACCGCTTCAGGCAACGATAAGCCCATGGAAGGCCGGTTCAACGGCGATCCGTTCATTGCAGGCGTATGTCCGAACTGTGGTGCCAAAAACCCCAAATCCGTCACAGAAGGCATCGGCCAGGGCGCCGTCCGGTGTGCAGAATGCGGTGAAGATGTCACCCCATTCACCTTCACCAACGCCTACACGATGGTATTCGATGAAAAGCGCTCTGTCGGTTTGACACTCGATAAGTCGGGTGCTGAAAAGGTGGCCCACGCAGGCAGGCATTACATGGCCACACCTGAAGATTCCATCCAGCATCCGGTCGTAACATTCGCCCCGCATGATATACCAGGCGTCATGGCACGGGTGATCCCTTTCCTTGGCCAGCTCGGAACCACCCCAGCCCGCCCGATGCCTGACTCCCATAATGCGGGGGATTTTGGACAGTTCCTGATCGATGCCCCGCACGACTATGGATTGACTGAAGCGCAGCTTGTCGACCGGACCGACGGCCATATGGACGTCAACCGGGTCCGCGAAGGCACTATTGTCATCTGTCCAGTCAAAGTAGCAGGGGGCGGTATCTATCTCGGGGATATGCACGCCATGCAGGGCAATGGGGAAATCGCAGGCCATACGACCGATGTAGCCGGTATCGTCGACCTTCAAGTCGACGTCATCAAGAACCTCGCCATTGAAGGCCCGATCCTACTGCCCCTTACAGAAGATCTACCGGCATTGGCCAAACCATTTACCGATAAAGAGAAGGAAGAAGTGCACCGGATGGCCGAAGCCTGGCACGTGCCGGAACTTGAAGAGAGCTATCCCGTATCCTTCATCGGCACAGGCGCCGATCTCAATGCCGCTACATTGAACGGCATGGAACGCGCAGCGAAGCTGTTCCGGACGGATGTCCCCGAGATCATGAATCGTGCCACCATCACGGGCAGCATTGATATCGGGCGTAATCCCGGGGTGGTGACCGTCACCTTCTTGGCGCCAAAGAGATATCTTGAACACGCGAAGTTGCTCAAGCAAACAGAATACATGTATAAATGACAAATACGCACCCTACTAGGGTGCGTATCATTTTATAGAACAGCTTGGGCAATCAGGCGATCGAACCGTCTGATGTCGACTTTGCGGCCCAGATTGATTTTGATGTTGCCGACTTTCGTCCAAAGTTCCACCTCGGCGTTCGCATCGAACATGCCACCGGCATTCTCCGTCGACCACATATGGATTGCATTGTACGGGAGGGAATACATTTCAACTTTCTTCCCCGTCAATCCTTGCGCATCCCTCATGATGATCCTTCGGTCCGTGAATATGGCCGAGTCACGCAACGTCTTAAAAGCAGTTATCGCACGTTCCCCGTCAACGAGTATGTCTTCAGCATCCTCGGGAATTTCAGTCTCAAACTGTAATGTCCAGGCAAATATATGTGCCGCTTCCATCCTATCCCTCCATTTTAATGGTGTTTCACCCTATCTATACCATCGTTTTATGCCTTTTAACCCATATGCTCCAATTTTTAATGGCATAAAAAAATATCCCCGCTTCAAGGAAGCGGGGATATTCTCTGTCTTAGCCTTGGCGTTTCACGTGCAGCCAGCCTCTCGTATAGGAGAAGATCAGGATGGCGGCACTCGCTCCGATTGTAATCAGGGCAAACAGCCAATGCTGGCCGCTCGCAATGAACAATGGCGCAAAAGTGATCAAAGCGATCTCAACCGGCGCAATTGGAATATAGGCGAGCCCATAGTCCTCGAGCGTATTGCTTTCGAGGCGTGGGTCAACGATGCGCAGCAATGCGATGCCCATCGCAACCGCGCCCGTTATCCAGCCGAATGTGAATATGCCCTTCTCGAACCAGTTTTCCTGGAAATAGTACTGGGAGACGAAGCGGTAGAAGACGTACGTGAACAATATGCCAAACGCCATCAATATACTGAACGGCACGATGTTTTGGGCCACCACAGTCAAGTTGATGGAAGCAATACCGAACGCCACCAGGACATCAGTTGCACTGCCGCTTATCTTGGACACGACGCTCTTATCGATGTACTTGTCCATATCAGCCGACTGCATCAGCAGGCTCAATATCAGACCGATCAGAAAGGCGATTGAAAAGGCAGGAATCGACAGGCCAGCATATAGCGACTCGCCAAACTTGCTCAAGTAGTAGCCGATCATGCTCACGAACATTACGAGTGCGATATGGAACAGGAGCGGATCGATCGAAATGGCCGACACCGTATCCTTGCCCATCCACTCGCGCTTATCTTCAGGAACGAGGCCTGTCCTCAACTCTTCGGGCAGGTCATCGAATTTCGAAATGTAGTTGGCATAGCCGGCGTCGGCACTCCTCTTTATAAGCAATAGACCAACGCTGATTGCGAGTATCGCCCCAAGTGTTGCAGAAGTCATCGCAAGTGATGTTGCCTCTTCCCATCCCTGCTGTTCGAATGCCCCGCCGATGGCTGCGGCAGTACCGTGCCCACCGACGAAGCCGGCAGCGAGTATCAGGCCGAATCCATTATGTAGATCGAACACCGGACCAAGGAGCACAAGTGCGAATACCAGCCCGAGGCCCCACATGAGGAGCATCGCAATCTGGGAATATGACCATAGCCCGCCCACTTTATTGATGGTCTTTTTTATATTGAAGCGGCCCGTCGTCAACGGGATTGAAGCAAAGACGATTGTAATCAGTACACCCGGATAATCTCCGATGAAATCGGAAAACGGTAGCCATCCGAGCATATTGGGACCGAGTATCAATCCCAAAATACCTGCTATGATGCTTGCCGGCATGAAGGACCGCTGCAGCAAACCGATGCGTGCGCGGAGGAACATGCCCACCAATAGCAGCATGGCGATGAGACCGACATCGGTCACAAGATTCCATACTGAAAATTCCATTTTTTCAACACCTCTTTCTAAAATCAGCTTCTGTAATATATCATGAATCCAATTGAAATTGGAAGCGGTTCATCATAAATTTCATGATTTATGAATATAAGCTATAGATAGAGGGCCGCTACACGCTCGTATGAACGCCGTTTTTCGTCCAAGTCATGTATATTGCATAAAATAAGCCAATCTTCACACTCGTAGTCTGTCCGCAGCTGATCAAGCTTATGCTTCACCGTGTGCGGGCCGCCGATGATCATGCGTTGCCTGTTCTGTTCGATCTTGTGTTGTTCCTTCTTATTGAGCGCACTATATTTCTCAGCCGCCTGTGTTGGAGTCGGCACTTGGCTGTCCAAACCCTTTTCCGTATTCAAAAGCCATATGTCCTGCGTCTTGGCCAGATGTTCTGCATGGGCATCATCCTCCCCGCAGATGAC
The DNA here is from genome assembly GCF_042429615.1 of Salinicoccus siamensis. GTDB lineage: Bacteria > Bacillota > Bacilli > Staphylococcales > Salinicoccaceae > Salinicoccus > Salinicoccus siamensis. The sequence goes on from NZ_JBHMAH010000031.1 coordinate 259,462, forward strand.
GAACACGCATGCCTTCACATCATCCTGTTCCATGAAACCCGGCTGGAACGCATCCCGATAGGCCCGGATTGCTGCAGTACCTCCTGCCGGCTTCAGGAAATGGCCGAACACGTAGCCGATGCCGAGAACACCCGCAAGCACCCCGCTGTTTGTGCCGAGGCCTAGGGAATAGAGCGACGGCCGGCTTATGGTCCGCGGTGCCGCTTTGACCCTGGCGCTGCCGTCCAGATAATGGATGAGCGCGTCCAACTTATCGGGATAATCCGCGAGTTGGTTGGGTTTATCGTCCGCGAGCCGTGTGCGGATGAACTCAGCCCCACCTGGCGAGCGCCCCATCCCACCCTCGATCCGCCCTGGATAGAGCGCCTCGAGCTGGGCAAGTTGGGAGGCGACCTTGAATGGACTGTATTGGGGCAGCAGGATGCCGCCGCTCCCCACTTTTATATGTGAAGTCTGTGAAGCGGCCGCCGCCATCATGATTTCGGGCGCGCTTGATACCATGCCACGTGTGCCGTGATGTTCTGCAAACCAGTATCTGGTATACCCCAGTGCTTCAGCACGCTGCACCATATTGAGCGTGTGACGCGCCATCTCTTCTGCACTGACGCCGACTGGTTTTGCCATCTGTTCCAATATTCCTAGTTGCATTACTCTGTATCCTCTCTTTCAGTAATCTAAAACCATACCGTGTAGATTATAAGCGTCGAAATCACCATCGTCATCGCCGACAGTGGCGCGCCGACCTTGATGTAGTCTGTGAATTTATAGCCTCCGGGGCCGTAGACGATCAGATTGGTCTGGTAACCGATCGGTGTGATGAAGCTCGCCGAAGCCGCAATTGCGATGGTCACCATGAGTCCGATGGGCTCAAGGGCCATCTGTTCAGCCATCTCCATCGCGATCGGGAACATCAATACGGCAGCCCCGGTGTTGGTGATCAGTTCAGTGAATATGTTTGTCATGAGATAGAGGATGACGATGATGCCGAGCACCCCGAACGGGCGCGCAGTCTCCAGCATGTTTCCTGCAATCATCTGTGCCAACCCTGACTCCGTCATTGCAGCACCGACTCCAAACGCGCTCGCAATCAGCAGTATGACGTTGAACTGGATGTAGGATAACATCTCATCCGGATTGATCAGCTTGAAGATCATCAGCAATACGACCGTAATCAGCATCGCTTCGAACATCGACAGGAAGCCGAGTGTCACTGCAGCGATCATGCCAAGCAGCAGCACGAGCCCGCCGAATCCTTTGGCCTTGCTCTGCTTGAGCACTTCCGGTGGTGTAAGGGTGGTCATGACGTAGAAGTCCCTTGCATGCGCATGACGCTGTAAAAATGTCTTGTCCGCTAGGATCAGGATGGTATCACCCGGTTTGAGGATGATGTCGCCGACCCGGCTTTTGATGCGCTCATTATTGCGGTGGACCGCGATGACGCCCGCGTTGTATCTGGAACGGAAGCGCGCTGATTTTATCGTTTTGCCGAGCAGTGATGACTCATGGGATATGACACCCTCGACTAGGTGGAATTGCTCATCTTTCAGGCTGTCGAGCGTCTTATCCGACCCCGTCTTCAGAGTGACGCCTTTCTGCTTTTGGATGGCGGCGATCGTATTCAAAGTACCGGAAAACACGAGATGATCGCCTTCCCTGATGACCGTCTTGGCATCCACTGGAAATATGCGGTCGTCCCCGCGGATGATTTCAATGATGTAGACACCCTTCAGGACAGCTTCCGTCGCATCCATGATGGAGCGGTCTACACATTCGAAAGTCTTCCCTATCTCGGCTTCCGCCAAAAATTCCTTCACTTCTTCACGGATCTGTTCCCCGGCGCCGAGCGTATCCGGCAGCAGCCGGTAGCCGATGGTCACGATATAGAAGAATCCTGCTGCAGCAATCGGCAGCCCGACAATCGTCATCTGAAAGAAGGAGAAGCCGCCATAGCCCGCTTCGATCAGGAGGCCATGGATCACCAGGTTGGTCGAGGTGCCGATGAGTGTAATCGTGCCGCCGAGTATCGTGACGTAGGATAAGGGTATCAGGAATTTGGATGGGGCGATGCCATTCTTCTGGCACCATTCCTTCAATACCGGCGTCAATGTCACGACAATCGGTGTGTTATTCAAAAACCCGGAAATGATGGACACCGGAGCCAGCAGCTTCAGCATCGAGCGCTTCGGCGTCTTATTGCCGGCAAGCAGGCGGTCGACATACCCTTCGATGATGCCATGCTTTTGGATCGCACCTGCCACTATGAAGAGCAGCAGTACAGTCAGGAGACCTTCATTCGAAAAGCCGTCCAAAGCCTGGTCGGTCGAAATGACGCCGGTAAGCAGGAAGACGACGAGGAAGAAGAACACTATGAGGTCCGCCCGTGCCAACTCGAACACCAGTGCAAGCAGCATGATGATGAGCATTACAGCAACAAAGATCATTTCAGCAGTCATCAGGTCACCCCCCATATGGTATTAGCAATATGATAGCATATTTCACAGCCATAAAATGTTAAACGGAATAAGCTCCGTCTAAAAACAAATGTGTCTAATTATTGTACACCGAAAACGGTTTAATTGTAATAATTCAATTTATCATGAATAAAACACCCCAAATGCGGTTATGTACAAGTATCAGCCGAATGGCTACAGTCACAATATGATGGTCATTCAGGAACAGTATATTCATATGAATGGAGGATAACCGGATATGGATAAATTCTCAGGCAAACAGATCAGATCTCTGCTTGAAGAGAAAAAGGCAAGCGGTGATTTGCAGGATCCGTCCCAATGCATGCATGCAGATATCGTCAAATGCTACGAAGACGGAGAAGCTCATCGCTATGTATGCATGGAGTGCGGCTATGCCGACAAGAATCGTGCCGCTTTTTTCGCACAGATCAACACAGATCAGCAAATGGGATAACGTAAATACGGTTATGAGCCAAAAGGATGCGCTCATAATTCGTATTACATATAATGATAGATATCTTCCGGAAAAGGAGCATCCATATGAATATATATGATATAGAAGTAAAGAAGGCGAATGGCGAAAGTTATTCACTTGAGGACTACAAAGGAAAGCCAATGCTTATCGCAAATACCGCAAGTAAATGTGGACTTCGTGGCCAGTACGACGAATTGGAGACTCTGCACAACGAATATAAGGATCAGGGCCTGGTCGTCCTCGGATTCCCTTCCAACCAGTTCAACAACCAGGAGCCAGGCTCTGATGAAGATGCGGAAGAGGCTTGCCGCATCAACCATGGTGTCACATTCGACATCCATGAAATCATCGATGTCAATGGCGATGCGGCCCATCCCCTCTTCAAACATCTTAAAGAAGAGTCAAAAGGTATGATGGGCGATAAGATCAAATGGAATTTCACAAAATTCCTGGTAGACCGGGAAGGCAATGTCGTCTCACGGGTTGCACCCACGACCTCACCCCTTAAAATGAAAAAAGATATCGAAAATGTGCTATAACATATAGTGGGCTCAGGTCTGGAACCGCGCCCGCTATTTATATGCATGAAAGGAAGATACAGATGTCTCACGGCGAACACATCCTTCAGGATATGTACGGCACCACCAGGCGTGCCCTCGCTTTTTATGACAACCAGATGCTCGACCATGTGAATGAAGAAATGCAGCATTTCATAGCCGCCCAGGAGATGATGTTCATCGCCACTGCCGATGCAGGCGGCAACTGCGACAATTCATTCCGCGCCGGCGACAGAGGATTCGTCCGTGTACTCGATGAGACGACTTTAATGTACCCGGAGTACCGCGGGAATGGTGTTATGGCAAGTCTTGGGAACATTTATGAGAATCCCCATATCAGCTTACTGTTCATCGACTTCTTCACCCATCATATCGGTCTGCACGTCAATGGCCGAGCCGACATAATCGAGAGTGATCAGATCCACGGTTACTGTGATGCGAAAACACTCTCCAACATCATGGAAGAAGCGGACGGGCGTGCCGAACGCTTTGTAGTCATCCGGGTCGACGAAGCCTATATCCACTGTTCCAAGCATATACCACACTTGGAGAAGCGTTCAGGCCCCTTGGACCAAAAGAAAAGCGGCGACTTCTTCAACGCCAGAAGAAAAAATGATAAGTAGAAGAAAAAAGGCATCCTCACAGAAGGGATGCCTTTTGAATTCACGTACCGCAGAATGTCATCGTGATTTTTTCATCATCTTCCGGTGGCTCTTTATATTCCTTGTCATGCCCGTCATCGAACGGCGTCGCAAACACCTCTATCAGTTTTGTGGCTTTGCTGTAGTCCCCCTGCTCGACCGCAAGGTTCAACGCCTCCTCCACAAGATGATTGCGCGGGATGACTGCCGGGTTGACTTGCCGCATCTGTTCATATGCCGATTCGACCACCAAGCCTTGTGCCTCAAGCCTCTCCTGCCATCTCCTGCGCCAATCTTTGAAGCGTTCACTGGCCATAAGCGCATCATCATTCCACCCATCAAGTGACAGCGTGCGGAACGTTTTCGTAAAATCAGCCTGGTGATGGCTCATGAGATCGAGCAGTTCCATGCCAAGCGCGTCATCCTGGCTTCCGCTGCCATCGAGGCCGAGTTTATCGCGCATGCCCTTCTGCCATTTTTCATTATACAGCTGGCCGAAATGGCTGAGCGATTGCTGGGCGATCTTCACCGCCTCTTCCTTATCCTCATGGAGCAGTGGCAGCAGCGTCTCTGCAAACCGTGCGATGTTCCACTGCCCGATTCCCGGCTGGTTCTGGTAGCTGTAGCGCTTTTGTGCATCTATCGAACTGAAGCATGTTTCCGGGTGGTAGACATCCATGAAGGCACACGGGCCGTAATCGATGGTCTCCCCGCTGATCGTCATGTTGTCGGTGTTCATCACGCCGTGGATGAAGCCCACATGCTGCCATTTGCTGATCAAGTCAGCTTGACGTTCTATGACGGCATCCAGAAATTCTCGGTACTTGTCCGGCTTCGCTGCAAGTTCTGGGTAATGGCGGCGGATTGCGTAATCCGCAAGCAGCCGCACATTACCGTCCCCCTCGGCGCGGGCTGCATACTCAAATGTGCCGACACGGATGTGGCTCGATGCCACACGGGTCAATACCGCACCCGGGAGCATCTTGCCCCGGCTCACGGCTTCTCCTGTCGTAATGAGTGCCATGGCACGGGTCGACGGTATGCCAAGCCCATGCATCGCTTCACTGATCATATATTCCCGAAGCATCGGCCGAAGTGGCGCGCGCCCGTCCCCCATACGGGAGAATGGTGTACGCCCGGAGCCTTTCAGCTGGATGTCCATCCGTTTGCCTGACGGCGCCAATTGCTCACCGAGCAGTACTGCACGGCCGTCCCCGAGCATCGTAAAACTGCCGAACTGATGCCCTGCGTAAGCCTGGGCAATCGGTCTACTGCCTTTTGGCAGTGCATTTCCGGAGAAGACATCAGGTGCTTCCATCTGAAGGTTTGCCGCATCGAGACCCAATTCACCAGCCAATTTCCAGTTGAATAGGACCATCTCTGGAAACGCCGCGCGCTCCGGTTGTGTTTCTCTATAAAAGACTTCCGGGAGTTCTGTATAAGTGTGCTTCAATTGCCATCCGCTCTCAGTCATAATATTCGCCCCTTTTACGTGGTATTCTGTCTATCCATTTTATCAGAGTTCATACAACATTAATAACGATGGGAACATGCCTTTTGTGCTGACAGTTGACTTCTATAGTCATAATCTTTACAAAATAACCAACCAAAAAAGGCACCAGACCATATGTCTGATGCCTTGCCCCTGCAAAACTACTGGGCGGTATAGCCGCCATCTACAAGGAGGGTCGTGCCAGTCGTAAACCCTTTCTCCGCCAGGAATACCACTGCGTGTGCAATCTCTTCAGGCTTGCCGAACCTGCCGATCGGGTGCTTGTCGACGAGAGCATCATAAAACTCTCCTAATGCGTCCTTATTCACCATACTGGCATCGACATAGCCTGGAGTACTGCACTAGCGCGTGGGTTATTCTTGGCATACTGTAATCCAACGGATTTCGTCATTAAGTTTATTGCACTCCTGGGAGGAGTGTATGAAAGTTTGTAGAATACGCTGTCTCGATTGGCTTTGATTACTCTCTGAGCGTCCTCGTAGAAAAGCTTGTGCGTCTCGCCCCGGAGACCGATTCCGGCATGGTTGAACATAATATTCAGATGTCCAAACTTTTCCACGGCGGGAGCAACGCCTTTTTTAAAATCCTCTTCCACTGATACGTCGATCCATTGAAATGCGACGTCACCATGGCCTGCCAAATTTCCTTCTGCTTTCCTACTTGCGTTTCCATCATCATCTGCAATTGCGACTTTGACTCCTTTTCCCAGGAACGTTTGTGCTACTTTGTCCTTAAGTCCCAAAGCGCATCTCTTTTAATGACCGTATCCGTTCACGATACAGATACCCATTTGTTTCAATTTTCAAACTTTTAAGCGCCATTTATTTTTAATCATCTGAAGCTGTCAGTTGTAGTCGATGGCCGATCACATGTATGATGAGGGTGAAACTGCATACCGATGCACTGGGGGCGCTATATGAAGCTGAGACGGATCACCGGACCCCTACGACCCGATCTGGATAACACCAGCGTGGGGAAGTGCAGCTGATATACCTTCATGCTGCATTCCCATCGGACTGCAGTCTTTTTATATCAATATTCAGGAGGTATGGCATTATGGGAAACGCATACGGTTCAAGACAGCCTGTAGGCTGTCAATTCAATTTGAGTGTGATGAGCGATGACTTCGTGGATGTCATCCTATCGGCTTTGGAGAAGACCGAAACTGCTGAAGTCATGATGGAGACGGATGACGTGTCATCCTGGGTGCACGGCCCGATATCCGACGTTTTTGCTGTCGTGGAGTTGATCTACTTAAACGCCGCACAGACCGGTAGGCACGTGGCGATGAGCGGCACATTTTCAGCCGGGTGCCCCGGGGCTCAAGAGGAGGACGATTCCAAAACACCGGCCGGTTCGACAGCGCCGCGTAGAGATGTGGCGCAACAGGCCCGATGCAAATTCGCGCTCTATCCGCTGGGTACTGGGGACTACATGGAGATTATCCAATCCCGCATCAATACAGCAGCGGATGAAGGTGTAAAGGTGAGCGCCGGTCATGGTGCCACACGACTGGATGGGGACGTCCGTGACATCTTCAATGCCTTGGAATCCGCGTTTTTGAAAGTACAGGAAGCGGCAGGACATACCGCCATGACCTTCACCCTCTCATCAAACAGCCCTTCCAACCGCTGATTGACTACGGCCCACCTCAAAGAGGCGGGCCGTATTTCTATATGATCAGCATATCGTCATCATCAAACTCCCAGTCAGCACCATAGGCGACTTCCCAGTAGTAGCCGTCCGGATCTTTGAAGTATCCGCTGTAGCCGCCCCATGAGGTTGGACTCGCTTCCCTGGTGACGATGCCCCCTGATTTTTTGGCCCGCTCCAGTATGTGATCGACCTCCGCTTCAGACTTCGCATTAAATGCCAAGGTGATGCCGTTGAAGCCATGTGTCATGTCCATCGCATCCGCTCCGGTCTCTGTCGCAAGTGTGTCGAGCGGGTACAACGCCAGTTTCGATCCCTTCATCCTGAAAAAGATGATTTCCATCTCGTCCTCATCACCCATTATGATCGACTCCAATCCGAGTTTCCTATAGAAGTCGACTGAAACTGAAATATCTTTGACGCTAAGTGTAATCAGATTGATTCTGTCCATGGCCATCCCCCTTTTCAGATAAGCTAGTATATAAGATGTATTTTTACACTTTAAATATATCATATGTATTTGACATCCGGAGAATATGATTCGAAATATATTTTCGGTCCACCCTCTCCGCCATCCGCTTCAAACTGGTCAGCGGCGTCATTTTTATATAGAATGAGGGCAAAGAAGGGAGACGATCCATTATGAAACGATTACTGGACTGTAATGCATCTGATTTCAAAGGCATGTCCGGCCGGGATCTGAAACAATCCATCCAGGCAAGTGAAGGCCGGGTGATGCTCGCAGAGACGATGGCCACCGTGCCCCACTCTACCCGGACATCACCAATGCAGAACTGGCCGCTTCATTCGGAGCGGATATGCTGCTGTTCAACCTGCTGGATGTCTTCGATCCAACAGTAGAAGGACTGGTCCCATCTGTCCGCACAGAGGTCATGCAGGAAATCAAACAGCTTACAGGACGGCCGATCGGACTCAACCTTGAACCGGTCGACCTCGATGCCGAAGAGATTGAAGCGCTCGACACCATCAATCGCGGACGCATCGCCTCCAAGGAAGCATTAACGGCTGCCCAGACGCTCGATTTTGATTTCATCTGCCTTACCGGCAATCCAAAAACGGGCGTCTCAAATGATGAAATTGCCCTCGCCATAGCGCGTGCCCGGGAGATATTCGGCGAAGATACACTGATCATCGCCGGCAAAATGCATGGCGCTGGTGTCGCCAATGAAACAGGCAGTACGATCATCACCAATGAAGCCCTCAACACCTTCATCCGTGCAGGCGCCGATGTCATTCTGATGCCGGCACCCGGCACGGTCCCCGGCATCACCGTGGAAGACGCCCAGCAATATATCACCCATATCCATTCACAAGGTGCACTTGTGATGTCCACGATCGGGACCAGCCAGGAAGGTGCCGATGACGCGACCATCCGCCAGATTGCCTTAAACGCCAAGATGGCCGGGGCCGACATCCATCACATCGGAGACGCGGGCTTCTATGGCATCGCGGTGCCGGAAAATATTATGGCCTACTCGATCGCCATCCGCGGCCGCCGCCATACTTATGTGCGCATGGCCCGCTCCATAAACCGGTGAGGGAAACTGAGAATAAATATAATGAATACCCCCCAACATTTAGCGTCAGGGTCTAATTGTTGGGGGTATGCATAATATCACTCGTTTTTTCTACATTGCCTTTCTGACGCGTTCAAACAAGACATGATTTTCAAGATGGACATGATCGAATGTATCCTTCTCAATCTTTTCAAGTCGTGTATAGACGAGACGATATGTGCCACACGCATTGCTGTGTGGTGTGAAATCTGAAGTGACCTGGCGCAGTTCTTTTAGTATATTGCCTACCGTTTCATGTTCGCCTTCCAATTCACTGACGTGCGGCTGGAGTTTATCGCCTATTTCCGATGATGGATTTTCCATATATTGAATGATCATCGGGAAAACGACATGGTCTTCCTCTTCTGTATGGATCATCATCTCATTGCGCAGCTCCTTATAGAGTGCCTGCAGACGGACGAGATGGGGTTCGTTCGGACCATGCTTCCGTGCAAGCTTTGTGACATACGGACTGAGCGCCTGGAATTCGTCCATCAGCTCCTGGTGGTATCTGTTCTGGATGAAGGTGATGATCCCTTTCTCATCAAGATATTTCGGCTGTATGCCGGCCTCTTGGCGCGTCTCTATTGCGTTTATCTCCGCCATCACGCCTTCTAGATCAAGGCCGCGTGCCGCCACTGCTTCTGATAGTGAAATTTTCCCGCCACAGCAGTAGTCGATTCTATTTTTCCTGAATATATCAGCGCTTTTTGGAATTTCATTAACGATATCCCGCACCCACATTCCGTGATTTACAGTTGTCATGATAACCCTCCTGTTTTAAACATACATTTTTTATACATGTTTAATATAACACACAATTTTCAGTCGTGATTGCGTTTTTAATGTGATTCATTGAACGTTTAGTGACGGTGATAAGTCAACGAAATGCCCATAAGATTTCCAATTAAATAATATATTTTTACACTTGTATTATTCTCGTCTCACAGCATATTCATTCACATAGTTTCATTGATAAAAAAATCACGTCCTATCCCTTGTACGGTCTGGGATTACAAGTATATCGTGATAGCGCTTCCACTCACTTTCTAGAAATATTATTTCATTTATCATTAAAATAAATTTCATAGCAATATACTCTATGACCGTTTGACACTGTGGTGTGCTCTATGTTTAGTATAGTATTGTTGAAATATATTTCAGAATAATATTTTAAATTCTGTCATTCTGGTGTGCATTTCCAGAATGACCTGCAACTTCAAGAAGGAGAGATTTGTTTGAGTAATCAACAAGAACCGCTGAAAATCGGGTTCGCCTATGTAGGGGTGGTGCTCGGAGCAGGCTTTTCTACAGGTCAGGAGATCCTGCAGTTCTTCACCAACTACGGCATGATGAGTTATTGGGCGGTCCTGCTCTCAGGGCTGGTCACGATGTTCATCGGGCGCCAGGCATCGAAGCTCGGTAATCGTCTGGATGCAGATTCGCATCTTGAACCGATCAACGAACTGTTTGGGAAAAAACTTGGCAAGGTCATCGACTACATACTCGTCTTCTTCCTGTACGGCGTCATGGTCATCATGCTTGCAGGTGCCGGTTCGGCCTTCAATGAAAGTTTCGGCGTGCCGTCATGGCTCGGCTCGCTCATCTTGGCCATCGGAGTATTCATTACATTGAACATGAGCTTCAATAAGATTCTTGTGGCGCTTGGTGCAGTGACACCTTTCCTGATCGCTTTCGTCATGATCATCGCAGCCTACAGCTTCTTCAATCCAAGCGTCCCATTTACACAAGTGGAAGAATATACTGACGTGACGAAGACGCCTTCAGCCGCCTGGTGGTGGGACGCCCTGACCTACAGCGGCATCGTCCTTGCGATGGCATTCAGTTTGCTGTCCATCATGGGCGCCCAGGCATCGGGCATTAAAGCAGCCCGTAAAGGCGGGTTGTTCGGCGGCATCATGCTGATCCTATTGCTCGTGCTGATGAACGGTGGACTGCTCGCAAGGATTGACATCACCAATCCTTCTGAGATACCATCGCTCGTCCTGGCACGCGAAATCCATCCTATACTTGGAATCGGACTGTCGATCGTCATGCTGCTGGTCATCTATAATACCGCAGTCGGCATGTTCTATCCGTTCCTTTCCAGGTTTTCCGAGCCTTATACGAAACGTTACCGTCTGCTGCTCGGCGGCGGACTGATCTTAGGATATTTCCTGAGCCTGGTCGGCTTCGTCGGCCTCGTCAATTTCTTCTATCCGATCTTAGGTTATGTCGGACTGCTGCTCGGGGCGGCCTTGACCGTAAGATGGGTCGCAAGCAAAGTATCGAGCAAACAACCTGCACAATAGCAATATCCCCATCAGTGGACAAAAGCCACCGATGGGGATATTTTTTATCCTATGCTGCGGATCAGTACGGAAATGATGTAGACCACTATCGCGCTTAAGACGAATATGATGGTGAAGCGCCAATATTCACGGCTTGGATACTCCGTCACGCCAAGCTTTCTTAGTACCGTAGTGATTGTTGCTGCGGAAAAAGCGATGCCGCCGATGCCAAACAGCATAAACGAGAGGATGATGAGTAGATCTGTCATGGAAATCTCACTTTCTGGTTGGTATATCCATTACTCTATCAGATTCCAGGACTCAGATATAGTTCTTCATTTTCATATATACCTATATAATGAGGACTTCAAGAGAGCATCATCCGCGTTTCTAGTGTATAATTACATCAAAGGGCGCACCCATGTCCTAAAAGGAGTGGTAGCATGAAGAACTCGACCAGACTGCAGGAGTTTCCGACCATCCCCTACCTGTATGCCGAGCGCCATAACCCACCCGTCTCAACGTACGAGCACACTTTAGGCCAATACCGCGATGCCGAAGGCAGGCCGCAGTTTTTGGACGACAGGCCAAAGCGTAGTACAGATGAACAGAAGAAACCCCACTCAAAATAGCCTCATTTTGAGTGGGGTTTCATGCTTATATTACTACTGCTTCATGTTGACGAAGACGCTTTTGACTTCTATATAGTTTGAAATGCCGTAATCTCCGCCCATTTCACGTCCGATACCTGAGTTTTTATAGCCCCCGAAAGGCATCGTTTCAAGTTCCAGACCGAAGTCGTTGATCCACACGGTTCCAGATTCCAGCTTGCTTGAGATATAATGGCCCGCTTTTATGTTCTCCGTCCAGACGCTCGCAGCCAGACCGTATTCGCTGTCGTTTGCACGTTCTATCACTTCATCCACTGTATCAAAAGGCAGTATGGACATGACCGGTCCGAATATTTCTTCGCGCGCTATCGTCATGTCATCCTCCACATCGGCGAACACCGTTGGTTCCACGAAGTAGCCCTTACCTTCCGGACTGTTGCCGCCGGTGACCAGGCGTGCACCCTCTTCTTTTCCTTTTTCGATATAGCCCATTACCGTCTCGAGCTGCTTTTTGGACACAAGCGGCCCCATATCGGTGTCGGCGTCGAGTCCCGCGCCGAGCTTCAATGATTCAGCCCGCTTCTTCATCTCTTCAATGACCTTTTCATAGATCGGCCTTTGGACGAAGACGCGCGTCGTTGCGCTGCAGTTCTGCCCATGATTGTACATCGTACCGTCGAAGATGCCGTCCAGTGACGCTTCGAGGTCCGCATCGGCAAGGACGATGCTCGGCGATTTCCCACCGAGTTCAAGCGTGACGCCGGTGATATTCTCAGCCGCCTTCTCCATTATCGTCCGGCCCGTTGCCGTACTGCCTGTAAAGGCGAGTTTATCGACGCCAGGATGCGTGTTCAAAGCACCGCCCACTTCACGGCCGGAACCGGTGATGATATTGACCACGCCGTCCGGGAAGCCGGCCTCTTTGAATAATCTGCCTGTATAGAGCAGTGACAGCGGCGTCTCGGAAGCGGGTTTGATGACCACGGTGCAGCCTGCCGCAAGAGCTGATCCGAGCTTCCATCCCGCCATGGCAAGCGGGAAGTTCCATGGGATGATCTGGCCGGCGACCCCTACCGGTTCATGGAGGGTGTAGGTGATATGTTCTGTAGAGACATTCGTCGTCTTGCCGGATATTTTCGTCGCCCACCCCGCGTAATACCTGAAGTGCTGGATGGTGCCGTCTACATCATCTTCAAGGGCAACCTTGTAGGGTTTGCCGTTATCCAACGCTTCCAATTGGGCAAGTTCTTCACGGTTCTCTTCCAGCAGATCGGCGAATTTATAGATCAGGCGCTCCCTGTCGGCCGGTTCCATACGCGTCCACTCGCCATTGTCGAATGCATCACGCGCTGCCTTGACTGCCTGATCGACATCATCTTTTGTGCCGGCATCCAGCGACACTATCTTCTCCTCTGTCGCTGGATTGGTCACATCGAATGTATTGCCGCTGTTCGACTGCCTGTATTCGCCGTTGATGTATTGTCCGCTTGCATTGTCAATGAATCGTGTGACATTGTCTTTCAATTCCATCATCTATGACACTCCTTGTACTATTATAAATTTCTTAATACTCACATTATTGATTATACATATCTTTTTAAAGGATGTATAATTGAACCAGACATATCATACTAGGAGGCATGAATATGCTGACTCTCGACACTCATATTTCAAACGATCAGACGCTGGCTTTGAACCATTACCTTTTTCATGGCATCCAACTGTTTAAATTCAACCAGCAGGAATTGAACCGTTACATAAAAGATAAATGCGCTGCCAACCCCCTCCTCCTGATCGACGAGGAGAAGATGCCGCTCGATGTCTTGGCGTACCATCACGACGCATGTGGCCCGGACACCCTCAGTGAGATGCTTCTCGATTTCAGATGCACCCTCCCACAAGATGACTTCAAAATCATCCGCACACTGATATACTCTTTGGATTCAAATGGGTTTTTGGAAGCGGATCCATGCCATATCGCAGAGATGGAGGGCGTCCCGCTTGAGCGGGTGCATTCAAACCTCGAACGATTGAAGGCCTACGACATGCTTGGTGTCGGCTGCAGTGATGCGATGGATTACCTGCGCTTCCAGCTTATAAATGACGACCACTATGATGAAGCACTGTTCCAATTGTTTGCGAGCCATCTGTCATCGATCGCCCATGATGATTTCAGCTTCCTGGCCGACGCCTCTATCTCGACCGATGCGTTCCTTGACTATCTCGACCATATCAGATCACTCGGGTTATCGCCGTTATCTTCTCGTGACAACGCGTCAATCGAGCCCGACGCCTTCATCACCCTCGGTGCGGACGGTGACATCCAAATCGAAATCCCCGACCATCTGATGGGCAGCATCACATTCGAGCCGCTGGCATTGTCTGCAGATGACCCCGAATTCGACAAGCTGATGGATGGGTTCCAGAGAGAGTACGAAGAGCTCGTCTCCATAATGAATGCCAGAAGCCGGTATATGCATGAAGTCCTGAGCGTCATCGCCACCGTACAGAAAGACTATCTGTCGGGCAGGAGCAGTTACCTTGAGACGCTCGATCAGACCATCATTTCGGATAATACCAGCCTGAGCCCGGCTACAGTAAGCCGGCTTCTCGTCAATAAGTACATCTCCACCCCGCTCGGCACGATGCCACTTAAGGCCCTGCTGTCAAAAGAAGCCGTGTCGGGCGTCTCCCGGAGCAAAGTGATCAATATGATCCGCCAGATTGAAGGGTTCCCAGGAATGCCGGACGCCCGCATATCCAAAATTCTCGAACAGCGCGACATCCACATTTCCCGGCGCACCGTCAATAAATATAAAAATGAGATACTGTCTGGTTTGAAAGAGGCGTAGAACGCCTCTTTTTTAATTCAACTTTTCCATATATGCCTTCAACTGTGCCGTTTCCTCATCAGTCAGCCCAAGTCTCGGCTTCCTGGAAGGGCCACCGTTCAACCCTTTTAGGTCCATCGCTTTCTTGACGATCTGGACGAATTTCCCGGAGTTCTCGAGGAACTCGCATAGCGGCAATAGATCCTTGTTTATTTCCTTCGCCGCTTCGTAGTCCCCGGCCTCGACATGTTCAAGCATTTTCGCCGCGCTGTTTGGTGCAATGTTTCCGGCTACCGATACCCATCCTGTAGCACCGTGCAGGAATGATTCCAATGCCAGGTCATCGGAGCCGCAGAAGATATTGAAATTCGTATTTCTTGCGATGTCCCTGAGCTTCCTTATATCTCCGCTCGATTCTTTGATGTGCGTCACGTTGTCGAGTGTCTGATCGATCTTATAGATCGTTTCAAGATCGATGTCGATGCCTGAAGTGAAGGGATTGTTGTAGAGCATGACCGGAGTGGATACGTGGTCGTTGACATCCTTGAACTGGTGGTAGATTTCGTTTGATGTTGGACCCCCGTAGTATGAGTTGATCACAAGCAGTCCGTCTGCACCATGCTGCTCTGCATGTTCTGCGTATTTCAACATCTTATCCGTGCGTTCATCGGAGACGCCGACGAGCAGCTGGGTATCGGTGCCTTTAACCATTTCGCTGACCAGTTCCACAATCTGCGCCTTTTCATCATCGTCCAGTGAGACGAACTCCCCGGTGCTGCCGACAATGACCAGACCGGATACTTTCTGATCCAGATAATAGGAAACGTTCTCCTTCAACCCTTCATAGTTCACTGAATAATCTTCATGCATCGGTGTGATAAGTACTGGGAAAACCCCTTTAAGTTGTTTGTTCTTGACCATTTTCAATCTCCTCCAATTGTTTGTTGTCTTCCTTTTTCAATATGAACTTGCCTGTATAGCCGTAAATGAGTGTAATGATCATGACCAGGAAGCCGTACCAGAAGAACGGCAAGTATACGAGCGTCGAGACGCCGAGCGTGGTCGCCATGAACACCCCACCGTCAGACCATGGGACCATCGGTGTCGTTATGGTGCCCCCGGCTTCTGTATTCCTCGACAGCAGCGACCGGTCAAGATTAAGCCTGTCGTAGTTCTCCTCCGTTATTTTGGTACCCGTCAGGAGCGACACATAGGCCGCACCACCGAAGAAGACACCGAAGAATGACGCCATCATCGTCGTCAAAGTGACATTGCCCGTATTGGTCGCCCAGTTGGCCAGAATGTTGCCGATCACTTCAAGGGCACCGATCGACTGCAGCAGCCCACCGACCCCGAGTGCCAGTATGATCAGCAGGATCACTTCCAGCATGAAGGTGACGCCGCCCCGGTTAAGCAGATTGTCGATGAACGGTATGCCTGTCTCCAGGGAACTGCCGCTGTAGAGCGTCTGTATGGCTTCAATGAATTCATACCCTTGGAACCATGTCGCCCACAGGCTGCCGAGCAGTGCGCCGAACATGATGACTGGCACTGAAGGCATCTTCAGTATCAACAGCGCGATGACGACACCTGCAGGAATGAGCATCACCCATGAGATGTTGAAGGTCTGTGAGAGCCCTGCCATCGTCTCTTTGGCAACCGTCAGGTCCCCACTGCCCCGGGACAGTATCGCCCCGACCACCCAGTACAAAAGTGCTGAAATGATGAATGCCGGCACCGATACGTACAACATCGACTTGATATGCCGGAACAGATCGACCTTCGATAAGGATGCGGTCATGACCGTAGTATCGGATAGCGGTGACATCTTATCCCCGACATAACATCCTGAGATGACAGCGCCTGCCACCAGGTAGAGGGGCAATCCGAAGCTCTCGCCGATGCCCATCATCGCGATGCCAGCCGTCCCGGCGGCACCAAAAGATGTGCCAGTCGATAAGGCCGTAATCGTACAGATGATCATCGCCGCCATCAGGAAGATGCTCGGGCTGATGATGTTCAAGCCGTAGTAGATCAAGGTCGGCACGACACCCCCGGCGATCCATGAGCCGATCAGTGCGCCGACTGCGATAAGGATCAGTATGGCCCCCATCCCTTCATGTATGCCCTGGAGCAGGCCGCGCTCCATATGCAGGTAGGAGTTTCCGAGATAGATGCCGACGCCCATGATCATGAACCAGATGGTGAGCAGGGCGAGCTGTATCGGCAGTTCCAGTACGAGGATGAACGAAAACATGATGATGACGAACATCACCAGTATAAAAGCCAATATTTTGCCGCTTGGAAGTTTCCTTTTCCTTGTCCCCTTTGTCATATAAAAACCCCTTTAATTTATTTGATGACGAAGCCGCGCGTATATATATCCGTTTCATCAATATAGAATTGTGAATTCGATATGAAGAAATATGGATGGTGATACATGCCTCCAGCCACTTCGACTGCTGCGCCGTTGAAGGCGGTGGTTTCGTGGCTGCAGTGGAGCAGCGAGATCACTTCATGGACCGGATGGGCCACGATATCACCCTCTGCATCAAACACCAGATGACGGCCCCGATTGAGGTACACGGTATAGTCATGCTGGCCGTCACTGCCGAGTGTCTCCTTGATTTCAGCGAGGCGGTCTATCTCCAATGTGATATCCGTTTCAAGCAGCGTAATCGTTTTATCACCCGACCGGAAGGAATTGCCCGCTTCAGCCACCTCGGCAAGAGGGGTATAGGCAAGTTGTGAATGCTTCAAATCGAATGTGCGGCCGTCGCAGATGACGCTGTACGACGCCCGCTCCGGCAGTCGGCCGCGGTCGATCAATGTCCGGACCAGCGTCTTCAGCATGGTTGCCTGGTTGTGGACGCCTGAGAAACTGTCGATGTAGGTGTGGATCGTGTCCCCAGACAGATGGTAGCCCATCACGTTGACATATTTGCTGCCGCGGGGCTCCCGGGCCATCAGCTGCCTCATATCGAACCCGTCCGGGCCGTAGTCAAGCTGGTCGCTCTGCACAATGCGCATCAGCTGGCCATGGACATGTACGTCGTAACTGTCTATCACTTTAATCATCAATCCTACCCCCTTATATTTCCGGAATGAGCAGATAGCCTTGGCTGAGCGGATCATCCGGATCCATGTAGAAGTCGTGTCTCGCCATCAGCCAGGCTGAACCCGTTATCCTGACCTTCAGATAATCCACCCCATCCTGCGCCGCCACAGACAAGATCTGCGCTGAAAATTTCGACCCTGTTATGCTTTCATGGATGAAGGACTCCCCGACCTGCATGCGCCCTGCCTGATGCAATGTCGCTGCCTTGGCGCAGGTGCCGGTGCCGCACGGCGAACGGTCGATGCCCCCAGGTGGCACGACGACGGCATTCCTGACCGGGTCGCCTTCTTCGTAGAGTTCCATATGGGTCAATTTGTTGATGAAGGAGAATGACGGGTGCCTGACTTCATGCGTGTCATTGATGATGTCCCGGATCGCCATGGCCTTCATCACAATCTCTTCGGAACGGTCCACGTCAAGTGCCACCCCAATGTCAGATGCCTTGATGATGCCGTAGAAGTTGCCGCCATACGCCACATCGCAGCGGACATCCGTGTAGCCGCCGGCATCGACATGCACGGTTTTGAGGTGGAAGGAATCGGTGCTGACGAAACTGACCGATTCGACTTTGCCATCACTGACGGTGCATGTCGCCTCCACCATGCCGGCTGGCGTGTCGAGGACGATGGTGGTGAGTGGTTCCTGGCGTTCTACATATCCGAGCTCGACCAACGCCGTGCATGTGCCGATCGTGTCATGGCCGCACATTGGCAGGTAGCCGCCCGTCTCGATGAAGATGACGCTGAAATCTGCTGCATCATCCAGCGGCGGCAGCAGAATCGTGCCGCTCATGACGTCATGCCCCCTCGGTGGGTTGACCAGGAATTTACGGATATGATCGTGATTTTCCTTCATATCGAGCATCTTTTCCTGGATCGTCTCACCCTTTAATTCAGGCATCCCCGCCACGACTGTCCGCGTCGGGTTGCCGCCTGTATGCGTATCGATGGTGATGAATTGTTTGCTGCCATTCATGTATGTATCCCTCCTTTGAAACGGTTGATGTCAAGCGGCGACAAGTCTTCCTCTAGGGTGCCGGCGAGCATCTCGGCCATCCAGTGCCCCGTCACGGCACATAATCCAATGCCGTCCCCTTCATGACCTGCTGCCACATAGAAGCCATCTACATCAGTTTCCGATACGATCGGGAGATGGTCCGGTGTCCAGGGGCGCAGCCCCGAATAGCTGCGGATCATGGACATGTCCTTCATGCCGGGGAAGAAGTGTATTGCGCGCTTGGCGATCAGCTTGATGATACTGTGATCCACTGTATGGTCGTACCCGATGAATTCACGGCTGCTGCCGAGCAGGAAATTCTGGCTGTCTGTGGCCTCATGGACCAGCGCGATGCCGTAGGCATTCATCTCCGCATCCGCTGTCCGCTCCTTGCCGAATTTGGTCATCAGATAGCCGAATTCCTGGATTTTGCGCGTGCCCATCAACTCGGCGCGGCTTGATACGAGTATATGGCCTTTCCTCGGCGTGATCGGAATGTCGATTCCAAGCATCCGCCCGACATGCGGGGCGTATATGCCGGCTGCATTGATGACGTGTTTGGCTGTGAATGCCTTCTCATGCGAACGGACGGTAAAGGCATCCCCCTCCTTCTCGACAGCCGTCACCGGCGTATATTCATGGATATCACAATCCTTCTTTTCCGCCTGATGGGCGAAGGCATATGTCAGCATATAGGGATTGAGTGTCGCATCATTTGTGCATTCGATCCCACCCACAAGGTGATCCGAAAAATGTTTGGAATCATTCTTAAGGTCCTCACGGTCGAGCTTCCTGAAAAATACTGCCTTATCGTTCACTGCATTGTGCTGGTCCACCCAACTGTACGCCTGCTCAAGCTCCGCTTCATTCTCGCACAGGAATATGCTGCCTGGCTGCCTGTACTCAAAAGGCATATCCAGTTCATCGGGAAGCGCATGGATGAGCGCCTGGCTTTTTATCGCCATGCGGCTGTCGAAGCCCGGCTCCTTGTCGATCAGCAGCACGTTGCCGTCACATTTGGATGATGTACCGGATGCAAGCCCCCGGCTTTCCAGGAGTGCCACCTTGAATCCCTTTTCGGCGGTATGGTAGGCGATGCTTGCGCCGATGATGCCGCCGCCTATTATCAGGACATCATAATGTGGTCGATTCATTGTCTTGCCTCCCCTCTACTGTCTATAAAGAAAAAAGCATGCCACATTTAAATGGCTGTATTTCTTTTGTCATTTAATATAAACTGTAAAGAAACATATAATTTATTAAAATTTCTGATAAAAGGATGGGTGCAATGTTCGAAACACACTTGATTGATGAACTGATCAACTTCCATCATCATTCGTTTACCATCATCAACAAAAACGAGGAAATCATCTATTTCAGCCGGCGTGCAGAAGAGATATTCAATATGCGGGCAGAAGACATCACAGGGCGTAAAATCTCCGATGTATTCCACAAGGATAAACTGGTCATCCTCCAATCGCTGCGCAACAAGCGCACCATAGAAAAGAAGGGGCATCAGGCCACCCCGGAAATATTCGTCGACATCAAATCGGTGCCGCTCATCATCGATGGAACGGTGCAGGGGGCGGTAGTATCCGAGGTCGATGTGACGGAGGAGGTGCGGCAGAAGGAAGAGATCCGGAAGTTGCAGAGCCAGGTGGAGACGCTGTCGAGCAGCGTCAAAAAGATCCATTCCGAAGATCCGTTTAAAAGCATCGTCTATAAGAGTGCACAGATTGAAGGCGTCAAAAATCAAATACGCCAAGCGGCAAACACAAAAGCGAACATATTGATCACCGGCGAAACCGGGGTCGGTAAGGAGCTGTTCGCCCGGGCGGTACATGATCTTACATTCAAGGACAAGCCGTTCATCCCGATCAACTGTGGGGCGATCCCTTCGCACCTGTTCGAATCCGAACTGTTCGGGTACGCAAAAGGGGCCTTCACCGGCGCGAACCGGCAAGGCAATAAAGGCAAGATAGAAGCGGCCAAAGGCGGCACGCTGCTGCTTGATGAAATCGGTGAAATGCCCATTGATATGCAGGTCAAATTTTTGCGGGTCCTGCAGGAGAAGCATTACTTCAAACTCGGCAGCACAGTCGAAGAAGCGGCGGACTTCAGATTGGTGTCCGCAACAAACAGAAAGATTGCCGATCTGCTTGCAGGCGACGATTTCAGGTCAGACCTGCTGTACCGCATCAATGTCATCAATATACATATTCCACCACTTAGGGAACGGCCTGACGATGTGGAATCCTTGTTCTTCTATTATCTGCTTCAGATTTCGCAGAAATATGGCATTGAGATGCGCTACGCGGACCGCCAGCTCGTCAACTTGCTGAAGGAATACCATTGGCCCGGTAATGTCAGGGAACTCATCAATATCGTCGAACGCCTCGTCATCTTCTCCGGGGGTTCCCACCTCGATCCAGACATTTTCCTCAAGTATTTGGATGAAGTGGACGAAGCGCGTCCGCACACCTACCCTGCTCTAGACGGTGATACCGCATTGAAGGGGTTCATCGAGCAGGCTGAGTCGGAATATTTAAGGCACATGCTCGACAAGTTCGACTCCAATATCGAACAGACCGCAAACGCCCTGTCCGTCAGCCGCCCGACACTCTACTCGAAGATCAGGAAGTATGATCTGTAGACGTCGCTCAGGTTAAGTGCCAAGTCATTTTGGGCTGGCACAATTATTTCTTATCAATGGTATAGAAGCACAGAAACGATAGGAGGATCACAAATGACTGAAGATTTCATCGTCTGCAGGTGTGAAAACATCTACATGTCGGAATTACAGAACATCATCGAGGAAGGGGCGACCAACGCGCGGGAACTGAAGTTGAAATCCCGTGCCGGAATGGGCTTCTGCACCTCCCGGACATGCGGCCCGTTCATCGAAAAATTGACCGGGGACCATAGTGCGGAACCGACCTTCATCAATCTCAAATCGCAGCCCCCGATACGGACGGTTTCATTTTCAGAACTGATAGAGGGGGGATCGGAATGACGAGACGGATCACCCATCACGCCATCCTCGGGCCGGTTGAGGATGACAAGGTCCCGTTCAGCTGGGAGGGCCGGACCTTGTATGGCAGCAGCCGCGACAGCCTGACATCCGCCCTGCTCGCAAACGATGTCCGCATACTCAGGCGCCATGAAAAGGATGGAAAGCCGCGCGGCCTGTACTGCAACATCGGCCACTGTTCGGAATGCCGGGTGACGGTGGACGGCCGCCGGAATCAGCGGGCATGCATGACGCCGCTTGAAACGAATATGGCCGTAGAATCACAACGGATGCTTCCGTACCTCACAGAAGGAGGGAAGCGCGATGTTTGATACGATAATCATCGGCAGCGGCCCGGCCGGCCTGAGTGCAGCAGGCATATTGAAGGATGGGCAGAACGTCCTCATCATCGACGAATACTACCATCCCGGCGGCAGGCTGCTCGGCCAGCTCTACGAAGAAGAGAAGGATGTGTGGTGGAACGGTCAGGAGATCGCCGACTCCCTCTTTGGCGATGTCAAAGAAGCGGTGGCCTTCAGGCCATCCACTTCCGTCATCAATATAGAAAAGGATGCCCATTTCACGATCCATACGACCAGAGGCACATTCGAATCATATAACGTCATCGTCGCCACAGGCGCCCGTGAGAAATCGTTCCCCCTGCCGGGCTGGGACCTGCCCGGGGTCATGACGGTCGGGGCGGCACAGGTCCTGACCAACTTCCAGAGGGTCGCCCCGGGCGACAGAGGTGTGATCATCGGCATGAACCCGCTATCTCTGGTAATCGCACTCGAACTCGGCTATGCGGATATAGAGGTGGCCAAGATCTGCCTGCCGCCGGACAATCCTTTAAACGAACAGTCCCCGATGGATGCCTTTGAAACATTGTTGTCGCTCGGGGGTCTCGCGCCTTCAAAGTTCATCGCATCGGCCAGCCGGTTCGGTGCCAAACTGCCAGCCTCCCATAAGGCTGCGGTCAAACTATTCCCAAAAAGCGGCGTCAATGCCATGGGACTGCCCATTTCCATACGCGAGAAAGTCACACGCATCAATGGCCAAGAACAGGTCGAATCCATCACCGTACAGCAGGTCGATTCAAAGGGGCGTACCTTATCGAAAAAAAGCCGGACGATACCATGCGACTTCGTGTGCATTTCCGATGGTCTCGCACCGCTCAGTGAAATATGTTCCTTATTGAATATGAAGCATGTCTACATTGAATCACTCGGCGGCTACGTCCCCCTCCACGACAGCAGGATGCGGACCGAAATAGAAAACCTTTATGTGGCAGGTAACATCACAGGCATAGAAAACGCGAAAGTCGCCATGCTGCAGGGAGAGCTCGCCGCTTCCCAAATCCTTGGGGACGAGGCAAACAGCCGCACACTTCTTGGGAAGATCAACCATGAACGCCATTACGCTAAAGTGAAGTTCCATCCCGAACTCACCCGCGGCAAAGAACAGCTGGAGAGTCTATGGTACGAATACATGAAATGAAAACGAGCGGGCAGGCCGATTCAGGCCTGTCCGCTCGTTCAATAATGAAGCTACTCTCTCACCGGGTATAAAGCGTAATTTAATAAGATGAGTATTAATATATTGCTTCCACGTAATCTAAGTTCGCTGTCATATAAATGTTTTCTCCCACTACTAATCTCGGGGTCAGTTTCTTTGTGTATACAATATCGTTGACCTTCATTATTTCTCCGGGTTCCAACGTCCTTAATGGATCGGTTTTAAAAGAAACTGATTCGTATAGTTTGCATTTTCTAATTATCTTTACTTCTTTTGGAACCTCGAAGACATACCCGCCAATCAAGTCATCAGTTAGTTCCTTCACAAGTTTCTTATTAGCTGAAATGATGTAGCCTTCCTTAGTTTTAAGCCTCGGGGTGCCACGTTGAGATTTGACAGTATCATCAATGGAGATGCGTGTGCCCGCTTTAAATCTTTTTGGCGATATATTTTTGAAGTCTTCATCAAGATAGGTATTTATATCTTTTACTGCGACTATATACTGAGGCAGCACACTAATGTAACTGTCAGCTGGTAGCAACGATTTTTCGGATCTTTGTTTAAATTCAACTTTAAAATTTTGTCTTTTCTGCTGGTATGTCTCACTTGCATTTGGAAGCGAGGAGTTCACCAGTATCGACTTGAAACCATCGTATGCAATCCGCAGATTAATTCCTGCATCTTCATTAAACTTCAAATCATTGGTACGTATATAGATTTTGTTGTCCTCTATTTTATATTTTATACTTTGCTGCTTTGATTCGTCGGATATTTTTGACATGTATACGCCATTAATATCAACCTGCGGTTCTTTATAGAAGTGGATTATTTCGTAAAAATCGCCGTTAAGATAATGGGTGCCTCCATAAACGGCAAAGCATTCCGCTGTAACATCATTAAGTCCAGAAAATTTGGATGGGAACCTCTGATGCACTACACCATTTTCAACATAAAAACTTTTATGCCCTTCTACAACCAAATATTCAAGATATTCCTCCAGATTTGCTTTGTTGGTATTAAATAGACGATAAATATTTTTAAACTTGTCTATCTCAATATAATCTTCGATATTGAGGCCATTTTCCGAAAAGGTTTGAACAACTTCCCCAAAGATCTTATAATATTTATCTTTTTCTAAGCTGGCGAGGAAAGTTTTGGTATGAAAAAAACGACGCATAAAATCAACTTCGACCATTCGGGAAAGTATTGATTTTTTAGCTGATTGAGGTATCTCAAGTTTCATTATTTTTCTCAGCAAGGTTAAATTAATTGCTGCTTTTTCAAGGATGCTTGTCCCTCTTACCAAGGACACATTTTCTGCGTGACGATTGACATGATATACCGCCTCATTCGTCATGGAAGCATTTTCACACTTCGATATAAGCTCTGTAAAGAATAATTTATCTTCGCCAAACGCCATGTGTTCGAATTTTATATTATTATCTATTACTATAGAACGTTTGAAAATTTTCCCGGGTGGTCCTACTGCCCTGAATATTTTGTCTATCTCATATGGAACCAATTGATTTTCTTTTTTATAGGAAGTGAAAGCGCCCAGTTTAGTAATATTTTTGTTTGTGTGTTTATAACTTTGGCCAAAACCGATATCCGCTCCATTTTCTTCCATTTGTAACAGAAGTTTAGGGAATCCTTTACTATCCAACCAGTCGTCTGCATCTAAAAGAGCCAAGTATTTCCCTTTAGCTTCTTCAAATCCTATATTCCTCGGACGGGAAGGGCTCCCAGAATTTTCTTCTAATGGGATTACCTTTATGAAGTCATACTCCCTGGAATAATCATTCATTATTTCAAGTGACCCATCACTCGACAGGTCGTCCACACATATTACTTCCAGCGTCTCCTTGTCTATATCAAGATTTATTAAAGAATCTAGACATTGATGAAGATACTTCGCCTTATTATATACTGGAACTACGATGCTTATTAGTTTTTCCAAGTCATAACACCTCACATGGTATTGTGTCCACCCAACAATTACATTACTGTTCATTATACCCTAATATTTATTTTCCACACCATCTGCTGACAGCCACACGATGACTGATCTCAAATATTTACTTCATCATCTTTTTTCGAAAGCAGATATCATTATCGGTTCATCAGGACAATAGGACGGAAATTCCATAAGGGGGCCTCCCCGGATGGCACATGTTCATCAATAGTTTTTGAATCACACGGCAGGTTGGTTTAGATAATTTACCTACTTAACCTGATTTTTAATCGTCAGAACTGCTTGTTTTGAAATGCGCCCTTCGTAGGACCACCCTTCTCTGATGCCGGTACCGAAATGGAGTGCGTCTCGAGTGGGCGCCTCCATTACCCGAGAAACATTTTCTGTGTTCAAACCGCCCCCAGGCATGATTGTAAGAGGGTGCCTTTCTACTATCTCTATCAATTCCTTCAGTGTCGCTGTATTATTTACAGAGGCGCCTTGTCCGCCTGAAGTCAGGAGGGTTTTGATTTTAGGGTACCGCATGAGGATTTCAAGTGCCGCCAACTGATCATCCACCGCATCGAATGCTTTATGGAATGTCACATCCAAGTCACCGCTTTCATCCAGGAGGATTGCCAATGCTTCTTCATCGATTGTGCCTGAGTCTGTGAGACACCCGAGGACAATGCCAGCTGCGCCGCACTCCCGGACTGTTCTGATTGAGGACCGCATCTTCTCCATATCCTCCCTGGAGTAACAGAAAGACTCGCCGTGTGGCCGGATCATGACATTCACCGGAATATTAGAGTGCGCTGCGGCCTCCTGGATCAGGTCCGTGCTTGGCGTCAGACCATCCTGCTCCATATCTGTACACAACTCTATACGGTCCGCCCCGAAATCATTCAAATCCTGTACGTCCTGCATAGTTACCGCGATGCCTTCTATAATCACATTTTCCACCTCATTATCATCGTTGCTATCATCATACCAAAAGGCGCGCTTTGTGGCGCCTCAAACCATACATATAATTTAATATGTAAAAAAAAGCCATCCCGTGGCGGGATGGCTCCGTTCATGCTTCTACGCTTTTCTCAGTGCCTTCATGATGAATGATACGACTAGAATGAGGATGATCGCACCAAGCAATCCGCCGATGATGCTGACGCCACCGACTGTAGGACCGAAGCTGAGTCCGATTGCGTTCGCAATGGCCGCGCCTACAAGGCCTGCAATGATGTTTCCGATGATGCCGAATGGCACATCTTTACCGATGATGACTCCAGCGAGCCAACCGATGATGCCACCTACAATCAATGTAATAATCCAACCCATTATCAAAACCTCCGAATATCTTTGAATTATAACTGGATACAGATATCAGATACCACCTAAATGAAATTTTAAACTCAAATTCCTGGAATTTAATTTTGCCACCGGCAGTAGCCGTTTTGTCTATACCCCAATTCGGTTGATATGCAATCCTCTAGTCTTCAATCGATGAAATAAAGGCATGCCGCGCCGACATGCCTTGCTGATAATCTTGATGTCACTTGTCGAATACGATATCCACAACCTTCTCGGCCGCCCTGCCGTCATCCCAGCTGCAGAACCTATCATAGAAGGCATCGTACCGTTCTTCATAGTCCGCGACCACCTGGTCGATGTTCTCAACCGCTTCGAAAAGTGCATCGTTGTCCCGGAGAAGCGGACCGGGCAGTTCGGTCTCCATATCGATATAGAAGCCGCGCAGCTGGTCCTTGTACTTCTCCAGATCATAGGTGAAGAAGAGGATCGGCCGCTTCAAATTCGCATAATCGAAGAATACGGAGGAATAGTCGGTGATGAGCATATCGGAAATGAGATACAGTTCACTGACATCGTCATATCCTGATACATCATATGCGAATCCTTCCAGCCCAGTCAGATCCATCTTGGAGGCGACGACATAGTGCATCCTGAGCAGGATGATGTACTCCTCGCCGAATTGCGCCCTCAATCTTTCTAGGTCGAGCTGGAGGGTAAACCTGTATTTCCCCACCTTATAATATTCATCGTCCCGCCATGTCGGGGCATAGAGTATGACCTTCTTGTCCCTCGGCAGGCCGAGTTTCTCCTTGATGCTCCGGATGATGACCGGATTGTTGTCATTCGTCAATATATCGTTCCGCGGATAGCCCGTCTCGAGCATTGTATTGTTGAACCAGAAGGCCCTTTTGAAGATTTCCGATGAATAGGGGTTCGGGGCGATGAGATAATCCCATTTGTCCGTCTCGTTGTTGAAGTTCCTCTTATAGCGTACAGCATTCGTCCCCGGCATATGCACGGCTTCCATGTCGCCTGCGAGTCGTTTCAACGGCGTGCCATGCCAAGTCTGCAGATATTTCTGGCCGTTCCGTTTGATGTAGCTGTTCGGCATGCGCACGTTGCTCACGATATGCTTGGCCCGGGCGATATAATAATAATATTTTAACGAAAAACGCTTTACCGTCTTAGGATCGCCGGGTATCTTCTGATTTTTGTTCAGTACCCAAACGAGTTTATGACCCGGCCGTTTCTTAAGCATATATTCATAAATATATTTCGGACTGTCCGAATAGGCTTTGCCCTGGAAGCTTTCAAACATCACAAGGTCATCCATCAGAGCCATCCTATTGAATATGCGCTTATAGATCAGTTCTTTACGGCCTTTCTTGGATCTGATTCCTTTTTGTATATCCCTCAGCAGATGATGGAAATTACTCAGCCGTTTGAATATGCCGACTTTATTGGTGCGTATCGCCCGGATATCGTTCAGCAGAATCCTGTCCCGATTCTCGAGTGATGCTGGGTTGATCTTATTTATGCTGGCAGCAAGGTCATCGAAATATTCATCGATGAATGAATCATCTTTGAATTTCACTACAAGATGTTTTCGATAGAAGTTAAGCAAGGTATTGTCCAAAAACATCTCCGCTTCGAGGCTGAGCGGCTTCTCTTTCAGCGTGTTGTAGACTGTAAACAGATCTTGCATGCGCTGCTCCACCGGCAATTGTCTTAGGGAAGGATGGTTGATCGGATCGTTCCGCCTTCTTCTGAAGTAGATCGCTTCACTGACATAGGGCACCACTTCAACCGATTCCAATAGAGGGATCATGAATGTAAGGTCTGAGAAGCCCTCGACCGTTCCGTCAAAACGGAGGCCTAATTGCTCGACCTGTGCCTTTGAAATCAGGAAGTTCAAAGCTGAATGGTTCCGAATCAGATTGTATTTTCTAAGACTGAACATCTTCAACTTGTTGGTTCCAGGCATGATGATGGCAAAACTTGAACCGAAATCTGTACGCTTCATCTTTGCTCTGATGACGGGGTAGTCGCCTACATTTTCCGCCAGCAGCTGCAGCGTATTTTCTGAAATGTAGTCGTCGCTATCCAGGAAGTAGATATAGTCTCCCTGAGCCATATCCATGCCTATATTACGTGCTTCCCCTACTTTGATATCATGATCGGTCTCTATGAATTTAAACCGCTCGTCTTCTGTATATTTATCTCCCACCGCTCTTTTGAGGGCGCCTGTGTCAGAATGGAGAATCAGCACTTCATAATCTGCATATGTCTGCCGGTGTATGGATTCAAGCGTTTCATTTATAAAGTTTTCATTTTTTTCTGCTGGTGTGATGATTGAAATCATTTTATTTTTTAGCACCTCGACTTTCGTCCTGCTTCATTAAGTGATCGATTAAAGTAAACCATTTCTCCCTATAGCTATCAATATTGAATTTGTCGTCCATCTTGTATTGTGCTGCCTTACCCATCTCTCTTGTTTTTTCAGGGTCTTTGAGCATTGATATCATCCTTTCGGATAATGTGTCAATATCCCCTTTTTCAATTAGATAACCGTTCTGTCCATCATCAATCATGTCTGAAGGCCCATAACGGATATTGTAGCTGATGACAGGCGTCTCGTTGACCATGCTTTCCATTACCGATAAGGAGAATCCCTCCGCTTTAGAAGTAACGGCAGAAAGCGCACCAGAACGGTAGATTTTCGCTGGATCTTGAGTATATCCTTTAATGAAGACATTCTTTTTGAGTTCGAGTTCATCGATTAGATTAATATAATCCTTCTTCTTATCGCCTCCGCCCCAAATTTCAAGTTGAGCTTCCGGTACAGCTTCTACAACCTTTTTGAATGCCTTGATTACATGATCAATATTTTTGATGCTTGAAAATCGTGAAATAATCACTACTTTCTTCATGTCCCGTTTAAAGGAGGGGGGCTTGCCTCGAAGGAGATTTTTAGTTTCTCTAAAGGTCGTCTTGATAAAAGATTTTATTGTCTTCTCACTTTGGTGTGCTTCATAGTAATTTGGAATGACGTAAATCTTTTCCTCATGACCAAAACGCTTGGCAATATCCATCTTCTGCTTTTCAGTCAACACTATAAGGGCATCAACCTTATCTATATTTTTTATGGCAGATCTGTTTCGGATATTCAATTCCGATTTTGGGTCATCCGGATCTTTAAGGTGGTTCGAGTGAGGGCGGATGGCACGTTTTGCTTCAGTATCACCCAATAGTATCAATAGCTCATCGGTGGAACGTGTATCTGAAATCAGAACAGGCGGGGTATTCGTCTCCCCCACCACTTTTTTCAGCCACTCTGCCTTATGCTGATTAGTGTCACCATCAGTCTCAGATAAAATCATGTGGTTTTTCGCAAGGTTCGTGACACGTACCCTCTCCTCCGTGGCTGGATTCCACCACATAATCAGAAAACTGTCACCATCCTTGTCGAAAAACACATCTTTTCTCATCTTGTTCTCTTCCGAGCTGTAGTACTTTACTCTGGTCATATCACCATAATAATTATAGTGTGCCCTGTGTGTACGTTCACCCTCATTATTGAAGTAATCTATAAAATCTAGTGTGTCATCGGCTCTTAAGGAAATGTATTTCTCATACTTGCCCTCTTTATATAGACGATACGCGTTACGAGAGCCCCGTTTAGAAATTTCATATTCTTTCTTATAGTCGGATATATCCACCTTTATACTATCTGTCTGTATTCTTTCATCTTGATAGCCAGCCCGTTCATCAAATAAACTGCGAATACGCACGTTCTTGCTCACTTTATTTTTCTCTTTTAATTTACGGACTATCTCTGGAAAACGAGGTTCGTACCTGAAAGTCAATATATCTGTATCGTATCCCGCATCCGCAAAAGTGCTCGCCTGCCTTAAGGAAGCATGGGTCAATCCTCCCCGATTGAGATCTACAGAGTTAAGTAAAAAAATAATTTTAGGTTTCATCTTTATCATTCCTATTCTAGTCTATGATAAATGTATCTACGATGCTCAATCTATTATACATTAATGGTACCGATGCCTTCCACCGTTTAACGGCGCGTACCATGGGTATTAGTCTATTGATTGGGGCATCACTACCTAAACGATCAGGAACGGGGGAATTACAGATGGCGATTATAGAATCTTTTTCGAATGACAAGGATCTGCTCGGGCGCATCGAACACCTGAAACTGAAAGGGGTCGATGCGTCACGCATGACGGTCATCACCAAGGAAGATCCTGGTGAGCGGGCGTTCGACCACCTCGGCGTCAAACAGCGGAGTACGGAGGTGGACACATGGGACCGCATCGTCTCATGGTTTGCGGATGAGGATCCGGAGACCCAGGCGATGAACAGCCTCCGCCTGAGTGAAGCCCAGCAGGCTGAATACCGCCAGGCGCTGATGGACGGCAAGCTGCTCCTCCATATAGACGAGCCGGATCCCGTCAAGGGCGGTTTCTTCCACGATGCGGACAAGGCCGATTACATCGATCCATCGGACAGTGAATACAGCTATTGGACAGACAATGGAAATGATGGCCGTAAAAGGGAGGCCCGTTTTTCCAGAGACCACCAGGCAGAAGCGCGCACCGCTTCTCCAGATCACGATG
This sequence comes from Salinicoccus siamensis, assembly GCF_042429615.1. Taxonomy (GTDB): domain Bacteria; phylum Bacillota; class Bacilli; order Staphylococcales; family Salinicoccaceae; genus Salinicoccus; species Salinicoccus siamensis. Next base: position 290,611 of record NZ_JBHMAH010000031.1, read on the forward strand.
AGGAGACCATTGAGTTGCGTGAGGAACGTGTGGATGTTAATAAGGAAACGGTCCAGACAGGAGAAGTCGAGGTCAATAAGTCCACGAACATACGGGTGGAAGAATTTGATGTGCCCGTCACCCGCGAGGAGGTCACGGTCGAACGCATTCCAGTAGAGGGCAGTCCATTGGCCGAGACCTATGAAGTGGCGAAAGAAGCTGGCGTCGAGCGTATTCCGATTACCGAAGAACGCGTTCGGGTCATCAAGGAGCGCGTCGTCACTGAAGAGGTCGTCATCCGCAAGCAGACCGTCGAAGATGTGGCGCACATCAGGGAACCTGTGCGCTACGAAGAGGCTGATGTTACTGAAAACCTTCCAAAAACCGATACGGACTACAGAAGATAGAAAAAACCCAGGCTCAAAAGCCTGGGTTTTTAGGTATCATTTTGATATCGTCCTGTTGTTTTTGATGGCCACGTGGAAATCTTCAAAGCATTGGAAATGGGCAGGATTCATATTGCGCAGCGTATGATTGCGTACTGCACCCTTCTCGTTCAGGACCTTTAGGAACAATGCCCCGGATTCATACTTTGGTTCGGTCAGACCATTTATCACTTCGTGGTCCAGATTTTGGATTTCAGTAAAACGGAAATGGCTGATTTCCCAATCGGCCTCCCCTTCTCCTTCCTTTAGGATGGAACGGTGGACCACCATAATTTCATCCTCGAGCAGGAAGTAGAGCCCGGTACGTGTCAAATTGATCAGGCATGTACCCAGACAATGGACGTCCTTCTTCTGATATGAACTGAAGATCGGCTCATGTTCAAGAAAATTGTTCGCCTGGGTGATGAAATCCAGTTCCTTTCCTTCCAATTCATATGAAGCACCAACGACTTCTGTCATGGGCTCCGGTAATTCTATATCATTTAAATATTCATTGACCAGATTGTAATGGATCATGTTGCGTTTCCTACCTCTCTTATGTCGTATCAGAAATATACCATGTTTAGGCATATTTTAAAATGCATTCATAACCCCGATGTCAACTAGTGCATGCGGCTGGCTTGACGTATCATCTGCAGGCGCTGGAATTGCTCGAGGTGGGCAGGGTTCAGGTTACGCAATGTATAGTTGCGGATCTGGCGCTTGTTATTGTTCACTTTCATGAACAGCACGCCTGACTCCTTGTCCGCCAGATCATCACGGTCGAGCTTTTCCATATCGAGCGTCTGCATATCATCGAATGAGTAGCGTACCATCTGCCACTGGGCGATGCTGCCGAACTGTTTCAAGAGGGGCGTATGTATGGCGGTTATCCCGTCATCCAGTAACGCATAGATGCCTATTTTGGACATGTTGATGACGCAGCTCCCGAAACAATGGACAGTAAGGTCCCATTCAGGAGGGCGTTCTGCGCGGGTCATGAGGAAGGAGAGTGCGCTGTCGATGAAGCAGCCTTCCTCCCCAGGGAGCGTGTTTTCGAGAGCCTTCAATTCGTTGATGCTTCTGCAGTCGGTCTGCTCTTCCAAAAAAGCATTTACAACATGATACTGGATCATTTCGATCCCCCCCTTGATTTGTAATGAAACGGGTGCAGTTCAGTGCATTGCGCATGACGTATAAGTGTCCGATAAGCATCTCACTTTGATTATACAACATATTAAAGGAATTATATATCATCCTCATGTAAATTTATAGTAAAGACATAGGCCTACAAAAAAATAGCGGCCCTCGGTCAGGACCGCTACTTTCGATTATTCAGCTTATGATGGCGTTGTTGACCACTTTTTCAGGTTTCGCACCGAGTATCATCAGGAATATTTCCGGGGAATCGATATGGCGGTTCTGCTTCAATATATCGAGGAACAGTTCAAACCCTTCGACGCGCCGGAGCTTCTCCACTTCGTCCGCCAATATCTCAAGCACAGAGGACTTGATGAATTTTGGTGTCGGTTCGTGTGCCTCCCCTGTCATCATGTCGGCCAAATACTTGTATTTGACCTGCAGCTGACGGGCAAAGCTCGTGACGTGTTCGAGCCTATGGTACAGGATTGGATGGTTTTCGCTTAAGTGCGCCAGGTCCCTTTCGATCTCACGTATTGTTTTGGTGCTCGCGTACATTATCGGTTCACCTCATCCCATGGTTTGTCGACACTGATCTTCGTCGTCAGTTCCTTGCTGTGTATGCGGCGGTCCTTTCGCATGGCCGTCCGCTTCTTGTTAGACTCATACAGATACTTCTCCTCATCCGTCTCCGGTATGATGCCAGGCACAGCGATTGGCCGTTTCGTCTCTTCATCGAGCGCCACGAATGTCAGGAAGGCCGTTGCCGCGACATTGCGTTCCTCGGTCACCAGGTCTTCCGTGATTACTTTGCAGAAGATCTCCATGCTGCGGTTGCCGGTCGATGACACGAATGCTTCTATGCATACTGATTCGGATTGCGTGATCGGGCGCAGGAAGTCGATCGAGTCGATGGATGCCGTCACGCATTCCCTGACCCGCGCGTGGCGCCTTGCGGCAAGTGAGGCGACGTTGTCGATGCGCTTCATCAGCACGCCTCCGAACAATGTGTCGTAGTTGTTCAAGTCATTCGCAAACACCTGATCGATGCTGATGACTTTACTGTCTTTTGGATTTTTATATTCAACCATTCAAGAAATCACCTTTCGTCTTACTGATGATTCCATTGTAGAACCTGAAAACCCTTTCTGAACAATAGTTTTATTAAATGTCGCATATAGCCTAAAACGATGAAAGCGGTCCCTCGCAATCAGGCAAACGTCTCCTGGAAGTGCTTCAGCCACTCTTTGGTGATGAAATTCATGTAGCGGTCCCGGTTCCAGACGATGCCGAGGCGCCAGCGCATGACGGGCTCCGTTATCTCGACCGCCACCGACGGCGCGCCGAGCAGCCGTGCTACGCTCTCAGGCAATATGCACACCCCAAGCTCCGACTGGATCATTTCTTCTATAAAATGCCATTGTGATGTCTTTGCGATCACTTTTGGGGTGAAACCTGCATTTTTGCATGCGGAATTTATGATTTCATTCAGATAGAAGTCTTCATTGAACATGATGAAGTCCGCATCCCTAAGTGCATCGAGGCCGATGGTGCGGGACTCGGCGAGCGGGTGGTTCGGATGGACGACCAGGCACAATGTTTCAGACAGGAAGGTAAAAGAATCGAAATCGGCGCCTTCAGTCGGCAGTACGGTGATGCCGATGTCGATATCATATTGCCTGAGGCGCTGTTCGATTGTGCCGCTGCCGCTTTCGATCAGCTGATAGGTAATCTTCGGATACTTGTCGTGAAACGTCTTCATGATCGCCATCAGCGGGCTGACGTCCATAATCGGTGGCAGGCCGATGCGGATATGGCCGTGCTGTACACCGACCATGTTTTTTAAGTCATATGCCAACGCTTCATGCATCCTGAGTATCTCCTCAGACTGGTCGTAGAACATCTGGCCGGCATCAGTCAGTTCAAATTGCTTACGGTTCCTGTTGAACAGCCGCACGCCAAGTTCCGCCTCGACATCATTGATCGCCTTGCTGATCGTCGGCTGGGATATGTAGAGCTGGTTTGCTGCCTCGGTCATGCTGCCATGCTTGACGATGGCCGTGAAATAGCGCATATGCTTGATGTCCATGGATGTCATTTCCTCCCCTAGGGTTTCATTGGCCTAATTATACAGCGGTTTCGTTCAAATGTGAAAGACAGATATCCGGACACGTAAAAAGCCCACCGCAACAGCGGTAGACTTCAACGTATGCTATGACATCTGTTTGAATGCTTCCGGTTCGTCGAAAGTGACATAAGTGCCGGCAAGCAGGTCATGGAGCGACCGCTTATCTTTCCGCACACTGACCATAATGGCTGACGCAATGGCTGCGAGACCGAACGTCACGCTGTAGATGAAGAACCCGAGTACTTCACGTATGATCATCGGCCACAGCCCCGCTTTTGAACCATCCACTTTGACGACCCGTATATTCAGCACGCGCTTGGCGATCGTGTACCCGTAGAAATAGGCAGGCAGCAGAATGAAATATGCTAAGCCTGCGATGCTCTCGCCCGTCTGGGTGCTCCCGCTTGTGGTATCGACCTGGAAAATGAATAGGACTGTCGCGACCACCATGCCGACAAGCAGCGCATCAAGCACCCGTGCCCCGAGCCGCACCCAAAATCCTGCTGGATTGGACATTTTTTCACCTCAAAATTTTTTTCTCTCCCTATTGTAGCACTGCACGGTGACAGAATGCATGTCTGATTACATATTCCCTTCACTGAGCAGCCATTCCCCAGGCAGTATACCGGGGAGCAAAACGGGGAACGGGTTAACGTGCCGCCGTCGATTGTGTTAAAATACTCTATATGTATATGGAGCCGCCGGGCAGCAACTGCCCCTATAAGAATGGAGGAAACGTATGGCTGAAGAAAACAATCGACAAAATCATGAAGGCAGCAGGTCCGCCCTACTCTTTGGCTGTCTCGGACTTATTGGAGTGGCAGTCGTCCTCTCAGGTATCGCCTATCTGATCGCCACACTGATACTCGGTGAACCCTCTGAACCGAAAGATGTCGATGAGATAAAAGATGAAGTCAGCTTCATGATGGAGACGGTACGCCCGTCCCTCAGCGAAAAATTCGCAACCGTCCGCACGACTATAGGCATGTAAGCGGACAGCCCCCCATATATCCATTATAGTAGAAGCAGATAATGTAAAGGGAGGCGTGAGAAATGGCAGTCATACTGCAGGTCGATTTCGACATGGACGGCCCTTTCGGCGAAGATATGGCCGAAGGGTTCAGAGAGCTTGCCGAAAGCATCAATGAAGAGTCCGGGTTCCTCTGGAAGATCTGGACGGAGAACGCAGAAGAGAAGGAAGCTGGCGGCATCTACCTCTTCGACACGAAAGAAGCGGCAGAAGCCTATCTGAAAAAACATACGGAACGGCTCCGCTCATTCGGCATCGACTCGGTCAACGGCAAGATCTTCAATGTCAATGAACCGCTTACTACCATCAACGGCGGACCGATTGTGCCATAAAAAAAGAAGACCGATATGGTCTTCTTTTTTTATGGTTTGCCAAGCCCACGCTGTTTAAACACTTCCGCTTCGACGGCTTCGTATGTCTCCATTTCACCCCGTCTTTTCATATCAAGCGCCATCTGTTCCCGCACCTTCACAGGCTCATGCGGGACAAACCGATCACGCCGCGAGTCATATTGGTATCCACGCTCCTCCATCACACGTTTGATCGTCCCCATATGAAGCATATGTTCACTCAGCAGATACATCTTCACCAGCCTGTCGCTTGGGAACTGGCGGTAATATACACAGCGGGCTTCCTCGCGTGCCCGCGCCACCGCTATCTTATACTGCCCCCCTCTATAGATCCGGGAGGCCGTTTTTTTAATGGCCGAGAAAGTGCCGCCTGCCAGCCACTTCATCTGCCCGGCATTATACTTTCTGACTTTATCCATCCTGACTGCCACCCGCTGTGCATTCGACCGTACCTTCCCCCAGTTCATCTTCATGGATGCACCCCTTTGCTTCCGTACTCATATATAAAAAGAAAAAATCATACAACATATGTAATATACATCATATTACCCATATTTTGTATGTCTAATCCTATTCGAAAAAAAATCACTTGGACTCTAGCGTCGGTTTGCTCTGATGCATAATCCCGGTCGCCGTCGCAGACATGCTTTTCATCCGGCCAATAAGACATTATCAGAAATGTATAGTCATGTTAATCCTGCTTCAGCCGATCGACATATTGTTTGCCTTCAACCAAGGATAAGCCAAATGTCTGCCGGGCTTTCTTGATGGCTTTGATTTCCTCGCCTTCCCTGACCATCTGGCGCAGTTCATGATTGACCGGGTGGCCTTCACCGTCTGGCGTAATGAATTTTTCCTGTCCATTCCTAAGTCGCCTGACTTCGCCATTCAATTTTGAATTTGTGTACAGCAGATAAACAATGATCCCGAGCAACAGGACGATGATAGACATCATAATGCATCCCCTCTTCCATTTCTCATATATACGCTTACGTTATACTTTGCCTTCCGCATTTTTCATCACTGCCAAAAAATGCTCGACGAATGCTTGCCCATCAACCTCAAGGCTGACGTTGACATTCGGTGCTTCGCCCCACAAATCCCCGAAGTCGCAGACGGTCTGCCCGTAGTTCAATAGGCTGACGGTATCGACATCGACATAGTGATGCTCGGTCTGGAGAAATTCACGGTTCAAGGCGAAACCGACCGCCAATGGATCGTGCAACGCGCAACCATCCAGCCCGAGTTTATCCATGCTGAAGGTACGGTAGATTTCTGTCGACTGCTTGATGAAATCATAATACTTGCTGCCCTTCAATGTTTCGATGTCACGGGCCGTCAGCACGGCTTGTTTTGTAACGTCCAGACCCACGAGCGTAATATCCGCACCCCCATGGAAGACGATGCGCGCCGCTTCCGCATCCGTAAATATATTGAACTCCGAGTTCGGCCCGCTGTTGCCCCGGCCGGCCTTGGAGACGATGCCGCCCATGATGACGATCTCCTTCAACAGTTCACCGAGCAAGGGCTCTTGCTTGAATGCCAGCGCAACGTTCGTCAGCGGCCCCACCGCAATCAGCGTCACTTCCCCCGGATGGCGTCTGGCAGCCTCCACGATGAAGTCAGGCGCAAATTGCGTCTCGCACATATTCTCATATGGGTAGTCGGCGAGCGCGCCGCCAAGGCCATCCGCGCCGTGTATATGATGGACATGCCGGGACGGTTTCATCAAAGGGCCCGCAGCCCCGGGGAAGACCGGTATATCGTCCCGACCCAATATGCTGAGCACCTTCAGAGTGTTGCGGTTGACCATCTCGAGCGGTACGTTCCCGTCCACCGTCGTGAGACCTAAAAATTCAAGCGCACCGCTTTCCAAGCCGTACATGATGGCCAGCGCATCATCAACCCCCGTATCGACATCCATAATCACCTTCTTCATGAAAGCCCCTCCTTTTTACGCCATTATATCAGAAGCAGTAGGGGTCGGACGAGCCCGGATCGTCTAGGATATGCTAAAATGGAATGGATATCTTTATTACAGAAGGAGCATCTGATAGTTATGAAACGCTATTTTGTTGCGGCATTGATTTTCTCCATGGCGATCCTTGCCGCATGCAGTGACGGCACACAAGACGCCACTGGAGAGGAGGCGTCGGCCGAGGAACCGAAGGTGGCGGTGACCGATGAGGAGCGCGAAGCACTCGAACGGAAATTCGATGGCATGGCTGAAGACCCATATATCGATGCGATCGAGCCGCAGGACGAGAATTATACACTCATCCATATCGTGGCGAGCGAAAAGTTCGATGAACTCGACGAGTCTGATGCCAAAGGCAAACTCCAGGGCTTCGGGGAAGCGGTGCGTGAGGGCGCTGATGGCATCCTCTTCGACAGTTCCGGCAAGAACTTGCCGATGGTCAAGTTCATGACCAAGGACGATGAACTGATCGGCGAATATGACAACCGCAACAGGGGTGCTGATATTCATTTCGAATCATTCGATTTCTAAAAGTGCCCATAAAAAAGTTCCGGAGCAGTGCTCCGGAACTTTTCATTTCTTTATTTGTCCGGCTCTGCCGGTTTGGAGATTTCCTCAAGTGCTTCTTCGGAATCCTCCGAATCTTCTTCATCCACCGCAACATCGCCGAGAGCCACGATGCCGACTACTTTGTTGTCCTCTATAATCGGCAGGCGGCGTACCTGTTCCTGGGCCATGATGTTGGCCGCTTCTTCAACGTCCATATCCGGCGTGCCGGTGACGTAGCTTGAAGACAGGATACGGTTGATCGGCGTCTCCAATGAGAACTGGGACGCAATGCCGCGGATGACCAGGTCACGGTCTGTGATGATGCCGCGCAGATTGCCGTCTTCAGTAACAGGGATGCTTCCGACATCAAGTTCCATCATTTTGGATGCCACTTGTTGCACTGTCGTTTCAGGTCCGCATGTTTCGATTTCAGTCGTCATGATATCTTTGACTTTCATCAATAATGCCTCCTATTCAATCTTAATGTTGCATTCATCTTACATATATCCACTACCCGCATGGGACGGATATTAATCATCATGGGGGAATCCAAAACATTCTAAATGTTTAAATAAATAACCAGGGGAAATTGAGTATAGTAAGAGCACCATCAAGCGCCGGAGAGTGACAGCAACGCCCCATCAATACGATTAAAGGAGGCAATGATATGAGTGAACGTAAACGAGTCTGGTTCGAAGAAAACAACAGCCGACTGGACCCCGCGCTCATTGAACAGCTGCGCCAAAGTGAACGGAAGACCTACCGCACGGCACGCACCGAAAAGATTCCGATCATCATCCGCTGCAGGAAAGACACGGCCAATGAAGAGATGGATCAGCTGCTCAAGCAATGCGCTGAAGATGCCCACAGCCATCTCGATCAGGAAATGCGCCTCATCAACAGTGTGAAAAGCCAACTCACCCCGAACAAGATAAAGGAAATCAAAGATCACTCAGCCGTTGAGCGCATCTATTATGACCGGCCCGTTTCCGCCTACCTGGACATCACCAATGAACAGATTGGCAGCGCCGCCATCAGGGAACGGCTTCAGATCAGCGGTGCCGGGGTGACCATCGCCGTGCTCGATACGGGCATCCATCCCCATGAAGATCTGACGACGCCGGGTAACCGCATCGTTGGGTTCCATGACGTCATCAACGGCGAAAGCGCACCGTATGACGACAATGGACACGGCACCCATTGCGCCGGAGATGCTGCAGGTAACGGGGCGATGTCGAACGGCAAGTATATCGGCCCGGCGCCAGAAGCGTCCCTGGTTGGTGTCAAAGTGCTTGACGCCGCCGGAGCAGGCAGCCTCTCAAGCATCATCCAGGGCATCGAGTGGTGTGTCGACTACAAGGACATCCATGGCATCGATATCCTGTCACTGTCGTTGGGCGCACCAGCCCAGGAGTCCTTCCGGCTCGATCCGCTATCGCTCGCTGTAGAGGAAGCGTGGCATTCAGGCCTCATCGTCTGTGCCGCCGCCGGCAACAGCGGCCCGACCCCGTCGACCATCGGCACGCCGGCCATCAACCCCTTCGTCATCACCGTCGGGGCAGCGGATGACCAGGATACCCTGGAGCGGGCCGACGATGAAATTGCGGAGTATTCGAGCCGTGGACCGACAATCGATCAATTCGTCAAACCGGATATCTACGCACCCGGCACCAACATCATTTCGCTGCTTGCACCCGGATCGACCACCGAGACGGAACTCGCCGATCAGATCATCGGTGAACATTATGTCCAGATGTCCGGCACCTCCATGGCGACGCCGATCTGTGCGGGTGTCATCGCCCTGATGCTGGAGGCGAACCCGAACCTCAGTCCAAACGATGTCAAAAGCATCCTGCAGGTCATCGGTGAGCCCGTCTTCAACCATCAGTGGGGCTACATCAACGCCCAAAGTGCAGTCGATGCGGCCATACGCTACCAGAAGGATATGAAGGCGCCGGTGCCTGACACTGATTCAGCTTAAGGCGCATAATATTATGATATAGAAATAGAGCCGGTTGGAGGCACTCGCTCTCAGCCGGCTTCGTCATGTCATAGAATTGCAATGCCTTTTATGTAAAAAAACGGGTGTGCACTAGCACACCCGCCTCTACCTCTTCTTCTATTGTCGCTGCTTCGCCCAGTTGATGATGCCCCCGGCGAGCAGGATGTCAAGGTCGCGCCCTGTCAGACTATGGTGGACGGTGATTTCTTCATCTGCGTCTTTCAGTCGGATGGTGAATGTATCCGTATCCCGGATGGTCTGATGGATATTGCGGAATTCCAATACATCCCCCTGACCAATATTCTGGTGATCGGCCGGATCATCGAATGTCAACGGCAGGATACCGAAGTTGATGAGGTTCTGCAGATGGATCCGCGCAAAATCTTTGACCAGGACGACTTTCAGGCCGAGGTAACGTGGTGCGAGCGCCGCATGTTCACGGCTGGACCCTTGTCCGTAGTTGTGCCCGGCGACGACCATATGGCCGCCTTCGTCGCGTTTTTCCGCCGCCCGTTCGGTATAGCCTTCATCCACGCCTTCGAAGACGAAGGAGCTGATTTTCGGAATGTTACTGCGGAACGGCAACACCCTCGAACCGCCTGCCAGGATTTCGTCCGTAGAGATGTTGTCTGCCATCTTAAGTATGACCGGCAAGTCGAAATTATCTTCTATCGGATCGAAGTTCGGGATGGATGATACGTTCGGTCCTTTTTCCAGCTCGATGTTCTCTTTATCTTTCGGTGGTGCTTCCAGCATTTCGCCTTTCTTGACGGCAGCCGCCTCCGGAATTTCCGGATAGTCCATTTCCAGTGTCCGTGGGTCGGTGATGACACCGAACAAGGCAGAAGCGGCTGCTGTCTCCGGACTGCATAGGAAGACACTGTCTTCTTTCGTGCCGGAACGCCCCGGGAAGTTCCGTGGTGTCGTCCGCAAGCTGTTCTGGCCGGTAGCTGGTGCCTGTCCCATGCCGATGCAGCCGTTGCAGCCCGCCTGGTGCATCCGGGCACCGGAAGACAATAGGCTCGCAATATGGCCGTTTTCGACCAGCTGCTGCAGCAACAATCTGGATGTCGGGTTGATGTCGAAAGAGATGCCGTTCGCAATCACTTTATCTTTGACGATCTCCGCCGCTATCGCAAAGTCACGGTACCCTGGGTTCGCTGAAGAACCGATGTAGGACTGGTAGATTTCCTGGCCGGCAATCTCTTCCACCGGCACAACGTTATCCGGACTGGTCGGTTTCGCGATCAGCGGTACCAGTTCAGACAAGTTGATCTCTTCATAATCATCATATTCTGCGCCCTCATCCGCCTTCAGTTCTACCCAGTCATCTTCACGCCCCTGCGTCTTCATGAAGCGCTTCACTTCCTCGTCCGACGGGAAGACTGACGTGGTGGCACCCAGTTCCGCGCCCATATTGGCGATGACATGGCGGTCCATGGCGGACAGGTCATCAAGCCCTGGTCCGTAGTATTCGATGATCTTGCCAACGCCGCCTTTAACGGTATGTCTACGGAGCATTTCCAATATGACATCTTTGGCACTGACCCAGTCAGGCAGCTTGCCTGTAAGCTTCACGCCCATGATCCGCGGCATCTCTACGTAATACGGCTCGCCGGCCATGGCCATCGTCACATCGATGCCGCCGGCCCCCATCGCAAGCATGCCCATACATCCGTTGGCACACGTGTGGCTGTCGGAACCGAGCAGCGTCTTGCCTGGAATCGATAGCTCCTGCATATGCACCGGGTGGCTGACCCCATTGCCCGGTCGGCTGTAGTGCACGCCGAACTTCTGCGCTGCACTGCGCAGGAACAGATGATCATCCGGGTTGCGGTGGTCATCCTGTATCAGGTTGTGGTCGACATATTGCGCGGAGACTTCCGTCTTCACTTCGTCAATATCCATCGCTTCCAGTTCCAGCATCACCATCGTACCCGTCGCATCCTGCGTCAACGTCTGGTCGATTTTCAGGCCGATCTGCTCTCCAGGGGTCATCTCCCCTGACACCAGATGATCCTTGATCAGCTTCTGTGCAACATTCATCTTCATGCATGTTTCCCCCTCAACTGATTTGATGTATTAAAAACACTTTATATAGTACTATTCACTAAAAACTTACATTTAAACTGGAGAATTGAACGATTATATCGTTTTACGATAAAAAAGCATCCTGTGACCAAAGATTTCTTGGTAACAGGATGCAGATAGCTGATAAATGTTACTTGTCATGGTTTGATGATCATGCTGCCAAGACCTCTTGGATATTCCGTTATGATCTCGTCCCCGTCTTCAGTCAGGACGACTGTGTCGGAATGCCTGAAGCCACCGACCCCGGGTATATAGAGTCCTGGTTCTACACAAAAGACCATGCCGGTCTCCAACACCAAGTCGTTGTCGAAACGCAAGGAAGGCTATTCATGTTGGTCGCTTCGATGGCATCCAAGGCCACCTGGTTGACTGCTTTTGCCGTCACCCCCGATTTGATGCAGCCCTGGTCATTGGATTTTATGTATCGATGATTACGGGTATGGACATAAGCGCGATCCCTGAAGAAGTGGTTTCATTAGTGACACAAGGCGGCATGCAGTCGATGACCAGCGTTATCCTCATCGCCTTCAGTGCCTTTGCAGGCATCATTACAAAAGCTGGCGCTTTGGAAGTGATCATGAGCGCCTTGCTGAAATTCGTCAAAAGGACCGGCGACCTCATTTTAAGCACTGTCGTTTCATGTATTACCATGGCTCTTGTAACCGGTAACTCATACCTGTCCATCATCGTACCTGGGGATCTCTTCAAAGAGACTTATAAAAAGAAGAATCTGCATGCCAAAAACCTCTCCCGTACATTGGAGGATTCAGGCACCGTAGTAGTCCCCCTCATTCCATGGTCATCTGCCGGCGTCTATATGGCAGGAGTGCTTGGCGTTTCAACTTTAAGTTACGCACCGTGGGCCATATTCTGTTATCTCGGATTCATTTTTGCGATAATATTGGGTTACACAGGCATCGGCATTACCAGGATTTCAAAGAATGCTGACTGAGAATTTTACTCAATAAAACCAGCACACTTATTATTTTCTTTTCATATGTTCAATGCCTCAATAAGAATATGAGAATGCTTCCTTGGAGTCCCGGAGATCCAAGGAAGCATTTTTAGTTACTTTTTTATCTATGTTCTAGATTCGCAAGTGCTGAACCTTCAAATAATGAAACTGCGATAGCATAGGCATAATAAAAAACAGGAGCTGCTCATGCAGCTCCCTCAATCAAATCTATTCTTGTGTTTCCAACATCAATTCCACTTTGATTTCATCTTCCACATCTTCACCGTTCTCCAGTTTTTCGACTGCATTGATGGCCGTCTCGCCCATCAGGTCCGGCTGCTGGGCGACCGTCGCATCGAGCGCGCCATTCTCGATGGAGTTCAACGCATCCTCCGAACCATCAAACCCGACGACCAGGACATCGTCCGGTGCCGCTTCGACAGCCCCAAGCGCCATTTCATCGTTATGCGAGAAGATCGCTTCTATATCCGGGTTCGCCTGGAGGATGTTCTGCGTGACGTTCAACCCTTCTGATCTGTTGAAGTTCGCAGTCTGGCTCGTCACCACATCAAGGGATTCTTTTGCAACGTTCGTGAAGCCTTTACCGCGCTCACGTGTGGCACTGGCCCCCGGCACGCCTTCCAGTTCTGCCACCTTGGAGCCTTCGCCGAGCTGGTCGACGATGAATGCCGCACCCATTTCGCCGCCTGCCACGTTATCCGACGCGATGAAGGCGGCCACTTCCCCGCTCTCCACTGAGCGGTCGAGCGTGATGACTGGGATATCCGAGCCATTGGCGGACTCGACTGAACTGGAAATCGCGGCGGAATCGGTCGGATTGACCACCAGATAATCGATGCCCTGCTGCATCAGGTCGGCAATGTCATTGACCTGCTTGGCGGAATCGTCCTGGGCGTCCACCACTTTGACTTCATAGCCCTTCTCTTCGGCCGTGGCCTCGATGCCATCCTTCAATGTCACAAAGAACGGGTTGTTCAAAGTCGAGATGCTGACGCCGATGACGACATTATCATCATCACCCGCCCCACCGCTCTGGCTCCAAGCCGGTGGCTCAAGCGAACACCCTGCAGTAAACACAAACAGACTGAGGAGCACCAGTATTCTTTTCATCCGTAAAACCCCCTACTTATTCTTTCTGTCGATCAGCACCGCAACGACGATGACCAACCCTTTGATGATCTGCTGGTAGAATGATGACACACCGACCAGATTCAGCCCGTTGTTGAGTACACCGATGATCAGCACACCAATCAATGTGCCGACGATGCGCCCCTTACCGCCCATCAATGACGTGCCGCCAAGCACAACGGCGGCGATGGCATCGAGTTCATACGTCTCACCGGCGGTCGGTTGGGCGGAATCAAGCCTTGAAGCGAGGATGATGCCTGCGATCGCCGACATCAATCCGGATAGCGCATAGATCATGATCTTCCTGCGGTTGACCTTGATGCCGGAGAGTGCAGCGGCAGTCTCGTTACCCCCGATGGCGTATGTCTCCCTGCCGAAGACCGTCTTGTTCAGAATGATATACAAGATGACGAAGGTGATGAGCATCGTCACCGCCGGCACCGGAATGCCGAAGAAGTAGCCTTTACCGAACAGCTGGAACAGCAGGCTGTCGCCAAGGCCCGTAATCGGGTTGCCGTCCGTCACGACCAGAGTCGCGCCCCGATATATCGTCATCGTCGCCAATGTCGCAATGAAGGGTGCCATGCCGCCCGCGGTAACCAGCAGGCCGTTGACAGCGCCGGCAACGAGACCGACCACACTGCCGAGCAGCATCGCAAATATCGGATCGACGCCAGAAGTGATGATCAGTGCCGTCATCGCGCTTGAGAATGCCAGTATCGAGCCGACACTCAAGTCGATGCCGCCCGTCAGGATGACGAACGTCATGCCGAAGGCGATCAGGCCATTGATCGATACTTGACGCAACAGATTCAGTAGGTTATCCGGTGACAGGAACTGCTGGTTCATGATGGTGATGACGACGACAAGCAGCGTCAGGCCGACGATCGGCAGAAACCGATCTATCATAGTGTTCAATGTGAGTTTGCTATTCATCCAATTGTCCCCCTGTAGCCAGTGTCATGATATTTTCCTGGTTGATTCTACTTTTATCCAAAATGCCGCGGAGCCGGCCTTCCTGCATCACCGCCACCCGGTCGGACAGGCCGATGACTTCAGGCATCTCCGACGAAATGAGGAGGATCGACACGCCGCGCTCCGTCAATTCGTTGATCAGGTGATAAATCTCGCGCTTCGCCCCGACATCGATGCCCCGCGTGGGTTCATCGAGTATCAGAATTTTCGGCTGGCTGCCGATCCACTTGCCGATGACGACCTTCTGCTGGTTGCCGCCGGAGAGGTCCCCGACGATCGATTGCTTTTCGGACTTGATGTTCATCCGCCTGATCATCAGGTCTGAAAAATCATCCTCGTCCTTCTGCTTCATGAAGCCACCCTTTGAAAAACTCTGCATGGAGGGCATCGTCATGTTGTCGACCAGGCTGAAGTCCAGTATCAGCCCCTCACTCTTGCGGTTTTCCGTAATGAAACCGAAGCCGTGTCCAATCGCGTCGGACGGCTTGTCGATCTTCACCCGCTTGCCTTCGACTTCAATTTCCTTCGTCCCCGGGTCCGCGCCGAACAGCGTGCGCATGACTTCAGTGCGCCCCGCCCCCATCAGACCGGCGAACCCGAGTATCTCTCCTCTATGCAGATCGAAATTAATGTCCCGGACCGGGTGTGCCTTGTTTTCGAGCTGCCTGACGGTGAGTACTACGTCATCCGACAGATCATGCGAACGCTCCGGAAACTGGTCATTCAAGTCCCTGCCGACCATCGCCCGGACGATTTCGTTGTAGTTCGTCTCTTCCGTCCGGCTGTACAGCACACTCCGGCCATCACGCAGCACGGTGATTTCATCGGAAATCTTCGATATCTCCTCCATCCTGTGGGAGATGTAGACGATGGAGACCCCACTTTCCTTAAGGCTCCTGATGATGTCAAAGAGCACGTCAATCTCCCTGTCCGTCAACGCCGCCGTCGGCTCATCCATGATCAGCACTTTCGTGTCCATCATCAGGGCTTTGGCGATTTCGATCATCTGCTGCTGACCGACGGAGCAATCACCCGCGCGTCTATTGAGGTTGATATTGAACTTCAGCCGTTCGAAGACCGCTTCCGCCTTGCGCCGCATCAACTTATTATCAAGCAAGCCGAACTTCGTATGTTCATTGCCGATGAACAGATTCTCCAATACCGTCAGTTCAGGCCAGATGTTCAGTTCCTGATGGATGAAGACGATGCCCGCCTTCTCCGCATCCTTTAGGTTGCTGTACTTCACTTCCGTACCGTCACGGATGATGCTGCCCTGGTCATACGTATGCACGCCTGATAAGATCTTCATCAACGTCGATTTGCCGGCGCCATTCTCCCCCATAAGGGCATGGACCGTCGCATCCTTCAGCTCAAAGTCCACCCCGAGGAGCACTTTGTTGGCCCCAAAGGCCTTGTGTACATCTTTCATCTCGATCATCATCAAACCTCCTAGAAGAAAACATTGCTGTAGAGTATGACATTGGCGAACGGCGTCGTTTCACCCGTGCGGATCACTGCCTTGGCGTCTGCACACATGGCTTTCAGCGTTTCATGCGACACCTGTTCCGATGGAATGCCGTTACTGAGTACCTGCTTCACTCCCGCATCCGAAACCTCATCTGCAAACACTTGTCGCTCCACATACATGCTGTCGGTCAACAGGTTATATGTTTCTTCGAACGATGGTGTACCCGCTTTAAGGGCGATATCGATCCGTTTCACCCCGTCAGGAATCGGCAATCCACAGTCTGCGATGACGATGGCGTCCCCATGTCCAAGTGTACTGAGCACTTTCGAAATTTCACTGTTCAAAACCACCGACTTATACATGGTCCATCGCCTCCTGCCATTCTTTCAACGTCGGGATGCCACCTTGGGCGCCCATTGCACGGATCGATAATGATGCCGCCATGTTCGCACTGCGTATGGCCTCACCAAGATCCAGGCCCTTGACCAGGAATGCAGCCAATGCGCCGTTGAATGTATCCCCGGCACCGGTCGTATCCACAGGTGTGGTTTTAAAGGAAGGCACATGCACTTCCGTCTCTCCGTCGTGATAGAGACACCCCTGCTCGCCTCTTGTGACAATCAGCTGATTCGGGTGCTTCATGACCGCACTGGAGACATCATCCCCGAAAAGGGCATTGCATTCCAGTTCGTTCGGGGTGATGAGTGTACATTTCTCAAGGTATTCAATCTCAATTGGGATGAAAGGTGCCGGGTTGTAGATGAGCTTTATTCCCTTTTCATGGCAGAAGTCGATGACATGCTTGATGGTCTCGACCGGTATTTCATTCTGCAGCATGACATAGTCAGCTTCTTCCAGAAGCGGATGCGCCGATGCCACCACTTCTGGCGTCAGCAGGCGATTCGTGCCCGGTACGACAATGATCGAGTTGTCGTTGTCGTAGATGTTGATATGTGCCGTACCGCTCGCTTCACCTGTAAACGTTTCCACATTGCCGCAAAAAATACCGTTCTGTTCCAGATTCGTCTTCAGTTTCTCCCCGAAGCCATCATCACCGATGGCACCGACAAACGCCGTTTCAGCTTCAAGCCGCGCTGCCGCCACCGCCTGGTTGGCGCCCTTACCGCCGAATGCAGTACTGAAATTCGTGCCTAAAATCGTCTCCCCTTTATAGGGCATCCGCTCAGCCTCAACGATGAAATCCGTCGACAAGCTGCCGACCACTACGATATCCATTCTTTCCACTCCTTTATGTACTTTGCCTTCTGACCAATGCCACATTCAACACCTGACTCGGCGCCGGTTTGCCTGCCGCAAGATCCATCAGCATCCTGAAGGCGTTCCTGCCAAGCTCGTAGATCGGCTGTCCGATGGTCGTCAGGCTTGGATGGACGTATTCCGAAAAATCCAAGTTGTCGTAGCCGATGACCTTGACAGCATCAGGCACCGCTATATCAAGTGCCCGCAAGCCATTCAACACTTTGTAGGCCGTCACATCATTTGGGCAGATGATGCCGTTGAATCTGGTGAAATCGTCCAACTTATCGTTAGAAAGCAAGCTATCCAACTGCCGATACGCCAACGTTTCATATTCAATGCCTTGTGTCTCTAGTGTCTCGAGTGCCCCAACAGCGCGATCATCGAACGAACTATACCCTTCGTGCCCCTTTATGACAAGGACTTTATCCGCCCCCCGCTCAATCAGATGCATCGCCTGAAGCCGCCCGCCTTTCAAATTATCCGCTTCGATGGAAGGCAGGTTTTCAGCCACCCGGTCCAAAAGAATCAACGGCCGCTCTCCTGAATATGCTTTATGTTCAATCGACCATGTCGCAGAAATGATGCCTGCACAGTTGTTTTGGCGGAAGATCTCCAGATACTTCGATTCTTTTTTCTGATCATTATCCGTATTGCCGATGATGACGCGATAATCATTTCTGATCGCCTCATCTTCAATCCCCCGGATCACTTTTGGGAAATAAGGATTCGTAATATCAGGTACTAAAACGCCCACAACGTTCGAGCGGCTCGTGTTCAAAGCACGCGCCACCTCATTTGGTTTGTAGTCCAGACGCTCCGCCGCCTCAAGCACCCGCCGCCGTACATCCGGACTCGCATACCCCGATCCAGTCAACGCACGTGACACCGTCGCCACCGATACCCCCACCTCTTTAGCCAAGTCTTTGATTGTAACCATTTCTGCATCACCTGTGTAAACGTTTACACATATCTTAACATAGAATGGATGGGATGCAATGAAGAATTAATGAATGCTTATCACTTATGTAAGTGGCAGTATTAAAATGGCTCTTACGCTAAGTTGGGGAATGCTTATATATAGATTGTGATGAACATAGCCAAAATTTTAAATTTATAGTGGACGATAAAGCATACGCTGTCTCAACAGCCTGAA
>NZ_JBHMAH010000031.1:309293-309638 GCF_042429615.1 Salinicoccus siamensis
CTTGAAATCAGTGAGCAGCCGCCGGATGAAGTGTTTCGTCAGAGGGTCACGGCGTTGTTGTTCAAATAGGATGAGTTCAGTAAATCCGACATGATCCTTCTCGGCAATGCATTCTCGAAAACCAGCCACAAACGCATAGACGGGCTGGAGTTTCGGGTACTGTTGGAGGATACGGTCAATGATGTCGCGCTCGGCGTCCACTTCAAGGTGGTTCTGCCACAGTATGCGCCGAATGTCCCGACGGCTGTGATACTCAATGTCCAATGGGGCCGCCACCCGTTTCCGTTTTCGAAGATCGGCGACAAAATTTTTCACTGAACCGTAGGCCCCTTTATATCCAATCTT
>NZ_JBHMAH010000031.1:309702-309920 GCF_042429615.1 Salinicoccus siamensis
TTCTGGCGGGTCGTGTCCGGCACCCCTGTCATCCCAAGGTATCGCTCGACCGTCTTCCAGTGTAGATTGAACTGCCGGGAAAGCCGGGAGATTGAATACCCTTGTGCGTGGTACTTCTGGAGTGCCCGGGCCTGTGCCCATTTCCTTTGGGCATTTTCCAAGCGGTGATGCTCAGCTTTGGTCTGAGGCGGAGGAACTGGCGGCGGTGATCGCGTGCC
>NZ_JBHMAH010000031.1:309979-310244 GCF_042429615.1 Salinicoccus siamensis
ATCCGATCATGTAGGGTCCAGAGGTTCTGAATCAGATGGAACCGGTCATGGATCTGAATGACGGCCGGGGCATGGGTCGTGATGATGTCCTGAAAACGCACATATCTATCCCGGGTGATGTGGGTCAGCTCCGGATGCCCCTGAATCCATTGGGCCAATGTGGCCGTTTCCCGGTCGGGCAGGAGATCAATCGGATGATGCGTGACGGCATCGCAGATCAGAATGCCATACCGATACCCTTTTCGCCAGGCGAAATCATCGATGC
>NZ_JBHMAH010000020.1:0-18514 GCF_042429615.1 Salinicoccus siamensis
TAACTTGATTCTACAAGAAAAGGGCTCCCTTTTTCTATTTATTCATTTACACAAACTATTTTACGCTCTCAAACTCCTATCCTTCTATATTTATTCCTATATTTTGGGTGATAAAATATATTTTATAACATTAGAATTTTAAACAAAAAGAGTTTTTTTGAAGTTCTTTTTTTGTCGTTTTGGATTAGTCTTTTCTTATCTTGATACTATACGTCATAATTCTGATTGAGATGTACAATCTACTTCTTTAAGATATTCCGTTCCAATATGTGCGGAGCATCTTAAGAGTATTGAACAACATTATACTTTATCCATGACTGAATGTATGACTTGCATTATTTGAATGAGAATAATTATTTGTTTCTATATCACTCATATCACTTATTTCAGTATCGTTAAATTCAGTATCATTAGTTCCCTTTTGGTGGGATTCCGGATTCCCTTCTGGTGGGATCCCTTGCTATCATTGGCTTCAACATCATTTTCTTCTTCTTAACAATACAAAATACTTAACATAACTCATTGTTACCTTTAGAACGCAAATAAGATATAAACACATTAGACTTATTGTCATAAGTCACTAATGCATGTGGATTTGTAGTCGCATTAAATCTGTTTTCGATGAAGCAAAAAAGGGTGGCTCGAGCCACTCTGAACCTTAAAGTCCAAAGTCAAAATCATATAGCTTATCATGATGTGTCATTGTATGGTTTTCTTCCATAATTGTATGCGATTATGGAAGAATTAATTAATATTTCGGTTCTGAAGTTTCTTCCCATTTAGGAAATGGAGGGTTCTTTTTCGGATCAATATTTAATAAAGAGAAAGGCTCATCAAGTTCAAAGGGTCGAGGAATTGGAACGACGTTTTACGATAATACCCGAAATGATTTGCTTCGCAAACTTGGATGTGTAGATGGGTCGGTGGTGCGTCATTCGCTTAAGGGCGCAGATATTCCGCAGGAAACACTGGATAAGCTTAGTGAACAAGCCAGTAAAAAATGGCCAGAACCATGGGTATCTGCCACACTACATGCCATCCACACACGTAATCTCCTCGGCATACCAATAAAGGAATACATGCCCGACAATCTGGTCAAGGAACGAATTGCTTTGATTGGCGACGCTGCCCATGTGCCGGCACCGATAACTGCCAGTGGATTTAACACATCACTGCAGGATGCTGTTGAATTAGGCAAGTGTGTTGCAAAAGGCGTAAAGGGGGATGCTGCAGTAAGAGCCCTGGCGAAATATGAGTCGCTTCGTTTGAATAAAGTACAGCGAATGGTTCAATCCGGAAAATCATTCAGCTACTCTTATGGACGTTCCTGATACTGATTTTATGTCTGAGGAGGCAGTCTACTGTTTATACAATGAACCGAAAGCACATAATTGATGGGGTTTTAACCGTACTCTTATTTTTAGAGTACGGTTTTTATCATTGGGCTCCTTTTTTACTATTAAATGGATATAGCTGAATGCTTTAAGGAAACGATCAATAAACCCGATATCAACCGTGGGAATCAAGTTATGACAGATAATCAATGTGGAGTAAATCCTTATACTAATTATGAGCGATTTGACGATAATCGCCATTCAGTTCAACAAGATTTGCCTAAGCTATGCCAGTATGAATTTCAAGAAATCATATTAGTAAAGTTTCCTTTGTTCAACAACTGAAGCAATTTCCCACAAGATTTACTGCATTTTAAAGTATGTAGGCCGACAATCTTTCGCGTCCTATTCCTTTTATGTACGCCAAACCAGAGACGCTGAAAACTTGAACAGCTAGTCTTATAAAATGAATATTATATTTCCATAAAAAAACGGGGCCTGCTCATCAGCAAACCCCGTTATATCAAGCATTATTTACTTTGGCTTACATCATGCCCGGCATGCCGCCGCCCATGCCGCCACCCATGTCTCCGCCGCCATTCTCTTCTGGAATGTCGGCCACTACCGCTTCAGTAGTCAGGAACATGGCAGCAACTGAACCTGCGTTCTGCAATGCGGAACGTGTTACTTTTGTCGGGTCGACGATACCTGCATCGATCATGTTGACCCATTCGTCGGTTGCAGCGTTGAATCCGATGCCGATTTCTTGAGTCTTGAGACGTTCAACGATGACTGAGCCTTCAAGGCCAGCGTTTTCGACGATTTGACGAATTGGTGCTTCGAGCGCCTTCAATACGATTTTGACGCCTGTATCCACATCGCCTTCGGCTTTAATTTCAGATACTTTATTGTAGATGTTGACCAGTGCTGTACCGCCACCAGCCACAATGCCTTCTTCAACTGCAGCGCGTGTGGAGTTAAGGGCATCTTCGATGCGGAGCTTACGTTCTTTCATTTCCGTTTCAGTGGCAGCACCTACTTTGATGACTGCTACACCACCGGATAGCTTAGCAAGACGCTCTTGAAGCTTCTCTTTGTCGAAGCTTGACGTTGTGTCTTCAATCTGAGACTTGATCTGACCGATGCGCGCTTCGATGTTATCTTTCTCACCGGCCCCTTCTACAATTGTCGTATTATCTTTGGTCACGTTGACTTTAGAAGCTGTACCAAGCATATCAACCGTTGCATCCTTCAAGTCCAGACCGAGATCTTCTGTGATGACTTCTGCACCAGTCAGTACGGCGATGTCTTCAAGCATTGCTTTACGACGGTCTCCGAAACCAGGTGCTTTGACTGCGATCGCAGTGAATGTGCCACGCAGCTTGTTGAGTACCATGTTCGCCATGGCATCGCCTTCTACATCATCAGCGATGATGAGGATCGGACGGGACTGCTGGACAATCTGTTCAAGCAATGGCAGAACATCCTGGAAGTTGGAGATCTTCTTGTCTGTCACAAGGATATAAGGGTTATCGAGATCTGCAATCATCTTCTCGGAATCCGTCACCATGTATGGAGATGTGTAGCCGCGGTCGAACTGCATCCCTTCAACAACTTCAAGTTCAGTTTTGAATCCACGGGATTCTTCGATTGTAATGACGCCGTCATTGCCGACTTTTTCCATCGCTTCTGAAATGTACTCGCCGACTTCCGGATCATCCGCAGAAATTGCGCCGACTTGTGCAATGGATTCTTTATCCTGTACTGGGCGGGAGATGTTCTTCAGTTCCTCTACCGCCACTTCGACTGCCTGGGAGATACCGGAACGGATACCAACCGGATTGGCTCCGCTTGTTACGTTCTTAAGACCTTCCTGGATCATTGCCTGGGCCAGGACTGTTGCCGTCGTCGTGCCGTCCCCAGCGATTTCATTCGTCTGGTTGGCCACTTCTGCAACAAGTTTCGCACCCATGTTTTCATAGGCGTCTTCAAGTTCTATCTCTTTTGCGATTGTTACGCCATCATTGGTGATGAGCGGGGATGTGAATGATTTGTCCAGAACGACATTACGTCCTTTTGGCCCCAATGTCACTTTTACAGCATTCGCCAGTTTGTCGACACCAGCGAGCATGGACTGTCTTGCATCTTCAGAGAATTTCAGTTCTTTAGCCATTACTTTTCATTCCTCCTGCATAGTTTCTTTATATGGATATTTCTTTAGTTCATTTCATTTTGATCAGTTGATGACAGCAAGGATATCGGATTCGGAAAGGATCAGATAATCTTTGCCTTCATGTTTCACTTCAGTACCTGCAAACTTGGAATACATCACACGGTCGCCTTCTTTTACTTCAGGCTCGACACGGTTGCCGTTATCCAGAACCAGACCAGGTCCAGCTGCTACGACTGTGCCCTCCTGTGGTTTCTCTTTGGCGGATTCCGTCAGAATGATGCCGCTTTTTGTAGTTTCTTCCTTTTGGGTCAAATCAACGATGACTCTGTTGCCTAATGGTTTTAACACGTAAAAGCCCTCCTTTGAAATAGTACAGATATTTTTAGCACTCGAGCATTCAAAGTGCCAACAATTAAATAATAATCAAAGTTGGTCAATAATGCAAGTATTTTCTCTTTGCTTTAACCATATTCCTTTTTATTGTAGAATAGCAGTATTGAAAAATGGAGGGCTTATCTTGAGAAAGCTATATAGTGCATTAATCATCGTCATATTCCTCGTCGTGCAATTTGCGGTTGTACCCGTATCAATGATCATGGCGTTCATCAATCCATCAATTACAGAAGAAGAACTGCTTAGCGGCGTACTCCCTTATCAGGTTGGGGCATTTGCCCTGGGAGTTGTGGCAGTCATTATTGTAGGAAGGCTCCACAGCAACAAAAACCGTATAGAGCGTGGCCCCCAATCAGATATACCTGTGACTTTCGCCTGGATCGTCGGAGGTGTGTTCCTGGCCTACGCCACCCAGATAATCGCCGGTCTCATCAACACCAATATACTCGGTAATCCAATGGAAAGTGAAAATACGATGGGCATTGTGGATATGATAGAAAATGCCCCCTACATGATTCTTGTTGTTGCTCTGTTTGGTCCCATCCTGGAAGAATACGTCTTCAGACGGGCCATATTCGCTGAAATCTACGAAGTGATTCCAGGACCGAGAATCGTCGGTTTTCTTGTAGCCGGCTTGCTCAGTGGTTTTGTATTCGCCATCGCCCATTGGGATTTCACCCATATACTGATCTATGTCGTCATGGCATACACATTCAGTTTCCTATATGTCATCAGTGGCAGATTGCTGGTCCCGATCATGGTCCATATGATCATGAACGGTATCGTCGTCATACTGCAGCTGACATTCAAGGATTATATAGAGCAGATTGAAGAAATGCGGAATGGCCTCAACATCATTTTCCCGCTTCTATTCTGAGAATGACACCCCGGACTTTAATGGTCCGGGGTGTTCGTATATTCCGAGGCATATGACATTCATCCCCATGCCTTTAAATTTTCAAATGTTTTTCTCAATCACCCGGTTTCGCATCGCTTCCGAGCCTTGCCTCACATGTTTCAATCACTTTTTTCAACGCAGTGATCCTCGCATATTTCTTATTGTTTCCCGGAATCACATGCCACGGGGCGAAAGCGATATGCGTTTTTCTGATCATGTCTTCCGACGCCTCGACATACTCATCCCATTTCTCCCTATTCCGCCAATCTTCATCGGTCAGCTTCCATTGCTTGGCCGGGTCATCCTCACGGCTCTCAAACCGTTCAAGCTGTTCATCCTTATCCAGCGACAGGAAGAATTTGATGATGATCGCGCCTGAATTGTACAGCGATTTCTCGAAAGCTTTGATTTCCTCGTAGGATTGCTGCCATTCTTGCGTTGAAGCCAG
This sequence comes from Salinicoccus siamensis, assembly GCF_042429615.1. Classification (GTDB taxonomy): domain Bacteria; phylum Bacillota; class Bacilli; order Staphylococcales; family Salinicoccaceae; genus Salinicoccus; species Salinicoccus siamensis. Next base: position 5,247 of record NZ_JBHMAH010000020.1, read on the forward strand.
TCCTTCAATACGTTCCACCAGCACGCGGCCGTACCAACTCCGGTCATAGAAGGCTACATGGCCACTTCTCGGGAGTCCTGCAGCAAACCGCCACAGATAATGGTGACGCAGCTCCACATCAGTCGGTGCGCCGGTTGCATTGACTGTATAGCCGGTCGGATCCAGATGCTCGCGGATGCGTTTGATGTTTCCACCCTTGCCGGCGGCGTCCATCCCCTCATAGACGAGGATGAGCGGGACCTTTTCCTTGTAGAGCTGGAATTGGATTTCCCTCATCCTCGACTGCAGATCAGGGAGGATGGCTTTATAGTCTTTACGGCTGATCTTTTCATCCTCAAAATTAAAGTCAAAGAACTCTGCCTCATAATCTTCTGTAAAATCACCATCCACTACTTCCTCCTGTGTCTGGTCTTCTCTCTCCAGGCGTGCTTCAAGACGTTTGACCACTGTGGAGAACAAAGTATTGACTGCGCCTTCTTTGTCTTCGAAATCGATGACTTCCCATGGAGATCCGGTTGGCGTGTCCAAAAACTGATTCATCTCCTTAAGATAGTCTGTTTTATCCAGCTGCTCTTCAAATTCTTCAGCCTTCCATTTAAGTATCGGATTATCCTTCAGCTTTTGTATATGACGTGCCCTGACTGCTTCTGGGGCGTCGATATAGAGTTTGATGATTTCATAGCCACCATCTGTCAGCATCTGTTCGAAATTCTCCATATCCTGTCTGATGTCGGCATATTCCGTGCGAACATTTTCCTTGATGCCATACGATTTATAATTGATGTACTGGGCATACCAGCTTCTGAAGTGGATATTGATATCCCCGGATTTAGGCAGATGGTTCCAGAACCGCTGCAGGAAAGGGTATCTGAGATCGATGTCCCTGGGCGGGCGCGTGGCCATGAAGTTTGTATATTTTGCATCCAGTGCCATATATAAAGCATTTGCCAGCCGCGACTTCCCGGAAGCCGGAGGTCCTTCTATCACAATCATCAGCGGAATGCCCCGCTTCTTCGTTTCCCGCGTCAATTCCCCCAGGCGATTTTCCAGTGCTTCATCAAATCCTGCCATGCTATCTCTCCTTTCTGTTCGTTATAGATGTGTACCCTTAAATTCCATTATCTGAACATACAGAAGATAATGGAATTTATGTTACTATATCATTAGAAACTGATAAGGAGATGAACTGATGGTACAGACTTTTTCGGAATATGAATATAAAAGACCGGACATCAAACGAATAGCAGCAGAAGTTGACGCACTACTTGAAGAATTTAAGGAAAAGGACTCAGCAGACGCCCAAGCCAAGGTCATCGATCGTCTTAACACCTACTTCAATCACCTCTCCACGATGAGTAATCTGGCCCTTATCCGTTCTACAATAGATACAAGGGATGCCTTTTATGACAAGGAACGGAATTTCTTCGATGAATACGGGCCAACCATCCAGGAGATCGATTTCAAGTACTATCAGGCGCTCATGGACAGTCCTCATAGAAATGAATTGGAACAGCGTTATGGCACACAACTTTTCTCATTGGCTGAAAAAGCCGTCAAGGGATTCGACCCTAAGGTGAAGACACTCCTTCAGCAAGAGAATAAGCTTGATTCGGAATACTCCAGACTGCTCGCTTCAGCAGAAATCGAATTTGATGGAAAAGTCCTCAACCTATCCGAATTTGGCCCCTATGCCCAGCATACCGATCGTCAAATCCGTCGATCAGCCACTGAAGCGGTCCAGGGGTTCATGGGGACGCATCTGGATAAAATCGACCAGATCTATGACGAACTGGTCAAGACCCGCCATCAGATTGCGGTAGAGCTCGGCTACAAAAATTTCATTGAACTGGGTTACATCCGCATGAACCGCATCGATTATGACAGTGAGATGGTGCAGAACTTCAGAAATCAGGTTGCAGAACATGTTGTGCCACTCGTCACCAAACTTAAGGAAAGACAACGTAGGCGGATCGGCGTCGAGAAACTGAAGATATACGATGAATCATTCGATTTTACAACGGGCAATGCTGTGCCCAAAGGGGATACCGAAGATATCCTGCAGGCGGGCGAAAATATGTATCTTGAATTATCCGAGGAAACTGGTGAATTCTTTAAATTCATGAGGCAGCGCGAACTGTTTGATGTTGAGGCCAAAAAAGGAAAAGAAGGCGGCGGGTACTGCACTTTCATACCAGACTACTCCTCCCCTTTCATCTTCTCCAACTTCAACGGCACCCTTGATGATGTGACCGTTTTGACGCACGAAGCGGGTCATGCGTTCCAAAGCTATATGTCAAGCGGCTTCGAGGTGCCGGAGTATCAGTTCCCGACTCTTGAATCTGCAGAGATCCATTCCATGAGCATGGAGTATTTCACATATCCGTGGATGGAACAGTTCTTCAAGGAGGATACTGATAAATTCAAATACACGCACATGGCGGATAACATTTCTTTCCTGCCTTACGGAGTTGCCATAGATGAATTCCAGCACATCGTCTATGAGCATCCTGAACTGTCTCCAGCAGAACGGCGACAAGAATGGCAGAAACTCGAAGACAAGTATTTGCCGCATCGTGATTACGATGGCATAGAACCGCTTGCAAGTGGCGCTTTTTGGCATAAACAGGGGCATGTCTTCAGCGATCCGTTCTACTATATCGACTATACCCTTGCACAAGTCTGTGCCATGCAATTCTGGAAGCGTGCCAATGAGGATTTCGATGGCGCATGGAGCGACTACATCAACCTGTGCCGTCTCGGTGGCTCATTGCCGTTCAATGCACTGGTTGAAGAAGCAAATCTCATCTCGCCTTTTGAAGATGGTTGCCTACAATCGGTCGTTAAAGAAGCGGAAGGCTATCTCAATTCGATTGATGACAGTGCACTATAGATTGAAACGCCCATTTCTCATCGAAATGGGCGTTTCAATCTTTTTTTATGGACGTATGATGCAGACCATTTCTGCACATTCACTCTACTGCCAACTTCAACAATTTTGGTGTTCCAGCTTAGTCAGCTCTAAGGATTCTTGAGCACATCAGTTTGTTGACCCGTTCATCCAACAAGTTCAACTCTTCAACAGGAGCACCTGGGTGCAATGAAATACCTTCCAGTATATCACCATGGTCATAACGATAGAACTTAGGTGCCGAGGCAGTTCCTGTAATGTTTTGCTTGGCAGGAGCGCTTTCATCATACTGTTCTGTTTCTCTAGTACTGTCCTGGGGTGGGTTCTTCGGAGAAGGTGCATTGTCACCATCTCTCACCCCGCTTTGTACAGTCCCCTTCTCTTCGGCAGCAGGCATTCCGGCATCTTCAGATTCTTCTTCGTTCGAGGGTTCGGCTTTGGGTCTATCAGTTGACCCTTCTCTATTCTCCGCTACACCTCCAGTTGGTTCTGGAGCAGCTGGTTCCTCTGAAGTTGATTCTGGTTCTTCTATCATATATTCAGCATCTTCCACTATTGAATCAGCGATGGGCGGGGCTTCTCCTGTGGAAGGTTCAGATGTATCCGGTGTGTTTTCCCATATTTCTCCGCTCTCTTCTTCTGAAGAGGGAGCAGATTCCGCTTCTTTTTTGTCCTCTGCTGCACGCTTATGAATTGCTTCTTCCTGACTCTGTTCCGGCTCTGTCTGTATCAGTAGCCCTTCTTCAGGTTCGACGGCAGGTGTTTCCGGCGCTTGCACTGCATCTTCCTGATCAGGCGTGTCTTTTATCATATCTTCCTGCCCGGGGGCCTCTTCTGCAGATGGCGCTTCATGGCCTCCCTCCGCATCTTCATCTACTTGTTCTGCCTCCATGACAGCATTTGTATTAATGGCAAACAGGGTGGATATCATCAAAAGCGATGAAATGCCCAGCCTTATTGTTCTATCTATCAATTCAATGCCTCCAAACTGCCTCTACGTTCTTTGAACAATTAATGTCATAGACCGAGTATATTAGAAGAATGCATCGGCATCTATAAAAATGGAAGTTTGTTACACAACCTTAATAATGGCTGATTTATTTTAAAGATTATTGCAGATATGTTGCAGTCAGATGTCCGCTTGACATTTCAATTTCCCCATAATAAAAGCCCCTCAATGAGGGGCTAATGTGTGATATCATATGTCTTCATAATCGTTTCATAAGCCTTCGAACCCAGTTGGCGGCACGTATAGAAGAATAGCACATCACATATCGCAAGCTGTGCGATACGGCTCGTCATATTCATATACTGAATATTGTTCTCTTCCTCCGTAATCTCTATTGCCACATCTGAATTACGCTTAGCGATCGAGGCGTGGTTCTGGGTCAGTATGACTGTCTTGATGCCCAACTTTTTGGCGAGTTTGACCACTTCCACCACTTCCCGGGTCTTACCTGATAGAGTGATGAGGAATAGTACATCATCTTCAGTCGCATTCGATAAGCGGGTCATGCAGAAGTATTTATCCGTGGTGAAGAAAGCATTGATGTTTATGCGGTGGAGGTTCTGTTCGAACTCGGTACCGACGCTCGCTGCGTCGCCCACTCCGAATATGAAGGTATTGCGGGATTTTGCAAATAGTTCCGCCGCTTGCTTGATTGCATCGCGGTCCACTATCTTTTCGGTATTATAGAGTGCCTGGATGGTGTTTTTGAAAACTTTATCGAAAATCTCCCGATGGGTATCCTGCTCCAGATCGATCACTCTTGAAATATTCTCTTTCTCAAGTGTATGTAACTCTTTGGCAAGTTCCACTTTCAATTCCTTGATGCCTGCAAGACCAATCCGCTTTGAAAACCTGACGATGGCAGCATCACTCGTACTGCTGTTTTTAGCGATATCCTTGACTGGCATGTTGATGACTTTAGCTGGATTTTCCAGCATGAAATTAGCAATGCGCTGCTCCACAGGTGTCATGTATTCAAACCGTTTACGAATCTGACTTAATACCGAAAACATAGTTTTTCCCCTCTCGCCTACGTTGTTACTCCCAATGATAACAAAATAATCAAAATATTATAAGAAGAAATGAAAGTTTTTATCCTTCAATAATAAAATTTATTTCATGATGCGGAGCGAAGCGTTAACCACCATTGGTTGACTTTATATCATACCTTGCCATTTTGACATGGCACCCTCCTATTTCAGTGGAAAATTCCACTCCTGTAGACTCACTCGAGGGAAATATTCTCGCGCTCATCACCGCTTCTCCGTCATTGGCGAACACTTCTATGCTAGAGATGTCCATAAAAATATCAAGGTGCGATAACGGGGCATCGAGTTGGACTTTCCGGGTGGTCCCATCAACATTGCCGGGCAGTTTGCCGCTGAAGGTCCTGTCCAATGTCAAAACCTGCGATTCGCTGTCATAGATCAAGCTTGTATGTTCGCGCCTGCTTACCCGCAAATCGATGTGGATGCGGTTTGCGTTATTCTCGAGTATATCGAGGACCAATTCATAGCTGTGGCCATAGAAGTCTTTAATCTTTCTTGGATGATAATCGAAATAACCTTCAGCAGTCAGTTCGTTCATTCTATATTTGCGCAATCCGAAAAAAGGCTTCTGCATCACACGCGACCCTTGAACAGCCACCTCTCTAGGTATAGTCAAGCAATGGCCCCACTCTCCATCTGTTGGATAGTCCGTCTCCTCTGTGCCCATCCATCCGATCAACAGCCTTCTCCCTTCAAACATCACGGTTTTAGGAGCATAAAAGTCGAATCCGTGGTCCAGTTCATGGAATGCGCCATGTGTCATATGCAATGCATTAAAATCAATGTCCCCTACAAGGTAGCCCGATTGATAAATGTTCCAATAGCTGTTCTGATACTTATCCAGGCCTTTGACATTGAAGATTAATATATCTTTGTCACTCACCTTGAAGTATTCAGGGTGGGTCCACATGAAACCGAACTGATCAAGCTCTGTAGTCAAAGGCCCATCATACTGGAAGGCGGAGGGGCTGTCACCGCTGAAAAGGAGTATACGTCCAAACTCGTCTTCAGTACCGGATCCGAGCATCATGCGATACCTTTCCTTATGAAATACAAACGGCGCGTTCATTATCGGCAGATACCCCTTTGGCGTCCCTTTTATGATGGCTTCAGTTGCCTTGACTTCTTTCTGGGCGTCCAATACGGAACGATATTGAATGCATCTACCTGATTGTAGGCCAGTGTAGAAAAGATGTAGCCCATCTTGATTGTCGGCAACGATGGCAGACCCTGGTGAGTCGCCGTCCGAAAACATCTTTATGACGCCTTGGTCATCGAATGTCACCATATCGTTTGATGTGAGATGATACAGACATTTCGTTCGCTGACCATATACGGGCATCCATTCATAGAACAAATGATACCCCTCATCATCCGACACAAGGCCTGCAAGGCCATTCAAGGCCCCTGTAGGGGGTTGCACATGATAACGCTGTCGCCATTCATGCGACACGTTTTTTGGGACATGTGTATCAAGCTGTCCATCAGCCGATGGATGGCTGAACATCCTTCCATCTGAATCCAATGCCATCTCAAAAAACCTCCCAAATCTTAGTCCAATGATTCTTCAATTGCCTTTTGCTCTGCCTTTAAATGTCTACGGTAGCCGATTTTGGAAATATAGATGCTGATTTCGTATAAGACAATCATCGGGATCGTCAACATGATATGGGTCATCAAATCAGGTGGCGCAATCAAAGCTGCTACAACCAACAGGATGAAATAGGCATACTTTCTGTTCTTCTTCAAAAACATTGGAGTCAGCAGCCCCAGCTGAGTCAGGAAAAGTACCAGTATCGGCATTTGGAAAATCAGACCGAATGGCAGGACTGTCCTGAACAGGAAACCAAAATATTGATTGATGCCGATCGTCGTCTCTATTCCCATATCTTCTGACAGTTCAAAGGTGAATTGTATGATGTATGGTACAAGTATGAAGTAGCTGAAAGCCATGCCAAGAAGCATAAGCAGCATGACGATTGGAATGTAGGATAGCGTCAGCTTCCTCTCATTGCTGTAGAGCCCCGGCGATACAAAGGCCCATATCTGATACAGTATTACCGGGAGTACGATTACAAAACCGATGATCATGATGACCATCAGATATATTTTAAGCGGATCGGTCACTTGGAATGCGTGCATCTGTATGGATTCGGTCCACGGTGCTTCCTGAACCTGGTATATTAACGGTTTGGAAAGGAAAAACCCGACCAGCATTGCGCCTGCAAAAAAGTATATGACGATCATAAGCCGTTTGCGCAATTCATCAAGGTGCTCAGTGATTTCCTTCTTTTCCAATTCATTCATCGATTTTCCACCTCTTTAAAAAAAGGCGGCTTCCGCCACCTCAAGACCTTTATACTTCAGATTCGATTTTCTTCTGGGATTTCTTCTTCTCTTCTTCTTCGTCGTCGTCATCATCTGTAGCAAGGCCTTTTGTTGCATCTTTGAATTCCTTCAAAGTGGAGCCCATGGCTTTTCCGAATTGGGGCAGTTTCTTAGGTCCGAATATGATGAGCGCTACAACCGCAATTACAATCATACTCGTTGGCGTTACTACCATAAGTGTAGTCGGTATGAACATTTCGAGCACAGTATCCCTCCTAGATATGTTTCATATAAAAGAACAGTGCCTGCAATTCGACACTCAAATCTATATTGTGTACATAGATTCCATCGCTTACATCCAGCCTCATCGGTGTGAAATTAAGAATGCCTTTGATTCCGGCCGCTTCAAGACGTTCAGCCATCTCCTGGCTGACTTCCGCAGGCAATGTCAGAATCGCAACATCTATACCATGGTCTTCAGCCATCTTTTCAATTTCATCCGAGTGGTGGACTGTAGTATCATTGATTGTTGTTCCAACGATGCTACTGTTATTGTCAAATGCAGCAACTATGTTCATTCTATCATTTATGTTGCTGAATTTATAGTTCAATAATGCACTACCCAAGTTACCTGCACCGATGATGGCCACATTCCGCTTCTGGTTACCCTGGATATGTTCCATAAAGAATTTCAACAGGCTCTTGACGTTATATCCGTAACCTTTTCGGCCAAGTTCACCGAAATAGGAGAAATCACGCCGAATTGTTGCAGAATCTATATCCAGTGCTTCACTGATTTCCCGCGAAGAAACCCGATCTACCCCTGATTTTTCGGAGTTTTTGAAGAATCTATAATACAGGGGCAAGCGCTTCATCGTTGCATTCGGGATTTTCTTTTTGTTATTCAAATCTCGTACACCTCTTCTATTGCACTTTGTTGATATATTATATCATAATTGCACGCCTATGGTGCCATAAGAGTCACCTGATTTCATCGTTTTTTTACGTTATATATTGTAAACTTGAGGAAAGTGAGGGATTTATGATGATAGTGATGCAATTAGGAAACGTAAAAAAATCTTTCGGTACAGATATGATTTTTGAAAATATGAATCTGGAAATTAAAACAGGACAGACAATCGGCATTGTCGGTAAGAACGGTGCCGGAAAAACGACTTTGATGAAGATGATGGCCGGTGAGATGAGTATTGATGAAGGCCAGATCACCAGTCCTAAAGGCATTTCAATAGGTTATCTGACACAACAGATGACACTCGAGTCCACTCATAATGTCAGAGAGGAAATGCTGCGCCCTTTCTCGAGACTGCTCGAGACGGGAAAGGAAATGGAAAGGATTGCCGAATGGCTTGCTGTACATGACTATGATGATGCAGACTATCAAGCCCAACTCGATAGATACGAGAAAGTGCAGAATATCTTCGAAGCTGAAGGCGGATATACGATAGATTCAGAAGTAAAGACAGTTCTGACCGGTCTCGGGTTCGCGCCTGAGGACCTCTATCGGAGCGTAGAAGCTTTCTCCGGCGGCCAGAAGACACGCCTTGCGCTCGGACAGATGCTCCTTTCCAAGCCTGATCTGCTCCTTCTTGATGAGCCGACCAACCACTTGGATATGGATACCGTCGCATGGCTCGAGCAGTATCTTAACAGCTTCCCAGGCGCCATAGCCATAATCAGCCATGATCGCTACTTCTTAGACCGTACAGTCGACAAGATATATGAAGTCGAGATGCATAGGGGCACACTTTACCACACCGACTACTCAGGTTATGTAAAGGAAAAGGCAAAAAACCATGCACTGCAGATGAAGGCCTTTGAACACCAGCAGAAGGAGATTAAAGAGCTTGAAACGTTTGTAGAGAAAAACATTGCCCGTGCTTCGACAAGCAATATGGCGAAGAGCCGCCGGAAGAAGCTAGAGAGCATGGAACGTATAAACATGCCTAGAATGGACACGAAAAGTGCAGACTTCTCATTCGACATCAGACGGGAAAGTGGCAATGATGTGCTCAGGATCAAAAATCTCGCCATCGGTTATGAAGAGACTTTGAATAGTCACATCAATCTGAACATCGATAAAGGCGACCGTCTCGCAATCATTGGCCCAAATGGCATCGGAAAATCAACCCTAGTCAAGACGATCGCCAAAAAATTATCACGGCATGATGGGGAAATCATCTACGGAGCCAACGTATCGATCGGTTATTATGACCAGAAGCAGGCAGAATTCACTTCCGGGAGAAGCGTTCTTGAAGAATTATGGCATGAATACCCAAACATGAACGAAAGTGATGTCCGCAAAGTGTTGGGGCGTTTCCTGTTCACCCAAGATGAGGTCATGAAACAAATCAATGATTTGAGTGGCGGGGAAAAGGCCCGCATCCAGTTGGCGAAATTGATGCTTGAAAAAAATAATCTGCTCATACTTGATGAGCCAACGAACCACTTGGATATCGACAGCAAGGAAGTCTTGGAGCAGTCGCTGCAGAATTTCCCCGGCACCCTACTATTTGTTTCGCATGATCGCTATTTCATCAACCGCATTGCCAATAAAATCGTAGAAATGGGCGATCAGCACACCGAGATATATAACGGAGACTACAGTTATTATCAGCATAAAAAAGAAGAACGGGCGGCAATGCAGATAAAAATCGAACAAGAAGAGAATGAGGTAAAGCACACTAACAGTTATGAAGCGCACAAGCAAAAGCGTAATGAAATTCAAAAAACAAAAAAAAGTATCACTAAAACCGAAAAAGAAATACAAGAGAAAGAAGCTGAAATTGAATCCATTGAAGAGACCCTTGCCTTGCCAGAGGTTTATGGAGATTATGAGAAAGCAGCGGAGTTCAACAAGCAATTGATTGACTCTGAAGCAGCACTCGAGCGCCTTATGGAAGAATGGGCCTCATTGTCGGAAACATTGGAAGCAATGGAATGATGAACGTATGTTCGTCATTCCCCACCTTTATCCATAAGCGATTTACCCACGATATTGTACACACCCTAAATGCTGTTATACCAGTTACTCCACATAGTTATCCACAGTGTTGATAACTATTAGGGACTACTTAACCACAGATATACCCACAATTATATGCTTGATATTAGCAGATAAACCATTTTCATCAACAAGTTATCCACAGCCGTGGATAAAACAAACGTTCCGTATTGACAAACTATACTACCAGAAAAAATGCCTATATGGATGTCCATCCATATAGGCATTTCTACATTGTATATTCTTCTATATCGATCGTATTGCGCCCATTTAGCTCTAATGTTCCGAAAGCACCCTTTTTATAGAGGTGATAGGCTACAGCGCCAATCATCGCTGCATTATCTGTACAGTACTTTAACTGTGGCACACTTAATTTTATACCTTCATCTTGGCATTTCTCTTCAAAACGCGCGCGCAGACCACTATTGGCTGCGACGCCACCAGCTACTATCAAATTTTCTACTCCATAATCCTTTACTGCCCTCAAAGTTTTAACAGTCAGCACTTCTACAACACTTTCCTGAAAACTTTTTGCTACATCCGCTGCATTCACTTCCTGGCCCTTCTGCCTCTGGTTATGAAGTGTGTTGATGACGGACGATTTCACGCCGCTGAAACTAAAATCATAACTCCCTGGCTCAAGATAAGCCCGTGGAAATTCATAGATATCATGTCCTTCTTTACTGAGCCGGTCGACATGTGGTCCGCCGGGATAGGGCAAGCCTATGACCCGCGCAACTTTATCGTAGGCTTCCCCCACTGCATCATCACGCGTTTCACCGATGACCTCAAAGGACAGATGATCTTTCATGTAGATCAGTTCTGTATGCCCTCCTGAAACGATGAGCGCCATTAGCGGAAAGCGCAGTTCTTCATCCAACTGGTTGGCGTACACATGCCCTGCAATATGATGGACAGGAATAAGCGGTAGACCATGGGCAAAACTAAATGCTTTAGCTGCGTTGATACCTATCAGCAGTGCCCCTATCAACCCTGGCCCTTCCGTAACTGCAACGGCAGATAGATCTGCAGGTGTCATCCGTGCTGCTTCAAGTGCTTCTTCAATTACTACCGTAATGGTTTCCACATGGTGTCTGGAAGCCACCTCGGGCACCACACCCCCAAACCTTTTATGGCTGTCGATTTGACTGACTACTATATTGGATAGCACTTCATTGCCGTTTCTTATCACACTGCACGCTGTTTCATCACAGCTTGTTTCGATACTTAAGATGACTATATCTTCATTCATTCAAATTCACCCACATCACGTGGGCATCCTTGCCTGGACCATAATAGTCCTTCCGGATGCCTCCATATTTGAAACCTTCATTCTCATATAAGGTCATTGCCCGTTCATTATCCACGCTCACTTCGAGCGATAGGATTTCAGCGGATTTTTTTGCATACGCTTTAGCATGCTGCAAAAGGGCTTTGCCATAACCATGGCCCCGCATTCCTCTATCGATGGCGATTGTAGTGATCTGACTCTGATCAATGATGATCCAAGTCCCGCAATAACCTACTATTTCCCCATAATGTTCGATGACGAAATATGTAGCGAATTCATTTGCCGTCAATTCACGCCTGAAAGCCTCGATACTCCAGGATGTGTTGGGAAATGAGGCACATTCTATGCTGTACACATCTTCTACGTCTTCTAGCGTCATCTGTCTTATGATTGCTGTTGATTTATCCAATTTTTCTCAGCCTCCGATATTTTGAGGTATTCGGGAACCATCTCATGAATGTTTTCTCTTCTGAGAATTTCAGGATACTGTTCGACTGTGGTGATGCGCGGTACAGCATGTATATACTTAGGTAAATTTTCAGTGAAAGCTTCACTTCCATCAGCCAGTAAACAAACTTCTTCATGCTTTTCCATTTCTTCATAAACAGTCTTCAAAGATTTATATCCTGCTGCCTCCACCTCTTCAAAATGTTCAGATACATGATACAGTCCGCTGTAGACATTTCCCCGCCTTCCATCGAACATCGGAAGAACATTGCCCTTAGCGCCGCTGGAGGCAGCTATGACAGCGAGGGAAGAGACGGAATACAACTCTACTCCGAGAGCCTGGGCCAATGTTTTCGCGATGGTCACGCCAATTCTTACCCCAGTATAGGAGCCTGGCCCCCGTGCCACTACAATACGGTCGATATCATTGCGTCTATAGCCTGAAGATTCAAGCAAATGATTGATATGTACCATAATTGTTGCTGAATGTGTTTTTCTTACCGTCGTGTTTATTTCAGCGACCATACGCCCATCTTCATTAATGGCCACAGATAAAGGTCTATTTGAGGTATCAATCATTAGCGTAATCATCTTCAAGGTCCTCCAATAGTTTAATGTAATGCTCTCCGCATGCTTTAAAGTGATAACGGCGATCATCTTCACTGACGTATTCAATGTTAATGTCCAGATACTCAGGTGGCAGAAAATCTTGAATGAACTCAGGCCATTCGATGATCGCAACATCTTCACCATTGAAGTATTCATCGAACCCCATATCTTCATCACTGCCTTCGAGTCGATAACAATCCATGTGATGCACTGTGAGTTTTCCCTGATAGCTTTTTATGATATTGAAAGTCGGAGAACTCATTCTGCGCTTCACACCTAAATACATCCCCACGAACTGGGTGAAAGTGGTTTTTCCAGCACCGAGGTCACCGGAGAGGAGAATGACAGTTCCTTCTTTTATATATTTCGTCAAAGATTTAGCCAGTTTTTCAGTTTCAGTTAGACCAGTGACTTCAATGCTGAATTCCATGCTTCAACCATCTTCCTTTCTACTTAATCATATCCTTTTTATACAAAAAAAGAGACCTATATAGGTCTCAATGCGGCTCATCGCATCCATAATGTAATTATGTACATACTGCCCGGCGGCGTCCTACTCTCACGGGACGTCAGTCCAACTACCATCGGCGCTGGAGAGCTTAACT
>NZ_JBHMAH010000033.1:0-992 GCF_042429615.1 Salinicoccus siamensis
AAGTATTTTTGCGAAATGATGTTTGAAAGTTATTAAAATTATGAATATCATACTAAGAGAGAAGTTATTTAAAATTCATCTGCAGATGGAAGGAGTGATTAAACATGTGGATTAATAAGAATATGACCTCAGCTATTCTCGGAATAATATATGCAGTTTCTGCTTATTTGATAATGAGATTTGGGTTTTCAGATGAAATTTCATTAGGGATGTATGCGATTGTGATAATCGGAGGAGTGATATTTATTCTTATTTTGTTTAATTACATTTTGAAATATGACTTCTTCAAAACCAATAAAGGGGAATAATCTATGTTTGGAAAGGTATTTAAGGAATGGTAGTAGGTTCCTTAGTAGTTACCAGTGCAACTTATCCTGTATACACCGCACAAGCAAATGACAATTCTAATGATGGGGTAGAAGTAGATTTAGGTAGTTTGAGTAAACATATTGATTACACTACTAGTGATGCTATTCATTTTAATAATGGTGAAATGTTAAAGCAGAGTGTTGTAGGAAATGATTTGGTATTTACTACAGTTGATGCAGAGGGTAATGAAGAATATCAAGTTAAGAGAATAGATAATGTTACAGTTGAAATTACAAATTTAGAAACAGGTGAAAAATCTTATAAAACTAAACAACAGAAAGAAGTTGCTTTAGAAGATTTGCCTGAGAATATTCAAAATCAAGTAGATGTAGGTATTCAAAGTCGAACTGATGTAAGTGCACAAAGTGATTTTGTATATGATCGGACTGTACAAACTGATACAAGTATTCAAGCGGCAAATGTTTCACTTGCAGCAGGAATTTTAGCATCATTCTTAGGAGTTGCAGTTGGTTTAGTAACAGCAGTAGCAACTTATTATTATAGTATTAACCAACCTCATGCATATTGGTATGAAGTATATTCTAAAAGATATGTTAATTCTGTCCAAGATGAAGTAATGCAACAAAATGTGTTCTATCAAACTCATTTGTATCAAAATTATG
>NZ_JBHMAH010000002.1:0-22488 GCF_042429615.1 Salinicoccus siamensis
GGGAAGGAACAGAACTGAGGCCCCACCTTATTTTCGTAAAATCCGTGTCTTGACAATGGGGTCCACTTTAGAAAGTAGGCGATTTTTTATGACAAGAACAAGAAGAACCTTTACCCCAGAGTTTAAACTACAGATGGTGCGATTATTTGAAAATGGTAAACCCAAATCTGAAATTGTACGTGAGTATGATCTCACCCCCTCATCATTAGATAAGTGGGTCAAGAATCATCAGGCGACAGGTTCTTTCAATCATTTAGATAACTTAACAGATGAAGAAAGAGAAATGAGACAGCTCAGAAAAGAAAACCAACAACTTAAGATGGAAAATGACATTTTAAAGCAAGCAGCGCTGATCATGGGACGAAAATAGATGTCATTCGAGAGAATGCCGATAAATATTCAGTATCAGCAATGTGTAAAGTCCTGAAAATTCCAAGAAGTACCTATTATTATGAATTGAATAAACAGACTGTTGATGATTCAGAAGATGTCATCAGCCATAAAGTCGTGGAGATATTTAATGCGAATCGTCAGTGTTTTGGCACACTTAGAATTAAATATGAGTTAAATAAACTTGGATTCAAAGTCTCTAGAAGACGCATCGGTCGGATTATGAAAGCAGAAAAGCTGGTATCATCGTATACTTCATTGAAATATAGACCGCACCCCTCACAATCCAATGAACGAAATATCATGAATAGACTCAGTAGGAATTTCATTAGACAAGCACCGATGGAGGTACTCGTCAGTGATTTAACCTATGTAAAAGTGTCTGGAAAGTGGCATTACATATGTATATTTATTGACCTGTTTAATCGTGAGATTGTTGGATATAGTGCAGGTCCAAATAAAGATAGCCATCTTGTGTCAGCGGCGCTGAGTACCATTAAGCATGATTTAAGACAGGTTCAAATGTTCCATACAGACCGTGGGAAAGAATTTGATAATCATTTGATTGATGATGTGCTTGATACATTTGGTATCCAAAGATCACTGAGCATGAAAGGCTGTCCCTATGACAATGCGGTTGCTGAAACGACATTTAAGGCACTGAAAACTGAATTCATTAGACAGTATCATTTTATATCTATACAACAGTTGAAAATTGAACTATTTGATTATGTGAATTGGTATAACAATATTAGACCACATGGTGCCCTCGGTTATACGACACCGAAGGAGTATAAGGAAGCACTCTATAAAAACTGTCTAGAATACTGTTGACATACCAGTGAAATGTGCTTCCTGAAAGTATTGTAATGATAAGCAGAAGGTTTTATGTCGATTTTAAGTTTGAAATCTCTATATTCTTTCTTCATTTACATCCCCTTTCTTAAATTATCTCATCATTTCTTATTGAATTAAGCTGGTCGATCAGTTAGAGAACGCTCATCTATATATAAACTACCCCATTGAAAAAGTATTAAAAAAAGACGTAAGACGATGCTTTCGCCTTCCGTGGATGAATGTATGTATGCTATTCACTATAAATACCGTTTCAGTTCCTTGTAAAACTGTTCCCGCGTACCAGCATGGAGAATGATGACGATATTTCCCTCCTCATCTTTGTCAATGGTATACGCAAGCTCGTACCCTGTTTTGTTATGGCGGATATCATACCCGTAGACCCCCGAGAGGTCCCCCGTTTTCGGTTCGCCCGCGTGATAGGGGTCTAAGCGTATGGTCTCGATCGCATCTTCATACTTACCTTTGAGCTGTTTGTCTTTGATTTTCTTGAAGAACTTTTTGGCCGGGTTCTGGACTCTCAGTTTCGCTTTGTCCATGACTATTCGTCCTCGTCAAACAGGTCCGACACAGAATCTACGTCCTCTGCGTTTTCCTGAGCGTTTTTGATCCACGCTTCGACCGCAGGGCGTATGTTATTCTTCCGACGATTGAATTCCTGGAGCAGTTCATCCCCTCCGTACCCTTCGTCGATCAGGTCTTTTAAGATAAACTCGGAGAAGTCATCATTATTTTCTCGGACCGGGGTGATCACGATTTTGTTCCCCTCTAGCTCTATATTGGCTTCAGTATCCATTTCAAGGTAATCGTAATATTCTTTCGGCACGGTGATCTGGCGTTTGTTGGATATAGCTATACGGCGCGACTTTTTCCTAGGTCCTTGAGCCATATCTCCACTCCTCCTTACAGTTTCCTCTATAGCCATCAGTATGCCCCTCCTTCTTCCACATATTCCTAGAAACCAAAAAATCGTTTCTTTGTTTCTAGGATTCCTTGTTATAATTATAATACTACAGGATAGCATACGCAAATGCTTCCCTAGATGAAAGGGCACACGTAGGAGATACATGGGCGGCAATTGACTTCATAAGCGTTTTCCGTTTTATGCATTTTCCTCTTGCCAAATACACGTGGAAATGAATTAGGATTTGCGCTGATGTCGGTAAATCTTCGTAAACATATCGCCACTAGCGCAAATCCCGTCCTAAAAAACCAGAAAAAACAATATCAAAAAAGCTCCGATCATCTTTTTACGATGCTCGGAGCTTTTTTACTACGAGTCTTAGTTAGTTATGTCCCAGACACTCTCCACTATATGTGAGAGAGTATACCTTTCAATTCTTCTTCACCTACGATTCGAGGACCGTCCTCATCTATTTCAGGGTGAAATCTTAAGTAAGTGACAACTCCCAATCTTTTTTGGACTTCTTGTGTTCCAGCCCCTGCATATAAACATACCACTCGATCCACACAAGCTCGGAAACCCGCTTCTTCCAGTACGGAAAAGAAACTATAGTATTCAGTCAATTGTTCCGTTGTTTTATTCATATATTGTGAATTATATATGTTCCTTAGTTGACTGAACTTCGCATCCATAACTATCGAAGTATCAAACAACTTCCCGTCTTCCGTCTTCTTAAATACATCTATCTTAAGATCAGGCTTCTTCTTTGCAAGGTTTGTGTAGAAGTACTCCCCTCTTTCAATAGCCTCTTCTTCGGTATGAGGATGGTAATGGTCATACCACAAGTGCACTGTCTTCTCCTCATTCTCCAAGACAAATTTAGTCCCTTCTTGTATCCGATCTTCGAAATAAAGGTTTAACACATCATCGTCAATGCCTTGCACGATTTCAAACCCTTTATCCGTGAATGTCTTAACCACTTTAAAAAGACAGAAATACTCGTATATTTGCCATGTAGGTTTAAGAATCGGAGTCATCTGAGTGTCTTCCCCCTTATTTTCTCGAATCTTTCTCAATTCTTCAAATATAGCATCCACTCGAAAGTATTGATTCTTTTTCAAAAATGGCTTTCTAAACCCACGTTCAACATCTCTAAGGAAAGAGTTATCGAGAAAAAAAATGAGCTTACTCTCCATTTTTTCTAAAACTCCAAGTTGCTCATTCAAAATCGAAACCTTTGTTCTAGTTTTTTTGATATCTTTCTCTAACATATACATTTGGCTTTTGATATCTTTTTTTGTATTTTCACCAGTGTCACTTTTTGCTAAAAGCATTCCTTTTTCTTGCTTCACCTTATTATGCTTATCTTGCTGCTCTTTCAACTTACGCTGATAACTATCCAAATCATTTTCGATGTAGGAAGACACCTCTAGCAAGTCCTTCCGCCACATAAGCAGAATGTTTTTCAACCAGCGATTTTCTTTAGAATCAAAATTTCTTATTTTCTTCTTGTTCAATTGAAAATTACTTTGTTGGACACCTGCATTCTTAGCTAACCCTTTATTCGAACTCGCCCAACGAATGCTCTTGTGATCTATTTTTCCCGCGCGTACAGAAGGTTTATAGGATGTCTGGATATAATCGTGAGGGTTTCTCTCTATCGCTGTCATACAGTACATATATTCGTCGTAAATTTCCGCAATCTTACGAGCGTAGTCATAGTACCAATACTTCGGTAAGTCCGCCCCCTCATCATTTGACAAGGTTTTGTTGCTATACACGAAGTCATAGATAATATCTTGCACCTGCTCATTTAAATACTCATGTAAATGCCTCACTTGAGACTCATCAAGGTGGTGAGGGAGGATGTTAATTCCCCCAACATACCTTTCCCCACCAAAAAACACCTCAATAAAATATACCCCCATACGCCATGGAAACTCTTCGTTATCATTAGCTTGATAAAGCCACTTCTTTCTTCCTCTTCCCACTTGCAAAGGATGATTAAATACAACCTGTTCATCAGAGGAGTCATATATATTTGTTTGTATCTTACAAACTGCCTCTGAGTCATGAACCTCTCTTTCATCAACATAAAACTGAAGTCCAATACGAGAGTTCTCTTTCAAAACTGTAAGTCTTGAAACATTTATATCTTCTTCACTTTTCCATAGTTGCTCTACTTCATAAGGACGTCCGAATCGATCTTCAAAATAGCATCGAAAAGGTAAGACTTCCCCTTTATAATGTGTAGCCATTTCGCATCAACTCTTTCGCCTTTTGTTCAAGGTACGCAATAGATTTTTCACAATTATTTCGATCTTCCGTGTCAAGTACAGAACTAATACGTCCCCCTGAGTATCCCTTCTCTTCATCGTATCGTCCAACTAGTTTTTCGATTTGATCTCTGTGCCCTCTGATTTTAGAAAGAATTCGTTGTTTGACTTGGAAGTCGAAAGCAGTATTCCTGTTCAAGAACGGAACGCCACTCTCATCACAAGGAATATTATCCAAATAGTGACCAATTTGCTCCGCAATACGAAACGATACTCCTGTCTGAGAATCAAAATTACTAATCTCTTCATGTAACTTATCGAGGATAGATAACTCCCGCTCTTCCAACGAAGCTAATCGTTTCCCGTTATTCACAACCCACTCTTCATAGATGTCTGCGGTAATTTCAGCATCAGGGTTTTTGATTTCATTCTTCTCCTGATCCGCATAATCAGTCGGACTCTCAATATTTTCATTGATTTCGTGTTTGTAAGCATCCGCAAACGATGTCTTCTCTAGAAGAATGACGTTACTTCGATCCAACATCCGATTTGAGAAATCTCTCGTTGTTTCGTCGAAATTCGCTGTTCCGACGAACAAAACATTATTTCCAATCAGGATACCTTCCCTCAGATGTTCCTGAACGCACATCGCCCCTTTATTGAACAACCGAAGGCGCTTTTCCCCCGTCTCTAACTCTAATATTGATATAAAATCACTGAAATAGTGTTCGACCTGACCTAAGTTCATTTCATCAAACACAACCATGTGCATCTTGTCTTCATTTTTACTTGCACGATTCAAGAAAGAAACAAGTCCTACATCACTCTCTGTGTATACTCCTGTTTGAGGATTCAAGAACCCTAACAAATCACTTGGCTCTGTGTACGAGGGCTTAACAGGTACAAAGAGAAGATTGTCCCCTTCCTCAATTTTCATTGCCTCTGCATATAGCATAGCTAATTGTGTTTTACCCGTTCCGCTCATGCCACCCAGTATTGTAAAATTGGATGTCTTTAACGAGGTATGGAAATTGTACAGATCCTCAAGTGAATATCTCAATTTCTTTTTTCTCGCCAGGTAATCAAGACGAAGAATGAAGTCCCCTTCACCAATTTTATCAGCAACATCTTCTTCGGATACTTGCTCTTGAGAAGTTTTCTCTTCCCTCACCTTTTCTTCAGATGCCTTTTTTTCTTCTAGTTTTTTTTGTCTCTCCAATTCTGCAATCGACGTACCTTCTTCTTCAAATTGATCAATCCAGCTTAAACGGTTGTTGTTAGAAATGAATGCAATCTCTTTATGTACCATACGCATATTCCGATCGTAATCTTCTGGAATGTCAATTCTCTTAATAGATTCTGGTTTACGACAGATATACATATTGGAATTCGCTTTGTACTTTTCCAAAACTGTATCATCTGGAATTTGATAAATGTAACTATCACAAATGATAAATTCTGGTACCTCAAAGGCGTGGTTATAGCAACTCAACTCTATTGGTTTTTCATCCAATAACTTTCTCTCAAACCGAGTAGCTGGAGTGGAAGTGCTCATTTCAGGAACAGGGACAAACTCTTCCTGCATTTCTTCTTCACTAGCCGCTTTTTCAACCAGCAGTACCTCTAAGTTGTAGTGATACATTTCTCTTTTTTTATCGTATGTCAATTCTGGCTTGAACAAGATTAGTTTCCCTTTGAAATGTTCTCTTAAAAACTCCACTGGGTTATCTTGTTCAAAGTATCCGACCTTTTGTAAATATCTCTTGTTACGATTGTCAAAAGAAATATAAAATTCGTCTTTGTTCTTACCCAACAAACGTTTCAATAGTTCTGGCTCTCTTGACAGAGCTTTAATGAAGAATACAATCCTGTCAATTCCATCTTTGGAATACGTAACAGCTCGGTCAAACTCTGCCCCTAGACGAGGAAATGAACTATTATCCTCCGCTATCTTCCCTAAAATATAACACTCTTCAATTCTTTGTCTGTCCGCTTGGGAAATCTCTTGAACATTTTGTTCTGCAAATGTCATTAAATTCGCACCCTCTCTCTGTGGAGGTAATCCACAACTTGGTTTAAATATTCGCTTAAGTCATATCCCGATAACTCGTAGTAATGTATTCCGTTATTCTCTAGATACCTTTTAGTCACCAACCATTCCGCACTTGTAGAAAAAGCAGCTCTAGATATAAGAACCATTTTGTTCTTGTACCTCGCTACATCTTTCATCCTTTTATGTTGGTGGAACGTCTCTAAACTCTCGACATAATCAATCAATTCCGTTCCTGTAAATAGCTCTCGGTCGTTTGTGACAATAACTGCACCTCTACGCCTTAATAAACTTTGGAAGTAATCAATGAACGGCTTGTTGATACTTTGACAATTAGATAGATCTATGATTCGATCTCGTAATTCTTGGTTTTCTTTTTCCTTCTCTTGCAAGAAAGAAGTTAATTCATCATTCTTCTCATTAACAGTACAAAGTTGATCTAACTTTTTTTGCTTCTCGTCAGACTGTTTCCGAAAGCTCTCCGCCTCTTCTTCCATAACAGATAAAGCATAGCTATTATCCTCATCTTTTTTGCTTTCAAACCATCGCTCTACATACATCAGAAAATCTTTATATCTCTCATCCTTGTAGCGATTATTTTCCATTAAAAAAGCCAGTACAGGATATTGTCTTTGGCTTTTAGGAGTCGATGACACTTCATTTGCAAAGCTAGCCTCACCTTCTAGATTTACGTTCTGTCTGAACTCTTCGTACCGTTTATCGCCTATTATTTCTTTTGATTTCTCAACGTAAGTTTTCAATCGTTCATATATATACTCTTCATCGGAGAACTCTTCTCTCAACACCTCCATTTTTTCTTCGGATGACATTTGCTTTACTATGCTCTCCAACAACGATCTACCTTCATCTACGTTTCGTTCCAGCACCTCTTTATGCTCTTGATAAGTATCAGGAAACTGTGTATAAATGACGGATAGAATCGCTCCTTTTGAGAATTTATAGTTCATTTCCAACTTTAGTGCCAAATCCTCCACTGACATCTCTTCGACCTCTGGATGATCATTAATAAAAGATGAACTGATGAACTCAAACACCTCTTGAACCGTTGTGTGCTTTTTACCTTTCCGTTTGTTGTTTGACCTAGGATTGGCACCAGCCTTCAACTCTTTGATGATAAAATTCTTCAACATCTCTTCTGGGGCTCGAATGAAGTTCTTCTGGAACCCATGCACTTTTATGTCAAACTTCTGCACAATGGTTGCAGCTTCCGCCTTCGTAAGCGTCTTCACCAACGTCCTTATTTCATCCATGGAACTCCCCTCACTTTTGAATTATTCAATTGTCTTTTAGTTAAGGTTTCATCCTTCAAGGTAAACCACCTCCTTCAATCAGTAACATTTAATGGCAGTTCTCTTTAATAGTGGCAATAGGCTCTCTCACTAATGTTGCATAAATAACTTCAGCAGAATGGTCAGAACTTATTCAGGTACATTGAAAAGTACTTTATAATGGTTAGCTTAGGGGATTCATCTCCAAATCCAAAATAAAGGACAATCGCATGGACAAGAATACTGTAAAACATCATTTGATAAATAAGTAAACTGATAGATAAGTAAACGTCAAAAATCTAGAAAATTCAGCTCCCTACTATAATTAACTGGAAATATTTACACGAATTATATCATATCAAATGACCCCGAGACTAATTTACTATCTATTTCAAAAACTTAAATCAAATCAGAAGCAGAGAATTTAGTTTCTAACCTCTGTATTTAAATCAATATCTCGAAACTGAGTATTTCGCAGTCCTATCCTTTAACTGAAGACTCAGTTTCAAGATATATGCCGTGGAAAAAGAATCTAGCTTGTAATTCACACTTATAAAGTGGATATGTATTACATATCATCAATTCAACCACCATGCAGCATTAAAATAATATTTATTCATTTATTAATTTTCTAATGGAAACAGTCCATAACTTTGAAGTTTTGACACCGATAAGCTGATGTGATTAAATCAGTAGATAAAATGGTGTCATAACTTATGGTCAAAAGTGAGGGCGATTTTCATGAAATTCGGGTACGCGAGAGTGTCAACAAGAGGCCAAGATTTGGAAGGACAGATTCAGGAACTCAAAAAAGAAGGGTGCGAAGAAATTTACCAGGAATTTGTGACGGGGACAAAACGGGAAAAGCGCAAAGAGTTTAATGAACTGATTGATCGATTGGATCAGGGAGACACATTAGTCGTGACGAAACTGGACCGGTTTGCACGTTCCGCGAATGATGCAACGAGTATCATTGAGGATTTATTTGAACGAGGGATACGGGTGCACGTCTTAAATATGGGGATTATCGAAAACACACCGACCGGACGACTGATTTTTAATATCATGACATCATTTGCACAGTTCGAGCGTGACATGATTGTCGAACGGACCCAGGATGAAAAAGCCCTAGCAAAAAAACGACCGGACTTCCGAGAAGGCCGGCCGAAAAAATATAATAAGAAGCAGATCGATCATGCGCTTCAGTTGTTGGAAAACCATTCCTACCGAGAAGTGGAACAAATGACGGGGATCAGCATGAGTACCTTGAAACGGGCGAAAAGAAAACAGTGAATAAAGAATTAATAATTGATTTTACTTTTGGATAAAATATGTGTAAAAGTTTTACTATTTAAATCAATTCAACTCCTAACGCCCCATTAGTCTTCTTCTATTTCTAACGGGGGTAAATCATTCTTTAATTCAATAGTTTGGACAGAGACATTAATGATTCTCAACAATAAATTAAAAATGTATTCTTCATTATCAGAAAAATCATTGGGATTATCAATTATTCCAGACTTAGAATCTTTTTTTACTTGATATTGTTCCATGACCCACTTTATCGCAAATTTTCCATTCACAACATATTCATACGCCTCTTTTGGAATATTTGTTATTGTAATGTCTTCATTAAATATAATTGTATCGAATTGATCACGTTTAGGATGCTTCATTTTCTTAATTATTTCATTTGTCAACATAAGCTAGACAGTTCTTTTTCACCCATGTAACTCAAAAATACTTCCAATGGTGTTTGGTAGTTCAATGATTTTCTCGGTATATGGTTTCTTCTTGCAGCGACCGATGAGATAAAAGCGTGGTCGACTGTGTTGAAATCCATATCTTTACGCAGTCCATCCCTTATGAGCAGACCATTGGAATGTTCATTCAGCCCGCGTTGTGACGGTGTGCCCGAATCGGCGAAGTAGATGGCCAGGTCATTTCGATTGCTCATTGACTGCCAGTTGGAGAATGCTTTACCGCAGTCAAAAGTGATGGGCTTGAACAGGTTTCTCGGCACCCAGTGACACCGCGTATTGATGGCAGTTTCGATATCTTTGGCCGTCCGACCTTCAGGTTTCAATGTGATGATGACTTTCGATAGCCGTTCAACCAGCGTGATGACGGCGCTTTTATGTCGCACACCGACAATAGTGTCGCCCTCCAGATGGCCGAATTCTTTATTGAACGCTGGATAGTCGTCCACCCTTTCGGAAATGTTGCGCCGGAACGTCTGTCGCCCCCGGCGTTCCTTATGACCGTTGGGGTTTTTTGCCTTTCATTGGCAATGTGGACACATCACAGTCCTTACGCTTGAACATGCGGTACAATGTGCGGCTGGAACACTGTATCTTACGGTCACGCCGGCCGGCAATCACATCCGGTGTCCAGCCCTGGGCCACTTTTCCTGTCACATATGCGTGTTGGTCCGCTGGCAGTCTTGTCCGTTTCCGGCCGCAGCGCTGCTTGTTTGCCTTGTAGCGCTGGTAGTAGTCCAATGCGCTGTGGCCGGCTCTGAAAAAAGCCACAACATTATGGACCGTCTGTCGGGCCCGGCAGACCCGTTTCGAGATTTTTGAAACAGGGATGTTCTGATGAAAGTAGGATGCTATGATTACCAGTTCATCCGTGCTAAGATGGGTGTCGGTCATTCGTGATCACTCCTATGTTTTCTTTGGTTGGAAAACCATTTTGAGTGTATCACGAGTGGCTCTTTCTATGTGTCTAGCTTAATTTTACAATCGGCGTAATATAAAATCCCCGTCATTTTAATGACGGGGATTCTTGTTACTGATTTCACTAATCTAATCGAATGATATCTAGCCTAGTGCAACATCGAGAATCATCATAATGGTGAACCCGATCATAAGGCTCATGGAGGCAAGATCGGTATTGCCATTTTCCTGGGAACCAGGAATGACTTCTTCAGCGACAACGAAGATCATCGCGCCTGCTGCAAAGGCTAATGCATATGGCAACAGTGGCTGCATGAATATTACTGCAAGTGCGCCTGTAACCCCGGCGATTGGTTCAACGATACCAGATGCCTGTCCATAGGCGAAACTTTTCCGTCTGGACATCCCTTCACGTCTGAGCGGCATCGATACAGCCAAACCTTCAGGGAAGTTCTGAATACCGATACCAATCGCCAGTGCTATGGCACCACCAAGTGAGGCTGACGGCAGGTCCGCGGCCACAGCACCGAATGCGACCCCAACAGCCAAACCTTCCGGAATATTATGCAATGTAATAGCGAGTACAAGAAGCGTACTGCGTCTTTTCCGTTCTGGATTAAGTCCTTCAGCTGACTCCATGGTCAGCCCTGGATGAAGGTGTGGAAGCAGTTTGTCGGCTAACCAGAGGAACCCTCCGCCAGCTAAAAAGCCAATGGCAACTGGTGCCCAGGCCGGTAGAGCGCCACCTTCGGCTCTTTCCAATGCTGGAGCCAACAAAGACCAGAAACTTGCAGCAATCATGACCCCACCAGCAAAACCGAGCATACCGTCCATAAATTGTTGATTAAAACCTCTTGTTGTAAAAACAAGCGCTGCGCCAAGCGCAGTCATGCCCCATGTGAAGAGTGTGGCAATAGTTGCTTGTAGAATCGGGTCCAACCCCAGAAAATAATCAACCATGTTGCATGAATCCTCCTTATAAAAATATTTAAGATTTCGAGCGATAACTTGTGTTTTCTATAACCATTATTCAGTACCCATTAAACGCTTGAACTAAAGTAACATACTTTTTTAGCCAGACCTTAGTCAACAGCAATGGAGAAAGAATGATGACCTTGAAAACCTAGGAAAGGGTCGTCCACTCAATTCTCGACAACCGTATCATACTTATTTAGTAAGTATGAATATAATTTTTAGGTTACTCTAAATTATTATGTGTTTCAAGAAAAAAATTGTAAATAATATTATTCTTTTCTCTTCGTTAGATAGTTGCAATTCACACCACATAGAAAAAAGATCAGCATATGACTTACGCCATTGCTGATCTTTTGAAATTTAGAGCCGTAACGCATTTATGAATATACTGAGGCACTCTCACTACGCTTTTAAACCGAGTTCCCGCGAGGTTGTTTCCCTGATTTCCTTCAACAATTCAACGTCTTCTATTAACGATTGCCCATATGAAGGGATGATTTCTTTTATCTTGGGGGCCCACTTTTCTTTATACTCGGGGAAATTTTTCTCAAAGACTTCCAATACGACAGATGCAGATATAGAAGCACCTGGCGATTCACCGAGCATTGCGATGACAGTATTATCTTTGGAATGTACCACTTCCGTTCCGAATTGAATAAATCCTTTGCCGTAATCTTCGGTGTCCTTGATCACTTGCACACGTTTACCCGCTACCAACAAGTCCCAGTCCTCATCTTTCGCATCAGGCACAAACTTCCTCAGCTCTTTCATTCGATCATCCTTATCCATCATGACCTGCTCGATGGAATATTTGACCAGTGGCATATTCTTGACGCCTGCCGATAACATGGTCATTATGTTGCTCGGGTTGATGGATTTGAGGAGATCTAAATTGGAGCCATTTTTAAGAAATTTAGGGCCTATGGCTGCAAAGGGGCCGAATAGCAGACTTTCGTTCCCTTGAATATAACGTCTATCCAAATGTGGAACAGTCATAGGAGGCGTGTTTGGCGGCTCTTTTCCATAGACTTTGGCATTATGCTTTTTGACTGCTTCAGGATTGCTGCAGACTAGAAATGCACCGCTTATCGGGAAGCCACCCAGGTTTCTACTCTCGGGAATTTTAGTCTTCTGGAGCAGTGGTATAGCGTTGCCCCCTGCTCCGATAAAAATATGATCCGCCACATGATAGTCGACTGTATCATCCTCTAGATTACGCACTTTGACGCCCCACTTGCCATCTCTTCTTCTCTCGAAATCAAGCACCTCATGATTATAATGCACCTGTGCATTGTCATGTTCACTGATGTTTTTCATCAACTTCCTGGTGAGCTCGCCGAAATTGACATCGGTACCCGAGTCAATTTTACTCGCTGCAACAGGCTGATCCGACGGGCGCCCTTCCATCATCAACGGCATCCATTCCTTAAGCTGATTGAAATCCTCTGAGTATTCCATTCCTTCGAACATCGGCAGTGGAGACAGCGCTTCATACCGCTTTCTCAAGAAATTCATATTATCTGCACCTTGGACAAAACTGATATGTGGCAAAGGATGTATAAACTCCCTAGGGTTTTGTATTTCATTATTTTTAACTAGATGTGCCCAGAACTGCTTAGAGACCTCGAACTGTTCATTTATCTCTTTTGCCTTCTCAATATCTATCGAGCCATCTTCCTGCTCGACTGTATAATTCAGCTCACACAATGCTGCGTGGCCTGTTCCAGCATTATTTTTTTCGTTCGAACTTTCCATAGCAGGCTCGTTCAGTCTTTCAAAAACTTTGATATTCCAGTCTGGTTCTATATTTTTTAAAAATGAACCAAATGTACCGCTCAATACACCAGCGCCTATCAATATGACACTCTTTGGCTTTGAAACATCCACTTTATGACCGCCTTTCCTATTCATAAATTTTTTTATTACATCAATATAATCTTCTCTCAGCATCATATAATCATAGTGATACCTCAATATAGATGATTCCTACTGTTTTCTTTCCACCATTTTATATGAACGTAAAATCATGAAAACAATCAGTGTAAGGATAGCCAGGACTAAAAGAAACCCAATATTAAAGCCAATACCATTTACCCATGCGTATCCGATTGCACCCGCAAACAGAAGATAGAAAGTTGTAGGTATAAGCAGCTTTGTAATGATGGTACCTTCTTTACCCACCATTCCAACAGCTGCACTCGCTGCCACCACTTTATGCACACAAATCATATTACCTGCTGCACCACCCACTGCTTGAAGGGATACTATGGCTAAAGGACTCATGTTGATCTGCTCCGCTACACCAAATTGGAATAGCCCAAACATCATGTTACTCACGGTATTACTTCCTGCTGCAAATGCACCTAACCCCCCTATAGTAGGAGATATCAAAGGCCAACTATCTCCGAAAAGGCCTGCGGCTGCTTGTGCCAAAACTAACGGCATCGATTCATATCCTGCCCCGTTAATACCAGAATTAATGAATACTTGCACAAGAGGCACTGATACTATCAATGCAGCCATCGCTGATAGAATTGTTTTCCAAGATATCTTGAATGCGTCCCCCATGCCTCTAACATCCAACTTATGTACCCATCCTGTCAGAATTGCTACGATAATGAAGACGGTCCCAGGAATCATCAACGGAGTCAGACTGTGTGTTATCCCTGTACCAAGAATGTCATCAAAGGACACAACCCAGCTTGAAAGCAACGCTTTTAGTCCAAGCGCATCAATTCTTGTCACAACCAATAATAATGCTACTAGCACGTAAGTCAGCCATGCTTTGAACATTGAAATTTTCTTTGGAGCTCTAGCATCGCCGGCCATTTGACTGATCCACGATGCGTGCCATTTCTCACGTGGCTCAAATACAAATGTTTCTTTAGGCGTGAGAAACCCTTTTCTGGCTAAAGGCACTACAATTGCAAGACCTATTAATCCCCCTATAATTGATGGGAACTCAGGTCCTAGAAAATTAGCGGTAAGGGAATAGGGTACGACGAATGCAAGTTCTGCAAAAATTGCAAACGGCCATACTTTAAGCCCTTCCAGGAAGCTTCTGTTTTTACCAAAAAATTTAGTCAGCATTGCTGACATGAAAAGCGGGATAAATAATCCAACCATCGCATGGAATATGGATACTTGGCCTCCCACATTGAATATGAATGTTGACAATTCCATGCCTTCTGCATCCAGGAACGAGTTTACAACTGGTTTATCTTCTAGACTGGTATTTACCCCTACCAAAATAGGCGTACCTACTGCTCCGTATGAAACAGGTGTAGACTGAAGCATCAATGCAACCATAACGGCGGCAAGTGCTGGGAAACCTAACGCAATAAGTAGAGGTCCCACTACGGTTGCCGGCGCTCCCCAACCTGCAGCACCTTCCAGGAAAGTACCGAACAACCATGCGACAATGATCGCCTGTACCCTTCTGTCTGGGGATATGCTTGTAAAAGATGTTCGGATTGTTTCTACAGCGCCGCTCTCTTTAAGTACATTGAGTAGCAGTACTGTACCCCTTTAAATGATGCGGCTGCAATCTCAGTAACGCCCATCTGCCACCCAAAAAATGCGATCAACACTGTAATTATGAAACTGTAGAACATACCTTTTTTAGCTGACCATCTGAGAATTACAAGAAAGAAGAATATTGATAGTATTGGCAGCAAACTCAAAAATGTCAAAGTACCCTCCCCTTACTTCTAGAAATATTATAACTAAACTTAAGTCATCTGATGACCATATGTCTATTTGAAATTATATGTAACCGCTTTCCGAATGTCAAAATTTTTTCAAAATATCGAAGTATAAAAAAAGAATCTCATTTGAGATTCTTTAATAATGCATTAATAATAATTCTTCTACTTCCTTCAAATGAGACAACATATTTTTGGTGGCTTCATCTTCATTCTTATCTTTTATTGCTTTATATATGAGTTTATGTTCCTCATAAATTTTTTCGATCGATTTCTGTGTTTCATACAACCATAGTCTTCTCGTCTCTCTCATTGTACGGATCATCGTCTCTGAAACATCTTCTAACAGATTGATGAGCAGTGGATTCCCTGTCGCTTCAGCTATAGCCATATGAAAATCATAATCTGCTTGTTCACCTAACTCATTGTTCTCGACTGCCGTCTCCATTTTCTTTAGCGCCTTCTCCATTTTTTCAAAATGAAGGGCATCTGCTTTTTTACAAGCAGCGCCAGCACAACCGACTTCTATGATTTTCCGTAACTCCAGAAGATTCGTTATATCTGATTTTGTAATAATTTCGAAGTTCTGTTCGAATCCAAGGGGCATCTGTTCATTGATAAATGAACCTTGTCCGTGTTTAACTTGAATGACATCCAACACTTTGAGACTATTTAGTGCTTCACGGATTGAAGCTTGGGATACTTGGTAGGTTTCTGCCATTTTTGATATTGTAGGCAATTTATCGCCTGGTTTTAATTTTCCAGACTTGATATCTGATAGGATTATGTCGGTTATTTCTTCGTATACTCTTTTTCTCATTATATTCAATGCGACCACATCCGATAATATTATTGTGCTACCAATAATAGCATATATTATCTTGTCAGTATCTCCCTAATGACAATATGAATTTTATAAAATGCAATCATGCCATTGTAAGTTCTTTTGGTTTTATTCAACAGGTTCATTATTGACTTCTTGGTAATCGAAAATCATAAATCCTTGTGGTGTTTCAACGATACTATATTCTACTTCTGTTAATCGTTTTCCGTTGGAGGTTGCGTGTGAATATTTTCTGCTTGTCGTTACTTCATAGGTATTCCCATCCGATTGAGTAACATCTTTAACATTTATACCGTAAGTTTCATGGTTCCGATAATTTCCTGAATCTTTATTGGCAGAGATTTTTTCAAAATTTGGGGAGCTTTCACGGGTAAAAGTCATGATGTTTTGTGCATTACCATTGTAGTAGGCCATCAATTCTTCAATATATCCTTCTATAAACTGAGTGATTCTTTTCTCTTGCTCACTCAATTCGTCTGTCTCTTCGGAGTTTGGGTCGGCAACCTGTTCAGCATCATCAGGCACATCATCCATCGTCATTATATCAACGATCTTCTCGCCGGCTTCATTATCATGCAGCCAAAAAGTACCGATGACTGTGGAATCTTCCTTGTCTTCTATTTCATATTTCATCAATTGCTGGCCGCTCACAGGTCCGCCTTCTGTTTCATACACATCCACATCCGGTGTGCCTAATGCATCGACCACTTTTTCATACGGCAATCCGGCATAATACATTACATTGGTTACAGTATTCTCTTCCGGATTCGCCGTTTCTTCTGTCTGTTTATTCCCATTCATGAATGGACCGGGGTCTGAATAATTGACGCCCAGATTGCCATATATGACGACAGGCCCGCCATGCCCTGGATAGATCAGATCATACGTCCCGTATCGCGCCTCTACTTCTGCGCGGGACATGCCTTCAGTAATGACATCTTGTGAAAATGTCAGATTTTCTGTCTTTACACCATCCGGATTAAACAAGGTCTGTTGGACTGCGTCTGAGTGGATGTCGAATACAGTGGCATTCTTTTCATTACTACTCTCATCTGATTGATTATTGGAACCTTCTTCTGAATCATTCCCATTATTTCTACCGCCTTCTGTTGGCTCCTCTGATGGGACACTTTCACCTGATGCTTCATCGCTTTCTTCGTTCTCTGAAGCGTTGGCATCGGCATTGTCCTCAGAAGATTGCACTGACGTCTTTTCTGTATCCGCTTCTGTATTATCAGCTGCATCATCGGGCGCTGCGTTTGATTGGCAGCTTGAAAGTATAAGTAACGATAAAATTGAAAATAAAGCTAAACGCATTATAATTCTCCTCATATTGAATTCATTCGATCTTATTTCAACCACCTATTATATTTCTACCCGTAATATATCAGCCTCAGTCTCTTAATTTTTTGGAGAGTAAGTCAGTCAGGTCCATTCTATCTAGTTGACCATAAAAATGCTGCAGGTTAGATAACCTACAGCATTTTCTGTCTTGCACCTAAAAACTTACACTACTTTTTCTCGTATGACCAAGTCCATTCTGAACCGTCTGAAGAGAAATGATATACATATTCACCCATCTGATCTGTTAAGTGAAAATCATAAGTGCCATTGAGCACTGGGGTTTCATTCAATTGTTCGGGGTTATTATGTGCCAGATCAATTAATTCATACGCTGTGAAATTCTTGTTCGTGCCATATACCCACTCCCAGTACATACCGTCGTAAGAGAAATCAAATTCATAACCATCATAGTTAAAATTATGATGATAAGGGGTTTCTTGCAATGGCGCTTCATTCAATGTCTGCGGTGAATGCATGGCGAGATTGGCAAGGTCCTCCTGCATGCCGTCCATATTTTGACTTGAATCCATGTCTTGTTCCTGACCATCCATATTGGATTGTTCGGCCTGCATTTGCTGTTCTTTTTGGAAAAGTGCTGCCACAGCTTCATTAAATTCTACTTGAGACAATTCTCCAAAGTCCTTCTTATAGGCTAATTCACTAATTTTATCCTGAGATTCCTGGGACATCCAAGTCGGATCAAAATCCGTGTTCGCCCAGCCATCTCCATCCGGATCGGTTTCAGCAGGCAGTACTTCCCCCCAGACCGTTTTGGCGCCGTCTTCCTCTTCTGCCTGTGCCGTACCGCTTAATCCTGTAAACATTAGTGTGCCTGCTACTAATGCCGAGCTGAGAAAAACTGATCTTCTCATCCAACAACATCCTTTCATTTATTAAGATTATTTCCAATTATAGGATAACTTACATCTATTATTATTTCAATTGTATGTACTTTCAGTTAATTTAAGTCTGACAGCACAATTATTAAAAGGAAGAATTCAGGAAATAAAATGTTCTACCTCTTGATATGCCCAGTCAAAAGTGTTCATCCATCCTGGATATTAGGATCCTCTCTTTTAGGAAAATCCAATATGATTTTTTGTGAAATCATAATTGATAACAATGACGAGGAGAGGTAATGTATAATGTACGTTTAACGGCAGGTGCCAAAACCGTTTATGAAAAAAAGATGGAGGATTGAACACAACACATCATAAAAAAGTATATTAAAATGCAGCTGGGCGAGTGAACAACCGACATAATCTTCGCCTTTTACAAGTATCCTGTATTACCTTTAATCCAGTAAGCATTGGTTTGTTCAAAATATCGCCCAGACATTTTTTAATGCCTTAGCCGTAAGATTAAATAAGTAAAGTTTCAGAAGGATTGTAAGCGAAATAGAAACAAGGAGAAATTAATGTGAAGTCTACAAGCATTATCAAAAAACCCAGAAATGTGCCTCCTATTTCCGAGGAAACCAAAGTACGATTCATTGTCAAAATGAAAGGAGGAAACTTATGAGTTCAGAAAAAGAGCACACCAGTCTACTTTCCCTCCGTTCAGTAGGATCTCTGACTGCTCTAGTTGTATTGGGTGCATCACTGCTCTGGGTGAGCTTCAATATGGAACTACCCTCACCAGAAGCTTTGCGTGAAACCATCCTCGGGTATGGCTGGGCCGGCTGGCTTGTATTTCTCGGAATCACCACTGCAATTGCTATCACACCCATTCCTGTAACAGTTCCGGCCCTAGTGGCAGGATCCCTATATGGTCTGATAGAAGGTACTATACTTTCATTCTCTGGTGTTATGCTCGGTTCATGGATCGGCTACTGGTTAGCTCGCGCTTTAGGCCAACGCATCGTTTTCCGCCTTTTAGGACGCCATAGCACCATTGTACAAAATTACCTCAGCGATGCAGGGTTCTGGGCAATGTGTACTGTAAGATTAATGCCTGCATTACCTTATTGGCCGATAAATTATGGGGCGGGTGCCTTAGGTGTAAAACAGTATGCCTTCGTCTCTGCCACCTTCGTCGCTTCCATGCCCGGTCAGATTTCTCTAGTGGCTTTGGGAGCATTTGCTTCCAATCCATCAATTTTCCACGGCACAGTATTGGTTATCGCTTGGATTGCCGTATTGATATCAACTTGGATTTCATATAAATACTGGCGAAGTACGGCACCTGATCGAAAGGAAACTGAATCAACAAAAGAATAAGGCTAATTTTATATTTTAATGTCAACTAAAAATTCCCGAGCAATGAACATGTTCCATAAATGTTCGTTGCTCGGGATTAATTGTTTCCGTTATTTATTGGATATGCTTATTTCATTCACTGCAAGAATTGCATTAGCGATTTCTTCGGGAGTGATTTTATCACTCAAGTTAGAGAACGTATCTCCAGGATCTGTCGCAAGCTCTCCAACTTTAACCAGATCTTCGAAGCTGGTATTTTCCAAATGCATTTCTTTTAGGGTTGTTGGCATACCTATACTTTTGTAAAAATCGATATATTTATGCAATGTTTCATCTGAAGCATTCTCAAGGACTAATTGTACAAGGGTGCCATAAGTTACTTTCTCTCCATGTGAGAGATTGTGGATTTCTCCTGACAAGGAAGTGAAACCATTGTGGATGGCATGGGCTGCAGCTAATCCGCCGTTTTCAAAACCAAGTCCCGAAAGCAGTGTATTCGCTTCTATGACCGCTTCGACATGAGGCGTGACCAAGCCTTTAGAAGCAGCTCGGTACGCAGAGTCACCATACGTGAACAAGGTTTCTTCACACTTTTCTGCGATGGCGATTGAAGCCAAGGTAGGTTGTCCCCCCACCATGTTCTCACCATGACTTTTTAGAGCTGCTCTTGCCTCTACTAGAGTCGCCATAGCATCACTCATCCCTGAAGCGAAAAGTTTTATCGGAGCATTTACGACTACTTGCGAATCAATGATGATCAGATCAGGATTCTTATCATAGAACTTGTAGCCTGTAAATTCACCGGATTCTGAATAGATCACAGAAAGTGAACTTGATGGTGCATCGGTTGAAGCAGTGGTGGGAACGATTATGACAGGCGCTTCCAAACTGTCGGCTATTGCTTTTGCTGTATCCAGCGTCTTACCACCGCCTATACCGACGACTGCATCGGCTTCCTTGCTTTTAGCTACTTCGCTTAACCTATCAATTTCTTTCTCAGAGGCTTCGCCATTGAACGCCTCGTACTCAAAATCTATGTTACTATTTTCGAAACTATTTGTGATTGTTTCACTGGTGATCGACCAAACCATATCATCCGCAATGACTAGTGGCTTTTTGGATAACTTGTTGGTCTCCTCTCCCAGATCCTTTAACACGCCTGCTCCCTGCACGTATTTACTTGGTGATTGAAAAATCATTCTTGCCATTTTATAACCTCCCAATAGTTGAACATCTATTAGTGACTTTACCCTTTAAGCAAAAAATTATGCCTCTGCCATAGTCTGTCAAAATATGATGGACAGTCCTTCTACCAGATATTGACCATAAAAAGTGAGCTTCAGATTGCTGTACGGAAAGTTCTTTCCAACTTAGTTCTTCTTTAATTTGATCCGATAGGACAGGCACTCATCCAACGATGCGATTTTTTGAAATGCGCCTGTCTCAAAATCTATTGCTCCTGAAGGGTAATAGGCTATAATCTGTAATCCTGCCTTTTCGCAGAGCGTATAAATCTGCTCGGGTGAGTAGCAAGCGAGGGATTGTGTAATCGTTTCGTTCTCTTTGCCTTTTTCCCACCAGGTATCGGTCATTCTATTTCCGGCTTCGTCATAATCATACTTCCGAATAATATTTTCTATACCAAACGGATACATTTCCTGTCCAGCGATTTTTTGCCAATATAGAGGTTGGTAGATATCTATTAGCGCGTACCCGTCATCACTCAGCCAATTGAAGATTCGTTGCAGCAAATATGACTGATCGTCGTCATTGCCGACACCAAATCCATCAAGATACAAAATCAGATCGAAATCACGTTGTAACTTTATTGTATAGAAGTCACCACACAGCGCTTGAACATTTTGATGGGCATGTTTTTTCGCATATCCACAAATTTCCTCCACCAATTCTATGGTTACTATTTTTCTATCTTGGCGCGCCAGTATATTAGCTATATCACTGCGACCCGCCCCCAATTCCAAAACTGTTGCAGAAGGCCGCCCTACTTGTTCGAGCAATAATGAAACTTCCTCTTCAAAGAAGTTATTGGCCGGGTAGGCGGAATTGGACCTCATTAATTCAAACTGCCTTTTATAATAGGTCTCTGCCCAATTTGCTTTCATAGTATCTACTCCTTGTACTCTCTAATCAGCACCTCAAGTGTAACTTTGCTGTTTATACTATCATCTTTCGACTACCAGGCATTCATATATAATAAGACTAATATGCATGTGCAATATTGAATTCGGTAAATTTCAATTCATTTGACTGAATATTAAGAATAACATAGAATGAAGATATTCATGGCTAATATGGTGCTTTAAAGCTCCATGAATCATTTATATAAGCAAGGTGCCTTATATAAGCATCAATGCATCATCAAAATTGATAAAGGGGATGTTTTTATGGGCAAGGTAAATCTTCAGGTCGCAAAAGAGATCATAACAGCGGCTGAGGAGCAGGCAGAAGATATCGGAGTTAAAATGGTGATATCTGTTATGGATGAAGGGGGTAACCTAATCGCAACACATCGCATGGATGATGCGTGGCTCGCGAGCATTGACATCGCACAGAACAAAGCTTGGACTTCCGTAGCGTTGAAGATGCCGACTTCGAATCTCGCAGAAGCAACGGTCCCGAATGCCGAGCTCTATGGTCTGAACACCACGAACCAAGGCCGGATTGTAGTATTCGGGGGTGGCTTCCCTCTTGAAAAAGATGATAAAGTCATCGGTGCCATCGGTGTAAGCGGCAGCAGTGTCGAAAATGATATTAAAGTATCACAAGCTGGTGTAGATGCATTTGAGAAGATGAATCTATAATTCCATGACTTGCTGAAAATGTTATATCGAGGCCGTTTCGGTCTCGATATTTTACTGCCTCAATCAATGAATTCGCTCTTTTTATATAGCGCCGATTGTAAAATTAAGCTAGACACCTAAAAAGGGTCACGCGTGATACACTCAAAATGAGTTTTCCGA
>NZ_JBHMAH010000012.1:0-102862 GCF_042429615.1 Salinicoccus siamensis
CACCAGCGTGGTTTCACAAACTCTGGATTGGGATGATCCCCGGGTGGCTAAGTTAAACTTGAAATTCGCGTTTTTAGATCAGTCTGATAATAAAAGGGTTTTCTATAAATTCAAAAAGGATATGCTGCCATTCATGTATTGGCATGCGCTGCTAAAAGGGAGAATATAAAATAAAAACGCACACCGACTTTTGCTGGTGTGCGTTTATTCTATTCAAAGATTGTAAAATCTTCCGCCAAATCTTCAACGTCATCATTAAGATTTGTTTCAGAAATATTGCGTGCATTATACCCTATACGTTCTAAAGTACTGATCAGGTCTACATATAATAGGCCACCATCAGTTGAACATAGCCCTTTGTTCAGACGCTTGACGTGCTGCTTTCTAAGTTTGTTCTCGATCTTATAGGATTTCTGGCTGAGTCTGATGACTTCCTCGAGATCTTGTGGGCTGTATATATCGAGCGATTGGACAGCCTTGCTGTAAGATTTATAGACATGTTTGAATAGATCTTCCAAGCCCTCTTGTGCCGGCTCGGTCAGAATGATCTTTTCACGGAACTTTTTGTTGTAAAGGTCTGTATAGTCATTGATCTGATCTGTCGCCTTGTAGAAGATGCGGGTTACTTCAAGCAGCGTTGATTGCCGCTCTGCATCTTCAGGGGAAATGTCGTACTTGGATGCATCTATCAGATATTTTCTGAGTGCATCTTGAAGTGTATCAACTACGTTTACTTTTTCTTTGATCTGCTTATACATCTTTGGATCATTATTTTCACTGAATTTTTTCGCGTCATCCAGTATGCTTATTGTGAGGTTTCCAAGGTTCTGAACTTCCTTTTGGGCACCTTGCAAAGCGAGACCTGGAGACCGCTTCAACAATAGTGGGTCAAGATGGTTCGGTTTGTAATCCTCGGAAAAGTCCCGGCCCGGTACGATGCGGGTTACAATCCAGGCAAGGATGGCAATGAATGGCAGCTGGATAAGCGTGTTGGAGACGTTGAAGAAGCCGTGGGCAAATGCAATCGTCATTTCCGGATTCAGTTGGAGCAATGACTGCAAGTAAGATACCAAGCCGATAAAGAGCGGCATGATGATCAGAAATATTGCTGCCCCAATCAAGTTGAATATAACATGCACAGCGGCAGCTCTTTTTGCTGCAATAGAACCGACGAGTGCGGCAAGTACAGCTGTAATAGTTGTCCCTAAGTTATCCCCGAGCAGTACCGGCAATGCTGCACTTAGATCAATCAGATCATTGCTGAATAAACTTTGTAAAATACCGATAGTGGCACTCGAACTCTGTACGATGACCGTCAATACTGTTCCTACTGTTATACCGAGGAGCGAATTGGATGACATGTCGATCATGAGGTCTGTAAACCATGGGTATTCCGCCAATGGTTTCATTCCCTGCCCCATCAGGTCAAGCCCATAGAATAAAGCACCAAATCCGAAAAGTATCCGTCCGATATTATGTGCTTTAGGGTTGTTTTTCAGAAAGAAGATAAGGAAAGCGCCCACTGCAAGAATAGGCAAGGCGTAATCACCGATCTTCAATCCGATGATAAATGCTGTAACTGTCGTCCCTATGTTAGCTCCCATTATGACACCGATGGATTGACGCAATGTCATGAAACCTGCTGATACCAGGCCGATGGTCAAAACTGTGGTCCCCGTACTGGTTTGAATCAAGATTGTAACGATTATACCAGCGAGGATACCTTTTATAGGATTTGAAGTCATGCGGTTGAGTATCTCCCGTAGCCTGTCTCCGGCTGAAGCTTGTAAGCCGTCACCCATCTGTTTGATGCCGTAAAGAAAAATACCAAGTCCGCCTGCGAATAGGAAGATGACTTCCACCGGACTGAGTTCCATAATTATTCCTCCAACCAGGTACATAGTACCTTACAAAGTTTTTTCTTTTAAGAGTGCTGACCCATTTGTGGTTACGCCTTACATTATAAAATGAAAGATATTAAAATGCATTAGGATAAAAAAATTAACCTGAGTTAAAATCTTGCATTTGAAGGGAAGCGCGAATTCATCCTATTAAAAGTCAATATAGCCAATATTCAAACTAGGAAAAATACTCACGTGTATATGGTATCTTAAATTATACTTTTACTAAAGGTAAAGCTATAATGATGGAGACTATTCAGATCATCTGAAGTATCGTCGACAACTACTTGATGATATGAGAAACTTAATCTTATATCATCTGAATAGAGACGGGGAGGATAAATTGTGACTGTTGTATTGTTTGATGTAGATGGGGTGTTTTTAAGTGAGGAAAGGTGCTTTGATGTATCAGCACTTGCGATCCATGAAATGCTTTATAGCCCAAGGTACCTTAACCTTGACCAACAAGAATTCAAGACGGATTATGATGATCATCAGATTAAACAGATACGTAATGAAATATTCATCGACGATGCAGTTTTGAGCCGCTTTAAACAGATGGGATTGAATTCCAACTGGGATATGCTGTTCATCACTTTCTCTATTGTATATATAGATCTGATTGAAAAAGCCGGCATCAATCTATCAAACATAGACCTTTCAGACCTCCAAGGGATGGGTGAGATGCTAGGGTCCGGGCGTCCTGATTATTCCAAGGTACTGGCCTTCCTACAAAAGGAAGGGTTCAAAAAAGATACCACCTTTGATGCTTTGCAGGAATATGCAAAAGAACATCTGGGTGTTGAAGACGTATCAGCATTCGGTATATCCGGGTCCATTTGGAGGACAGGCCAGTATAAATATCAAGAGTGGTATTTGGGGAGCAGGGACGTCAAAACTTCAACTGGAATTGAAGCGGAGGAAATGGATAAAACCGGATTCATTCACGATGAAGAATGGATTGTACCGCCAGAAGAGATCCGGGGCATGCTGAACAGACTTCTAGACGCAGGTGTTGAGATTGGAGTGGCTACAGGAAGACCACGTCAGGAGACGTTAATCCCTTTCAATCAGGAGCGTTTGATGGATATTTTCAGAAGCAACAAAATTTCTACAGCATCTGAAGTGCTGGCTGCAGAAGCAGTTGAAGGTGTAGGGATATCTCTGGCAAAACCGCATCCATACAGTTACTTATGGACACTTTATGGCCATGACGAAAATCATTTTTTCGATGCGGTAAACAAGAAGAATAATGTCGATGATACTGTGATCATTGTGGGAGATTCTGTTGCGGATTAT
Source organism: Salinicoccus siamensis (assembly GCF_042429615.1). Taxonomy (GTDB): domain Bacteria; phylum Bacillota; class Bacilli; order Staphylococcales; family Salinicoccaceae; genus Salinicoccus; species Salinicoccus siamensis. The sequence goes on from NZ_JBHMAH010000012.1 coordinate 3,201, forward strand.
TATTGTGCCGAAGCGATTGGCGCCGGATTCGTTGCGACTTTAACAGGTCTGACGGGACGTGAAGTGATTCCCACTTTTAAGGCCCTTGGGGTAGATGAGTCCCAAATGACCGGGACAGTGCTTGATGTTGAAGAAATCATTTTAAAAAGCCATCACGCTTAAGTGATGGCTTTTCTCTTGCTATGACAAATCTACTTGTTTCAAGTTATGGAACCCTTCGATCTGCCCGAGTTCATCCATAGCCTCTTGATTGACACTCTGGTCAAGTGAGAGGGAGAGGAGTGCAGACCCTCCGGCATCAGTCCGGCCAAGTTGCATTGAGGCGATATTCACGTTGTATCTGCCTAAAGTGATTCCCATTTCACCGATGATCCCCGGACGGTCCAGATGGTTTATGAATAGGAGATGATTAGTGGGTTTTATATCGACTTGGAAATCGTTTATTTTGACGATGCGCTCACCATAACCATTGAGTACGCTGGCCCCAAGGGTGAGCGACTCTTCTCCATTAAGGAGTTCTACTTCAAGGTAATTACTGTATCCATGTGCCTTGCCCCTCTTCTCGACCTTGTAGGTGACGTCTTGCTCTTGAAGGAGGTAGAGTGCATTGATGATGTTGACGGTCTCCCCCAAATGGGGTTTTAACATGTTCGCGACAAATGAGCGCGTTAAGAGGCTGGTATCGTCCAAAGCCAATTCCCCATGGTACTTCAGCTTCACTTCTGATGGAGGGCGGTTCATCAGTTGAATGGCAACACCACCCATATGGGTGGCAATATTGATGTAAGGTTTAAGCTCATCATTGATGGTGTCCCCCATCCTCGGTGCGTTCACGGCATGGATGACTGTATCGTTCTCCAAAATATCAATGATTTCCCGGGAAACGCTTGTTGCGACTTTTTCCTGGGCTTCTACAGTCGAAGCACCCAGATGTGGGGTGACTACGATGCGTGGATGTCCAAGAAGCTTTTTATTAGAGGGGGGTTCCTCTTCGAAGACATCGAGGGCTGCGCCTTCGATTTTACCTTCGTCCAAGGCACTCAGCAATGCAGTTTCATCGATGATGCCTCCACGCGCGACATTTACGATTTTAAGCCCGGGTTTTGCACGGGCAAAAAAGGATTCTCCAACTATACCTGTTGTTTGAGGAGTAAGAGGAGTATGTACAGTCAAAAAATCGGCGTTTGAAGCAATTTCTTCAACTTCCATTTTTTCTATCTCCGCTTCTTGTGCTTTCTCATCAGAAAGGTAAGGGTCGAATGCAATAACCCGCATACCAAAGCTCTGCGCCCTTTTAGCGACGCCAAAGCCAATTTTGCCTACGCCGATTATTCCAAGCACTTTTCCGTACATTTCTGTACCCTTGTACTTCTTACGGTCCCACTTGCCTTCAGAAAGCGCTTTGTGTGCAGCTGGAATCTGGCGTGTCAACGCGAGCATCATGGCCATTGTGTGCTCTGTCGCGGATATTGTATTGCCATCAGGGGCGTTGATGACGATGACCCCATATTTTGTGGCGGCATCGACATCAATGTTATCAACGCCAGCCCCGGCACGGGCAATCACCTTCAGGTTGCGTGCATATTGAATGATTGTTTCAGTAATCTGCGTCTGGCTGCGGACGATAAGGGCTTGGTAACCATGTACGATATTCAAAATTTCTTCTTCAGCAAGACCAATATGGACATCGACTCCATAGTTGGGATGATCGACGAGTTCTTTTAAACCTTCTTCATTTACCGGGTCTAGTACAAGCACTTTAAATTGATTCATGGTAGGCCTCCTGTGCGGCAGTCAATGCTGTGCCGTAGTAGTTCTTATTGCGGTATCGGGTCAATATAGATTCAAGGGCTGCAAGGACGGTGAGCATATCTTTAGGGAACATATAACCCATATGGCCGATCCTAAGGATTTTCCCTTTTAATTGCTTCTGGCCACCAGCTATGGAGATGCCATATTCTTTTTGAAGGGTGTCTTTTATATGGGATAATTCTGCTTCTTCTCCTTTAAATGCTGTAACAGTTGGAGAGGCATATGCTTCTTCGACCAGAAGTTCGAGGTCAAGGGCTGTGAGTCCGGCTCGGATCATGTCCTTCATTTTCATATGGCGGGCAAAGATCTTATCCATCCCCTCTTCTTTATAGATGGACAGCACCTTGTCCAGCCCCTGCATAAGAGATACAGCCGGCGTGAAGGGGGTGGAGTGCTTTTCCAAGGCAGAGAAGTATTGGTTGATATCCAGATAAAATCTTGGCAGTCTGTTTTGTGAGGCCCGTACTCTCGCTGCTTCATTCATGGTGACAAAGGCGATGCCCGGCGGAAGCATCAAAGCTTTCTGACTGCCGGTCACCAGGCAGTCTATGGATTGCGCCTCGAGATTGAAAGGGGTGCCACCTACAGCGCTCACGCCATCCACTATAAAGAGGGTGGATGGATCATAGTTTTTAACTATCCTGCCAATTTTCCCGATTGGATGCAGAACTGCAGTTGAAGTTTCACATGCCTGGCTGAAGACGGCTTTGATATCAGACTTACTGTTTAGGAAAGCTTCAAATTCCTGAATGTCGACCCCCTCCCCCCAGGGCACTTCATATACATGTACGTGGAATGGGTGGGCTTTGGCGATACTTTTGAAGCGATCACCGAATGCACCGCTGGCTATAATAATGATCGATTCATCTTTTCCGACAAGGTTGATCATGGCAGTTTCAAGTGCGCTGGTTCCGCTGGAAGTAAGCACTGCGACTGGATATTTGGAACCGAAGACCTCCCCAATATTGGATTGTACATGCTGCATCAGCTCTGTAAAATCCGAAGAGCGGTGTCCGATCATTCCTTGCGACATGGCTTGTGACACTTCAGGTGGAATAGGTGTAGGTCCAGGTGTAAGAAGCAGTTTAGGCTCCATGCATTATCAGCCTCCATGGCATATAGTAAATCTATAGTATCAAATTTTTCAGTATTTTACATAAATTATGAAGATATTCGTTATTTCAAATGCCCTTCATCACTAAAAAATAATGTCGTTTCAATTATCTTTACCATCCTGTAGTAGCCCGTCGACGAGGGAATGTGCTTTTTGGTATCTATCGCGGTAGGAATCTCCATCCAAAACATGGGTGATTGAAGAGAGCTCGTTTTTGTTGATTTCATCCCACAGCATTGAGTGTATGCGATGCTTAGTCGCATCATGAGGGTCTTCTGGCGGGAGCAGCAAGATCAGCGACCAGTGCTGGAGATGGATATAATAGTCGAACACCGACTTCAGACGATTGAATTCCTCGCCGTCGGCACGTATCTTCATGTTCACTTTAGTGTACATTACATCGGTGTCAGCAAAAAATACTTTTCTTGTCCCTGTCGAATGGATACGCTGTTTGTTGTTTTCAAATTGACCAATGCCGATTGAATGAAAATCTTTAACATCGAGTTCATCCTTATGAAGGCGCTGTTCCATCAGGTAACTTTTAGCATATTCCGTCGAATGACTGGTGGAGTATCTGCGCGCCAGATCTTGGACGAGCGAGGTTTTGCCCGTCCCCGGTGCACCAAGTATCAACACATTCTGAACAAAGAACTTTCTGAAAGGCCGTGTTACATAATCCCAATTCAAAATAGGCTCTTCGCGTATACTGGTACCGCTGATGCCTAATATTTTACGGTCTACCATGGTGATATGGATGGCTGAGTTTGGGCGTTCAGCTTCAAAAAATGACTTCAACGGTTCGAGATACTCCTGTTCACCCGCATAAAAGGTTAAGCTATCGACTTTAAATGGAAGGGTGGCTTCTTCCTGACTGATGATATCGGATAACCGATCCAACCAAGAGCGCCATCCATGGGGGTATCTTGGTATATCTGTTTCATCAAGTTTAAGGATGGTTACATTGTCATCCGGGGTAAGCAGTTGCCGCATTGCCTTAACACGATTGTCGAGCGTCATTTCGTGTTCTTGACCCCGGTCCCCTTCATATCCACTGACGATTACGAATGCATGCCGGTTTTCACGTTTTGCACGTATGACCTGTTCGAAGTGACCAACGTGACAAGGGGCGAAAGTGCCAAAATAGATGCCTAAATCTCTCATTGAACTAGCTCCTAACTGTTTCAGTGTTAAAATAGTTATATCAGTATAAAATTTGTTTATCAAATCATCAGGCGGCCGTAATCCCATTTATGCTACAATCAGTATGTCAAAATGAAAAGTAGAGGGATAATGAAATGATAAGATGGATAAATATATTTAAAGGGTTTCTGATGGGTACATGTGAACTCATACCCGGTGTCAGCAGCGGCACCATGGCCTTGCTCCTCGGCATATATGACCAGTTTTTAGGAGCCATCTCAAGGATAGTATCAAAGGACTATAAAAAAGCAATCTTGTTTCTGGTTCCGCTTGTGGTCGGCATGGGTATAGCCATTGTAACGCTGTCTTCATTGATTGATTATTTGTTGAAGGCGCATACCGTACCTACCCACTGGTTTTTCATCGGTTTAGTATTGGGTGTGGTGCCGATGCTGCTGAGGATTTCAAACTATAAGGTTGAATTCCGTACGGCTCATTACCTCATCTTCCTAGCTGCGGTCGCGGTGTTGTTCATAACGGGTATGGCCAGGGGAGAAGGCGCACCTGTTACGGAAATTGTCATCACTGGTCCCTTGCTGTTGAAGATGTTCGCAAGTGGTCTGCTCGCGTCCACCACCATGTTGTTGCCGGGGATATCGGGATCATTGGTACTATTGATACTCGGCTCTTATTCGGTCGTCATATTCTCAATCAGTGAACTTCTGGATCTGAACTTCAGCATACTGCCGGTCGTCATCGCTGTGGGCATCGGCATCGTATTGGGGCTGCTTGCAGCAAGCAGAATCATACAATATATGCTCAGACATTATACCTACTTGACTTATGCAATGATTTTGGGGCTTGTGACGGGCTCTGTATTCGCAATATATCCAGGGCTGCCTGACACTATTGGCGCATGGATTGTAACGGTCATAACAGCATTTATCGGATTCATCATCAGCCTATACATGGGATCAAGAAATGAAGATGGCGTTTAGGAGGTGAATAGGCATGGAGAAAGAACATCCTTTGCTGGAGTCCTATCATGAATATATCAAAAGCACTTTAGATTATCGTATTGCGATAATTGGCCAGGTTGATGCCGGAAAAAGCGCACTCGTCAATCGTCTGACAGGAATGGATTCAGCCGTCTCGACACAGACTGATGCCACACGTGAGGTAAGTGCCTATCCCTTTGGGGATAAAGGTGAGATATTGGACTTCCCGGGCGTCGGTACTACAGAGTATTCCCCAAAACAGTACAAAAAACTGATTTCAAAAACAGGGATAAAACATGTACTGTATGTCTTTTCCTCCAAGATAAGAGAAGCGGATGAAGCGGTGATCCGGTACTTGGCGAAAAAAGGAGTACGCATCACCTTCGTCTACAATAAAAGCGACACCTTGATTGATGTAAGCGGCGAGCGACTGCAAAAAACACTGATGAACGACAAGGATACTGAGCTGCATGTCACCTTCAAGAAGCATCTCGACCAGCCGCTTCATTACCAATTTGTCAGTGTTAAGGACGATGTCGGCATCCATGAACTGGAACAGACGATATCATCCGTATTCGAGGAGAAGGATGCACTTTTTGATAAGAGGGCTAAAAGTGCAGGGTATCTGGAGAAGTTCCTGACCCGCAAGATGAATACATTGGCGAAGAAGCTCCTTTCGCCAAGCTTCAAAGACATCATATTGAACCGGTCATATAAGTCGATTGAAGAGATGACCGAAGACCATTATCAAGTCAGTAAGGCTGATGCCGATGTCATTGGCCGCGAAATACCAAGAGCAGTCGATCACATCAACCGCGCAAAAGCGGAAGACACTGATAAGAAGAGTCCAGCAGACTACATCACTCACCTTACGTCATTATTCAGCGCGGTATTCAAAATGCGTAAATTAAACGTGGTGACGTTCATTGTATCTTCACTGGGTGAAATGGGAATCAAAAACATCTATCCGGTCCTAAAAGGGACTTTCGGATACGCGGGGGACATGAATGATTTTGCGCGCGAAGTCATAAAATACCACCGCTAAATACACCGGCATTTGCTGGTGTATTTTTTTGCGACAATCGTTTGCATAGAAATTTCTTCGCACCTCCATAAAAACTTTCTATGAGCGTATCAATTTAATGCAATCGTTTGCAAAATGAGCATTGACAATTATTATCAGAAAAATTAATATTGATATAAGAGCGTTTGTTAACGCTTACATATGAAGGGGGAAGCTGAATGAGGAAATTCAAATGGGGCTACATATTTCTGGTGGCTACGGTTCTGGTCTTAGGTGCCTGTGGAAATAGTGGCGATGCCGGTGGGACGGCAAGTAGCGGCAACGAGCAGGACAGTGAGGAAGGCGGCGAAGTCACAATCGACCTCTATCAGTTCAAAGTAGAATTCAAGGAACAATTTGAAGAAATGGTGGCACAGTACGTAGAAGAAAATCCAAATGTCAAGATCAATGTCGAGACCGTCGGTGGTGGAAATGACTACGGCGCAACATTGAAGTCTAAAATCGCCTCTGGGAATGAGCCGGATATATTCAATATAGGCGGTCCTCAGGACTATGAAGACCATAAAGATCGCATTGCACCAATAGAAGATTCAAAAGCGGCCGATACTGCACTCGAAGGCACACTCGATGCTGTGACGGTAGATGATCAAGTATATGGTCTCCCGTATAATCTGGAAGGTTACGGATTGATCTACAACAAAGCAATCCTTGAAGAAGCGGGCATCAATCCAGATGAATTGAAGACTATGGAAGATCTTCAGGGCGCAGTGGAGGAGCTTGATGGCATGAAGGAAGAATTGGGACTGGAAGCAGTCTTTGCGTTCCCTGGTAAAGAAAGATGGGTCTACGGGAACCATTCCAGCAGTTCTTTCCTGGCACCTGAGTTCAATGACAGTGTCACTGAAGCTTTCGAAGCAGATACAGTGGAATTCGAACTATCAGAAGAATTGAAGAATTATATTGATATGCAGGTCAATTATTCAGAACAACCGGTTTTGAGCCTGGATTATTCACAACAAGTAGAAGCACTCTATTCAATGGAAAAAGTGGCGATGATCCAGCAAGGCAACTGGGCCTATCCATCTATCGAGCAGATTGCACCTGAAGTTGCTGAGAATTCTGGAATTATTCCTATTCCTGTAGACGGAGAATCCAAAATGCCAGTAGGCGTTCCCCAGTACTGGGTAGTAAATTCAGGAGCTGAAGATGAAGTCCAAAAAGCCGCTGTTGAATTTCTAGACTGGATGTATACTTCAGAAGCTGGTATGGATATAGTGTTGAATGAGTTTAATTTCATCCCGGCGTATGAAGGCTATGACACAAGTCAGATCTCTGACCCTCTCTCGGAGGAGATCTATCGATACTCTGAAGAGGGCAACACCAGTGGTTGGGTATTCCTCGGATATCCGACAGGATTTTCAGAAGATGTCTACGGTAATAATGTACAGCAGTATATATCAGATGAAATTACTTGGGAAGAAGCCATGGAGAATTCTCAGAAGTATTGGGAAGAGAATAGATAGTATTTAAATGATGGAGCGATCATATTGCTCCATCATTTCTTAAAAGAGGTGTATATATGAAGACTAGAAATATCATGTACTGGGTGTTTATCGCGCCGGTTTTAGCAGCCCTCCTCATTGTTGTCGTCATACCATTCGTCTGGGGCATCTACTACTCCCTCACAGAATGGTCCGGGGATATGGCACAGATACCGATCTTCACAGGATTTGAGAACTATAAAAGTCTACTCTCGGACCCCACATTCTTGAGCGCTCTATGGTTCACCTTTAAATACGCCATCGTTACGGTAATCATTATAAATATCGTTGGCTTCTCATTGGCACTTATAGTAACAAGCTACATAAAGTCCAAAAACTTCCTCAGAACCATCTTTTTCATGCCAAATCTTATTGGAGGATTGATTCTGGGCTTCATATGGCAGTTCATATTTACGAATATATTTAATGCTCTGGGTGACGCGATGGGGGTTGAAATGCTGCAGGGTTGGCTTGCAACCCCTGCTACCGGCTTTTGGGGCCTGGTGATCCTTCATGTATGGCAGATGGCGGGCTACATCATGATTATCTATATCGCATATCTGCAGAGCCTCCCCGATGAACTGCTTGAAGCAGCGGATATGGATGGGGCAAGTTATTTCCAGAAGCTTAAGAATGTCGTAATGCCCCTTGTAGCGCCAGCGTTTACAGTGAGCATGTTTTTGACACTCTCAGGAGCGTTCAAAATATATGATCAGAACTTGTCCCTCACAGGAGGAGGGCCGGGTGGTTCCACGAAAATGATAGCCATGGATATTGTAGACACTGCATTCGCGATGAATACGATGGGCCTCGCCCAGGCAAAAGCAGTCATATTCTTTATAATTGTAGCCATTCTGAGTCTGACACAAGTTTATTACAATAAGAAGAAAGAGGTGGAGATGTAATGAAGAAGAATAAGTCTAAAGGTCGTATCACTCTTGAAATCATAGGCATTCTACTCGCGCTTCTTTGGCTCTCCCCTTTCTATATCATGTTGGTGAATGCGTTCAAAACTAAAAGGGAGATGTTCGGAAATGTATTGGCGCCCCCAAAAGAACCGGTATTCTCAAATTTTGTGGAAGCGTTCCAGGAGCTTGATTTCTTAAGGACTTTCTTCAATTCCTTTCTCATTACGTCACTGAGCATTGTCTGCATTGTTTTCTTCTCTGCGATGGCCGCATATGCATTATCAAGAAATAAAAGTAAAGTGAGCGGCATCATCTTCTTCCTGTTTGTCGCCTCTATGCTCATCCCATTTCAATCCGTGATGATTCCACTTGTTAAGGTCTTCAGTGATCTCCAGAGTTTAAATAAATGGGGATTGATCATCATGTATATCGGCTTTGGTTCAGGGCTCTCGCTATTCCTTTATCACGGAGCGCTCAAAAACATTCCTTTATCATTGGACGAAGCCGCAAAGATTGATGGGGCCACTAAATGGCAAACATTTTGGCATGTCATTTTTCCGTTGCTACGTCCAATTGGCGTGACGGTAGCTATACTGAATGTAATTTGGATCTGGAATGATTTCCTCCTTCCGAGTCTTGTATTAGGAAAAGGTGATGAGACCATACCGCTTAAATTATTTTTATTCTTTGGTCAATATACTAAACAGTGGACGCTAGCATTGGCTGGTCTGACGATTTCAATCATCCCAGTAATCATCGGATACTTTATTGCCCAAAAGCATATCATCAAAGGCGTTTCAGATGGGGCAGTGAAATAGAGCAGGAGGACAGCACTAAATGGCTACAATAAAAGATGTGGCAAAGATCGCCGGAGTATCACCGTCTACGGTATCGAGAGTGATCAAAGACCATAAAGGTATAAGTCGGGAAACGAAGAAAAGGGTTAGAAAGATAATGGAGGAGATTGGCTATACTCCAAATATCGCGGCGCGTAATCTGGTGACCAATCAATCGAATACAATCGGTCTTATACTAAAGAGTGGAGTCTACGAAGTGAATTTGAACCCATTCTATTCGGAAGTGAGCCTAGGTGTGTCTGATACATGCCGAGACAAGGGGTTTTCCACACTTACGACGGTTGAAGACAACGATATGAGACTGCTTGAGGAAGTGAGGGAACTGGTGAACTCCAGGCAGGTAGATGGCTTCATCCTACTGTACTCGAAAGAGCGGGACGCCATCATGGATTATTTGATGACTATCAACTTCCCGTTCGTAGTCATCGGAAAAGATGTAATGAACAGCGGTGATGCCATCCATGTCGATAATGATAATGTACAGGCTGCAAAAGAGATGACGGAGTTGTTGATTGATGAAGGTTATGAAGATATCGTCATGGTGGTCGATAATGAGGTTTTCGCTGTTTCCCAAGATAGGATAGCCGGTTTTGAACAGGCGATGGCAGCTAACGGGCTAAGCAGTAAATGCAAAGTCGTGCAATGCGACAAGGATGAGTCTTCTATTGAAAGGATGCTGGTTGATCTCTTTGACCACACACCACCGCAAGCACTTCTTACACTCGATGGGGTATTGAATGCACGGATCATCTCCCGGCTGTATCAAATGCAGATTCGGATACCAGAGGATGTGGCGACAGCCACTTTCAGTGAATCACCTCTAACCAAGTTTGCAGCACCTCCCCAGACAGTCGTGGACATATATCCCAAGGAATTGGGGAAAGAGGCAAGTAACGAAGTAATCATGCTGATAAAGGATGACAACAGACTAAAACGCAATATTACTGTACCGACACGTATCATAGAACGCCAATCGACGAAAAAGGAGGAGGATAAAGGATGAAGGTAACAGTTTGGAATGAATACCGTCATGAAAGAGAGTCGGAAGTTGTAGAGCGTGTCTACCCGGAAGGCATCCATAATCAGATAGCCAGTTTTCTGGGAGACCACGAAGTGAAGACGGCTACACTGGACGAGCCTGAAAACGGATTGACTGATGAAGTGCTGGACAACACTGATGTCCTTATATGGTGGGGGCACAAAGCCCATGACGAAGTGTCCGATGAAGTGGCTGATAAAGTACGCCAGCGCGTCTGGGACGGCATGGGTCTGGTGGTGCTGCACTCTGCTCATTTCTCAAAACCATTCAAGCTTTTGATGGGGACCTCGTGCGATTTGAAGTGGCGTGAAGCTGGGGAAAAGGAGCGTCTTTGGGTGGTAGATCCAACCCATCCGATTGTGGAAGGTCTGGGAGAGTATTTCGAACTGCCAGCAGAAGAGATGTACGGTGAGCACTTCGATATTCCAACCCCCGAGGAGTTGATAATGCTCAGTTGGTTCGAAGGCGGAGAAGTCTTCAGAAGCGCATGCACGTTCAAAAGAGGGAACGGCAAAATATTCTATTTCCGCCCAGGTCATGAAACACATCCGACGTACTATAACGAAAACGTTCAGACAGTCATCAAAAATGGTGTCGTTTGGGCAGGAAGCGGACATGGCAGGAAACATCATTACGGAAATTCCGAACCACTGGAAGAGATAAAGGAGAATGAACATGATTAATGTTGGCATTATCGGTTGCGGCAGTATCGGTGTAAAGCGGCATATCGCTGAATATGAAGAGAACGATAATGTAAAGCTGACAGCCTTTTGCGACCGTGTAGTCTCGCGTGCGGAGGCACAACAGAAGATATATGGAGGAAAATCCTACGAAAAGTATCAGGACCTTTTAGAAGATGATTCCGTCGATGCTGTAAGTGTCACGGTGCCTAATCACCTACATGCCGAAATTTCCATTGCTGCCCTGAAAGCGGGTAAGCACGTTCTATGCGAAAAACCTATGGGGCTATCTACTGAAGAGATGGACCGTATGATTGCAGCAGAAAAAGAGTCAGGCAGACAATTGATGATCGGCCATAATCAGCGGTTGATAAAAGAGCATCAGGTGGCACGTGATTATGTAGCCACAGGAAAACTCGGAAAGGTCTATGCCTTTCGTACGACGTTCGGTCATCCGGGACCCGAAGAGTGGAGCGTAGATGGAAAGGAAAGTTGGTTCTTCAAGGAGGACGAAGCGGGTATGGGCGCAATGGGGGACCTTGGGGTGCACAAGGCAGATCTGATCCGCTACATTTTAGACGAAGAAATCGTTGAGGTAGGTGGATTGATCTCCAAGGAAGCGAAAAGTTTCTCGGATGTCGATGATAATGCAGTATGTATCCTGCGGACAGCGTCCAATGCCGTCGGCACACTTCAGGCAAGCTGGTCCTTTTATGGATTGGAGGATAACTCCACGACGATATATGGTGAAAAAGGAGTGCTGCATCTCCTTGGCGACGAGAAACATTCTTTTGTATTCACAGGACGAGACGGCACAGTTGTACAGGAAAACTACGGAGGCATCCAGACGAATGATGAGGAAGGGCAAGCAAAGAAATCATTTGTGATGGATGCATTCATCGAAGCACTTGTAATGGATGAGCGGGTGCCAGTGACTGCTGATGATGCAAAGAAATCCGTAGAAATCATTTTGGCGGCTTTTGAATCGGACCGGACCAAAAAGATTATGATGGAGGAATAGGTGCTGAACATGACTAAAATCAGATTGGGTTTCATCGGGGTAGGTGGGATAGCTACAGGGCGCCATATACCAACCTTCAGAACATTTGATGAAGTGGAGATTGCCGCTGTTCATGATGTGGATATAAAACGGGCAGAGAAGGTAGCAGAAGAACTGGGGATCCCCGGTGTCTTCGCCGAAATTGAAGATATGTATCCACACGTTGATGCCATAGTCATTTGCACCCCGAATAAATTCCATGCCGAGCTTAGTATAGACGCGATGGATAACGGAAAACATGTACTGTGCGAAAAACCGATGGCCATGACGACCGAGGAATGCAATGCCATGATTGAAGCGGAAAAACGCAATGGTGTAAGGCTTCACATTGCTTACCATTACCGCTATATGAAAGAAGCCATTGCATCCAAGAAAGTAATTGAACGTGGAATGATCGGGGATCCATTGGTGGTACGTGTGCGCGGATTAAGACGGCGGAAAGTCCCGGGATGGGGTGTGTTCACCAATTATGATCTGCAGGGTGGAGGTGCTCTGATCGACTATGGATGCCATCTGCTTGATATGGCCATGTATCTTATGGGGGATGTCAAGCCAGTGGAAGTGTCGAGTACCACCTATAACCATCTGAGTCGTACAAACACTGTCAATGAATGGGGGCACTTCAATCGGGATACTTTCGAAGTGGAGGACCACGTCAGTGCATTCATCCGCTTCAACAACGGTGCCACTATGCTCTTTGAAACAAGTTGGGCAGCGAATATTCCTGAAGATGAGAATCATATAAGCATCTCTGGCACAAAAGCGGGGCTTGATGTATTCAACATGCAAGTCAACCAGGCTGATGAAGACCTTATGACGACTATGAGGATTGATTATATCAAAGTCGACGAAACATTCAGCCGGCTTCAAGCTGAAGATTTCATTTCGGCTGTCAAATACGGGACCCCCTTGACAGTGGCTTCAGAAGAGGCGAAAGAAGTATCGAAAATCATCGAAGCAATATACTTGAGCTCGAAAGAACAGCGCAGTATCAGACTTTAGGAGGCTAACGGATGAAACTAGGAGTATTCAATCCTCTGTTCCAGAACATGGAGCTTGAGGAAATGTTGGAGTACATCGAAGCATCAGGACTTGAAGCGGTTGAAATAGGAACAGGCGGCTATCCGGGAAATGCACATTGCGATGTTGATGCATTGCTCGAATCTGAAGAGTTGCGAGCCGAGTATATGGAGAAGTTCGCTTCGCGCAATATCATCATCAGCGCATTCAGTTGCCATGGCAATCCAATATCGCCGGATGAAGCATTCCGTAAGCAATCTGATGAGAATCTGAGAAAGAGCATACAACTTGCAGAACTCATGGATGTGCCTGTCGTGAACACTTTCAGCGGAACGCCTGCAGGCAATGAAACAGATACGACAGTCAATTGGCCGGTGACGCCGTGGCCGGAGGAATACTCTGCAATAAAGAAGTGGCAATGGGAAAACAGATTGATTCCTTATTGGCAGGATATCGCGGAGTTGGCAAAGTCAAAGGGTGTCAAAATCGGGCTTGAGCTTCACGGTGGTTTCCTGGTGCACTCCCCCCACACCATGCTTGAACTGAGGCGCGCGACGAATGAATATATCGGAGCGAACCTTGACCCGAGTCATATGTGGTGGCAAGGCATCGACCCAGTAGCCGCCATTAAAATTCTGGGTCGTAGGAGTGCCATTCATCATTTCCATGCGAAAGATACCTATATCGATCAGGACAACCTTAATATGTACGGCTACCTGGACATGAACCCATACAGTAGCATCAAAGATAGGAGTTGGACATTCAGGAGTGTCGGACTCGGCCACAGTATGGATGAATGGGCTGATATGATGAGTGCCCTCAGAATGTATGACTATGACTACGTCGTCTCCATTGAGCACGAAGATGGGTTGATGTCTATAGAAGAAGGGTTCCGTACTGCTGTCAGGAACCTGCAGAATGTCATTATAAAAGAGAAGCCGACTGACATGTGGTGGGCTTAAAGGAGTGGGAATATGGCAGAACTAAAACTCAGCAATATACAAAAGACATATGACAAAGGCCCGACAGTCGTCCATGACTTCAACCTGGATATACACGATGAGGAATTTATCGTTCTGGTCGGCCCTTCAGGATGCGGCAAGTCGACGACGTTGCGCATGATTGCAGGGTTGGAGGAGATTTCAGGAGGAGATTTGTACATCGACGATAAACGAATGAATGATGTCGAGCCAAAGAACAGGGATATTGCGATGGTCTTCCAGAACTATGCCTTATATCCCCACATGAGCGTCTACGACAATATGGCGTTCGGCCTCAAATTGCGCAAGACCCCGAAGGCGGAAATTAAAAAGCGTGTGGAAGAAGCAGCGGCAATTCTGGGATTGACAGATTATCTTGACCGTAAGCCAAAAGCACTGTCGGGTGGCCAACGTCAACGTGTGGCGCTTGGCCGTGCGATTGTCAGGGAAGCCAGTGTGTTTCTGATGGATGAGCCTTTATCCAACCTTGATGCAAAACTGAGGGTGCAGATGCGCGCTGAAATCATCAAGCTACATAAACGACTCAAAACTACGACCGTCTATGTGACGCATGATCAGACCGAAGCGCTTACTATGGCCTCTAGAATCGTCATCCTCAATGAAGGGGACATCATGCAGGTGGGCTCCCCGAAAGAAGTATATGATTACCCTGAGAACGTCTTCGTGGCACAATTCATCGGCTCTCCGGCAATGAATGTATTTGATGCGGAGATGAGGGATGGCGTGCTTATGATCGGAGATACCACAATAGAAATCCCTGAAGCGAAACGCCGCATGCTCATTAACGGTGGATACGACAATCAACCGATTAAATTCGGCATCCGTCCCGAAGATGTAAGGGAAGAGACCGTGTTTGTGGAATCCGGTCTATCGACTGCTTTCGAGGCGGAGGTGAAGGTGAGTGAACTGCTCGGATCAGAAATCATGCTCTACTCAGAGTTAGAAGGCCAGGAATTCATTTCTCGTGTAGATGCGCGGAACAATCTGGCACCGGGTGATGTCGTCAAATTTGCTTTTGATATGAACAAGGGTCATTTCTTTGATTGGGAAACTAAGCAGCGCATCGTCACAAAAGACGATCGGGCGAAAGAAAAAAAGACTTTGGCATCCAAAAATCAGACTTCGAATGTAATAGAGGCATAAGGTCAAAAAACAGTCCACCCATATTCAGTGGACTGTTTTTTTGCTCATTCGATCTGATGCCATGGTATTATGATATAGTTGAAGTGAGGTGAAGAAGATGATTAAATTTGATCATATCATACACTATGTAGATGATTTGGATGCTGTAAAATCCGAAGGAGTACTGCCCATCCATTCAGGTGGGGAGCACCCTGCCTTCGGTACTGAAAATGCACTGTCTTACTTTGATTTGAGATATATAGAGTATTTGACGATAAGCGATGAAAAGCAGTTCAATACCCATCTTGAGGACGGAACAGAGTCCTTTGCCAGGACCATTGTGGACAAAGGCTACAAGGAAGGGTTTATCAGGTATGCGATAAACACCGACAAAATTGAACAGCTTGCAGAACGATACCGTGCCAAAGGATTCAACGTATCAGGTCCGGTTGATATGGAACGGGAGACCGCAGGTGAAACCATCCGTTGGAAATTACTTTATATAAAGGATGATGTTGAAACATTTCCATTCTTTATAGAATGGGAAGAGAGTGACGACATACGGCTATCACGTATAGAGGCGATGGGAAAAGAAATCATCTCCCCGGAAATCGTCATCCATAACAATGTAGTGGATTTGAAGAGATGGGAAGCGTTCTATGATGTGGTTGGCGTGTGGGAGGGCCAGTTGGATTCTCGGACTACAGTCTCCCTCAAGGAGACCGGGGCACCTTCAATTACTCTACAGATAGAAATGGAGGGCACCTCAGCCCACTACAGGGGAGCGGACTATAGATTTATATAAAGAATCATGAGCAGATGGCCCAAGGCTAAAAGCGCCGTGACCACACTCAGGATGACAAGGGACTTCGAACCGCGTACAAGGATATAGGCAATGCTCAGCATAACAGTGACAACGCCAAGTATTATCCTCATGCTCATTAGCGCGATGAGGTCACCATGTCCATATTGATTCAATTGGAACATGCTGATTGCGTTGAGAACGATAAGTAGGATTAAAATGACTTGTCTCATTTATAAAGGACCACCTTTCTTGCAATTATTATATCAGATTTTAATCGAATGGAGATTATTATGCTTAAACTAATCAATCTGACCGAAGAAGAACACAATCAATTTATAGAACACCACCCGAATGGCGATTTACTTCAACTGACTGACTGGGCACAGTCAAAGCGGCTGACAGGATGGTACTCCAGAAGGTTTGCGGTCAGCGATGGTGATCAGACCGTAGGCGCTGCGGTACTGATGTTCAAAAGGCTGCCAAAACTGAAGCAGACGTTGTGCTATGCCTCAAGAGGGTTCGTCTGTGATTATGATGATGAGGGACTCGTGGAATTCATGCTTGAAGAAGCATTGAAAATCGCCAAAGAAGAGAAGGCCTATGTACTGAAAATCGATCCCGATATACCACTTGAGACACATGGAGGGACCATAGAATTCCTCAAGCAGATTGGATTCAGGCATCGTGGGTTAAAGGACGGCATGAGTAAAGATAACATCCAGCCGAGGCAGACAATGGTGACACGAATCGATAAGTCGGATGAAGATCTGCTTGGAAGTTTCGAAAGGAATAACCGGACGAGAGTGCGCAACGCAATAAGAAAAGGGACGAAGGTATATAAAGCTACGAGAGAGGATCTGCCGATTTTTGTGGAACTGATGAAAGTCACAGGGAAAAGAGATGGCTTCTTGACCCGGGATATCACTTATTTCGAGTCCTTATATGATAACTTGCATGAGAACGGCCATATGGAATTGTTCCTTGTTAAACTTGTGCCAAAAGACGTATCCGCGTCGCTTGACTCTGATATCAGCAAGGTAGCCAAAGAACTGGAGAAAGCCCAGAAGAGGAAAGACAGCAACAAAAAGGAAAATCAACTTAAAGACCTTGCCAACAGAGCGGAGAAACTGGAGAAGCAGAAACAGGAAATTGAAGAAATGGCCCATGATCATCCAGAAGGCATTATTTTATCCGGTGCGCTTTTAGCACATTCGGGACATAAAGCGTACTACCTCTACGGGGCCTCCTCTGACTTGTACAGGGAATATCTGCCAAATCATCATATGCAGTATGAGATGATGAAGTACGCGCGTGATGTAGGAGCGCTGACCTATGATTTTGGTGGCGTCAGTGTCGATCCGCCTCAAGACTCAGGGCATTTCGGCTTATGGCAGTTCAAGAAAGTATGGGGTACGGAGGTAAGTGAGAAAGTCGGCGAATTCGACTATGTGATCAATAGACCACTCTATACATTGGCTGAAGTGGGCGTTCCACTGTTTCAAAAAGGAAAGGTTAAATTGAACCAGCAGATTAAAGCATTCAAAGAAAGAAAATAAGCTGCCCTTGAAAGGGCAGCTTTTATATTCTATAGGAAATACGGCCTCGTCGCTGCAATAAGCGCAACGAATATCAGTGACATCAAGGACATTATGAGAAGTGTGAGAGACAACGAAAGATGTATGCTTCTGTTCTCATATAGGTTTGGTTCGGCAACGACAGCGCGCCAGGATGAAATGAATGAGATTATACTAAGCAGTGCCCAGATATAGATGCTGAAGAAGATGACACCGTTGTTGACGATATAATTTATGAAGAACATCGCTTGCATGAGAATGAGAAGAATGAGGATGACACGTCTCATCAAAACACCTCTTTCCTGTTACGCTGTCAGCAACATGAGTATAAGTACTGCAGAAATCATGAGTGTGAACGCGTGAATGAGAAATAACCGGTTACGATCGCCCTTGTATTCCTTGTAGCTAGTTATCTCCACAGAGATGAAGAGGCTGAGCGCAAGCGCAAAAATCAAGTAACCATCTGGGTTGGGTATTGCTAGGGCGAGAGTGGTGATCATTAGGAGGAACGCCACTCCTGCAATGATGCGGAAAACATCGAATAGCATACTTCTTTGATATAGGATGGTCATGGCACCGACTACAAGGTACATGAGGAGCATGAGGACTGCTAGAATCATACAACTTTCCTCCTCTTTCTAAAGTATTGGAATATAAAGTATGTCGATAATACAGTAGTTATGGCGCCGAACCAGAAGGGCAGCCCAGGAGTCATAAGGAATAGTATATTAAAGGCCAGGGGACCAAAAATCCTCCCAAGACTATCTAACGAATATGTGGTCGCTGTAATGCGTCCCATCTCCGCTCGACGTGCCTCCTTGGTGATCTGTGAAGTCAGGAGCGTCTTTACTAAGGCATTTCCTGTCATGAGGAGCACAATGCAGAATCCAGCAAACAGCAGGCTCGACATGAACGGCAGCAAAACGAAAGCGATGATGGTCATAACTTGGCCAAGCAGCATCATCGGATACTCCTGGCCATCTTTCAATCGGCTGATGACACCACCTTGAATGCCTGCATTGAATATTCCACCGATGACAAAAAGAAGTCCCATCTCAGCGGGGGTGATATTTATCCGGTCTATACCCAATAGCTGGAAAGTGCTCTCCATCCCGCTCATGGTGAACATGATGAAGAATGTGGAGATCAGAAGAATGCCGACAGGTTTCAGGAAGTACTCGCTGGCAACAGTAATTTCCTCTCTTGAAGATGCACCCGGCTGATAGGTCTCTTCAATTTTAAACATGCTGAAGAGTAGTGCCCCTATGATTACAGCAGCAGTCATATAATAGGCAAGACTCAGGCTGATTTCCGCCAAGAGGCCACCTACACCTGGACCGAAGATGAATCCGAGCCCGATTGACATTCCTATCAAGCCCATGAAGCGGGTGCGTTCCTCCCTGGTCGTCAAGTCTGCAACCATACTGGTCGTTGCAGTGTAGAGTGCCCCAGAAGCGGCTCCCCCTATTACCCGGCTTATGTATAGAATCCATAATACATCGATGAACATGCCGAAAAGAAGGAAGCTGAAACTGAAGGCCAGAAGGCCATACAGCAAGATGGCACGACGGCCATGCCTATCGCTGAGCCTTCCAAAAAACGGGGCGGATATAAAACTGGCTATTGAATACACAGCAAGCAGTCCGCCCATATGGAGAGTAGAGACTTCAAGCGTGTCCACCAACTCAGGTATGACGGGTATGACCATACTAAAACCAAAGTAGATCAAGAATTGTATGATCATAATGAATAGAATCATTTTTTTCATAGTCTGCACTTCCTATTTATTACTTTGTTCTCTGACCTCTTTTTTCGTCTCAGCAATTTCTGTTTCTATCTGAGCAAGCCTTTCGTCCATTTTGGATGTACTGTTTCCAGTAGATTCGAGTTTTTCCAAATCACCTTGGATACGCACATATTCATTTTTCAATTCTCTCAATTTATACTCTAGATCCATTGTGCTCACCCCCCTTGAAATTATAGTTGTATCTTATCATAACATATTGCATATTAGGGGAAACACTGATGACATCTGAAGGATGATTGAAGTAAAATGGGAGGGAATGGAGGGACATTGATGCATACATTTGAAATATACGAAGAATATTATGATTGGGAACAGCTGAAAGGCGATTCTGATGCAGAAGTGCACTTGCTGAGTTATGGAGGAGAGGACCCGCCCAATATGTATCAGCCCCAAGAGCCGTTGATTGCGAAATCATATTTAAATGATATCAGGAAAACAAGGCGTGAATACAAAAGACTCCTTTGGATGGACATCAATAATGTGAATGGCGTGCCAAAGCCGGTCACCTTATATGAGGAAGCAGGGGCTTATATGTTCTATCTCGCCCTACCGGGCGTAGATGCCCAGGCATTCCTGAAGCATCAGGACGAGAAGACGACAGCTGAGACCCTTAAGCAGATTGGAAGATATTTGAGTTTTTTCCATAAGCAAAAGGTTGAAGAGTGCCCATTTGACCATAGGAATGGACTATTGGATGAGGACCCGGTTTTCAGCCATGGTGATTTTAGATTATCCAATGTGATCGTCAATGAGAACTATATTACCGGAAGCGTTGATATGGTCGGGATTGGTATACGTGACCGTTACTATGACATTGTGTCGATGGCTTTGGATATAGAAGAAAAGTTGGGTGAGGGTTATGTAGAGAGTTTCTACGAGGGGTACCGCATAAAGGATCAGGTTGAAAAGGGAAAGTTCGAGCAGTTTGAAAAACTTATAGTCAACAAATAAAGATGCCCGGTGCAACCCGGGCATCTTTATTTGATTAATCATCGGTTTTCAGGACTTCTCCATTTTCTGCATTGATTTTAACATCATGACTGTTGCTGTCTTTCTTCAGTTCTACCTCGTATTCCAGCTGACCATCATCCTTATCTAGACTCCATCCTTCCAGCTTGCCATCTTTCTCGTCCATTGCGGTCTGGATGGCGTCTTCTGCTGGGATGGCATCTTGGTAATTGAAATGTTCATCCGTATCGAAGTCGCTGTCTTTTTCGTTTTCTTCATTAATTACGGAAAGGTCATCAGCTGAGATGTGCGCTTCGTATTCTTCGCTTTCATTCTCAAATTCTACTTTGTAGACCCACGCATCATTTTCTTTTTCGAACTCTAGACTTTTCAACTCCCCTTCGAAATTATCAGATGCCGTCTGTACCGCTTCATCCGCACTATGTTTTATTTCCTCAGGAGATATGGTATTGCTGGTGGTGCCGGAGGATTCGTCCGTAGTTCCGCTCGCCGAGCTACTTTCAGTAGTAGCCTTATTACTGCTGGAACTTTCATCTGTTCTCTCTTCTGTCGTAGTTTCTTCTGTCGTTTCGTTTGCTGTACTTTCTTCTGTTGTGGTTTCCGCATTCTCACTTTCGGAGTCATCACTGCATGCCCCGACTATAAGTGACGTCGCGAGGAGTAAACTTGCTAACTTGTATCGTCTGTTCATAAGATTGCTTCGCCTCCCATAAAACATTTAGTATCATATTCCCGTACCAGCCAATGTTAAAACTATTAATAGGGTCTGTAAAGCATATTGCAATTTTTTGTGGCCGGGCGTACACTAGTTTAGATAATAATAGGTATGGAGGTGCCCTGTGAAAACCAATATAATGAAACGCTGGATATTTTATATGATGGGTCTTGTCATTTTGGCCTTAGGTGTTACGCTGACAATCAAGGGTCATCTCTTGGGGCTTGGGTCATGGGATGTTTTCCATTATGGATTGTGGCAGACATTCGGCCTCACAATCGGAAGCTGGTCCATTATAGTCGGTGCAGTAATTGTCATATTCACTGCGGTGATGACGCGTGAATGGCCTCGTCTCGGAGTCTACGTCAATATGCTCTCCATCGGCATTTTCATCGACCTCTTCAATTGGCTGCTGCCGAATTTTGAAGGTTGGACGCAACATACAATCGTCTTTTCCATCGGTCTTTTAGTAATGTCATTTGGTGTGGCATTCTACATCACCCCAAATCTCGGTGCCGGGCCGCGTGATTCACTGATGCTTCTAATGGTCGAAAAATTTGGCTTAAAAATTTCCGTTGCCCGAAATATCATGGAATTCAGTGCAGCGGTAGGGGGCTATCTATTGGGTGGCCCGGTATTCATAGGCACCCTTGTGATTGTATTTGGGCTTGGTAAATTAATAGAAGCGTGGCTACCTTTAACGCGTCGTCTACTGGTACTGTTTTTGGGCGCTGAAGATAAGAACATCATTAAAGTGATCTAGTTTTTATAATATGACAAATGAATGGAGTAGATTATGAAAAAGTTTTTTGACTTTGAAGGGCATGGCACGACTTACCGCAGCGAAATCATCGGAGGATTGACCACATTCCTTTCGATGGCATACATACTAGCCGTCAACCCATCTGTATTGTCACTTCAGGGGATAGAGGGGATACCTGATTCCATGGGCATGGATATGAACGCAGTATTTGTGGCCACTGCACTCGCAGCTTTCATCGGCTGTCTCATCATGGGATTATATGCAAGGTATCCGATTGCATTAGCACCTGGCATGGGGCTTAACGCATTCTTCGCATTTACGGTGGTTCTGACGATGGGTATACCATGGCAGACCGCGCTGACAGGTGTCCTCTTCTCAGGTGTGATTTTTGCCTTGCTGACGATTAGTGGGTTGAGGGAATATGTCATTAACTCAATCCCTATGGAGATGAAGATGGCAGTCAGTGCAGGTATAGGCTTCTTCATTACCTTTGTGGGACTTCAAGGCGCCGGTATTATAGTGATGAATGAAGCGACACTTGTGGGATTGGGTACACTGCATGACCCTAAAGTACTTTTGGCGGTAGGCGGTCTCTTCCTTACAGCAGTGCTCATGGCAAAACGCGTCCCGGGTGCGATATTCTTCGGTATGATACTGACGGCCGTGGCAGGACTCGTCCTTGGGCTTGTACCGAGACCTGAAAGTGTCTTTGGACCTGTGCCAAGCATGGCGCCGACTTTTGGTGCAGCATTCGAAGCATTTTCGAATCCGGCGGATATTTTTAATGTACAGTTTCTGATTGTGGTCCTGACATTCCTATTTGTAGACTTTTTTGATACGGCGGGCACATTGGTAGGTGTAGCAAGTCAGGCGAATATGATCAAGGACAACAAACTGCCGCGTGGAGGACGTGCACTGCTTTCCGATTCGATTGCTACAATAGCAGGTGCAATCTTCGGTACTTCTACTACGACTTCATATATCGAGTCGACAGCTGGGGTGGCAGCAGGTGCAAGAACTGGTTTTGCGAGTGTCGTGACTGGTTTTCTTTTCTTATCTGCAATTTTCCTATCGCCTCTTATAGTGACATTCACTTCAGAAGTGACGGCCCCAGCCCTGATCATCGTAGGAGCGCTCATGGTCTCCAATCTGTCTAAGGTGAGGTGGGATCAGTTTGAAGTCGCGGTACCTGCTTTCCTGACTATGTTCATGATGCCATTGACCTATAGTATTGCAACGGGTATTGCGATCGGTTTCGTATTCTACCCGATTACAATGATTATGGCAGGGCGGAGAAAGGAGATCCATCCTATAATGTATGGGTTGTTTGTGGTGTTCATTCTATACTTCATATTCATGACGGAATAACCATTGAAAACCACGGAAAAATGATGTAATATTATACATCTTGATCATGATCAAGTGAAAATAGTGAAAGAATCTCGAGGTAACCCTTGATTTTTTCGCTTTTTTCGTGTAATATATCTAGCGTTGGACTGAAATGGGTGGCAACCACCCATGCTGAAAGACAAACGCCACAACTACAGTGGGCGCGTGTTTTTCGAATCGATGAAGCGAGAGGTTACTGACACGCCAGGCCGCATTGCCATGGCTGCGTGTAAGAGAATTTTCGTGGAGAAGTCTATCACACAATGATGACGACCAAAAGGAGGTTAAATAATGGCAAAGCAAAAAATTCGTATTCGTTTGAAAGCTTACGATCACAGAGTGTTGGATCAGTCGGCAGAGAAGATTGTAGAAACAGCAAAACGTTCTGGTGCGGATGTATCGGGTCCTATCCCACTCCCTACAGAAAAGGCTGTTTACACGGTTATCCGCGCGGTGCACAAGTACAAGGATTCCCGTGAGCAATTCGAGCAGCGCACACACAAGCGCCTTATAGACATCGTCAACCCTACACCGAAAACAGTAGATGCCCTCATGGGACTCAATCTGCCATCAGGTGTAGACATCGAAATTAAATTATAAATTATAGTAGGAGGTGCGACTTTCGATGACCAAAGGAATCTTAGGTAAAAAAGTAGGAATGACTCAAGTTTTCGGAGAAAACGGAGAGTTGATTCCTGTAACAGTAGTTGAAGCAGCAGGAAACATAGTACTGCAGAAGAAAACGGAAGAAACTGATGGGTACAACGCTGTACAAATCGGTTTTGACGACAAGCGTGAATATTTTGAAGGTGCAAGAACCAAAAAATATGCAAACAAAGCAGAAACCGGCCATGCCAAAGCATCCGGCAAAGCTCCTAAGCGCTTCGTACGCGAATTCAAAAATCTCGCAGCAGATGAATTCGAGGTAGGTCAAGAAGTCACTGTAGATACATTTGAAGCAGGAGACGCAGTGGACGTGACGGCAACATCCAAAGGTAAAGGTTTCCAAGGCTCAATCAAACGCCATAACCAAAGCCGCGGACCAATGTCACACGGTTCCCGTTTCCACAGAAGCTCTGGTTCAATGGGACAAGCCTCTGACCCATCCCGCGTATTTAAAGGCAAAGAATTGCCTGGACGCATGGGCGGCGAAACTGTCACCCTACAGAATCTTGAAATCGTAAAAGTGGACGCAGAACGTAATGTTCTATTGATAAAAGGTAATGTACCTGGTCCACGTAAAGGCTATGTAAAAGTCGTAACAGCAATCAAAAAAGGTGTTAAATAAATAGTAATTCAGGAAGGGAGGATTTAACACATGGCAAACATAGATGTATTGACTAAAGAAGGAACGAAAGTTAACTCTATAGAACTCAATCAGGACATCTTCGGCATCGAACCGAACCAGCATGTGCTGTTTGAAGCTGTAAACCTGCAACGTGCATCACTGAGACGCGGCACGCATTCCGTCAAGAATCGCGCAGCAGTACGTGGTGGCGGTAAGAAACCATTCAGGCAAAAAGGTACCGGTAACGCCAGACAAGGTACGATTCGTGCGCCGCACTATCGTGGAGGCGGAGTCGTTTTCGGACCGACTCCAAGAAGTTATTCCTACAAAATGCCTAAGAAGATGCGTCGTCTTGCATTGCGCTCTGCACTTTCCGCAAAAGCGAATGAAGAGGCAGTCACAGTAGTCGATAACTTGACTATTGATGCACCTAAAACAAAAGATTTCCTTGCGATTCTCAACAACCTCAAAGCGGATAGGAAAGCACTTCTTGTTCTTGAAGCAGAAGATGTCAATATCGAACTTTCAACCCGCAATCTGCAAGGTGTCACACTGTTGACGCCAGAAGAGCTCAATGTGCTTGACATTCTTTCTGCAGATCGTGTCATCTTCACAGAAGGTGCTATCAAAAAAGCAGAGGAGGTGCTTCTGTAATGGATGCACGCGATATCATTAAACGCCCAGTCATCACTGAGCGTTCTGCTGACTTGATGTCATTTGACAAATACACTTTTGATGTAGATGTGAAAGCTAACAAGACACAAGTCAAACATGCAGTAGAAAACATTTTTGATGTAAAAGTCAGCAAAGTCAACATAATGAATTATAAGCCGAAGAAAAAACGTATGGGACGTTACAGCGGCTATACTAAGAAAAGAAGAAAAGCGATCGTAACACTAAAAGAAGGCTCTATTGATATATTCTAAGAGCTGTTACCAATAAGGAGGTAAAACGAGATGGCGATTAAAAAATATAAGCCGACCACCAATGCTCGTCGTAATATGACTGGTTCCGACTTCGCAGAAATCACATCAACGACACCGGAACGGTCATTGTTACAGCCGCTTCCGAAAAAAGCGGGACGTAATAACCAAGGTAAGATTACAGTGCGTCATAGAGGTGGCGGACACAAGCGTCAATATAGAACAATCGACTTCAAACGCATCAAAGATGGCGTGCCTGCGCGCATCACTCAAATAGAGTATGACCCGAACCGTTCAGCCAACATAGCACTTGTCATCTATGCTGATGGCGAGAAAAGCTACATCCTGGCTCCTAAGGGTGTGCAGGTTGGCCAAGAAGTGATGAGTGGACCTGAAGCCGACATCAAAGTAGGTAACGCAATGGCGCTTACAGACATCCCTGTCGGTACTACAATCCATAATATTGAACTTAAGCCAGGCAGAGGCGGCCAGTTGGTCAGATCTGCAGGCGCAAGAGCTCAAGTACTTGGTAAAGAAGGTAAGTATGTACTGGTTAAACTGCGTTCTGGTGAAGTGCGTATGATTCTTTCAACATGCCGTGCAACAATCGGTGCTGTCGGCAACGAGCAGCACGAATTGATCAATATCGGTAAAGCAGGTCGTTCCAGATGGAAGAAGAAACGCCCTACAGTTCGTGGTTCTGTTATGAACCCTAACGATCACCCGCACGGTGGTGGTGAAGGACGTGCCCCAATCGGTATGCCGTCACCTATGTCTCCTTGGGGTAAACCTACCCTTGGCAAGAAGACGCGTAGAGGCAAAAACCGTTCTGACAAGCTGATCGTAAGAGGACGCAAGAAGAAATAAATGAAACCATAGTGTGCGGATAAAATATCCGCACGCATTATTGGAAGGAGGCGCCAAAATGGCACGCAGTCTTAAAAAAGGACCTTTTGTTGATGATCACCTCATGAAAAAGGTGGAAGCACTCAACGAAGGCAACAAAAAAAGTGTAATTAAAACTTGGTCACGCCGTTCCACGGTATTCCCTAACTTCATCGGACATACTATTGCTGTATACGACGGCCGTAAGCATGTACCGGTTTATGTCACAGAGGATATGGTCGGTCATAAGCTTGGAGAATTCGCTCCGACAAGAACTTTCAAAGGCCATGGAACTGACGATAAGAAAACAAGAAGATAAAAGTGATAAGACGGAATAAAGGAGGAACGAAAGATGCAAGCGAAAGCAGTTGCTAAAACTATAAGAATTGCTCCTCGTAAAGCGAGAATGGTCCTGGACCTGATTCGCGGCAAGGAAGTTGGAGAAGCCATCGCAATTCTTAAACTCACAAACAAAAGAACATCGCCGGTAGTTGAAAAACTGGTTCATTCAGCTGTAGCCAATGCTGAGCACAACTACGACATGGACGTCGAAAACCTGTTCATCTCAGAAGCTTATGCTGATGAAGGGCCGACATTGAAACGATTCCGCCCGCGTGCACAAGGCCGTGCGACTAAAATCAACAAGCACACGAGCCACATCACTATAGTTGTTTCAGAAGTTGCAGAAGAAGCAGTACAGGAAACGACTGAAGAAGCTGAAACAGAAGAAAACGCATAAAACCACAAGGAGGGAATTAATTTGGGTCAGAAGATAAATCCTATTGGACTTCGTACAGGAGTCATCCGTGATTGGGAAGCGAAGTGGTACGCAGAGAAAGATTTCGCAGACCTTTTGCATGAAGATCTTAAAATTCGTGAATATATCGAAAAAAACCTTAAAGACGCAGCCATTTCCAAAGTGGAAATCGAACGAGCGGCTAATCGTGTGAACATCGCACTTCATACCGGCAAGCCAGGTATGGTCATCGGTAAAGGCGGTAGTGAAATAGATAAGCTCCGCACAGCGTTGACGAACCTCACAGGCAAGAAAATCCACATCAACGTTGTAGAAATCAAGAAAATTGATATGGATGCAAAGCTTGTTGCAGAAAACATCGCACGTCAGCTTGAAAACCGTGTATCTTTCCGTAGGGCACAAAAACAAGTGCTGCAAAGAGCGATAAGAGCTGGAGCTAAAGGCATTAAAACGCAAGTTTCAGGGCGTCTCGGCGGCGCTGACATTGCACGTTCAGAAGGCTACAGCGAAGGAACAGTTCCACTTCACACTCTCCGTGCAGATATAGATTATGCACATGAAGAGGCTGATACAACATACGGTAAACTCGGTGTTAAAGTATGGATCTACCGTGGAGAAGTTCTTCCTGTCAAGAATGACAAAAAGTAAGGGAGGAAAATAACAATGCTATTACCTAAAAAAGTGAAATACCGTCGTCAACATCGTCCGGACACAAAAGGACGTGCTAAAGGCGGAACAGAAGTAAGTTTTGGTGAATATGGCCTACAGGCAACAACAACAGCATGGGTAACTTCCAGACAGATTGAAGCTTCCCGTATCGCCATGACACGCTATATGAAACGTGGCGGTAAAGTATGGATCAATATTTTCCCGCATACACCATATACAAAGAAGCCATTGGAAGTACGTATGGGTTCAGGTAAAGGTGCTGTCGAAGGATGGATGGCAGTCGTTAAACCTGGCCGCGTAATGTTTGAAGTTTCAGGTGTGCCAGAAGAAGTAGCGAGAGAAGCACTTCGCCTTGCAAGCCACAAACTTCCTGTAAAGACTAAAATCGTTAAACGTGAAGAATTAGGTGGTGATACGAATGAAAGCTAATGAAATCCGCGAACTGACAACTTCAGAAATTGAAAATAACGTCAAAGACCTTAAGGAAGAACTCTTCAACCTACGCTTTCAACTAGCTACTGGTCAGCTAGAGAACACTGCTCGTATCAAAGAGGTTAGAAAAGCTATCGCAAGAATGAAAACAACTATCCGCGAGAGAGAGCTCAGCGAAGCTAAAGCGAACCAATAATAATAGAGGGAGGCTCACATAGTGGAAAGTAAAACAGAACGTAAAGTTTACCAGGGCCGCGTCGTATCCGACAAAATGGATAAGACCATCACTGTAGTCGTAGAAACTCAGAAAAGACACCCGATCATTGGTAAACGTGTCAAATATTCCAAAAAATATAAAGCTCATGATGAAAATAACACTGCTAAGACTGGCGATATCGTAAGAATCGAAGAAACTCGCCCATTGTCTGCAACTAAGCGTTTCCGTCTAGTGGAAATCGTGGAAGAAGCAGTTATCGTCTAAACAATCGAAGATAAAGGAGGTCTATTCGCATGATCCAACAGGAATCCCGCTTGAAAGTGGCAGATAACTCAGGCGCACGTGAAGTGCTGACTATCAAAGTCTTAGGTGGAACAGGCCGTAAGACAGCAAACATTGGCGATGTCATCGTTGCAACTGTAAAAAATGCAACACCTGGTGGCGTTGTTAAAAAAGGTGAAGTAGTAAGGGCTGTAATCGTTAGAACCAAATCCGGTGTACGTCGTGAAGATGGTTCCTATATCAAATTTGATGAGAACGCATGCGTAATCATCCGTGATGATAAAGGTCCAAGAGGTACGCGTATCTTCGGTCCCGTTGCTCGTGAACTGCGTGAAGGCAACTTCATGAAGATAATCTCACTGGCACCAGAAGTACTTTAATCTACATTTAAATTAAGGAGGTGCGATTCCCATGCACGTAAGATCTGGAGATAAAGTCGTTGTAATCAGCGGTAAAGATAAAGGTAAAGAAGGCACGGTCCTAAAAGCGATCCCTGCAAAAAACCGTGTAATCGTCGAAGGCGTCAATATGATGAAGAAACATCAGAAGCCTTCCCAGATGAACCCTGAAGGCGGCATCCTTGAAACTGAGGCGGCCATCCATGTTTCCAACGTCATGCACGTTGACCCTGAATCAGGCGAACGCACTCGTGTCCGTCAAGAAGTAAAAGAGGACGGTTCTAAAGTCAGAGTAGCAGTAAAATCAGGTAAAGAAATCCCTAAAGCAGCATACGAAAAAAATAACTAAGCAGTGGAAGGAGGTCCATATTAATGATACGCCTTAAAGAAAGATACAATGATCAAATCAAAAACGAACTAGTGAATAAATTTAACTACACATCTGTTATGCAAGCTCCGAGAATCGAAAAGATCGTAGTCAACATGGGAGTTGGTGATGCTGTTCAAAACGCTAAAGTACTCGATACGGCAGTAGAAGAATTGACGGCGATCACAGGACAGAAGCCAGTAATTACAAAAGCTAAAAAATCCATCGCAACGTTCAGGCTTCGTGAAGGTATGCCTATCGGTGCCAAAGTCACTCTCCGTGGCGATAGGATGTATGATTTCCTGGATAAGCTGATTTCAGTATCTCTACCACGTGTCAGGGACTTCAGAGGTATTTCCAAGAAAGCATTCGATGGCCGCGGCAACTATACACTCGGCATAAAAGAGCAGTTGATCTTCCCTGAAATCGACTATGACAAAGTCTCCAAAGTAAGAGGTATGGATATTGTTGTTGTTACGACAGCGAACACAGACGAAGAAGCCCGTGAGCTGCTCACTCAGTTCGGAATGCCATTTCAAAAGTAAGCTATAAGGAGGCAAAATTGTGGCTAAAAAATCAATGATAGCTAAACAGAAAAAAGAACAAAAGTTTAAAGTACGCGAATATACACGCTGCGAGCGTTGCGGGCGTCCACACTCAGTCTACCGCAAGTTCAAGCTCTGCCGTATATGTTTCCGTGAACTTGCTTACAAAGGTCAGATCCCTGGCGTTAAAAAAGCAAGTTGGTAAGCGCCATAAATTGAAAGGAGGCAACTAGTAATGACACTCTCAGATCCAATTGCAGATATGCTAACTCGCATCAGAAATGCGAACATGGTGAGACACGATTCACTAGAAATCCCTGCATCCAACATCAAAAAGGAAATTGCAGAGATTCTGAAAACAGAAGGTTTTGTTAAAAATGTTGAATACATTGAAGATGACAAACAAGGCGTCATCCGTGTATTCCTCAAGTACGGCAGCAAAAATGAAAAAGTCATCACTGGTTTGAAACGTATTTCCAAACCAGGACTTAGAGTATATGCAAGAAGAGAAGAGCTTCCTAAAGTTCTTAACGGACTTGGAATCGCACTCATCTCTACTTCAGAAGGCGTACTTACTGATAAAGAAGCACGCAAAAGAAATATCGGCGGGGAAGTACTCGCATACGTTTGGTAATGAATTAACAGGAGGTGCAAAGAAATGAGCCGTGTAGGTAAACGTATTATTGAAATTCCTAGCGACGTAACAGTCGAAATCAATGACAATACAGTCAGCGTAAAGGGCCCTAAAGGGGAACTTGTCAATACTTTCAATGAAAAAATGACTTATGAGCTTGAAGATAATACACTTCAGGTCGTCAGGCCAAATGATTCTAAAGAAAACCGTACGAATCATGGTACAACGCGTGCGCTTATCAACAATATGATCGTTGGCGTATCGCAAGGATTTACTAAGGAACTCGAACTTGTAGGTGTTGGTTACCGTGCGCAGATGCAAGGTAACAAACTCGTACTGAGTGTTGGGCTTTCTCACCCGGTTGAATTCGAACCTTCTGAGGACCTTACCATTACAGTGGAAGGCAACACGAATGTTAAAGTTGAAGGCATCAACAAAGAATCTGTTGGAGCACTTGCTTCTAAGATCCGTGCTGTACGTCCACCAGAGCCATATAAGGGCAAAGGTATCCGTTATAAAGGCGAACTGGTTCGTCAAAAAGAAGGAAAAACTGGTAAATAACTAAGTGGGGAGTGAACATTAATGATCGCAAGGATCGATAAAAATAAAGTCCGTCAAAAAAGACACGAACGCGTGCGCAGCAGACTTTCCGGTACTGCAGAAAGACCGCGTCTGAACGTCTATCGCTCGAACAAGCATATCTATGCTCAGTTGATTGACGACAATCAGCAGACTACTCTTGCAAGTGCTTCCACACAAGATCCAGATTTCAAAGGTGAAGTTGGATCCAACAAGGAAGCTGCAGCAGAAGTGGGAGCTTTGATTGCGAACCGTGCTAAAGACAAAGATATTAAAAGCGTAGTATTTGACCGTGGAGGCTATCTGTATCACGGACGTGTGCAAGCACTAGCAGAAGCAGCCCGCGAAAATGGTCTACAATTCTAATCGAAGGAGGGAATCACACTTATGGCTCGTAGAGAAGAAAAAGTACAAGAGTTCGAAGAACGTGTTGTTACAATCAACCGTATCGCTAAAGTCGTAAAAGGTGGACGTCGTTTCCGTTTCTCTGCACTTGTTGTTGTAGGGGACAAAAAGGGACGTGTTGGCTTTGGTACAGGCAAAGCACAAGAGGTGCCTGAAGCTATCAAAAAAGCGATCGAAGCAGCGAAGAAAGACCTCATCGAAGTACCGCTCGTAGACGGTACGCTGCCTCATGAAGTGATCGGCAGGTTCAGCTCAGGTAATGTATTGATGAAGCCAGCTGCGCCAGGTACAGGAGTTATCGCCGGTGGTCCGGTTCGTGCGGTATTGGAACTTGCGGGTGTAACTGATATACTAAGCAAGTCGCTTGGTGCGAATACTCCAATTAACGTTGTCCGCGCGACTATGACTGGACTCTCTGAACTTAAAAGTGCAGAAGAAGTTGCTAAATTGCGTGGTAAATCTGTAGAAGAGTTACAAAATTAAGGAGGGATTTACAGACATGGCAAAAATTAAAATCACCCTCAAAAAAAGCTTGATCGGAAAGACTGAAACACAAAGGCAGACAGTTGCTTCACTAGGACTGAAAAAGCTGCATCATTCCGTCGAGTTGGAAGATACACCTCAACTCAGAGGCCAAGTCGCAAAGGTTAATCACCTGGTCTCAGTTGAAGAGAAATAATTATATTATATAGGAGGTGCGGAGATGAAACTACATGAAATGAAGCCGGTTGAAGGCGCACGTAAAAGTCGTCATCGCGTCGGACGCGGTATGTCTTCAGGTAATGGACAAACAGCTGGACGTGGTCATGATGGTCAGAACTCCCGTTCAGGCGGTGGAGTGAATCCGACGTTTGAAGGTGGACAGCTACCACTTTTCCGTCGTATACCTAAACGTGGATTTACGAACATCAACCGTAAAGAATATGCAGTGCTTAATTTGAGCGATTTGAATCGCTTCGATGATGGTACTGAAGTAACACCTGAAATGCTGAAAGAAAATGGTATTGTTAAGGATGCTAAATCTGGTATCAAAGTGCTTGGCAATGGCACTCTTGAGAAAAAGTTAACAATTAAAGCTCATAAGTTTTCTGGTTCAGCTGCTAAAGCAATAGAGGAACAGGGCGGAAGCTACGAGGTGATCTAATGATCAGCACGATCTCCAATTTCTTTAGGATTAAAGAAATCCGAAGTAAGATCCTCTTTACTTTGGCAATGCTCGTGATCTTCAAAATCGGCACTTATATACCGGTTCCAGGTGTGGACCCGAGTGTATTTGATGCCGGAGCAGGACAACAGGGCGTGCTTGATCTAATGAACACCTTCGGTGGTGGCGCACTGATGAACTTCTCGATCTTGGCAATGGGGATCATGCCTTATATTACGGCATCGATCGTCGTCCAGCTTCTACAGATGGATGTAGTGCCAAAATTTGCCGAGTGGGCCAGTCAAGGTGAAGTAGGAAGGCGTAAACTGAGTCAGTTTACTCGTTATTTCACAATAATACTTGCGTTCATTCAATCATTGGGAATGTCCTTTGCTTTTAATCAGATGTTTGAAGGTATGCTTCTTGATAACAACAACATTGCATCGTATCTTCTGATTGCGCTCGTCCTTACTACAGGAACAGCGTTCCTCATGTGGTTAGGGGAGCAGATTACGACCCATGGGGTCGGCAATGGCATCTCAATCATCATATTTGCAGGTATTCTCGGAATACTGCCAAGTTCAATCATACAGCTGTACCAACAGAAGTTTTTAGGTGCAGATGACACAACAGTGGCTGTACTACAGATGGTCGGTTTGTTCATATTGCTGGTTCTTATTACAGCATTCGCAGTCTTTATACTGCAGGCTGTGCGTAAAATCCCAGTACAATATGCCAAGCGCCAGAGGACTTCGACCCAACTTGGGCCGCAGTCAACGTTCCTGCCGCTTAAAGTCAACCCTGCAGGGGTTATACCAGTTATCTTTGCTATGGCATTCTTCATGATGCCACAGACTTTGACACTGTTCTTCCCTGATGCAGGTTGGGCACAGACTGTGGCGAGACTCGCCGACCCCACCGATTGGATAGGCATGATATTCTATGTCGCACTGATTATCGCGTTCACTTACTTCTATTCATTCGTTCAGGTCAACCCTGAAAAAATGGCTGATAATCTCAAGAAGCAAGGGAGTTATGTCCCAGGTATACGCCCAGGTAGAAACACTCAGGAGTACATCACTTCGGTGCTTTACAGGCTCGTATTCGTAGGTTCTCTCTTCCTTGCAGGAATTTCGATCCTTCCACTGCTCATCACCAAATTCATGGATCTGCCTCAGGCAATCCAGATTGGCGGAACAAGCTTGCTGATCGTGATTGGTGTGGCACTTGAGACTATGAAGCAACTGGAAGCACAGGCGAACCAAAGAGAATATCGTGGCTTCAGAAAGCGCAGGTAGGAGGAAATCGTATGAATATCATTTTGATGGGATTACCTGGTGCCGGAAAAGGCACCCAGGCTTCCAAAATTATTAAAAAATACCCGATCCCTCACATCTCGACTGGGGATATGTTCCGTCTTGCTATCAAAAACGGAACAGAACTCGGTAAAAAAGCAAAGTCATTTATGGATGCGGGTGAACTGGTGCCTGATGAAGTTACAATAGGCATTGTAAAAGAACGTCTAGCCCAAAGCGATGCGAAGGAAGGTTTCCTGCTGGATGGCTTCCCCCGTACCGTGGAGCAGGCTGAAGCGTTGAACATCATCATGGAGGAGCTTGGGACAAAGATCGATAGGACGATTTTTGTGGAAGTGACCGAAGAAGAACTGATGAATCGTTTGACTGGGCGCCGCATCTGCGAAATTTGCGGCACGACTTATCACCTGGTGTTCAACCCACCTAAGCAAGAAGGCGTATGCGACCTTGATGGTGGTAAGTTGTATCAGAGAGAAGACGATAATCCTGAAACAGTTGCGAATCGTCTAGAAGTGAACATCAATCAGACAACACCGATGCTTGATTTCTATGAAAATCAAGGTGTTCTTGTTAAAGTGGATGGATCACAAGATATCGATGAAGTATTTGATGATGTCGATGAGATTCTGCAGAGTATATAGGGATATTCACCTCTACAGACGCTTTGGGTGAATATTACTTGTATGATAACGGAAAATATCCTAGTTCATATTTTGGCGTTAAGTGTAGATCAATCTTCACCTGAAGTGAATTTCTAAAAGAGTTTAGAAGCTGTAAAGGGGGAATTTGCAATGAGTAAACAAGATGTTATCGAACTGGAAGGCACAGTGCTGGATACACTGCCGAACGCCATGTTCAAAGTGGAACTGGAAAATGGGCATGAGATTCTCGCACATGTTTCCGGCAAAATCCGCATGAACTATATACGTATCCTTCCTGGAGATAAAGTAACAGTAGAAATGTCACCGTACGACTTGACACGTGGCAGGATCACTTATCGTTTTAAATAATGGACTCCACATTCTAAGGAGGTAAAACACATGAAAGTAAGACCATCAGTCAAACCTATCTGTGAGAAATGCAAAGTCATTCGCAGAAATGGCAAAGTTATGGTAATCTGTGAGAACCCTAAGCATAAACAGAAGCAAGGCTAATATATAATAACGGAGGTGTAACATATGGCTCGTATTGCAGGAGTAGACGTACCGCGTGAAAAACGCATCGTAATCTCACTCACTTATATTTACGGTATCGGTAAATCAACAGCACAGGAAATCCTTGGTAAAGCAGGTGTGTCTGAAGACACGCGTGTAAGAGATTTGACTGATGACGAACTGAATAAAGTCCGTGAAGTCATCGACACGTACAAAATTGAAGGTGACCTTCGCCGTGAGCAAAGCCTCAACATAAAGCGTTTGATGGAAATTGCCTCATACAGGGGAATCAGGCACCGTCGCGGACTGCCAGTGCGTGGACAGCATACAAAAAACAATGCCCGCACACGTAAAGGTCCAGTTAAAACAGTTGCTAACAAGAAGAAATAATTAGGGAAAAGGAGGAGAAAAAATGGCTCGTAGACAACAAACACGTAAACGTAGAGTGAAAAAGAATATTGAATCAGGCGTAGCGCATATCCGTTCAACATTCAACAATACGATTGTGACGATTACTGATGATTTCGGTAACGCACTGTCATGGTCTTCAGCTGGTGCACTTGGCTTCAAAGGATCCAAGAAATCTACACCATTTGCTGCACAGATGGCTTCTGAAACAGCTTCAAAAGCTGCTATGGAGCATGGCCTCAAAACTGTTGAAGTTACAGTAAAAGGTCCTGGTGCAGGCCGTGAATCTGCAATCCGTGCACTGCAATCAGCAGGGCTTGAAATCACAGCAATCAGAGATGTCACTCCTGTACCACACAATGGCTGCCGTCCACCTAAACGTCGCCGTGTATAATTACTGGTCACAGGAAAAATCCGAGTGTAATGTAATATACGTGGCTGCATAATATTTTCGACGTTTAAAGGGAGGATAAGTAGACAAATGATAGAAATCGAAAAACCTAGAATTGAAACAGTTGAAATGTCGGATGATTCTAAGTTTGGTAAGTTTGTTGTCGAACCTCTAGAAAGAGGCTATGGGACAACACTTGGAAACTCCTTACGTCGCATTCTGTTATCTTCATTACCTGGTGCGGCAGTCAAAACGATAGAAATCGAAAATGTGCTGCATGAATTCTCGACTGTAGATAACGTCGTAGAAGATGTTACAACCATCGTCACAAACATCAAGAAGCTTGCACTTAAAATCTATTCTGATGAAGAAAAAACACTTGAGATTGATTTTAGTGGTGAAGGCATTGTTACAGCAGGTGACATCACCCATGATAGTGACGTTGAGATTTTGAACCGCGACATGAAAATCGCGACAGTCTCAAACGGAGGCCAGTTGAAGATCCGCATGATAGCGAACCGTGGAAGAGGCTATACTCTTGCTGAAGTCAATAACAAGAGCGAAATGTCCATCGGCGTCATCCCTATCGACTCGATCTATACACCTGTCGAACGTGTCAACTACACTGTTGAAAATACACGTGTAGGTCAAATGACGAACTTCGATAAACTGACTCTCGACATCTGGACTGATGGATCAATAACACCTCAGGAGGCTGTGTCCCTTGCAGCTAAAATCATGACGGAACATCTGAATATCTTCGTCGGACTTACTGATGAAGCTCAGAATGCAGAAATCATGATTGAAAAAGAAGAAGATCAGAAAGAAAAAGTTCTGGAGATGTCAATTG
Source organism: Salinicoccus siamensis (assembly GCF_042429615.1). Taxonomy (GTDB): domain Bacteria; phylum Bacillota; class Bacilli; order Staphylococcales; family Salinicoccaceae; genus Salinicoccus; species Salinicoccus siamensis. The sequence continues at coordinate 40,183 of NZ_JBHMAH010000012.1, forward strand.
AAGAACTGGATCTGTCAGTACGTTCCTACAACTGTCTGAAACGTGCAGGCATCAACTCTGTCCAAGAACTGACCGACAAGAGTGAAGCTGATATGATGAAAGTAAGAAACTTGGGACGAAAGTCTCTTGAAGAAGTCAAATTCAAACTCGAGGACCTCGGTTTGGGGCTCCGCAACGAAGACTGATAGAAGACTGATAAAGGAGGTAAATTTCAATGGGCTACAGAAAACTAGGACGTACGTCCGACCAGAGAAAAGCAATGCTTCGTGACTTGGCGACATCCCTTATCGTCAACGAACGCATCACTACTACTGAGCAGAGAGCCAAAGAACTCCGCAGAATCGTGGACAAACTTGTTACTCTCGGCAAACGTGGAGACTTGGCGGCAAAACGCCGTGCAGGCCAAACGGTACGTAATGTAGAGATTGCAAAAGAAGATGGGACAAGCCAGCATGCGCTTCAAAAACTCTTTGAAGACATTGCACCACGTTTTGAAGACCGTCAAGGCGGATACACAAGCATCAAGAAACTTGGTGAACGTCGTGGCGACGGTGCAGAACTGGTAGTTATCGAGTTCGTACAAGGCGCGGTTGAAGCTGAAGAAGCATAAATTATAAAAGCAGAATGAGTGTTACGATAATGTGATTTGCATCATATTGTCTAGCTCAACGTACCCTGCAGGCAATACACAAGATATGCGCGACTCCTATGCAGGGTACGCGCTTTTTTATTACATAAATATGGCGGTGGAGATATGATCAGGCTGGAAAATGTAGCTTACGGCTACAAGACAAGTGAACATAAGGCATTGGATTATGTCTCCCTATCCTTTCGTCAAGGAGATTGGATATCCGTCATAGGGCACAACGGTTCAGGGAAGAGCACACTCGTTAAAATCCTCATGGGTATTATCAATGAGTATGAGGGGACCATTACAGTTGACGGCACAGTGCTTGACGATACGAATGCATCGGCACTTCGTAAGCGTTTTGCCATAGTCTTTCAAAACCCAGACAACCAATTTGTGGGGGCGACCGTCGAGGACGATGTGGCCTTTGGTCTTGAGAATGATGGGGTGCCGCGTGAGGAAATGATCATCCGGACTGAGGCAGCTTTGAAAGCAGTCAATATGCTCGATTTCAGGAACCATGAACCCAGTCGTCTATCAGGAGGGCAAAAACAGCGGGTCGCCATAGCCAGCGCGCTTGCCATGGCGCCGGATGTCCTCATCTTGGATGAAGCAACCTCGATGATCGACCCTGAAGGGCGCCGGGAAGTGATGAAAATCTTGAGGACTATTCATAAGGAGCGCCAGACGACCCTTATATTCATCACTCATGATCTGGCAGAAATCGAGCACAGTGATCATGCCATAGTTATGGGTGACGGCAAAGTAGTCAGTGAGGGGACCGTAGAGGAAATATATCGAGACATTGATACATTAGTGGCGAGTCGTCTTGAACTCCCTTTTAATATGAAGTTATCCCACGGTCTGTTGGATGGCTCATTCATGTCATATGAAGAGCTGGTGGCGCGCCTATGAAGCTCCATATAGAGAACCTGACAGTTGTCTACCACCAAAGTACTCCGTTTGAACACTTGGCGTTGAACAATATTACGACGACATTTGAAGAGGGCGTATATTATGGGATCGTCGGACACACCGGGAGCGGCAAATCGACGCTTATCCAAACTTTAAACGGTCTATTATTGCCAAGTAGCGGCACGGTATACGCCGGTGACCTTGCGTTAAGGAAAAAGACGAAATACAAATATGTGCACGAAGTCAAAAAACACGTAGGGATGGTCTTCCAGTTTCCCGAGCATCAGTTGTTTGAGGAGACTGTTCTGAAGGATGTGATGTTCGGTCCGAAGAATATGGGTCTAGGCGAAAAGGAGGCTAAATCAAAGGCGGAATATTATTTGGAATTGATGAATGTAGACAATTCCCTATTTAAGGAGTCGCCGTTTGAACTCTCCGGTGGTCAGATGAGGAAGGTGGCGATAGCCGGTATACTGGCAATGGAGCCTGAAGTCCTTATCCTGGATGAGCCGACAGCAGGGCTCGATCCAAAAAGTCATAGTGAGACCATGCGCCTTTTTCAGCAGATTCATAAGGATATGGGGATTACCATCATTCTCGTCACACATGATATGAATGACGTCTTCGAATATACCGACCAAGTTAAATTGTTAAGCGGCGGGAATCTTGTCCGTGAGGGACGCACAGAAGATCTTTTGATGGACTCTGGCATCCTTGAGAATAATGCACTTGAACCACCGGATATTGTCAGGCTCATGAAAGATCTGAAAAAGAAAGGCCGGAGTTTCGAAAGCGTGCCACGCAACATAGAAGATTTTATTGCCCTCTATGAAGAACGGAGGAGTGCGGATGCTGAGTAAAATGTTATTGGGCAGGTACATCCCCGGCTCGAGTGTCATACACAAGATGGACCCCCGAGCAAAAATTTTGGCGGTAGTATTGTTCATGATTATTGTATTCTTCGCCAACCATTGGACAGGTTATGCGCTGCTGGTCACTTTTGTAGCATTCACAACCAAACTCGCTGCGCTCTCCTTCCGTTTCCTCTTCAACGGATTGAAACTTATATTCCTGATACTTCTGTTTACCTTCTCGATGCACCTTTTTCTGACTAAAGGAGGAGTAGTCCTGATCGACGGTGGCTTCTTCACAATAGAGTCAGAAGGTATCATCAGAGGGGTATATATCACCATCCGTCTGGCGCTTCTTGTACTGATCACGACGATACTGACTCTCACCACACGTCCTCTGGAGCTTACAGATGCTATAGAGCGATTGTGCAAACCCTTAAAAAAGCTTAGGGTGCCTGTACATGAAATTGCATTGATGATGTCAATCAGCCTCCGTTTCATTCCGACACTGATGGATGAAACGGAAAAAATAATCAAAGCTCAGAGCGCCCGGGGGTCTACATTTATGACAGGCGGGCTGAAGTCAAGGCTCGAAGCTCTGCTTCCGATCTTCATACCCCTGTTCATCTCTGCCTTCAAACGTGCAGAAGAAATGGCGGTAGCAATGGAAGTAAGGGGGTATCAGGGCGAAGAAGGACGCACCCACTACCGTATCCTCGATTGGCAGTTCAAAGACACAGCAGCACTCATATGCATCGTTCTGTTCGGCATCGTACTATGGCTAGTCAGACAGTAAGGAGTAAAGAATGCGATACTTGGTAAAAATCAGCTATAATGGTTCCCGGTTCAATGGTTTCCAATACCAGTTGGAAGGACGTACGGTACAGGGAGAAGTGGAGAAGGTTCTTGGACGTATGCATAAAAAACCTGTCAGGATTCATGCAGCCGGCCGTACAGACAGCGGTGTACATGCACGAGAACAGTTCTTTCACTTCGACTCAGACCTGAAAATCCCTGAAACAAAGTGGCAACATGCACTGAACAGTGCTATGCCTGATGATATCGCCATCCATCGCGTACAAGCGATCGATTCCGATTACCATGTGAGATACCACTCACACGGCAAAATCTATCGTTACCGCATCTATCAGGGAGCAGTACGCGACCCTTTTGAGAAAGGCTTGAAGACATATTATCCTTATGCACTCTCGGAAAGTAAGATGAGACAGGCGATGTCGTATTTTATCGGTACACATGATTTTACAAGCTTCTCAAGCGCCAAATCACCCATAGAAAACAAAGTCAGGCACATCTACGCTTTTGAATTGATAAAGACCGATAATGGCTATGATTTCCTGATAATCGGCTCCGGTTTCCTCTATAATATGGTTCGTATCCTCGTCGCCTATGTGCTTGAAGTCGGCCAAGGCAGATGGGAAGCTGAGAAAACTCCAAGCATAATTGCGGCAAAAGACCGCACGCTGGTGCCGAAGACCGCCCCCGCGGAAGGGTTGTATTTGGAGAGGGTATTTTTAGATGAAAAAGCACGCAATGACGCATTGGAAAATTTAAAAATCCCCCGGTGACACATTGACAAAATGAGCGATTAGGGTTATCATAGACAACGGTATAATTTTATATCACCCACGATAAGCCCCGGAAACTTATTGTGCATACAGATATAAAGCAAACGAAGCTTTTTAAAAATTTTAAGAGCAATTAACGCGCACTACTGATATATTTAGGAGGACTGGAAATGCGTCAAACATTCATGGCTAATGAAGCTAACATTGAACGTAAATGGTATGTTGTCGATGCAGAAGGACAGACGCTCGGCCGTCTCTCTTCTGAAGTCGCTGCGATACTACGTGGCAAGAACAAAGCCACATACACACCACACGTTGATACAGGTGACAACGTCATCATCATCAATGCAGGAAAAATTGAAATGACGGGTAATAAAGCCCAGGATAAAATGTACTACAGACACACAGGTCACCCAGGTGGAATCAGATCCATCTCTGCAGGCGACCTTAGGGAAAAGAACCCGGTACGTCTTTTGGAAAATTCCATCAAAGGCATGCTGCCTAAGAACAGACTTGGACGTGCACAGGGCAAGAAACTTCATGTATATGCTGGAAGCGAGCACAAGCATGAAGCACAAAAACCAGAAAAATACGAACTTCGCGGTTAAGGATAGGAGGTTAATTCATTGGCTAAAGTAGAATATACAGGAACAGGTCGTCGTAAAAATGCAGTAGCGCGTGTACGTCTCGTACCAGGTGAAGGCAATGTCACAGTTAACGGTCGTGACATGAGGGATTATCTCCCATTCGAAAGTCTTATACTGGACTTGAACCAGCCATTCGCGGTTACTGAAACACAAGGTAACTACGATGTATTGGTAAACGTTAAAGGTGGCGGCTTCACAGGACAAGCACAGGCAATCCGTCACGGTATCGCCAGAGCACTTCTGGAAGCAGACCCGGAAAACCGCGGTCCCCTTAAGAGAGCAGGCCTCCTTACACGTGACCCACGTATGAAAGAGCGTTACAAATACGGCTTCAAGAAAGCCCGTCGCTCACCACAGTTCTCAAAACGTTAATATATTTATATATATTGGAAAGCACTCCCCAAAGATTGGGGAGTGCTTTTTTGTTTTGGGAGTGAGGTTGTATATAGTTCTTAAGGCGTGATAAATTATGTATAATATTTAATAAGCCATTTTAGTAAAATTGAGCTATAGCCATTTAAAATAGGAATAAATTTCCATATTTTTGTTATATGGTAAAATAGATAGAAAGACGACATTTTATAAATAGAGGTACCCAAGAAAGAGGGAATGTTAAAAGTGGAAGAAATAGAGGTAGGGATTAAATGTAAGCTTCGTGTACAGAAGCATGGAGAAGTGTTCACACCGAAGAGGATAGTAAATCAAATGTTGGATACACCAGGAGTAAAAGAAGCATGTGAAAACTTACTGTCTACATTTCTAGAACCTTCTGCTGGGGAAGGTGTTTTCCTAGTTTCTATTCTTAATAGGAAACTCAATATGGTTGCCAAACAATACAATAGTGATTTAAGGCAATTCGAGAACTACTCCCTGTTAGCTTTATCAAGTCTTTATGGTATTGAGTTGCTAGAAGATAATGCACAGACATGCGCTTTAAATATGTTTCAAGAATATTATGAAGTATATCAAAAACAAGCTAACCATCATAATGGAAAGGTAAGAAAAAATGTATTAGATAGTGCAAAAGAAATCATTTCATCTAACATTTGCCAAGGGAACTTTTTAACTAGAGAAGCGGTAGATGGGAAGCCGTTGGTATTCAGTGAATGGGTTCCAATCAACCTGAAGAAAACAACCAAAATAATAAAAGTACAGAGAACAGAATACACCTTGGATGAGGTATATGAAAATATAGAGAAGGAATCAGGGAAGGTTCTTGATAAATTAACAAATAAATCTATACATCAACCTGAGCAAATGGACATGTTTGATTTATTAGAAGAAGATATTGATGATGAAATTTCAAAAGAAATGCGTTATATACCTGTTAATATTGTAGATGTATATAAAGCAGAAATGGAGGAAAATGATGGATAAGACAATAATTAAACCTTTTAGTGAAATTGAATATAAAGTGTATGGTTATACCTTACCTGAAGTTCCAACTCATGAGGGCTACGTAAAAATAGGAGACACGACACGTGAAGCAGTTACAAGGATTTTTGAGCAAGTAGGCACCGCTGGATTAAACCCTGAAGTTTTATTTGAGAAAAAAGCACAGAAATCAGATGGGGAATGGTTTCGTGATAAAGATTTACATAGATTTCTAATTCAAAATGGCATCCCAAAGAAAAACTTTAATGATCGTGCTAGTGAGTGGTTCTATTTTAATGGAAGATTGGAGAAAGCTGAAGAGTTAACGAATAAGTTTATTAACCGTGATTACGATGAGGTACAAATTGATGATAAGCATTCGGATTATATACTAAGAAATGAACAGCAGCAAGCTGTTGAAAAAACATATGAATATTATCAAAGTAAGCAGGGACCCAGAGAGTTTTTATGGAATGCAAAACCACGTTTTGGGAAAACACTAACAACATATGATTTTATTAGAAACCTTAAGGCAACGAATGTCTTAATTGTAACGAATAGACCAGCAATCGCTAACTCGTGGTATGATGATTTCCAAAAATTTATCGCTTGGCAAGAACCACAGATGAAGTTCGTGTCAGAAACAGATGCATTGAATGGAAAAGGGATGACGAGAGATCAGTATCTTGAATATATAAATACAACTAATCATGATAATCCTACACAAATTGCCTTTATTTCATTGCAGGATTTAAAAGGTGCAGAGTTTGCAGGAGGCGTATATAAAAAATTAGAGTGGCTAGCTGGCCTGAACTGGGATCTGCTCGTAATTGATGAGGCTCACGAAGGAATAGATACTAGAAAAACTGACATAGCTTTTAGTCAATTAAAAAGAGACTTTACCCTGCATTTATCAGGTACTCCGTTTAAAGCTTTAGCCAAAGGTGATTTTTCTCAAGAACAAATATTCAATTGGTCCTATGTAGATGAACAAGAGGCTAATGAAAATTGGGATGCAACAATTGGCGGCAACCCTTATGAAAGCTTGCCTACGTTAAATTTGTTTACGTACCAAATGAGTAAAATGGTTGAAGATGAAGTGTCTGCAGGACTAACAATAGAAGAAGAGAAAAATGTCGATTATGCATTTGATTTAAACGAATTTTTTAGAGTGAAAGAAAATGGCCGATTTGAGTATGAAAAAAGCGTGATTCGCTTTTTAGACAATCTGTCTTCTGGCAAATTTCCGTTTTCCGAAAATCAATATCGTAATGAATTAAATCATACATTTTGGCTTTTACCTCGTGTTAATGCAGCCAAAGCACTTGAACAGCTGTTAAATGCTCATCCTACTTTTAAAGATTATAATATCGTCCTTGCAGCAGGAGATGGTGTGAGCCTAAATGATGGAGTAGAAGCAGAGGCGCTTGATTTAAAAGAAAATACAAAAAGCTTTGATAAAGTGAGAAATGCAATTGAACAAAATGATAAGACAATAACACTTTCTGTAGGACAACTGACAACTGGTGTAACGATACCAGAATGGACAGCTGTATTCATGTTAAACAATATTGAATCTCCTAGTTTGTATTTTCAAGCTGCGTTCAGGTCACAGAACCCTTTTGAATACGACAAAGAGGGAGCACGCTTTCGTAAAGAGAATGCTTATATATTTGACTTTTCACCAGATCGAACATTAAGACTCTATGATGATTTTGCTAACAACTTATCTAGTGGAGGTTCTAAGACAAGTGAGGAAAGAAAGAGTAAAATTAAGAAGCTATTAAATTTCTTTCCAGTCATTGCTGAAGATGAAAATGGTTCAATGCATGAAATAAACGCTTCTGAAGTTTTAACGATTCCAACTCGTATCACCTCAAGGGAAGTAGTAAAAAGAGGATTCATGAGCAATTTACTATTTGCTAATATATCAGGCATTTTTTCAGGAGATTCACCATTTAAAGAAATTCTAGATAAAATACCGCCTGAAAAAAATAAAAGATTGGATAAGCCGCGTGATGTCTCCATCACTGATCCTCATTTAAATGAAGAGGGAGAAGTAGAGATACCAAAAGAAGTTGTATTGGGTAAATCAAATGAACTGTTTGGAGATAAAATATATTCATCAATTGAAGTGGTGGATGAAGTGGTATCATCCTTGGAAGAGGTTGAGGAAAAACAAAAAGAATCCATTAAAAAGCTTGCAGAAGATATAACCACATCATTTTCTGATGGTTTCAGTAACTTAAAGAACTCTTTCAAGCTGAACAAAGTACAAGCTGATCGATTACAAAATTCAGTAAATAATTCTATTGAGGACGTTATAACTGAGAAAAGTCTGTCTTTGGGCAACCAGGTTAATGAAATAAAAGCAAAATACGAAAAACGGAAGCAAGAAGCAGAAGAGAGAGAAGATGAAGAAGAGTTAAAAGTAGTAATTGAACAATATGAAGAAGAAAAGCAAAAGATTGAAGAAACTTTCTCTAAGGAAATTAACAAAGAAGTAGAAAATACAATCAATACTGTTGTAGAAGAGCAAATAGAAAAAGTAGAAGAAAAGAAAAAGAAAACAACAGAAGATGATGTACGGGATCATCTACGAGGTTTTGCCCGTACAATACCTGCGTTCTTAATGGCGTATGGTGATGAAAATACGGAATTAGCAAACTTTGAAAAGCATATCGATGAAGCTACCTTTGAAGACCTTACAAGTATCACAATTGAAGAATTCAAGAAGCTCCGTGATGGCTTTGAATACGAGGATGATGAAGGAGAAATAAAAGTCGTTCATGGTTTATTCAACGAAGTAGTTTTCAATGCAAGTATACAAGAGTTCTTAGATACTAAGAAACGTTTGGCAAATTACTTTGATGATAGTTTGGAAGAAGATATTTTTGATTATATTCCACCACAGAAAACGAATCAAATATTCACTCCAAAAAGAGTAGTTAAAAAAATGGTCAATAAATTAGAGGAAGAGAATCCGGGTATATTCTCTATCAAAACAATGAAATTTGCTGATTTATATGCTAAAAGTGGATTGTACATTACAGAGATAGTGAAGAAGCTAAACATTGGATTGAAAGAACAGATCCCTAACCAGCAAGAACGTATTAGATGGATTATGGAAAATCAAATATACGTGTGTGCACCTAACAATATAATTTACAATATAGTTAAGAATTTCATATTTAATGGGGTAGATTATGTATCAAATCAAAACTTGATTTTAGAAAATACAATGGAATTAGCAAGACAAGAAACATTAGCATCAAGTGTTGATAAAATATTTGGAGATGGTGATTTGAAGTTCGATGTTATAATAGGAAATCCTCCTTACCAGAATGAAGGCGTTGGAGAGGTAGCAAGAGATGAACCAATTTATAATAAATTTATGGAAGAATCCTATAAAATAGCAAGCAAAGTCTGTTTTGTAACCCCTGCTAGATTTTTATTTAATGCAGGCCAAACTCCAAAAAAATGGAATGAAAAAATGTTAAATGATAAACATTTGAAAGTTTTGTACTACGAACAGAATTCAGCTAATGTTTTTTCCAATACTGATATAAAAGGTGGAATTGCAGTAACTTACCGTGATACAAATAAGGATTTCGGTGCTATAGGCACTTTTACTCATATAGAAGAATTAAATTCAATATTAGATAAAGTATTAAACGAGAATTTTTATTCATTTAATAACCTTCTTTACGGAAAAAGTAGTTATAAATTCACATCTAAAATTTATGAAGATAACCCTTCTTTAAAAGGTAGAGTGTCAAAAAATGAGGAAAAAGCTATTGGTTCTAATGTTTTTGAAAAGATTCCTGAGATTTTCTTTGATACGAAGCAAAGTAATGGTCAAATTCAAATTTTAGGTCGTAAAAATGGATTGCGCATATTTAATTGGATTAATAAAGATTATATTGAGAGTCATCCTAATTTAGAAAAATATAAAGTTATTCTTCCTGCAACAAATGGTACAGGGGCATTTGGCGAAACCTTATCTACTCCTATTATAGGCGAACCATTTATTGGCTATACACAAACATTTATTTCTTTCGGATCTTTCGATGAAAGGTCGACAGCAGAAAATGTATTAAAGTATATTAAGACAAAATTTGTGCGAGCGTTGCTTGGTTCTATGAAAATAACTCAACACAATCAAACAAAAGAAGTCTGGAAAAACATTCCAATTGAGGACTTTACGTCTACATCGAAAATTGATTGGTCAAAATCTATTTCTGAAATTGATCAACAACTCTATGAAAAGTATTCTTTAATCAAAGAAGAAATAAGATTTATTGAAGACAATGTAAAACCAATGGATTAGCCAATAATATATTTAAGTAATACCAAGAATTTTAAATAACATAGTAATATATTACAAAAATACCAGCATAGTGCAATCATAGTGACTTCCAAAATTTTTTGCTCGCTCTAGTTGATTCTACTATTCTCGATTCTACCCAGGACCCAGCCGGTCCTGGTTTTCTTTAATAAGAACAATAGAATGTATAGAAGTAATAGATAATCCTTAAACTGAATTTTTCTAATTAATAGTATAGTAAGGCTATGTTATACTTATCTTATTGAATTGTAAAAAAATAAGGGGGGTTAATAATGGTTATACCTATATCAACACTAGAATCTTGGTCAAACCAAGGAGCCACGCAAACACCGAAATCTTTAAGAGAAAAAATAGAAAAAAAACTTACTGAATCTGATTCGAGAATTACAAGAAAGAATCAGCTTGATATTTATCTTCAAGGCTCATATAGAAATAATACAAATATATATGGGAATAGTGATGTTGATGTCGTTGTTCAACATAATGCTACTTTTTTTAGCGATATTTCCGATTTAGATGCATATGAGACGACTATTTATAAACGTACATTCAGTAATGCTACTTACACTTGGCAGGATTTTAAAAACGAATTGATAGAGACACTTGAAAATGCTTTTGGTTCGTATAATGTAGAAGTTGGTAACAAATCTATAAAAATAGACAACGGAAGTTATGAAGCTGATGTAGTTCCTTGTTTTGAGTATCGTAAATATACTTCATTTGGTGAAAATGAAGAAGATAGAGAATATATTCCTGGAATAAAATTCTATACCACTAATGAAAATCGTGACGTAGTTAATTATCCAAAAGAACACTATTCAAAAGGTGCTGCTAAAAATCAACGAGTTAATAAGAAGTATAAACCTGTGGTAAGAATATTTAAAAACATTAAAAGAAAGTTGATCGAAAAAGATATGATCAACAAAGAGCAAGCCCCTTCGTATTTTATAGAGAATTTACTTTATAATGTACCAGATAAATGTTTTGATAACATTAACGTTTCCACAAGAGTTTACGATGTTACTAAATGGTTACAAGATAACAATGGTTCATTTTCACAATTTATATGTCAAAATGAACAAATTAAGTTGTTTGGGGAGAGTCAAGAACAATGGAATGAAGAGGACGCATATACATTTCTCACACAAACTATTAATCTTTGGAACGAGTGGTAAGTATGCATGAATACAGTATTGATGTAGAACATAACAAAATTCTTTTTTACTTGTCAGCATTATCAATTTTATTTTCAGGTATAATCGCTACCCTCTTAAATGTATTAATAGAAAAAATTCCTTTCATAGAGTTTACTGTGTCGATTACTGCAATAGGTATTTTTGGTATTTTACATTCTTTATTCAATAAATTTATTTGGAAATGGAAGTTTCTTAAAACAATCGGAATAGTAAAAGTTCCCGATTTGAATGGTAAATGGAAAGGAGAATTTCGATCTTCTTTTCATAATTTTGACGAGAGTTTTCCGGTTATTCTGATTATCGAACAAACATGGTCAAAGATTTGTATTAGAGGAAAATTTAATCATTCTAAGTCATCGAGTAATACAGCATCATTAAAAATTAATGAAGGTGGAGGAATTAAGTTACTTTATTCTTATTATAATGATAAAGACCCTCAATATTATGAAATAGGTACTAGCAACCACCGAGGTTATGCGAGTTTAGAAATAAATGAAGATTCAATGGAAGGGCATTATTTTAATGATCCAACCAATAACAAAAATCATGGAAAACTCACACTATCAAAAAGATCCTGATTATTAAATAGATAAAACTTAATGTAAAAAAACAGGATGGCTTTGCTATATACTATTGTGTCTAGGGGTCTAAAATTATGAATTTTTAATAATTAATATATGATTTATTTAAATCCACAAACTTTTATATAACAGTAGATTATATATTAACAAAATGTATTCAACTAACATCTATCATGTTGGTTCAAATTGGTTCAAGTGATATCATTTTTAATCCATTTTCATACATTTTTATCCATATAACAATTTCCAAAACATTGATATAAATGGATTGCGATGCATTCAACACCCTTAGAATTTATCTGTATATTTCTCAAAACGTTAATATTATTTTACAACCCCTTCAACCATTTAAGGTTGAAGGGGTTTTTCTGTTTACTTTGTTACGAGAATTTAAAATAACTCCCAATTTCTTGTTTATATGTTTAAGGCTGAACGGGAAAGGCTATTGCTATATATGATAACAGTATACATTATATAAACAAAGGTAAGGAAGGGATACAATGAAGGCGGTAACATTCCAAGGTAAGAAATCAATGGTTACAAAAGACGTGGCGACACCGGATATACAAGACAACAAAGATATGATCGTCCGTATCACTGCAAGTGGAATATGCGGATCAGATCTTCATCTATACCATGGTGGAATAGTCCCAGAAGAAGATTATGTCATTGGACATGAACCGATGGGTATCGTGGAAGAAGTGGGTTCTGAAGTCAAGCATCTGAAAAAAGGCGACCGTGTGGTCATTCCATTCAATATCGGTTGCGGAGAGTGCTTCTTCTGCAAGAACCAGATGGAAAGTCAATGTGATGAATCCAATCCTCATGGAGAAGTAGGCGGGTTGTTTGGGTTCGCGGAGCCCAATGGTAATCATCCAGGCGGCCAAGCGGAATACCTACGCGTGCCATACGCCGACTTTACTTCATTCAAAGTGCCTGAATCCAGTGAGTTGAAAGATGAGCAGGTCATGCTGCTCTCTGACGTGCTGCCGACAGCCTATTGGAGCGTGGAACATAGCGGCATGAAGAAAGGCGACACTGTCATTATATTGGGCTCAGGTCCAATTGGACTTATGGCGCAGAAGTTCGCATGGATGAAAGGCGCTGAACGTGTCATAGCTGTAGACCAGGTGGACTACAGGCTCAAGCATGCGAAGAAAACAAACAATGTTGAAACATTCAACTTCAAGGATAATGAACAGATCGGCAAACTTCTTCATGAAGAGACGAAAGGTGGCGCGGATGTAGTCATCGACTGCGTCGGCATGGACGGCACGGTACCGCCGAATACAGAATTCGGCTCAGAGATGGATAACCAGTTCGGTACCATCAGCCCGATAGTAACTGCTTCGCAGTCTGTCAGGAAGTTCGGTACAGTACAGCTTACTGGTGTCTATGCATCAGAAGCCAATGCTTTCCCGCTTGGTGATTTCTTCACACGCAACGTATCGCTCACGATGGGTCAGGCTCCTGTCATCCACCTTATGCCTGAAATTTATGAGAAGATCGAAAACAATGAATTTGACCCGACTGATATCATCACCCACAAGATGGATCTCGATGATGCAGGAAAAGCGTATGATATCTTCGACAGGAAAGACGACGACAGCATCAAGATCATATTCAAGCCATAATCTTATGAATGTGATGAAGGAAAAGGCAGTTTGACAATGTGACCTTAAACAATTTCATATTCTATCATGTAGATTAAAGGCATCTGAAGCAATTGGAGGATTAAATTTTATCTTCAATTACTAGGATGTCTTTTGATTTATAGCCAGAAAATGTCTGAACCTTTACCTATGGGGAAAAGATATAGTAATAATAGAAGGGAGGAAGGCGTATGGCGTTTGATTATGACATGGATTTTGACTCGATCGATTTCAGGGAACAGCCTGAATTATATAGGGTCGGCAGGGGAGAGCAGGGCGTACTGATGGTCGAGCCCTATAAGAGTGAGATATTGCCTCATTGGCGCTTTAAAACGCCTGATATCGCAAAAGATTCTTCTGAAAAAATATATGCCATGTATCTGGATTATAAAAAGTCAGGGGATTTCGTCGGAATGGATATGTCACGAAAATTTCTGCAGATGGGATATACTCGCGCGCGTCGTTATGCAAACTATAAAGGGGGACGCAAGTACGATGAAGAGGGCCATGTAAAAGAGAGGGAGATTGATTCACAAAAGGCAGAAGCGGCTGAAATTTTTGAGAAGAAATGGATAAAGGTCAGGGAAGATGAAGAATATCTTGCACTTAAGAAAGAACATCAAAAGAAGTATGGATGATGATTACGATGAAGAAGACGGCGCAGGAAGACATGTTGGGCATACGCGCTCTGATATAATGGAGCCAAGGAGAGTGACGCCATGAAAGTACTCGTTGATGCGGACGCATGTCCCGTAAAAGACATCGTGATTGATGTGACCGCCCGCAAATCTTTACCGGTCGTACTGGTATCCAGCTTATCCCATTATTCATCAAAAGATCTTCCTGCCCATGTTGAGAGCATCTATGTCGAAGCGGGACCAGATGCAGCGGATTTCCGCATTGTAAAATTGGCTGAGAGTGAAGATATAGTTGTTACCCAGGATTATGGCTTAGCCTCATTATTGCTGCCTAAAGGCTGTACAGTTCTTCATCACAAAGGGTTTACGTACACCAGTGATAATATCGGTTATCTTCTTGAGACCCGTTATATGGGTGCTATGATACGAAAAGGAGGTGGCCGAACGAAAGGTCCTAAACCTTTATCCAAAGAGGACCGTAAGGCATTTTCGGAGCTTTTTCTTCAAAAGATTGAACAGCTGGCCATGGAGTAGATGACTATACTAACTTAAAAGATTTATAGTAATAGCAAAACTGATAGAATAAGGAGGGATGTATATAAATGGATGTTAAATTTCCAATCGGTGAATTGAGTGTACCAGATAAGGTTGGCAAAGCGGATGTTGAAGAGTGGGTTGCCCAAATTGAAACGTACACCAAACGTCTGAGGGAACAAGTGGATGGGCTGACGGAGGAGCAACTTGGAAAGACGTATAGAGAAGGTGCATGGAATGTGCGCCAATTGGTCCACCATATAGCAGATTCCCAGTTGAATATGTACCAGCGTCTGAAACTCGCCTTAACGGATGACGCGCCTAAAGTACCAGAATTTCTTCAAGAGGAATGGATAGCCCTGCCTGATATGGATCTTCCAGTGGAAAGTTCAATCAAAATGCTGGAAGGTATGAATGCGCGTATTGCTTCGATTGGACATAGTCTCACTGAAGCTCAATTGGACCGTTATTTTGTGCATGATACGAATGGTGAAATAACGGTTGCCACAAAGATGGCAAAACTTGCCTGGCATGAAGAACACCATCTTGCCCACATCAAAATCGCACTGTCCAATTGATCAGCCGGAATAGCTGGTGGTAAAGTAAGGGGGTTCGGGATGGATATTGATTTCGAATATATACACACAAATGGTGTTGACCTGCATGTCGCTGTTGCGGGTCCCGAAGAAGGTAGACTGGTAATATTACTCCATGGCTTCCCTGAGTTCTGGTACAGCTGGAGGAGACAGATACGTGTATTGGCCGAGGCAGGGTATCGGGTGGTCGCTCCTGACCAGCGCGGATATAACAAAAGTGATAAGCCTGCAGGCGTGGAATCATACGCCATAGAGATACTCAAAGAAGATGTAATCGGGCTCATCGATTATTTCAATCGAGATAAAGCGGCGATTGTTGGCCATGACTGGGGTGGTGCAGTGGGGTGGCACCTCGCGAGTGTCAATCCCGAAAGAGTAAGGTGTTTTACTGCGATCAATATGCCCCATCCAGGTGTATTTCCAGAAGTCATAATGACTAAGCCCACCCAAATCCTGAAGAGCGCCTATATGCTTTTTTTCCAGGTTCCACGTCTTCCCGAAGCCATCATGAGTTTTAAAGACTACAGTAGCATGGAACAAGCATTGAAGGTCACGAGTAGAAAAGGTACATTTTCCGATAAGGAGCTCGGTGCGTATAATATTGCCTGGTCTAAGGATAATGCGTTGAAAAGTATGTTGAACTGGTATCGGGCGATCTCCCATAGTATAAAAAGCATCGACAAGAAATCCAAAGTGGAGGTGCCTGTAAAAATCATCTGGGGCAGTTCAGATCAATTTCTTTCGCAACGGCTAGCAGAGGAGAGCCTTAAGTATACCCGGACTCAAAGAGTGGTATGGGTGAATGGTGCTACGCATTGGGTCCATCAAGAGTACCCTGATTTCGTCAATGACCAGATACTGAAATTTTTAGATGAACATAAGTAAGGAAAGCAAACCTTTGTAAGGAAAGCAAACCTTTGTCATAACCGTCTGACTTCATGTCAGGAATATATAAAAACGCCAGGCCCATGCTTAAATTTAAGCATGGGCCTGGCGTTACTGATTTTCACTATTCATTCGGAAAGGAAACGAACAGCCTTCAAAATCTCTGTTGTAACTAAAGCTGTTTCTTCAGCTCCAGTTATCGAACTCTTTTTTTGAGCAGAACACATAATGTCCGTTGCCGAAGTCCCTGAGTGTCACTTCTTCATCCTCACTATAATCATGCTGACTGGCATCATAGTCGATCCTCTTACGCTTCTTCTCGGTACGCGGATCGGGTTGTGGGACTGCCGAAAGCAATGATTTTGTATAAGGGTGAATCGGATTGTTATAAAGGTCCGACGCTTTCCCGACTTCAAGGAGCTGGCCCATATACATTACAGCGATACGGTCTGATATATACTTGACCATTGATAGATCATGGGCGATGAACAGATAAGCAAGCCCCCGTTCTTCCTGGATCTCCCTCATCATATTGACGACTTGGGCTTGGATGGACACATCTAGTGCGGAAATTGGTTCATCAGCTATTATCAATTTCGGATCGAAGCTGAGTGCACGTGCAATTCCGATTCTCTGACGTTGACCACCTGAGAACTCGTGTGGATACCTATTGGCATGCTCGCGGTTCAATCCTACAGATTCGAGCAGTTCATATATCTTTATACGACGCTCTTTTTTGTCTTTGTACATGCCGTGTATATCGTACCCTTCAGCAAGAATCTCAAAGACAGTCATTCTCGGATTGAGGGATGCATATGGATCCTGGAATATCATCTGGAGTTCCTGGTTGAATTTCTTTTGTTCTTTAGTGGACAACTGATCTGTATGCTTGCCATTGAATATGACTTCGCCACCGGTCTTCTCATAGAGTTTGATGATTGTTCTGCCTGTAGTTGATTTACCACAGCCAGATTCCCCAACGAGGCCAAGAGTCTCACCCGGCATCACATGGAAAGTGATATCATTTACAGCTTTGAGCGGATTATTTTTTGCGCCAAAGTATTTCTTTAAGTTCTTTACTTCAAGTATAGGTGCCGCCATCAGTTGTCACCCCCTGTATACTGAAGGTATCTGTTTTTAATGATGTCTGGTATCTCTGTTTTTGGTGCATCAGGATGCAGCCGCCACGTTTTAGCGAAATGCTGATCGTTTACTTTGAACATAGGCGGATTTTGTTCATAGTCAATTTTCATGGCGTACGGGTTCCTCGGTGCGAAGGCATCTCCCTTTGGAGGGTCGGTCAAATCTGGCGGTGAACCTTCTATTGTGCGTAATCTTTGATCCCTATCTTCGTTCAAGTCCGGCATGGACCCTAACAGGCCCCATGTATAAGGGTGCTGAGGATTATAGAAGATATCTTCGACCGTACCGACCTCAACGATTTCGCCAGCATACATTACAGCTACCCGGTCAGCAACATTGGCCACAACTCCAAGGTCGTGGGTGATGAAAATGATTGAGGTCTGTGAAGATTTTTGTATTTCTTTCATCACATCGAGTATTTGAGCCTGGATGGTTACGTCAAGGGCAGTTGTAGGCTCATCGGCGATCAATAGCTTTGGGTCGGCTGCAAGTGCAATCGCAATGACGACACGCTGCCTCATCCCACCCGAGAATTCATGTGGATACTGATTGAGGCGTCTCTCCGGCATTGGAATGCCTACCATCTTCATCAATTCAAGTGCACGTTTTTTAGCGTCGTTCTTAGAAATTTTCTGGTGTTTCAGCATCACTTCTGTAATCTGTTTACCTATCTTCATAGTCGGGTTCAAAGAAGTCATGGGATCCTGGAAAATCATGCTTATGTCTTTCCCTCTTACTTTTTCCATCTGTTTCTCAGAAAGGTCCAGCAGATTCTTACCATCAAAAAGTATTTCACCGCTGGAGTAGATGGCCGGGGGTTGTGGGAGCAGCTTCATTATAGCTTGGTTTGTGACACTTTTACCCGATCCGGACTCACCGACAATCGCTAGCGTCTCCCCTTTATATACATCGAAGCTTACGCCTCTTACTGCATTTACAGTACCTGCATAAGTTGAAAAATCTACATGCAGGTCTTTCATTTGGAGAACTGGTTCATTCATCAATATCACTTCCTTAACTTAGGATCCAAAGCGTCTCTCAGTCCGTCACCAATCGAATTAAATGCAAAGATTGTCAAACTGATGAATAACGCTGGGAAAAATAGTCTCCAAGGTGCGTTAGCCAATGCCGGATAGCCATCGTTGGCCATGGTACCCCAACTGGCAAGCGGTGCAGGTACACCAAGCCCCAAATAACTGAGGAATGCTTCAGTGAAAATCGCATTCGGTATTGTAAGTGTCATTGTGACGAGTATGGCGCCAAGTGCGTTAGGGAGCAGGTGCTTTCTGATAAGATGAAGATTTTTTGCCCCAAGTGTCCTGGCTGCAAGCACATACTCCTGATTCTTGAGTTTAAGTATTTCCGAGCGTGTAATACGAGCCATATTCACCCAACCTGTCAGTGATAAGGCAATGATCATAGGAAATAGTCCGGGTTGCATGACCACAAGGAGTATGATGACCACGAGAAGATACGGAATTGCTGTCAATATATCAGCAATACGCATCATTATTTCATCAGTCCGTCCGCCTTTTAATCCGGCGATTGCGCCCCAGGCCACACCGATTATAAGGTCGATGATAGCGGCTGCGAAACCGATGAATATTGAGATTCGTGCCCCTATCCACACCCGGGTGAATATATCTCGACCAAGATCGTCAGTTCCAAACCAATATGTCCCATTTGGAGAGACGTTGTAATCTCCATTCTGTTGTCTATAGGAGAACTCTGAAATCATGGGTGCAAATATGGCACCAAGAATGATGAGGAAAAGTGTGACAAATCCTACTAGCGCCAGTTTATTTCTGAGGAATCTTCTGGATACTTCCCCCCAGAAGGAAATGGACTTCTTGGCAAGTATTTCTGTTTCGTCGGAACGCGTACCGACGACTTCAAAATCTGAATCGTTGAGTTTCGGAATATCTTTATTTGCCACCTGATTTTCCTCCTCTCAGTTTGATGCGCGGGTCGATAAAGCTGTAAAGGATATCGACTAGTAATACAGCAAGAAGTAGGATGATGGAGTAGAAGACTGTGGTACCCATTATTACTGTATAATCACGGTTTGTGATACTTGTGACAAAATATTTACCCATACCAGGGATTGCGAAAATTTCTTCAATGACGAAACTGCCGGTAATGATTCCTGCTGTGAGAGGAGCCAAATATGTAACGACAGGCAATAATGCATTTCTTAGGGCGTGTTTGAAAACGACCACCCATTTTGATATGCCTTTTGCTTTGGCCATTTTGACATATTCACTATTCGTTTCTTCCAGCATACTGGAACGCGTCAGTTTGGCTATAAATGCCATAGGCGTGGAAGCTAAAGCCACGGCCGGCAATATACTGTAGATGAACCCTTCCCAACCTGCGATTGGGAACCATCCGGCTTTTAGGGCAAGGTAATACTGAAGTATCGAGGCCATAACAAAGGATGGTACCGATATACCGATGACGGCGATGACACTCATCAAATAGTCGGGCCACTTATTGTGGAATAATGCAGCAATCGTACCAATCAGTACTCCCATGCCTACTGCAATGAACATGGCTTCAAGACCAAGTGTCATTGAAATTGGGAATCCTTCTGCTATCATATCGTTCGTTTCGCGATATCGATATTTCATTGAGGTACCAAAATCGCCTTGAACTGTATTCACTAAATATTCTCCGTACTGAACATACCATGGATCATCGAGCCCATATTTTTCATTTAGACTTTCCTGGATGGCTGGGGGCACTGTCCTTTCTGAAGCAAAGGGGTTTCCTGGAGCCAAGCGCATCAAGAAGAATGTTGCTGTGATAATGATAAATAAAGCAATGATGATGTATATAAGGCGCTGACCAATATATTTGACCATCTTTAGCGCTCCTTCCTCAAAAATGACAGGTGAGTATAAATATACTCACCTGACAGTGTAATTCTTATCTTATGAAGTCTATTCTTCGATGTCTACGTATTTCAATTGTACGTTACCAAGTGGATCTGGTGTCATGTTCTTAACTTTGTCCTCATGCACTGAGAGGTTCGTGTAGAAATATATTGGTGCAATCGGGAAGTCTTCCATGAAGACACTTTCGGCTTCCTGTAGCATTTCTGTACGGGCTGCTTCGTCCGTTTCTTGTGATGCCTGGTCTAGGAGGCTGATGTATTCTTCATCGGTCCAGCCTGTATTGTTATTGCCTTCTTCTGTTTTGAAGATTTCAAGGAAGTTGACAGGGTCGTTGAAGTCAGCGAGCCAGCCGTAACGGCCAACTTGGTGTTCGCCGGCGTCAAGTGCTTCAAGGTAGACTTGCCATTCTGAGTTATCGAGTGTAACGTCGATGCCCAAATTCTCCTTCCAACCTTGTTGGACGAACTGTGCAATCGCAGCGTGTGCTTCACTTGTGTTGTATGAGAGTGCAATGCTGAGTTCGGAAGGATCTTCCATACCGAGTTCTTCGAGTCCAGCATCAAGGGCTGCTTTCGCATCGTCCATGTTGCCTGGTTCGAAGTATTCTTCAGGTTCTTCAAAGCCTTCCATCGTCAGAGGTACGAGACCTGTTGCTGGTTCCTGCTCACCTTTAGTGACGTTGTTGATGAGTCCTTCGCGATCGATTGCGATTGTGAGCGCCTCACGGATATTTTTGTTCTGCATGATTTCGTCTTGTGTATTGAATACATACATATAAGTACCGGCTTGGTCGCTGACGTTCAACGTACCATTGTCCTTGAACTTATCTAGAGCGTTCAAATCAATCGAGTTGAATGGTGAACCAAGATAGTCAAGGTCTCCGCCTTCATACATTTTAAGGGCAGTGGATTCGCTTTCCACCATGTCGATATTGACTGTCTGCAGTGCTACATTTTCAGAATCCCAGTAATCTTCGTTCTTTTGAAGGACGATTTCATCTGAACTTGTGAAGCTCTCCAAGTTGAATGGTCCGTTTCCAATATAGTTCTCACCATTTGGATCTGTGTGCCAATCTGGATTTTCTTCTGCTACTTTAGAGTTGATAGGGTAGTAGGTGTAGAAAGCCGTCAATTCGTCAAAGTAAGGTGTTGGATTGACAAGTTTCACTTCAAGCGTCTTTTCATCAACTGCTTTAACTGCTACATCATCTGCTGAGCCTTCGCCTGAGTTATACGCTTCAGCACCTTCTATGTAGTACAGTTGGTATGCATAGTCTGAAGCATTTTCAGGGTCAAGCGCCCATTTCCAGGCATATTCAAAGTCCTCTGCCGTGACAGGGTCGCCATTGGACCATTGGGCATCCCTTAAAGTATAAGTGTACGTTTTTTCGTCTTCACTGACATCGATGTTCTCAGCCATTGCGGGCTCAGGGTTACCTTCAGGATCAAGGCGTGTCAAGCCTTCGAAAACACTTGCCATGATGGCACCGGAAGTCGTGTCAGTCGCGAGTGCTGGGTGGAAAGAAGGTGGGTCAGAAGCGATTGAAAGATTGATGGTTTTACCATCTGATCCTTCACTGCTGGAACTGCCATCTTCGCCGCCGCCATTTCCGCTGTCGTCTCCACCAAAGTTACATGCGGCAAGGACGAGTGTCAAAGTCAGGAAAAGCAATAAAGCCTTAAAACTTTTCATACAATTCACTCCTTTTTTATTATTCTAATTATAAAGCTAATTAACGAAGTATTTCAACACTTCAATTGTGTAATATGACAAACTTCTCAAATGCACCCACCATTTGAAAACGCTTGCCTTTAATATTATCTATAAATTCTATAAAATTGTCAAATTTAGAATAGACAAACTTTTGAATATTGTCATATAACCTACGTACTTTTTAAAAGACTATATTCCGAAAAAAAGGGTATGGGTAAAAATACAGAAAATAATTGCGGAAGAGGTGTTTTAATGAAGATATTATTGACCGGTGCTTCAGGATATATAGGGGGCAACCTTTTAGAAAGTCTTAAAGAGGATAACGAAATAGTCGCAGTGTCGAGAAACATATCGAATAAACAGAATGAAGAAAACGTAACCTGGAAGGAAGCAGATCTTTATTCACAGATTGATATTGAAAAAGTGATGGAAGATATAGACATTGCGATATACCTCGTCCATTCCATGCAACCTTCCTCCAAATTGTCTCAAGGGAAGTTTAAGGACATGGATGCAATTCTAGCTGATAATTTTGCATGGGCTGCCAAACAGAAGAGCGTCAAGAGAATCATTTATCTGAGCGGGATCATTCCAGATGATGCTCATTTATCTGATCACCTCTCTAGCCGTTTAGAGTGTGAAGAGATTCTGGGAGCTTATGGAATACCTGTAACAACGTTAAGAGCAGGACTTATCGTAGGCCCAAAAGGATCATCATTCCCAATTCTGCATAATCTTGTGAAACGACTGCCAGGGTTGGTGTTGCCTTCTTGGGCCTACAATCGTACGCACCCTGTTGCATTGCAGGATGTCATTAAAGGGTTGGGTAAAATCGTTAAGCGGGAACCGGAAAATAATGAATCCATCGATATAGGCGGACCTGAAGAGAAGACCTATAAACAGCTATTTGAAGAAACGGCTGAAGTCATGGGGAAAAAACTGCCGATGGTTGATGTGCCGATCGTTCCCATAACATTGTCAAAACTCTGGGTGAGGCTGATTGCCCAGAAACCTAAAGAAATGGTCTATCCTCTACTGGAGAGTCTAACGCACAGCATGGTGATGCACGATGCCAATCGCGTAGAAGGCATCTCAGATGCACCAACGACATTTAAGGAAAGTGTACGTATTGCGCTTGATAGCGAAATGGACACAGCGGGGATGTCAAAACCTGAGGTGATAAAAAAGCAGGATCTGGAAAAAAATGATGTGAAATCCGTACAGCGTATTCGAATTCCTGCCAAATGGTCGGTTGATGATGCCGCTGACTATTACATCAATTGGTTGTCAAGAATCGGTGGTAAATTCATCACGACCCGTGTGAGAGATGCTGAAACATCGATTACCTTGCCGTTATTCAAATCACCAATTCTTATTCTTGAACGTTCCAAAGAACGTTCCTATGAAGACCGTATCCTTTATTATATTAAAGGCGGCAAGTTTTCACAGGAGCGCCAGGATGGTCGAGCCCGTCTTGAATTCAGGCGAATCCTGGATTCCAATGAAGTGCTTATCGCCATCCACGAATACGAACCCACACTACCGTGGTATGTCTATACACTGACGCAGGCTAAAATCCACCTCCTGGTCATGAAGGCATTCGGGCTAGAGACGAGAGTGCTTGCGAACATGCTGGATTCCAGATATGCCAAGTATGCTTCAAGTCCAACATCGAGTTAATATCAAATGGGAAGCACGTAATCAGAAGCATAGATTACGTGCTTTATATTGCAGATCAACCGTAGCGCGGAACACTGAGCAATCAATCTTAACAACGGATGTGAATATGCTATTCTAGATGAGAAAGGATGATAGTATGCCACAACAAGTAATTTTGAATGAGACACAAATACCGATAGAAGAGTACATCTTGAAAAATGAAGGCGGCCCGCGACAGTTGACCATCGTCTTCAATGTCCACAGTGAAGAATATCATGATATTGCAGTGCTGTTATACGAGCGGACTTTCGATATCAAATTGCCTTCTGAATCTTTGGGTTTCAAGGGGACGATCGTAAATTATTCGACTTCGCTAGATAACTTATATGAGCCAGGACAAACGGCAGAATATCGTGTCACGCTGCAAGAGGTTGTATAGGGGGAGAAGAGCATGAAATTGAGTATTTTGGATCAGGCCCCAATTTCCGAAGGCCAATCTGCAAAAGAGGCCTTGGAAGCATCGTGCCAACTGGCCCAAGTCGGAGATGAATATGGGTTCAATCGATTTTGGGTGGCTGAACACCACGCTCTACCCAGCTTAGCCTCCAGTACGCCGGAAGTGTTTTTGGGATATGTAGGGGCGCAGACGAAACGAATAAGAATTGGATCGGGAGCCACACTGCTTCCATATTATAAACCATACAAAGTAGCAGAAAATTTCAATATGCTGGCCACGCTATTTGAAGGACGAGTAGATCTCGGTATCGGGCGGGCACCGGGTGGGCCGTCCGAAGCATCCGAAGCTTTGACGGATGCCTTTTTACCTCAAGTGTTCAAGATGCCGGAGTTGGTGGATGAATTGATTCAATACAATGAGAACATCACCGGTTTACCACCTGCCAATCCGCTCCCGGGTACCCCACCAGCTCTATGGATGCTTGGCACCAGTCCCAAAAGTGCAGGTTTTGCAGCAGAAAACGGGCTGTCCTATTGTTTTGGCCAATTCATGAGTGATGAAGACGGAGCAGAAGTGGTGAAACAGTATAGGAAGAAGTTCCAACCGCGCGGTGGACAGGATCGGCCTCACGCAATGCTGGGCATATCCGTCGTGTGTGCGGATACTTCGGAAGAAGCACATGATATCGCCGACAGTTGGGCTGTATGGCAATTGATGCAGTCGGAGGGTACAACAGCAAAAGTGCCGTCTTCTGAAACGGCCCACATCTATATGGAAACGGCGGAGGTCCCAAAGAAGGTTGAAGCGGCTAAGCAGAAGATGATTATCGGCGACCCGGCTGACGTTGTGGATGAGCTAGAAAGGCTTCAGAACACCACCGGGGTTGATGAATTCATGATTATCACGATTACGCATTCGCCTGAAGATAAATGGAAATCCTATCAACTTATTTCAGAGCAAGCCGCAAACAGATAGTTGTCTGCGGCTGTACATTTGCTTTGAGTTCAAATGTTATCCAGCTGCTTGAGCAACGCAGCACCGGCATTTCCGCCAGAAATGACGAAGCATACATCATCATCAGCATCCACTGCGAGTTGTTTCGACAGTATTGCGGCAATCCCGACGCAGCCTGAAGGTTCTGCAAAGATCTTACCTTCCATAAGCATTAATTTGGTAGCCGATAGAAACATGTCTTCCTGGACAGTGAGTATACCATCGGCATGTTTCTGGATGACCGGAAAATTTTCCATGCCTGGCTGATTGGTGACGAGTGCATCTGCGATAGTATACCGATCTTCAACCTTTTTTCTCTCCCCTGCCTCCAGACTTGCGGTGTAGCGTGGTATGGAAGCGGGCTCCGTTCCATACACCTTGATTCCTTCCTTGACAGGCTTTACCGCTGAGAGAATGCCTCCGAGGAGGCCGCCTCCGCTCGTCGGCACTATTATCTTGTCGATATTCGGCGATTCATCTATGATTTCAGATCCGACAGTCCCCTGACCTGCGATAATATCGGCGTCATCATAAGGGTGGAGCAGTGTGTAACCATGTTTTTCAGCTAATTTTTCACTGAGGGAGAAGCGTTCTGAGACATTGCATTTTATGATGGCCGCACCATATTGTTCGATGGAGTGAATCTTGAATGGGGATGCGGTATCCGGAACTACAACTGTCGCTTTTATCCCTAGTGATTTCGCAGCATATGCAACCGCCTTCCCATGATTGCCCGATGAAGCGGTAATGATGCCCATTTCCTTATCACGTGGAGACAACTTCAATATTTTGTTCATGGCTCCGCGGAATTTGAAGGATCCTGTAACCTGCATGTTTTCTAGCTTCAAATGGACGCGGCACCCTAAAAATTCGTCAAGTGCCAGAGCGCGGATGAGAGGCGTTTCAGTTATATATCCATGTATCCTTTCTGCTGCATCATCAATCATTTGGGGTGTGACCATGATTTCAACTCCTCTTTTTAACTCCATTATACGCGGGAGGTCAGGTCAAGGAAATTGAAATGTGAAACTGCATGGGTTTCTACATTGCATGCAGCATTGGGCAAGGCGGGATATGTAAATCTTTTCATATAAGTCATGCGCCGTATATCAAGCTTTTATAGTCCTTGATGGAAAGGACGACGAAACTGGGGAACGTCACCCGGTCTAATTAGTGTTCAAATATTTCTAACCAGAAAGGATGAGTGGATGTATAAGGAAGTGTTATTGGCGATAGATGGTTCCGAGAATAGTCGCAGAGCAGCAGAAGAGACGCTTCATCTTGCAGATGGTGAAACCCAGATCACCCTCCTCCATGTGATGGATCCCGATGACAACCAGGGGGACGTAGTAAGGTCGACGAATGAGCGTGCTTGGAATAAGCAAAAGAAGGATGAAGTGTCTTCCATCATTGCATTCTTCGACAGGGAGAATGTAGGCCATAAATATTTGACGCGCCGTGGTCTGCCCGCCAAGGAAATCATTAAAGAAGCTGAACTGGAAGATTATGAGCTTGTAGTCATAGGCAGCAGGGGACTGAGCAGGTTTCAGGAGATGGTGCTTGGCAGTGTCAGCCACAAAGTAGCTAAACGTGCAGAAATCCCAGTGATGATCGTCAAATGAGTGCTTGCGATTTGAAGTGCCATATGGATGATACCTTGATGTAGCATCTTCAATAAGAGCCTTTCTTTGACATGAAAGGCTTTTCATAAGGTATGATGGTTATGCTTTTGAATGTAAATAATAGATGAGGTGCAAGGGAATGAAGGATAAAAGCATTGTTTTCTTTGATATTGACGGGACCTTGTTGGATCATGACAAAAATCTGCCGTCTTCAGCCAGGCAGGCAATTGCAGAATTGAAGGAAGCGGGTCATATCGTCGCAATCGCAACAGGGCGTGCACCGTTCATGTTCAAGGAATTGAGGAAGTCGCTCGGCATTGATACATATGTCAGCTTTAACGGTCAATACGTCGTATTGGAGGGACGCGCGATATATAAAAATCCTCTTGACTCAAAAGCTTTAGAAGTTCTGACGGAAGATGCACTCAGCAATAAGCATCCGGTCGTCTATCTGGATGAAGAAGATATGATGTCGAACGTGCCTGAACATGAATATATCACAGAAGGGATATCGACCCTGAAGCTCGGCATGATGCCTGGTCACGATCCCACATATCATGAGACACGGGCACTTTATCAAACGCTGCTCTTCTGCCCGGAGGGTGAGGGCGCCCAGTATGAAGAAAAGCATGGCGCATTTGACTTCATCAGATGGCATCCAGTCAGCATTGATGTCTTACCGAAGGGCGGGTCAAAAGCGCTCGGCATCGAAAAGATAACTACTCAATTGGGTATTCCCGAAGAGAATCAGTATGCATTCGGAGATGGCCCGAATGATCTGGAAATGTTGAGCGCCGTCCATCACAGTGTAGCGATGGGCAATGCGGCCGACGAAGTTAAATCGTATGCCAAGTATGTCACTGAAGATGTGGATGAGGACGGCCTCCTCCATGGGCTGAAAATGGTTTGCCTTATAGAATAGAAGAACTGCAAGCAGAAGCTTGCAGTTCTTTTTTTGTCTCGAATATTGACGGTCATCAATTTTTAATCATCCGGCAGAGTCTATAATAAGAATTAAACAAGGCACCGGCATTCAAAATTAAAACAGACGAGGTGGCAATTATGATGAGATGGCTAAATAAGCATTTGAATCACATGATGTATGCTTCTGGGGCATTGATTATAGTGGGGATAATATTCAGAGTGGCGGGGTATGCCGAAATAATGAACATGACATTCATTGCTGCAACGATTGCAGCAATCGGTCCAATCGTCAACAAAGCATGGATGGCCCTCAGGATGAAAAGTTTCAGCATAGAACTCCTCATCACCATTGCAGTAATTGGGGCGATGTTGATACAGGAATACACTGAAGCGGCAATTGTAACATTCTTATTCTTGTTTGGCGCATATTTGGAAAAAAGGACTCTGAACAAAACAAGGGATTCAATTCAGGCACTTGTAGATATGGCGCCTGCAACGGCAACTGTGTCAAGGGACGGACAGGAGCACGAAGTTGATGTCGATGAGGTGGAGGAGGGGGAGAGAGTAATCGTCAGACCCGGGGGTAAAATACCAGTTGACGGCATCATATCAAGTGGCCAGGCACACATCAATGAGTCTGCCATAACCGGAGAATCGAATCTGAGGTTCAAAAATGAAGCGGCTGAAGTGTTTAGTGGGAGTGTGCTAGACGAAGGTTATATTGAACTGACGGCAACTAAAGTCGGAGAAGATACAACATTCTCTAAAATCATTGAGCTGGTAGAGGAAGCGCAGGAAAGCAAGAGTGGCACGGAAAGGTTCCTGAATAAGTTTGCCCAGTACTATACGCCAACAATCGTAGTGCTCGCGGTGTTGGTTTTCATGCTTACAGGAAACCTGCATCTCGCCATCACCTTTTTGGTCATCGCCTGTCCAGGTGCATTGATTATCGGAGCCCCTGTAGCCTACGTTGCAGGTATAGGCAATGGTGCTAAAAATGGTGCACTCATCAAGGGTGGCGAAATTATAGATAATTTTGCAAGAATCGACACAGTAATCTTTGATAAGACAGGCACTTTGACGGAAGGACGGCCTTCGGTATCAGATATCATGGTATTTGATGATACAAATCGAGACAAACTGCTTGAACAGGTTGCGAACATTGAAATGGTCAGTGAGCATCATCTGGGGCAGACAATCGTTAAAGAAGCTAAAAAGCGATCTTTGAGAGTGGATATGGAAGGTGTGACTGATGCAGAAGCATGGAAGGGTAGAGGAGTCACCGGAAAATATCAGGGAAATGATTTTGTCATCGGCAACCTCAAACTGATGGAGGATTATGAGGTGAATGTAGGGGTGAGAGCTAAAGAAGATTACATCAAACAACAAAAGTTGGGTAATACAGCGATATTTGCAGCAAGGAATGGCGAAGTCGTCGGTATCATATCCATCATGGACCAAATCAGGAGAGATGCTTTTGAAGCAATCACAACTTTGCGTGATAAAGGGATTGGGAAGTTGGTCATGTTGACGGGTGACAACGCATATTCTGCTGAAAAGGTAAGCGGTATACTCGGTTTGGATGAATATCATGCAGAATTGATGCCCGATGATAAAATGAGGTATATAGAGAATGAAAAAGAAGCGGGTAGGCGGGTGATGATGGTTGGTGATGGCATCAATGATGCCCCAGCGTTGGCATTTGCAGATGTTGGAATCGCCATGGGCCACGGCGGTACGGATATCGCAATGGAGACAGCAGATGTAGTGTTGATGGGGTCAAGGATGGAACAGCTGGCTCATGGATTTACGATTTCGAAAGCAACTTATAGAGTCATGCTTCAAAACACAGCGATTGCGTTGTTGACGGTGGCATTGCTGCTTGGCGGAGTGCTTTATGGATATATCCATCTCGCTTCTGGTATGCTCATACATGAAGTCAGCATACTGCTTGTCATACTGAATGCGATGCGTCTGAGAAAATTGAGGGAGCGTAGCCTGAAGGTCGTACAAATGAAAGAGAGCATGGTTTAGGAGGCATTATGTAATGGAACAACACGCCAATCATAAGATGTGTGTCAGGAAAGTCCCGATTTTTAACCATCTTAACGATAAGGAAATGGATGAAGTATTCAACCAAGTTAATTCAAAAACCTACAAAAGGCAAGAGCATCTTTATATGGCAGGAGACCCTGAAAACGCTCTGTTTGTCCTTCATCGCGGAAAGATTCGTATATATCGTCTGAACGAAGAAGGCAAAGAACAGTTGATCCGCGTCCTTCTGCCGGGAGACTTTACCGGTGAGTTGGCTCTTTTTGGAGGGGAGGCAATGCATGACTCCTATGCTGAAGCAGCAGAAGAGTCTAAAGTATGTGAGATTCAAAAGAAAGAATTGTACACGCTTCTTAAGGAGTATCCAGAGATCGGAATCAAAATAATAGAACGATTTTCTGAACGTTTGAGTGAAGTCGAACAGCAGACCACCAATATTTCATTGCTTAGCAGTGAAGAGCGGTTGATTGAATTTATACGCACGGATGTGGATGAGAACGATCGTTTGAAGCTGTCGATGACGAAAAAGGATCTGGCGTCCTACTTGAGTATGCAGCCTGAGACACTGACCCGGCTATTCAAAAAATTGGAACAAGACGAGATATTAGAAAGGGTCGACCATAAAACCTACATTCTGTTGGACTACAGCATACTGTAAGAAGTTTATAGACGGGGGACTAGGGTATATTTAATAATGATATCAATCAGGAAAGGTGATTATTAATGGCTAATTCAGATTGTAAACAAGAAGTAAGAGAGGCACTTAACCTACAAGTCGCCAATTTTACAGTATTATGGACAAAACTTCATAACTACCACTGGTATGTTAAGGGAAACAACTTCTTCTCATTACACGACAAATTTGAAGAGCTGTATGACACTGCAGCAGAATATGTGGATGAGCTTGCAGAACGTCTGCTTGCCATTGGAGGAGAGCCTATAGGCAAACAGTCTGAAGCAATTGAGAGGGCAACTGTAAAGGAAGCGGAATATGATATAGAGGCCAATGCGATGGTCAGACAGCTTGTCCAGGATTATGATAATATCATCCAGGAGCTTGATGAAGGCAGAAAGGTAGCTGAGGAAGCGGGAGATGACCGTACAGCGGATACATTCATCAGTATGACTACGGATATAGAAAAAAATAATTGGATGCTTAAATCATTCTTGGGCAAAGAGGTTAAGCAATAGCCATAAATTGGATAATCAACATGAAGAAGCACCCTATTGGTATTGTGCAAACAATCCATAGGGTGCTTCTGTCTTACTAAATGGCGAAATAGAGGGCGCGGAATCATTAAATTACAGCATGGCCGGCGCTACTGGTATGAATCAGTTGAGGCATTCTTCTGTTTCTTCGCAGCTTCTTTTGTATTGTATTTCCAAGCCTCGTCCTTGTCGATCATCTTTATTACAGCGTAGACCGTCAGGAACTGCAGGAAAATGATCGGTAATCCCATCAAACCGGAAACAATCTCAAGTGGGCCGAGGCCTCCGATCTGCATGAGCACAAGGGCCAACCCTGTGATGACGAGAGCAACAAATATCCTCAAGAATTTCGACGGATCCTGTTTACTCATGTCATTCTTGCTTGTATAGGCAGCAATTGTAAATGTTGTAGAATCGAGTGTCGTAGTAAGGAAAATCATCGCTATGATGATATAGACGACCATCACTATGCTTGAGAGCGGCAATGTCTGAAGAATATTTGGTATTATCTGCACCGCTTCCTGTTCACTTGCCAATGCCAACACATCGAGTTCTCCATTCAGTTGGCTGTAGACTCCGATGCCTCCCAACACACCTGTAGCAATCCAAGACAGCAATGTCGGTGCAAGAAGATAAGTCAGAATCATTTCCTTTATCGTTCTTCCTTTGGATATTTTGGCGGCAAAGATACTGTGGAGCATCGCCCAAGTAGAACTGTATGCAATCCAGAATATCATGTGGTCACGCATATGTGCAGATTGTTCTACAGCCAATGAATCCGTAAATAGGGAATAGGCGAAATAGTTGTTCAGCAGGTGACCGACCGTGTCGGTAAAATAATCAAAAATGAAGACACCCGGTCCGACGATCAATATGAAAATTGCAAGCAAGCCTGCAAGATACATGTTCGCCAGGCTCAACCGTTTGATGCCTTTCTCGATGCCGAGGTATGCACTGAGCGAGAACAAAGAGACCCAGATGAGAGTGACAATCATGGTCATGGTGAATGTCACTTCCGTATCAAGAAGGGCAGCCAGGTTGGAGGTGATGATCGGTGTGCCTAACCCCAACGTGACGGCAGCACCTGAAAGGATGCTGACAAGGAAGAGTATATCAATAAGTATACCGCCGATGCCATCAGTGAATTTATCTCCAAAAATGACGCGTGTCGCTTCTGAGATGCGCATCATCGGACGTTTCTTTACGTGGATGACATAAGCGACTGCAGGAGCAGTCATGACAAATATGGAGAAGATCTGGAAGCTCCACATGTACATCGCATAGGCGTTACCCCATAACAGGGCTTCGTTGGAGCCAGCTTCTATACCGAAAGGGGGATTGTTTGCAACTTCGGCCCACTGTATCATACCAGTTCTCATTATGGTGGAACCGAGTCCCATTGCAATCAATATCGAAGCGTAGGATAATAATGAAAACCGTGGTTTCTCATCAGGATCCCCCAGCACGACCTGCCCGTATTTTGAAAAAGAGAGGTAAAGGCCAAGTCCGAGTAGAATGGTGGCATACCAGATGTACCCCCATCCGAACGAAGCTATGATCTGATCGAAAATCCCATTAAGTATTTTTAGAGACTGTGACTCATAGAATGAGAAGGGTATACTTATTGCAATGATCAGTAAAACGGAAGGTAGAAATATTTTCCAATCAATCGCCCTCCATCCAGTGAGTTTTGGTTTGTTCGACATTTTATTTTCCTCCTTGTCATCAAATTGTTACACTATATGCATGCGTAATGCATATAGTGTAACATATTTTCACTCCCTAAAATGTTTTGTAGTACAATACACGTTATGAAGATAATATAAACTCGAATGGAGAAATGAACCATGGACGAATCCAATGACCAAGCACTATCTTTGAAATTATATGTTATACTTCACCACGCTTTCCATGCCTTGCAGACTGAAGCTTTCAGGGATATGCGGAAGCATGGTTTGAAACCGACGGCTTTTGCGGTGCTTGAATTGTTGTATAGTAAAGGTCCCCAACAAATTCAGCATATTGGGGAAAAGGTATTGATTTCTTCAAGTTCAATTACGTATGTCGTGAACAATCTTGTACGAGAAGGATACGTCAGGAAAGAGCAATACAGTGGCGATCGGCGCATCACTTATGCCAGCCTGACGGAAAATGGTCAGGAATTGATGAAACACACTTTTCCGGAGCATGCGGAGCGTCTTGAGCAGGTGTCCGGAGGACTGGATGCAGAAGAGAAGGCTCAGTTGATTGATTTACTGAAGAAGTTGGGTAAGAATGCCAGCGGCTGATATGAACTCCATGGTAAGGGGGCGACATGAATGTGTCGTCCTTTTTTGTGCTCAATCCACCGAGGTTCAGGATGCATCATACTGTTTCACACGAAACATCCCCTTTAGTAATTCAGTATTCCTGTAAGTTCATCCAACCGGCTAACTATATAATCAGGAGCATAAGAATGAGGATTCGTATGGTTGTCAGGATTGAACCAGCATGTGTCTATTCCACTATTGATGCCTCCTTTGATATCTGATGTCAACGAATCACCGACGATGAGTGCTTCATCATGCCTAAATCCTGGAATATTCATAGCCACATGATCAAAAAAAGCCTTCATAGGTTTCTGATACCCCGTATCCTCACTGATGAAAACATTTAAAAAATAAGGGCGCAAACCTGATTTCAAAAGCCGGGCTTCTTGAGTCTCCTTAACGCCATTGGTGATGATATACAGATTATGGTGATCTGACAAACTATGAAGGAGATCCAGGACTCCGTCGAACAGCCGAGTACCATACTCAGTGATATTGCGGCGATACAGATTATCGACTTCATGACCATCGACTTCAAAGCCAATTGTGGAAAAGAAACGTTCATGACGCAATTTCAAGACATCTTCCTTTGAGATGAGATCTTGTTCAAGCAACTCCCAATGTTTTCTGTTTATTTTCTTGTACATGTTGAAGTGCTGTGGGATACTCTTGATTCCGTAATATTCAAGCACCTTCTTCAGAGCAGTATGTTCAGCATGACCAAAGTCCAATAGTGTATCGTCCAAATCGAATAGTAGTGTCTTATAGTCCTTCAAGTTTTAGCCTCCCTACAATGTGTGGTAACATCAACAATTATAAAGTTATTTTAGTGTAAATGCATATGGTATATTTAAGTGGAATTGCAAACGTTTGCACACAAAAGGAGGATGCATATGGAAGAGCGGTCCAGTGGAATATTGCTTCATATATCTTCATTACCCGGGAAATACGGAATTGGGGATTTTGGTGAAAATGCATACCATTTTGTAGATTTTCTCAGCGCTTCGAGAACCCGATACTGGCAGATATTGCCGCTTGGCATTACGAGTTACGGGGACTCGCCCTATCAAAGTTTTTCCGCCTTTGCCGGCAATCCTTATTTTATCGATCTGGACAGGGTCATTGAATCCGGTTGGCTGAGGAAGTCTGAAATCACGAGGACGGATCTGGGTGAAGATGATGATACAGTCGATTATGCAAAATTATATGAGGGTAAAATGGCGTTGCTGGATACAGCATTTCAACGTGCGTATCCGGATGTGAAAAATGAATTGGAATCTATGATGGAGCGTCATTCAGATTGGCTGCCTGATTTCGCCCTGTTTATGGCGATTAAACGGGCCCATGATAATGCGGCCTGGACGGAATGGCCTGAACGCTACCGCTTACGGGATGCTAAGACGCTGCAACGCTTCTATGAGAAGCATGAAGCGGAGATTATGTTTTGGGTATTCACCCAATACCTCTTTTTTGAACATTGGCACGATCTTAAGGAGTATGCCAATGGCAAAGGTATAAAGATCATTGGCGACATACCTATTTATGTGGCTGCAGACAGTGTCGATGTATGGTCGCGACCAGATCTCTATAAACTGGATGAAAACCTGCATCCGAGTGTGGTGGCAGGAGTCCCACCCGATATGATGAGCGATACCGGACAGCTATGGGGGAACCCCATCTATGATTGGGAGAAGATGAAGGAAGAGGATTACCATTGGTGGATCAGACGTGTCGAAGAAAGCTTCGAATTATATGATGCTGTGCGGATTGACCATTTCAGAGGATTTGAAGCATATTGGGAAGTGCCAGCCCAAGACGAAACGGCTGAAGATGGCAGATGGGTGAAAGGCCCTGGACTGCCTCTCTTTGAAGCCATACGTGAAAAACTAGGGGAGAAGGATATACTGGCTGAGGATCTTGGATTCCTTACCGAGGAAGTGTATGAACTTATTGCATCGACCGGCTATCCAGGAATGAAAGTGCTGCAATTTGGTTTCGGGGGCAAAGAATCGGAATATCTTCCTCATAACTATACAAGACATACAATTGCCTATACAGGCAACCACGATACACAGACCACAAAGGGATGGCTTGACAGTGCAGATGGTGATACTTTCAACAAAGTCCAAGCATATTTGAACTTGACTGAGGCAGAGGGGCACGTCAACGGCTGCATCAGAGGCGTTTTCGCATCCAGTTCGAAACTTGCAATAATACCTGTGCAGGATCTTCTGGGCCTGGACGATGCTGCGCGGTTTAACGTTCCATCCACAATTGGCGGCAATTGGGAATGGCGTCTGACACCGGGGTCGCTCACCAAGGCGCATAAAGATTATCTGAAAAATATGAACGAACGATACGGGAGGTCGCTATGACATCATTAAAACTTAAAGAAAGAATCGAAGGCCAGGCGTATGAGAGCCATGGGCAATCCTTCTATGAATTGAATGAAAAAGAACAGTTCATCGTGGTTGGCAATGCAGTCATGGAACAGCTTGTGCCAAAATGGATAGAATCAAAGAATAAATTCAAAAAGAAGAAACAGGCCTATTACCTGTCTGCAGAGTTCCTGATGGGGCGCGCACTCAGCAATAACCTTGTCAATATGGGTATGGAAGATGAAGTCAAACGCACACTTGAAGAGATGGGGGTCGACTATAATGCCCTCGAGGAAGCCGAGGATGATGCTGGCCTCGGAAATGGAGGATTGGGCCGTCTGGCTGCTTGTTTCCTCGACTCAGGGGCAACCCTTGATTATCCTTTGTCGGGCTATGGCATCCTTTACCAATACGGCATATTCAAGCAAAATTTTGTTAATGGTTTTCAGGTGGAGGAAGCGGATCCGTGGCTTGAGCATGACAATCCGTGGCTTATAAAGAACAGCAATGATACGAGGGTTGTTGAATTCAGCGAAGCGGACAAAGTAGAAGCGGTCCCTTACGATATGCCGATTGTAGGGTATGGAGGGGAGACAATCAATACGCTGCGTCTATGGAAAGCGGAAGCCATCAATAAATTCGATTTCAATGCATTCGATGAAGGAAAGTACATCGAGTCTGTCCGCGCCCAGAACGAAGCAGAAACGATTTCGCGCATCCTCTACCCCAATGACTCGACATATGAAGGCAAACGCCTCAGATTGAGGCAGCAGTATTTTTTCACATCGGCCTCTTTGCAGGATCTTATGGAAAAGTATAAGGCGGAAGGTCATAAGAATTATGATGACTTCTCCAAGATGCATTCCATACAGTTGAACGACACCCATCCGGCCATGGCGATACCTGAATTAATCCGACTGCTTGAAAATGAAGGTGTGGAGTTCGAAAAAGCTTTCGATATCACCCGAAAATCGATGGCGTATACGAACCACACACTACTGGCAGAGGCACTGGAAGTTTGGGAAAAGGATTTGTTCATCTCGGCAGTGCCGAATCTCTACCCTTACATTGAACAAATCAATGCACGTCTGATCGGCGAACTGAAAGAGTGGAAGATAGATGAGTCAGATTGGCATAAATACCTGATCATCCAAAACAACTCGATTCATATGGCTTTTATGTCCATCTATGCAACTAGGGCTGTCAACGGTGTAGCTGCCATCCACACCGAACTGCTGAGAACGGATGTCATCAAAGCGTGGCATGATATTTTTCCTGACCGCATACTCAACAAGACTAACGGCATTACTCAAAGGAGATGGCTATTGCAATCGAATCCTCAACTAAGTGAAATGATCACCGATTTGATTGGTTCAAAAGATTGGATCACTGATTTGATGAAGTTGAAAGGTATTGAGGAAAGATTTGAAGAAGAGGAGGTGCT
Organism: Salinicoccus siamensis; assembly: GCF_042429615.1. Classification (GTDB taxonomy): domain Bacteria; phylum Bacillota; class Bacilli; order Staphylococcales; family Salinicoccaceae; genus Salinicoccus; species Salinicoccus siamensis. Next base: position 77,414 of record NZ_JBHMAH010000012.1, read on the forward strand.
GGAGCGTTTCATAGATGTCAAAAAAGAAAAAAAAGTGGAGCTTGCCGATTATATACGCTTCCACGAGGAGGTCGACATCGACCCCGACTCCATCTTCGACATCCAGATAAAACGACTGCACGAATATAAGCGTCAGCTTATGATGGCATTCTATATAGCAGACTTATATAACCGCATCAAAGCAGAACCTGATGCCGATTGGACCAAGCGGAGCTTCATCTTCGGAGCAAAAGCGGCTCCCGGCTATTATGCTGCAAAATCCATCATCAAATTCATCAATGAGCTTGCAAATAGGGTGAATAAAGATCCCGAGGTCAACACTATCATCAAGGTCGTGTTCGTGGAAAACTACGGTGTCTCCTATGCAGAGAAGCTGTTCCCGGCAGCCGACGTCTCAGAACAGATTTCCCTGGCAGGGAAGGAAGCTTCTGGGACAGGTAATATGAAATTCATGCTGAATGGAGCCGTGACAGTCGGCACGATGGATGGTGCGAACGTGGAAATCGTAGAAGAAGCGGGTCGGGAGAACAATTACATCTTTGGAATGGAAGTTGAAGAAGTTGTAGAAAAACGTGGTAAATATGACCCCAAAAAGGCTCTTAAGAAGACAGAAGGGTTGAAGGACGTAGTCGAGTCGCTTGTTGACGGGACTTTCAACGACAATAACACCGGTATGTTCCAAGACTTATATGACAGCCTCATCCATGACGACCAGTACTTCGTGCTGGAAGATTTTGCAAGCTACCGTGAGGCGCAGGATCAGATAGCAAGTGATTTTAAAGATCCGAAGATGTTTTACAGGAAAGGATTCATCAATATGGCGAACGCCGGTAAATTTTCATCCGACCGGACGCTTGAAGAGTATGCAAAAGAAATATGGCTTGTCAATAAAGGATGAATGCATAAAAAGTGCCCAGCCGGGTTACGGCTGGGCACTTTTTATTATTATTCGGACAACAGGAAAGCTTCTTCATCGCGGGAATGGATTTCATCTACAATGACGATTGAAACAGAGTAATCCACAAGCTTTTGGAAATCGACTTCATCTTTGGCAAGCTCTTCCTTCATCTTATCGATCATGATTCGCATCAGATCGTGGTCTCGGGTCAGATGTTGAATCTTGTCATGCATATCGGGATTGTTGCGTACAGTTTCTTCATACAGTCCTGACTCTTCCTCTTCACTGTCGGCATGCGTCAATATACGCTGTTCAACATACTCTATGAACGATTGCATTTCTTCAGCAAGTTCCTTATGTTCCATTTTATTCAGCATGATTTTCATATCGGCTACGTGATCCTCTGCACCTCCTAGACTTGCATCGTGGATGGCTCTATGTGCATGCAATTGTTTCAGGGCAGGTCCTGCCATGTCACCACTCCTTAACGTTTATTATTTGTGGATGGGATTGGTTGCCCACATTTGACTTGTTTTGATGAAAGTGCGCGGATTCAGCTTGAGTTGACTGACAATGATGTCCGCAATATCTTCCGGATGGGTCATTGATTCTTCTTTCAGGCTGGATTCTCCAATGAGGTCAGTCAGCACGGCTGACGGTGTCAAATAGGAAACGCGGATATTATGTTTGCGCATTTCCTGCATCACGCCTTCTGTCATGCCTATGACAGCATATTTAGTGGCAGAATAGAGTGCGCTGTGTGAAGAAGCCTTCAAGCCGGACATGGAAGAGATGTTGATGACATCACCAAGACCTTGCTCCTGCATCATCGGGAGGACACCATGCATCATATTGTAGATGCCGAACAGGTTGACATTCATCATCTCACTTAAGTCATCTTCGGAACTTTCAAGGAAAGGCATATGTTTCATGATGCCGGCATTATTGATGAGTATATCGATGCGAGGAAATGCATCCTTCACTTCGTTCAACATGCGTGTTACATCCTCATTACGCGAAACATCTCCGTTTAAAGCGACAATCTGTACATCATGTTTTCTGAGTGAATCGGCAGCATCGGCCAAAGTGTCGGCATTTCTTCCAATTATTGCTACGTTTACATCTTCTTCGGCCAAAGCATGGGCCGTCGCCAATCCAATGCCTCGTGTGCCGCCGGTAATGACTGCATATTTACCTGTGATATCCTGCATATACAATTCTCCTTCTTGTTCATTACTATAACGTCATTATAACAAAGAGAGAAGGAACAGACATGGAAGAGACTTTAATTGTGGGGATTTCACTGTATAATGGAGAAAAGGCTTACATATATAAAGAGGAGGCATATTATGGAAGAATGGTTGAAGACAGCACGCGACAAAGATTCAAATGATTCATTGGCGAAATTCAGATCACAGTTCTACATCGGTTCAGGCAATTATTATATGGACGGCAATTCCCTAGGACTGATGAGCAAGGCAGCTGAGGAAAGCCTCCTGTCGGTCATGGAAGATTGGAAACGCCATGCCATCGATGGATGGACCGAAGGGGAACGGCCGTGGTTCTATATGAGCGAACGCATTGGGGAAATGATGGCTGATCTCATTGGAGCCGGGCACCACGAAGTGCTCGCGACGAATTCAACTACAATGAATATCCATCAGACGGTAAGGACGCTCTATAAACCGACAGAGAAGCGGTATAAGATCTTGGTTGATGAATTGAACTTCCCCTCTGATATCTATGCTGTGCAAGCAACCCTCGATGATTTCGGCTACTCGGACGGTATGGTCAAAGTGCCATCCCCGAACGGGCATACGTTGTCTACGGAGACCATTATAAATATGATGGATGACAGTATCGCATTGGTTCTTTTGCCTTCCGTCCTATACAGGAGCGGGCAGATTTTGGACATGGAACAGATAACGGAGCATGCAAAAAAGCATGACATCATTATCGGTTTCGACCTGTGTCATTCAATCGGTGCCATCCCTCATGATTTAAAGGAGTGGGGGGTCGATTTTGCAATCTGGTGTACTTACAAACATCTAAACGGTGGTCCGGGTTCTGTTGCCGGATTGTATGTGAATGAAAAACACCATTCTCGGGAAGTTTCTCTGAGGGGATGGTTCGGCAACAATAAAGAAACCCAGTTTGATATGTCGCATACGTTTGATCCTGCTTCCGACATCAGCCAGTACCAAGTCGGGACCCCACATATCTTTTCGATGGCACCGCTTCTTGGTTCACTCGAGATATTTGAGGAGGCAGGCATTGCAGCCATCCGCGAAAAATCCCTCGAATTGACGGATTTCATGATTACAATGATTGAAGATATGTTCGAAGAGGGTGAAATTGAAATCGTCACCCCGAAAGATCATGAGGCAAGAGGGGGGCATATCCTCATTGGCCATTCCAATGCGGCAGGTATCAATGCAGCATTGAAATCCAAGGGCGTCATTCCCGATTTCAGAGCGCCAAGCTACGTCCGGATTGCACCCGTTGCCCTATACAACTCATTTGAAGATGTTTATCATACGATAATGATATTAAAAGAAATTATGGATGGACGGCTGTACGAAAAGTTTGAGAATAAGCGGGGAGTGATTGCCTGATGTGGATGGATATTACCCAGATGCTTGAAGAGGATATCGCACATTGGCCCGAAGACACGCCTTTTAGCTATGAACGTACTGTCACCAAGGCAGAGAGTGGTTCTGTGAATATCGGCAAAATCACAACAAGCACCCATATCGGTACCCATATTGATGCGCCTTTTCATTTTGAGGAAGACGGTGACACCGTCGATCAGCTGGATATCAACCGGTATATTGGAGAGGCGACGGTAATAGCAATAGAAAACTCGGAAGAACTGGGATTTGAGGCAATCAAGCAGTTTGATATCAGAGGGAATATACTGCTTATAAAAACTAAAAGAAAATCCGACACTACAGTTTTTCCGGAAAGTATACCCGTGCTTGAAAAAAGGGCAGTGGAATATATGGCTGCCCAAGGAATCAAATTGTTCGGGACAGATGTCACTTCAGTAGATCCGATTGACTCCAAAACCCTTGATATTCATCATCTACTCCATGAGAGGGACATCATGATTCTTGAAAATGCAGTGCTGGACGATGTCGCTCCAGGCTACTATGAATTCGTTGCATTGCCATTGAAGATTAAAGGGGCAGATGGTTCGCCGGTGCGTGCTGCGCTGCAGTATAAGGCGGATTTAAATGACTGATTATCAGGATCATACACTGGACGGAGAAGAAGTGAAGACTGATTTTTCTAAAGATATGACTTACAGCGAATATCTCAATCTGGAGCAGATACTGTTTGCTCAGGATACTATGAGTGAAGAGCACGATGAGACACTGTTCATCATCATCCACCAAGTGACCGAATTGTGGATGAAACTCATCATCCATGAAATAAATTCAGCCATTAAAGATATAAGGGAGGATAATTTCAGGGAATCGTTCAAAAAACTTGCGCGGGTCACCAATATACAAAGGCAGATCATTGCTGCATGGGATGTACTTTCAACAATGACTCCAAGCGACTATCTAAAATTCAGGGATGCACTAGGCAATGCCTCCGGATTTCAATCCTATCAAAACCGTATGATGGAATTCAGTCTCGGCTACAAGACGACACATGCATTAAAAATTTATGGAAAAGATCCTATCATCCATGCGAAGTTGAAAAAGCAGATCATGACACCGAGCATCTATGATGAAGTTATACGCGCAGTGGATAGGGCGGGATTCAATATAGACAAGGAAGTCCTCGAGCGTGATGTAATGGAGAGATATGTACCTGACCCATCCGTCAAAGAGGCCTTCAAGCAGATATACCTCAATACTGAAGATTATTTTGAACTGTACGAGATGCTCGAAAAACTGGTTGATGTGGAAGACCTGTACAGTCAATGGCGATTTAGGCATATGAAGACTGTCGAGAGGATCATCGGTTTCAAGAAAGGCACCGGGGGGAGCTCTGGTGTGAACTATCTGAAACGCGTCATAGATGATTATTTCTTCGAAGAACTTTGGGAATTGCGTACTGAATTGTAGGAAGGGTGTCTTTTGATGCGGGACTTTGGGCAGACCAATATATTTGATGATGTGATAAGAGAAGATGAGACGTTTGTGATTGTTGTGCAGGAAGTGGCCGGGTCGGGTGCACGATTGCAGAAGCGTGTCCTACGGGAGTACCCGGGCCTTAAAATGGAAGGAATGAAGAATTTATACGAACACTTAAAAGACGTCTATCTGGAAGAGGCGTTCTCGGAAGATGGAAAATACTTTGATATTACGGTCTATACCAATGAAGATTATGCAGGTGAAAATGTCTATGCACATACCAAACGGCATAAAAACAGCAAAGTATGGACGACGACTCCGAAATAAAAGGCTCCTGAGGGGTCTTTTTTTTATGCAAATAAAATAGAATATTCTAAAATATCAAGCCAATGTAAGCGCTATTATGTTACAATATATAGTAAGTAAGATAAAAAATACAAAGGGGACTGGGATTATGAAGAAATTTTCATGGTTGCTTGTATTGATGATGTCTCTATCTTTTGCTTTAGCTGCCTGTGGCGGTGAAGGAGAGGAGGCGTCCAGTTCAGGTGAAGGGGACTCTTCTGGAGAAGGATGGGTTGAAAATGTCACTGTGTTGACCGGGGGCGAAGCAGGGGTATACTTCCCGATTGGTGTTGCGATGGCGGATATCATTGATTCCCAATTGGAAAATGTGTCGGCTACTGGTGTTTCATCAGGTGCCTCCGTTTCCAACACGGAGCAGTTGAATAATGGTGAAGCGCAGCTCGCTCTTGTCCAGAATGATATTGCGTACTACGGAGTAGAGGGGACGAACATGTTTGAAGAACCCCTTGAAAATTACAGCGGTGTACTCACACTCTATCCTGAGACTATCCAGCTGGTCACACTTGCAGACTCTGGAATTGAATCCGTAGCGGATTTGGAAGGCAAGCGTGTAGCGATTGGAGATGTTGGTTCGGGTACAGAAGCAAACGCCAAACAGATTCTCGAAGCCCATGACTTGAGCGAATCCGACTTGGATGCACAGTATCTTGATTTCGCGGATGCTTCGACGAACCTCCAAGATGGTAACGTCGACGCGGCATTCGTTACAGCCGGCACACCAACCGGTGCGATTCAGGAATTGAGCGCCAGTGCAGATGTGAAGTTGGTCAGCTTCGATCAGGATGCAATTGATTCATTGACAGAAGAATATTCCTATTATACGCAACAGGATATTCCTGAAGATGCTTATGAAAACTTTGACAGTACAGCGACTACGGTAGCTGTACAAGCTATGGTGATTGCCTCCAATGATATTCCTGAAGATCAGATGTATGAAATGACGAAGGCGCTGTTTGAAAATCTTGATGATTTGAGCAATGCTCATGTCCGTGGTGAAGAAGTGACGCTCGACACTGCACAGGATGGTATGCCGATTGATCTTCATCCGGGTGCCAAAAAATATTATGATGAGCAGTAATTGAATGGATACTAGTAATAAGAAAAAGACATTGCGTCGCCGCAATGTCTTTTTCTCCCTTATTGGAATTTCAGTGGTAGCGTTACTCGTCATTCTTTATATAACAGCGCCTTTGGGTATTTCGATCTCTGACATGGAAACAGGTGAGGTTTTATACAGGACCCGGATTGATGACGGGGGACGTTTCTCTGTTGAATACATACATTCAGTCGAACGCTCGCCTGTGAAGGAAATTTTTGAAGTGCGTGGTACAGATATATATACGATGGAGAGCCATACGGAATCATTTGGGGCGGGCATGCCTTATGAAGGGGAAGTGATGGAACTCGAGGATGGCAAGTTCATCATCAGTGAAATCAACAGACCTGTCCGTGGAGGGGCCTTGAGGATACGCCCATCCTCTGTATTTCCTCATCATATCATGATAGGAGACGATGACATACTTATTTCCGAACCGCCGTTCAAAGGCAGAAATCTGGAGGTCAATGTCACCCGGACCTTATTTGAGAGAGGTGAAATCAATGGAAGATAAAGAACAAAAAAAATTGCTCCAGGAACTGGAAGGAAGTGACAGGGAACTCGGGAAGAAGATGGGCCGATTGGTCAGTATTGTGGCTCTATCTCTGGCATTCTTCCACCTCTATGTGGCTGGGTTTGGCCTGCCTGGCATCGGATCCAGGACTTTCCTGGTCATCCACCTTATATTGGGGGTCGTCCTTGCATTCCTGATTTTTCCGATAAAAAAAGGTTTGAATCAGAAGACCATACCTTGGTATGATTTGTGCCTTGCGGTTTTGACTTTGGGTATAGGGATATATCTCATCAACAGGCAGACGGCTGAAGCTATAATGTCGGCCCGCCCTACCGAAGTGGATTTGTTGGTAGGCGCGCTTTTTGTACTCATAGTCATTGAAGCCACGCGACGTGTGGTCGGCCTGCCTCTAGTTATAATAGCAGCCATTTTTATGGGTTATTTCTTTTTGGGTCAATTCATGCCGGGGGATTTCTACCATAATCGAGGGGACTTTTCCCGATTTGTCTATGAAATTGTCTATCGTAGCAATGGCATATTCGGCACGCCGATCTACGCCTCAGCGCAATTTGTTTTCATCTTTATCTTGTTCGGCGCCATACTTGAATCGACTGGGGCAGGTAAGATGTTCATCGATCTCGCCATCAGAGGGTTCGGTAAATACAAGGGAGGTCCCGCCAAAGCCAGCGTAGTGGCAAGCGGGATGATGGGGAGTATCTCCGGGAGTTCTACAGCAAACGCAGTTACTACAGGTACATTCACAATACCTTTGATGAAGAAGGTAGGATTCCCCTCTCATGTGGCAGGTGGCGTCGAAGTAGCAGCTTCTTCAAGCGGGCAATTCCTGCCGCCTGTCATGGGGGCTGCCGCCTTCATCATGGTGGAATTCACAGGAATCCCTTATTATGAAATCATTAAGAGTGCATTCATTCCTGCGATATTGGCTTACGTCGGCATTTTGTTCATGGTTCATTTTGAAGCGGGTAAACATAATATCTCCGGGATGGAACGTTCTGAAATGTCCTCGGCACGGAAATTGCTTATAAGGCAGGGGTATATGCTGGTGCCGATATTGATTCTGCTGTACTATCTCGTTATTGAACGCGCATCAGTCAATGCTTCGGCATTCTACACAATCATAGCGATGATCGTCATAGCACTCTTCACCTACCGCTTCAAGGAACGTCTGGGACGAACAATACTTTATGCGGCGATATTGCTTGCACTCACGTTTGCGATGCAGTATCTGGTTGGATACCTCAACCAGGGGCTGGTTGCGTTGAATGATGTTTTTGGAATAAGAGTCTTCAACAACCAGACGATACGATGGAGGGACTCGATATTCACCATGGTATTGGGTGGAATCCTTGTGGCATTTCTATTTGGCATTTTCCAAAGGATGATGAAACATGACAAGGTGAAGTCGGAATACGGAACCAAAGAGTTGTTGGAAGGCTTCGACACCGCTTCGAGGAATGCGCTGAGCATCATAGTAGCGTGTGCGACTGCGGGGATTCTGATCGGGGTCATCACGACAAGCGGTTTGTCTACGAAATTCACACGTATCGTCATAGAGTTTTCAGACACCATTGAATCTTCATTGCCAGCCTTCATGATTACCGATAACACCCAAATTTATATTGCGTTGGTATTAACTGTGTTTGCATGTCTGCTGTTAGGACTTGGTTTGCCGACTACAGCGACTTATGTGGTACTTGCTGCAGTGATTGCGCCAGTGCTCACCAATTTAGGCTTGCCAATCATTGTGGCCCACCTCTTTGTCCTGTATTATGGCGTGCTTGCAGATGACACACCACCGATAAACCTGCCCGCCTATGCAACGGCCGGTATTGCGAATGCCGGTCCGATCCGTACAGGCGTGCAGGGCTTCAAATACGATTCTGCGGCGCTTCTTCTGCCGTTTATGTTTGCGATAAATCCTACTATATTGCTGATTACAGATGCCACGGTACTTGAAATGGCATGGGCCGTCCTCACTGCCGCGATAGGAATGGCGACATTTGCGTCATTCATCCAAAATTATATGCTCACCCGCTACAATATCGTAGAGAGGGGGGTAGCGGTCGCTGCTGCATTGTTGTTCATACAGAGCAGTCTGATGACGGACATAGTGGCAATCGGGCTGTTCATCCTACTCGTGGCCTTCCAATATTATAAGAAGAAAAAGCAGCAACGAGCACCTGAAGCGGTTTGACCAGGAACTGGATCCATCAGGATCTGGTTTCTTTTTAGCATTTCATCAAATAGTCATTAAAAGTTTGTCCGAAGCCATAAACATCTTTATAATGGTATTGTATACTAGTGGTATACTGTGAGTATTGTAAATAACACTTGAAGCGAGGGATTTTTAAATGAGAATTATTGTAGCAGGAGGAGACGGTTTCTGCGGATGGCCTACTGCATTGTACCTTTCTGAGAAGGGCCATGATGTGACGATTGTAGACAATCTGGTGAGACGCAAAATCGATAATGAACTGCATTCCAACTCTGTAACACCAATTGCTTCGCTCCAGGAGCGCGTGGATAAATGGAAAGAACTCACCGGCAAAGAGATCAAAGTGTACGAAGGGGACCTTAACCATTATGATTTCTTGACTCTGGTCTTCAAAAATGAACGTCCGGAAGCCTTTGTCCATTTTGCCGAGCAACGGTCAGCGCCGTATTCCATGATTGATCGTGAGCATGCGGTCTATACTCAGCAAAACAACGTTTTGGGAAATCTTAACGTGCTTTATGCAATAAAAGAATTTGAACCTGATTGCCATCTCATAAAGCTCGGAACGATGGGTGAATATGGACAGCCGAACATAGACATCGAGGAAGGGTACATAGAAATCGAACACAAAGGCAGAAAAGATACTCTACCGTTCCCTAAACAACCGGGTTCTTTCTATCACCTGACAAAAGTGCATGATACTCATAACATCATGTTCGCCTGTAAGATTTGGGGTATTCGTGCAACTGATCTCAACCAGGGTATTGTCTATGGTTTGAACACTGAAGAGACAAAGAAAGATCCAGTGTTGGCTAACCGTCTTGACTACGATGCTGTTTTCGGTACTGCTCTCAACCGGTTCCTGGTACAGGCTGCGATCGGGCATGATATCACTGTTTATGGCTCAGGTGGCCAAACTCGGGCCTTCCTGAATATCCAGGACACTGTCCGCTGTGTTGAAATTGCTGCGGAAAATCCGGCTGAACAAGGTGAGTTCCGTGTCTTCAACCAATTCACAGAGTCATTCTCCGTTCAAGAACTTGCTGAGAAGACTAAAAAGGCAGCAGAAGAACTGAATGTTGAAGCGACAGTTAAATCAATAGAAAATCCGCGTGTTGAAAATGAAGACCACTACTACAATGCAGTGAATACAAACCTGATCGACCTTGGTCTTGAACCACACCTGTTGACGCAGGATGTCCTTAAAGAAATCCTCCAGGAAGCAATGGAACATAAGGATCGTATCATTGTAGATAATGTTCTTCCTCAAGTGACTTGGAAATAGAAAGAGGTAAGACCGTATGAAGATAGCAATTGTCACAGAAACATTTCTACCATCGACTGATGGGATAGTGACGAGATTGACGAAAGCCATAGATTACTTTATACGGGAAGGACACGAAGTTCTGGTCATTGCTCCAGACCTTGGTGTATACGATTATAAAGGTGCAAAAGTGATCGGTATCAAACCGATCACTTTCCCTTTTTATAGATACCGTAAATGGGGGGTTCCTTCTCGTAAAGTGTACCATGAATTGAAGAAATTCCAGCCTGACGTAGTACACGCAGTCAATCCGATCCTGCTTGCAACGAGTGCAGTGAAGGCTGCACAGAAACTTGATATTCCGCTTGTTTCCTCTTACCACACTCATCTGCCAAAGTACTTGGATTTCTATAAAGCGTATAAGCCGGCGAAACCGCTGCTATGGTGGTATATCAAACGCAACCATAAAAATGCGGATTTGAACCTTGTCACTTCACAAGCCATCCGTGAGGAACTTGATGCCCAGGGCATCGAGCGTCTGGATGTCATTCCGCGCGGGGTGGATGTAGACCATCGGCATCCACGGTTTCGTGATGATAAGATGAGGGAATGGCTGACCGGAGGGAAGCCGTCCAATAAGTTGCTGGTGTTCATCGGCAGGATAGCAATAGAAAAGGAACTGCATAAATTGGTGCCACTACTTGAAAAGCGCCCCGATATAAGCTTAGCCATGGTCGGCGACGGTCCAGCACGGGCGGAGATCGAAAAGCGTTTTAAGGGCACTAATACGGTATTTACCGGCTTCATCCATGGAGAAGAATTGTCCAAGGCATTTGCTTCTGGAGATGCATTCATCTTCCCATCAGTTTCTGAAACCCTTGGGCTTGTCATTTTGGAATCGATGGCTTCAGGCCTACCTGTCATTGCCGCGAAAAGTGGACCGACTAATGAACAAGTTGAACATGGCGTCAATGGAATGCTGTTTGAAAATGAAAATATTGAAAGTATGCTCGAGGCGGTATCTGTCCTTGAAGATCCAGAACATCTTGACTTGCTGCGCAGAAATGCCAGAAAAGAAGCGCTGGACTTTGCATGGGATAAGACATCCCAAAGATTGATAGATTTTTATATGGAGGCGCGTAACCGACACTCTGTTGGAAGTAAAACTATATAGTGTGGAAGGAAGATATGTATGAGAATGGTCGATATAATCGCTAAAAAGCGTGATAATGGAGAACTTACTAAAGAGGAAATCCAGTATTTTATAGACGGCTATACAAAAGGGGACATCCCTGACTATCAGGCTTCAGCCCTATTGATGGCCGTATTCTTCAATGACATGACTCAAGCAGAACGGGCAGATCTTACAATGGCAATGGTCAAATCCGGAGATGAAATCGATCTTTCAGCAATCAATGGCGTTAAAGTGGATAAGCACTCGACAGGTGGAGTAGGCGATACCACGACACTCGTCCTGGCACCGTTAGTGGCGGCCCTGGATGTGCCTGTAGCCAAAATGAGCGGGCGGGGGCTCGGTCATACAGGTGGAACAATCGACAAACTTGAAGCGGTAGAAGGGTTCCATGTCGAGATTACAGATAAGGAATTCACAGACATCGTCAATCGTGACAAAGTGGCGGTCATAGGCCAATCCGGCAACTTGACCCCGGCAGATAAAAAGATCTATGCGTTGCGTGATGTCACCGCGACAGTCAATTCGATTCCCCTGATTGCAAGTTCAATCATGAGTAAGAAAATTGCTTCAGGCGCTGACGCAATCGTCCTTGACGTTAAAACAGGGGATGGCGCCTTCATGAAGCATGAAGAAGACGCCGTGGCACTTGCGGAAGCAATGGTATCAATCGGCAACAATGTAGGACGCAATACAATGGCGATCATATCCAGCATGTCAGAGCCGCTCGGCTATGCCATCGGTAACGCCCTGGAAGTCAAAGAAGCCATTGAAACCCTTAAAGGCGAAGGGCCTGAAGATTTGACCAGACTATGCTTGGAACTCGGGGCACAGATGGCGGTTCTTGGGGGTGCTGCAGAAAGCTTGGATGAAGCGAAAGAAAAGCTCCAGGCGGTCATTGATGATGGACAGGCTCTTGAGAAATTCAAAACTTTCCTGAAGAATCAAGGCGGAGATCCGACTGTAGTCGACGATGTATCGCGCCTGCCTCAAGCAGATTATCAATATGAGGTTAAATCGAAAGAGAGTGGGTTCGTCGAAGAAATCAAAGCTGAAGAAATCGGTATTGCCTCAGCAATGCTTGGAGCCGGGCGTCAGACCAAGGAAGACGTCATTGATCTGGCTGTAGGCCTAGTGCTGAAGAAAAAGGTTGGAGATCCCGTGGAAGTTGGCGAAACACTTGCTGTCATCCACAGCAATACAGAAGATGTGGCAGAGGTTGAAGCCAAGATTCTCAAGGATTATAAAATTGGCGACAACAAGGTGAATATTGAACTTGTAAGACAAGTCATCACCGGATAAAACTCCCTATCAGGGAGTTTTTTTGTTTGCTCTCATTAAACAGACCAATGATGTCTATCAGTCAAAGAAGGTCGCAGCAAACTTGATTACGTCCCCTCGCTTTAGCCTTATAGAGATGCTCATCAACTTGTGGGTACAACTGCTCCTATACTTCATTTGCCCAGAGCATACCCTCATCATTATCTTTTATATTTTTACAGTTCCATAGATATACATTATAATTAAGAAAATGATTTGTGGAGGATAATGATGATGAAGGCAATGATACCCCAATACGACAAACTGGAAAGAAATGAACAGGAAGAAGTGGAACATCAATTCCAATCACTTGATACGGATGAAATCAAGGAAGTGTTTAAGGAGGTCTACCAAAATCCGACACCAGTGGATATGGGAAACATCACTGAAATCCCTTATACCACACCGGAAGAACTGGATGAACATATGTTGCATGAGATGACGCTTGATGCAATGGCCGATGGCCAGGTAGGGGTCCTGCTGATGGCAGGCGGTCAAGGGACCCGTCTTGAGCACACAGGACCGAAAGGCACTTTCTCGTTTGATGGCCATTCCTTATTCGAATTGCAGGCAAAACAACTCAAAGCATTCCAGGAAGAAGTGAATGTGTCTGTACCATGGTTCATCATGACGAGCGACATCAACCACGAGGAAACCAAGCAGTTCTTCTCCACGCATAATCATTTCGATTTGGAGGCAGACAATATCCATTTCTTTAAACAGGAACATTTCCCGGCGTTATCAAAAGATGGGGAACTGCTGCTTGATGCTGACAGGAATATACTGGTGACCCCAAATGGCAATGGAGGAATATTCAGTGCGCTGAAGCATTCAGGTATGCTGGAGCATATGAAAGAGTTGGGTATCAGGCATGTATTTATGAACAACGTCGATAATGTGGTGGTCAAGGTGGCGGACCCGCTGCTTGTCGGACTTCATATTCAAAATGACAATGAAGTGACATCCAAGTCAATAGAACCGAGGCCAGGGGAAAGTGTCGGACGTCTGTGCCTAGTGGAAGATCAGAAGAGCGTAGTTGAATATACTGAATTGCCTGAAGGTCAAGAGGAAAAATTCAAGAATGGGAACATCGGTATACATGTTTTCAATATCGAGTTTCTTGAAAAGGTAGCTGACGTAAAAATGCCTTATCATCTTGCATTGAAAAAATTGGAGCATCTCGATGATGACTTGAAGATCATTAAGGCGGAGGCCCTTAAATTCGAAAAATTTTATTTTGATGCGTTCCAGATTGCAAACACTCATATGACACTACAAGTCGACCGGACGGGGGAATTTTCGCCGCTTAAAAACAAGATAGGGAAAGACAGTGTCGAAACAGCTAGACGGGACTTGATGGATGAAGGCTTGATATAATGTTTTTGAAGCATACAGGTACACGCGGCCCTTTATACAGAAAACAGCACGATATGGGGGATAGAGTCGTGGATTCATTGAAACATATGATTCCGCTGTCTTTCGGGGAGGAAGTCGGCAATAGCGTCAGCCATGGCGTAGCAGCCATCATATTTATATTGCTGTTGCCCTTTACGGCAGTCTATATGTATGAGAGTGGTGGCGTGATGCATGCTGTGGGCGGCTCCATCTATGTCATCAGCATATTTTCCATGTTCCTGACTTCTACTCTTTATCATGCCATGGCTCATAACACAAAACATAAATATATCCTGCGCCTCCTTGATCATAGCTTTATATTTGTTGCGATTGCAGGCACCTATACACCTATTGCCTTGTCAGTGATCGGCGGCACTTGGGGCATAGCCACCTTGATTATCCAATGGACGGTGGCAGTGCTGGGTATTTTATATAAAGTGCTGAGTCCAAAAGTGAGCAATAGGGTGAGTCTGACAGTCTATCTCATCATGGGATGGATGGCCGTCATCTTCTTCCCGAGAATATTAGCGAATACAGATTGGATGTTTTTACTTATGATTACATTGGGAGGCGTGAGCTACACGGTGGGAGCTTGGTTTTACGCACAGAAGACACGCCGGTATTTCCATATGATATGGCATTTCTTCATCATAATAGCGAGTTTCCTCCACTATATTGGCATTGTTTTCTATATCCAACCTTGATTAGAGCGCCATTTTAAATATTCTTTTCAGTTTGTTATGATTGTTACTGTCCGTAAAATCAAAAATGGAGCTGATCTTATGAAAATCGTATTTTATGGCGCAGGTAATATGGCGAGTGCCATCTTTATAGGGATGATTGAAAATAAAGTGGTAAAACCAGAAGAGATATATTTGACGAGCAAAAGCCAGAAAGAGAAAATAAAATTCTTTCAGGATAAATTGGGAGTCAATATCTCTTATGATGATTCAGAACTGTTGAAGGATGCAGATTATGTCATTTTAGCGAGCAAACCGCAAAGTTTTCCTGATGTGGCCAAGAGGTTGCGGCCTTACCTTGAGGAAGCGACGAAGATTATTTCCGTTATGGCAGGCACGCAGATTAAAACAATCAGAAGAGAACTTAAAAGTGACAATCCAATAGCTCGGTTGATGCCGAACACTAATGCGATGGTCCAACATTCGGTCAGCGGTATCAGCTACTCTGAAAACTTTCCAGATAAGGACGAGCTTGTGGAATTGATGGAGAGTTTTGGCACGACCGTGGTAGTGGAAGAAGATGCAATGCATAATATTACTGCTGCAACAGGTTCAGGATCGGCCTTCCTATACTATATTTATGAGAAGTATGCGGAGAGTCTCATGGAGCTAGGATTCGATGAAAACGAAGCCATGTTCCTGACGACAAACCTTGTTATCGGCGCTGGTAAAATGGTGGAGGATTCCGATCTGTCGTTCAGTCAACTAAGGAAGAATATCACTTCAAAGCGGGGAACGACTGAAGCAGGATTGGACGCTTTAGATGGCGAAGGGATTAAGAGCATCTTGATGACAACATTAAATGCGGCAGCTAACCGCAGTGAAGAACTGAGCCAGGATGACTGATTCAACCATTTTGTAAGATAATGATGAATGCTTCATATATAATGTATATATGAAGCATTTTTTCTGGAGGTAATGAATGAAGATATTATATTATAACGGGAATATATATACGATGAAGCGTCCGGAAGATAAGGTACAGGCGGTTCTTGTAGAGAATGGAATTATTCTTGGCGCGGGTATTTTCTCGGATTTTAGGCATGAAGCGGATAAACTGGTAGATCTGGAAGGTGCTACAATGTTGCCGGGATTGACTGATACACACATGCATCTGGTTATGTTGGGGAAGAAATTAAAATCACTCGCACTCAATGACGTCAACGATATCAATATGATGAAAGAAGTGATCTCAGAATTTGATTCGAAGGATAAATGGAATGTCATCTTGGGTTATGATGAGAATAATTTTCCTGGTCAGTATAAAATGAAGCGCGAAGAGGTGGATATGCTGACCCATAAGCCGACACTGATCACTCGTGTATGCCATCACGCCGGATTGATCAACACGGCAGCGATGTCGCTTCTCGGTCTTGATCGTACGACAGAGGATCCGGAAGGTGGATATTTCGAAAGGGATGCGGACGGGGAATTGACAGGCTGGGTCTATGATAAGGCTTTTGAAATGGTTAGGGGGAAAACTGTGGAAGATGATATCGATTCAATAAGCGATGACATATCAACAGCAGTAGATCACCTCCATTCGTATGGCATCACCAATGTTCATACAGAGGATATGTCTTATCATGGTCCTTATCAAGTGCCCCTCGGGGCATATCTCAAAACGGTGGGGCCTGAGGGTAAAAAGATCCGGGTCAATCTGCTTCGGCACGAACAAGTTTACGATGAGATGGTTGCAGATGCGCCGGATTACCGAAAAGACTGGATTGAACCTGATGCCATGAAACTTTTCATGGATGGCGCTTTCGGTGGGAAGACCGCTCTGGTTAAAGACCCTTATGAAGGCACGGCTGGGCATGGACTGCAGATCCACTCCCGGGAAGATCTGGAATCGCTCATTGTGAAGGCCCGTTGCAATAAGGATGCAGTAGCAGTACATGTCATAGGAGATAGGGCGTGTGAGATTGTGGTGGACACCATTGAAAAACATCCAGCTCCTGAAGGTAAACACGACAGATTGATCCACACAAGTTTGTTGAACCAACCACTGCTTGAGAGAATGGCTAAAATGAGTATCATATGCGATGTACAGCCAACATTCCTTACATCTGATATGCCCTGGGTAGAGGAATATCTCGGAGAAACACGTACAGCATACCTTTATCCATTCAAGACAATGCTTGATTATGGCTTGATGCTTGGCGGATCGTCGGATGCCCCTATCGAAACAGCCAATCCGATGCAGGGAATCTATACACTTGTCACGCGTCGTGGGGAGAGCGGGATTTATAATGAAAGTGAATGCATCAGCCGGTATGAAGCATTTAAAATGTATACACATGATGCTGCCGCTATTATCTATAAAGGTGACAGGGCGGGGTTGATTGACGTAGGTTATTACGCTGACTTCGCGATATTTGAGCGTGACGTCATGCAGATATCGTCTGAGGAATTATTAACCGCAAAAGTAATAAAAACAATCGTCGACGGCGAAGTCGTCTATGATGGACAACTATAGAAGGAGGGGTTTGATGGGTTTAAAAATAGGAATTTTTGGTGCCGGCAATGGTGGGATCACCGCGGCTGCTGATATGACTGAGAAGGGGCACCAGGTGACACTTTTTCAGTCGCCGCAATCGAAGAAGGATTTGAGCCAAATTGAGGAGAGTGGGACAATTTCATTCAATGGAAAACCAATCTCACTCCATAAATTTACACGCGAAGCGGAAGAGGCCGTCAAGGGGCAGGATGTAATAATGCTTACAATACCTTCTGTTGCAATTGAACCGGTTGGCGAAACGATTGCACCTTATATTGAGGATGGACAGTATATACTGATCAACGGAGCGAGTGCAATGTCCAGCCTTCGTTTTAGGCGTGTACTGCATAATATGAAGGCTGACGTCGATGTAAAAGTAGGCGAGACGATGTCACTGACCTACGCCTCACGCTATTCATCTGAAAATAATGAGGCACAGCTCATCGCCTATAATAAATATAATCTTTTTGCCGCATATCCGGCGAGACATACCGAGGAGATGCTCGAGGTATTCCATCGCATGTACGACTACCTCGAACCCGCCGAAAATATACTGGAAACAACCTTAAACAATGGTAATCCTGAGAGTCATCCAGGCCCTTCCATACTAAATGCGGGGAGAATCGATTACGCTGGGGATGATTTCTATCTCTACAAAGAAGGAATCACCAAGCACACTGTGAACGTGGTGCACAAAATTGATGAAGAACGTCAGGAGATCTGCAGAGCGCTTGGTTTTGATGCACTTTCGAAATCAGAAAGAAGCCTCAGGAGTGGGTATTTTGAAGATGGGCTTACCTTAGATGAGCAGTACAACAATTCGAAGGTTTTGAAGGATATAAAGGGACCGATAGAACTTGACAATCGTTATGTCACAGAAGATGTATCCAACGGGCTAGTATTGTGGGCAAGCATTGGAAAGATGGTTGGGGTCCAAACACCGGTAATGGACTCGGTCATTACATTAGCGGGAGTCCTTTTGGAACGTGACTATTTCCAGGAAGGTGTGACTTTGGCTAAGCTAGGTATAGAGGATAGCAGTCCGGCACAACTGAATGAAGACATGAAATACAACCATACTAGAGATTAATTCGTGACTCATCAGATGCACGTGATATTTTGAAGATTAAAAATAGGCAACCCCACTTAGCAATAGTTTAATATCGCTAAGTGGGGTTTTTACAATATTTACAGAAACGAAATCTCTTTAATCACGCATGTTCATCTTTTATATCTTTCTGGTAATACTTCGGATCACTGAAAAATTCCTTCTTCAATTCGATGACCTTTGGAGAAAGCAATATTATGGCGATGATATTCGGTAACACTACAAAGAATAAGGTGAGATCAAGGAAGGCCCATAAGGCAGTCGCTCCTCCTATCGACCCGACAACGATCGAAATGACGTAGATACTCTTCATGACTGTGCCGGCCCATAGGCCGAAGAGGTACTCTGCTTGCCGTGCGCCATAAAAAACGACTACCGTTATGGTCGAGAAGACAAATATAACCAAGGCTATCGATACTACATAACTTCCGATCGGTCCAAAAGATTCTTCGAAGGCCCGGGCCGTCAAAGCTTCCCTGACACTTTCCTTATGTGCATCACTCTGTTGCCATACACCCGTCGTTAGGACGACCAACGCTGTAACTGTACAAATAATCAGGGTATCAACCAGAATTTGGATCACGGCCCAAAAAGCTTGACGAATCGGATGATCTGTCTGGGCAGCGGCATGTGCAATTGGAGAAGTACCTAACCCCGCTTCATTGCTGTAGATGCCGCGTGCGAAGCCCCACCGTATTGTTTCAGCGAGTACCGCACCAGCTCCGCCGCCAAGAGCCGCTGTCGGATTGAAGGCTTCGGTGAAAATCAATCTAAAGGCTGCAGGAACGGCCGAGGCATTCAAAATAAGAATGATGACCCCTGCCAGAATATAAAACAAGGCCATGAAAGGGACGAGGTAAGAAGACACTTTGCCGATGCGTTTCACACCACCAAAGACAACGACGCCGACGGCAATGGCTATAATGACGCCGGTTGCCAGTGGGTTGAATGAGAAGGACTCAGCTATCGTACTGGCGACGGAATTACTCTGCACCATGATGCTTGGTATCAACTCAATTAATAGGAAGGTGGCATACCATGCTGCCAGAAACTTACCGATCATGGGCCATTTTATGCCATTTTTCATATAATAAGTGGGGCCCCCAACATATTCGCCTGCTTTATTTTTCTCCCTATAGTGTACACCGAGTGCAGTTTCTCCAAATTTTAATGCCATGCCGAACACGGCGATGACCCACATCCAGAAAACGGCACCCGGGCCGCCAAGCATTATTGCCACCGGCACACCTACGATATTCGCAGCGCCGATTGTTGAAGATAGGGCTGTGGTAAGTGTCTGGAAAGGTGTGACAGTCCCTCTTCCCCGCGGTTTTTTGCCGATGCTTCCAAAAGTCTGCCTGAAAATATAGAAAGGGTAGACAAACTGAAAGAACTTCAACCTGAAAGTTAAGTAGACGCTAGTGAAAAACAACATTATGATAATCGGGTATCCCCAAAGGAACGATGAAATGGCTGTCACTGATTCTATTAATTTCTCCATGGCTTACCCCCTTTGATTAATTATATATTATGCGTCTGGAAGAGCGTATACACTGACGCTCTGACTATCGACGAAGAATTCCCCATTGCCTTCTTCATCGATGGTGACGACATCCTCCCTGTTTTCTGTAACGTCAACCCATTCCTCACCGCTATGCTCGTCGCCCACATACATTTTTTTGACCCCTTCTTCCACACCATTTGAAATGAGGACGGCGCATCCGGAATTTTCGACTTCATCTTCTCCAAAACGCACCCAGCCTATTGTATTGGGGTGGTCGAAGTAATCTTGTTGTTCTCCAAGCGCCTTGTTATGTCTGGCGTATAGAAGAGGATCGATCAATTCTCCCACCCCCTCTTCACCATCCATTCCATAGTAATCTCCGTAGAATACGCAAGGAAATCCATCCTCCCTCAGAAGAATGAGTGCATAGGCGGACTGTTTAAACCAGTCATCAATAAATGACTCAAGAGATTCTCCAGGCTGCGTATCATGATTGTCTACGAAGGTGACGGTGTTCCAAGGATCTTCTTGCACAAGTGTGCCGTCGAATATCTGGGTGAGATCATAGCCTTCATATTCATTTGCAGCTTCAAAAAGATTATAGTGCAATTTGACATCGAAAAGATCTATATCGAATTCCACATCCTTCAAAAATCCTTCTTTTGCTTCTACATCTGGATTCCAGAACTCTCCGAAGAAATATAAGTCGCGATCAGCATGTGCTTCCAGCGCTTCTATAAACTCTGCGATAAATGTACTGTCGATATGCTTGACGGCATCCAACCTGAATCCATCGACGTTCAAAGTATCAGTGAGCCATCTGCCCCAACCGATCATCTCTTCTTTGACATCAGGATGATCGTAATCGATGTCTGAGAACATGAGGTAGTCGAAATTACCATATTCGTCATCAACATTACTGTTCCAATCCTTGTAGTCACCCAAGATACGGAAAATCCCTGTCCGGTCTTCTCGTGCATCATAGTCGACTCCACTGAAATGGTTGAAATTCCAAACGAAGTCACTGTATTTTCCATCTCTTCCGGGAAAGAAGAACCGTGTATACCCTTCTATATCAAAAGGCTCAGAAATATCCTTTTCCCGATCTTCCTGATCCACTTCGATGACTTTGAATGTTTCAGCTTCATCTCCGGCAGCCTTATGGTTCATCACAAGATCGATATAGACCAGTAGATCGGCCTCCTTACATGCTGCTATCGCCGCTTCGAGTTGTTCACGCGTACCATATTTGGTGCGGACGTCTCCTTTCTGATCAAATTCACCAAGGTCGTACACATCATAGACTGCATACCCTGGATCTGTCGTACTATCCGCTTTAGTGGGTGGTGGCAGCCATACGGCATCAAAGCCTTTACCCTTTATTCTTTGGGCGTCATCCTTGAGACGGTTCCAATGTTCGCCGTCATCGGGGAGATGCCATTCGAAATACTGCATGATTGTTAAGTTCATTTATCATCCCGTTCCTCTCTATTGTAATACTCTCTTTATAGCCAATATGAGGATAGTTAACCCCAAATATAATATTTTAGTTTTGAAATGAAATGGAAAAATGTGTTTGGGTGCCATAAAACGAGATAGTAGCTAACCATAATACATTTTAAGGAGGTAATTTTTTGGGTAACGTAGGAGATCAGCTAATGTCGGTATTAGACAAGATCATCGCTTTTATACCTAATTTAATCAGTGCACTTTTACTTTTACTTTTAGCGTGGATTATCGCAGTAGTACTGAAAAATATTATTGTAAAAGGTTTGAAGGCAGTCGGCTTTGATAAATGGCTGCAGAAAAAAGAGTTGAGCAGTCCGGACGAAGCTAAAAAGGAATCCGAAGGGATCATTACTACACTTGGAAAGCTGGCATACTTTCTAGTATTTATCTTGTTCCTGCCGCCAGTTTTCGACGCGTTGAATATGCAGTCGGTATCAGTTCCGATTAAGGAAATGATGACTGCAGTGCTTAATTTCATCCCGAAACTGCTTGTTGCTGCGGTCCTGATAGTATTGGGACTGTACCTGGCTAAGATTCTAGGTAGATTGGTTACAAATCTACTCCAGGGCTTAAATATGAGCAGATTCAATTCATACGTAAACTTTGGCGATAAGACAAAAGAAGGGATCGACATTCCACAAGCTTCCGGTGTAGTCATATCGGTACTAGTAGGTCTGTTCTTCGTCGTACAGGCGTTGACAGTATTGAACCTGGAAGTCTTCAATACGATTGGAACAGCGATTATCGCCTATATCCCGCTTGTTATATCAGCCCTCATTATATTGACTCTAGGATTTGTCGGAGGCAATTTGCTTTCTACTGTAATAACTAAGAGTACAGGAAATGCCTTTATCGGTGAGATTGCGAAGTATCTGATTATAATCGTTGCGGTATTTATGACGCTCGATCAATTGAATTTCGCCCAGAGCATCGTAAATCTAGCATTCCTGATCATCCTAGGCGCTGTAGCTGTTGCTTTCGCAATAAGCTTTGGCATGGGTGGTAAACCGTTCGCTCAAAAACAGCTAGAGAAATTCGAAAATAAAGTAAATGAGAAAGAGTAATATCCATTGACCTACAACTTAATATGAGTAAAGTAACCAAACACTTCAGCCATAAAGTGTTTGGTTTTTTTCATTATAAATAGAATATGTTGTGTTATCATGGATGTATTAACCATAAGGCGTAAAGGAGAATTTTTAAATGCTTACTAGAGAGCAAGTGGAAGAAATCGTCGGTAACATAAATGATCCAATTCTGAATGTACCTATATCTGAAACAGAGGGCATCCAGGAAATAAGCATCAAAGAGGAAAAGAACCATGTAAGTGTAAAAGTGGCAATTGGCCGGCTCGGCGGACAGGAGCAGCTTGATCTGCAGATGAAAATCGTAAATGCAGTCAAAGAAGCAGGCGCAGATACAGTCGGTCTCAGGTTCGATGAACTCGACGAAGAGACAATCGAACGCCATAGAGGTAGAGGCACTTCAGGCAGTGAAGTGGAGAATCGCTTCAAAGATAATGATACAGCGTTCATTTCTATCGCTTCCGGCAAAGGTGGGGTCGGCAAATCGACTGTAGCAGTCAATTTAGCGGTCTCATTGGCGGAGAAAGGCAAAAAAGTCGGACTCATAGATGCGGATATATATGGGTTCAGTGTGCCCGACATGATGGGTATCACCGAAAAACCTGGAATTAAGGATAAAACAATCATTCCTGTTGAAAGATACGGGGTAAAAGTTATTTCCATGGCATTTTTTGTCGAAGAGAACACACCGGTGATCTGGAGAGGCCCTATGCTCGGCAAGATGATCAGCAGCTTCTTTAATGAAGTCGATTGGGGCGACCTTGACTATCTTCTTTTGGACCTTCCTCCTGGTACCGGAGATGTGGCACTTGATGTCCATCAGCTGTTGCCGCACAGTAAGGAAATAATAGTAACCACACCACACCCGACAGCCGCATTCGTGGCTGCCCGGGCAGGTGCCATGGCACAGCATACTGATCACGACATCATTGGTGTCATAGAAAACATGAGTTATTTTGAGAGTGAACTTACAGAAGAGAAGGAGTATGTCTTTGGACAGGGTGGCGGACAGAAGCTTGCTGATGAACTAAGTGTGCCGCTACTTGGCCAGTTGCCTCTCGGCCAGCCTAAGTGGGACAAAGAGGATTTTGCGCCTTCAGTCTACGGGGCGGACCATCGGATAGGAAAGATCTATCGTGAGATTGCAGACAATGTAATCGATGAAAGTAAATAGCCGGGGGATTATAGTATGACATCTAAGTATCTTGTGAGGTTCTATTTCAGGACACTGCTTCTCGGCATGATCATCACAGCTCTGGTGAGTATGGTTACAGAGTATGAGAATGTAACGCGATACCTTTTTGCAGGCCAGTTTGGTGAATTTCTTGCTGGCCTAATCTGGTTTCTTGGATATGGATTGTTGATTGCCACAGTAAGTCAAGTGGCATTCTTCATCTATCTGTTCATCCATCCATTAGGGATGGGGCTTTTCAGGAAGCTATGGCCTTATATACAATTGTTGTTGGTAATCTATGCTGTATTCGACCTTTTCTATGTCAGATTTTACCGCTTTGGCAAAGAAGCGGGTGAGGTAATTGATTATATATGGATTCCAATCATTGTAGTCATTGCCGGCTTTATAGTCGCATGGTGGAAAGACCGCGAAGCGCGCGGTACCCAAGTCTTCATCCCATCACTCTTCTATATGGTATTCATGACTTCGATCGCCCTGATTCCTTTCCTAAACGTAGAGGATACATCTTGGATCTATCGTTCAATCTTTACATTGGTGGCAGTGAATGCTTTCCAACTTATAATGTTACCAAAGTATATTGAAGCGTCAGAGCAGGAAAAACGAGAACGCGGTAGGGTGACAAAGGCAGAACGCAACGAAGAAAAGAGAAAAGCAATGGCACAGAGAGATGAACGCCAAAAACAAAAAGAAGCTGGTCAGGTTAAAGTGAACAACAAGATGAAGTATAAGAATAAGACGAGACAGAATACATCTAATAAGAAATGACAAAGGCGGTGCATAGCACTGCCTTTTCAATTGGTGTAACAATGCACGATAAAAAAGCTGCATACCGTTGACACCCTAAAGGGGACTTGCTATGATATAAAAGTCGCTGAAAACAGATGGCAACTTACCAACAGCAAGCAACTTAAAATAAAAATAAAAAAAGGTTGCAAGCGAAATTGTAAGATGGTATAGTAGAGAAGTCGCTGAAAACAGCAGGCGAACATTTAAAAACTACAAAAGTAATCTTGAAAAAGAGATATTAACGATTGCAAATATGTAGGGCGAATGCTATAATAGTAAAGCAGTCAACGAGAGAACATTGAAAACTGAATGACAATATGTCAACGTTAATTCCAATAAACCGGATGGTTAATCCATCCAACTTGGGCGACAAGTAAAACCGCAACGAGTCAGAGCACTCCAATTATGGAGAGTTTGATCCTGGCTCAGGATGAACGCTGGCGGCGTGCCTAATACATGCAAGTCGAACGCGCAGCCCCGGAGCTTGCTCTGGGGTCTGCGAGTGGCGGACGGGTGAGTAACACGTAGGCAACCTACCCATCAGACTGGGATAACCGCGGGAAACCGTGGCTAATACCGGATGACCCTGATCCCCGCAGGGGGATGAGTTGAAAGGCGGTCTTTGACTGCCACTGATGGATGGGCCTGCGGCG
>NZ_JBHMAH010000021.1:0-42403 GCF_042429615.1 Salinicoccus siamensis
GTGCCGCCAACTTTTTTAGCAGGGCGTTCTCCACCTCAAGCTTTCGTTTATCTGCTTTGAGCATGGAAATCTCTCTGTTCAAGCGGTCCGTCTCAGTGAGCTGGTCTTCTGATTTTCCTTTTCCGCGTCTGTCCTCAAGACCGGCTTCACCATATTCCTGATACTTCACAACAATGTTCCGGGCCTGCTGGTAGCTCACCTCGAATCTTTCGGCAAGTTCACGATAACTGATATCCCCCTGTGCATGATACTGCGCAATCTCAACCCGTTCTGCGTACGTTATTTTCCGTCCCTTGGTCAATGGTGAAGCCCCCGCTCTCGTCGTTCTTATTTCTTCACCATTATTGTAACGTATAATCCAATTCCGAACAGTTGTTTTCGACGGTATGTCATATTTGTGTGCGAGTTCGTGAGTGGAGAGCATTCCATTCATATATTCTTTTGCGACCATTTCTTTAAAGCCGCGGGTATATGTTCTATTTCTGTCCCGTTTCTTTAATCCCTCAGCACCATGCTTCTCATACTTTATCCGCCACTTTCTAAGTGTCTCCACAGACACCTGATGCTTTGTGGATATATGGCTTGGACTGATGCCTACCCTCAATTCCTGAATCATTCTCAGCTTTTCTTCAAATGAATAATATTTGTCAGTCATAAAAGAACCCCCCCCAGGTTTTACAGATGTTTTATTTCATCTGTAAACCTGGAGGGGGTCAAATCAAATCTCCAATACGGTCCTTTTCATTACATAAACACAGTATTTTGGTGTAGCCTATTCTTCGATCAACGTCAGAAGTTTCGGCCCTTCTTTAGTGACGACGATAGTGTGTTCCTTTTGGGCCACATAACTTCCATCTTTCGTTTCAAATGCCCAATCATCCTTCCCTTCCGAGACGAATGATGCCTTTGAAGATATGAATGGCTCGACTGCAATGACCATACCTTCCGTCAACAGTTCACTGTTGCCCGGTTCATAGTAGTTCATGATGTGTTTTGGTGCATCGTGCAGGCTTCTGCCTACTCCGTGTCCAGTCAGGTTTTTGATGACTGACATGCCATTCTGTCTTGCCACTTTGTGTACCGCCCTGCCGATCTGACTGACTTTCGTGCCGGGCTTGATTTTCTTCAAAGCCTCTTCAAAAGCCATCTCACAGACATCCACTACCTTCTGTTTAAGTGGATCGTCCGATTCGCCTGCTACAAAAGAGATGCCAGTATCTGCAAAATAACCATTCTTCTTTGCCGAAACGTCGATGTTGACGATGTCCCCTTCATTTATGATGCGCTTACCGGGTATGCCGTGCGCCACTTCTTCATTGATGCTGATGCATGTATATCCGGGGAAATCGTATTCGCTGATCGGCGCGCTTTCTGCCCCCATTTCCTTAAGGAGTTCGCCGCCCTTATCGTCAATCTCCTTCGTTGTCATGCCCGGCGCTGTATAGTCCACGAGCTGCTTCAGCACAGTGCCGCAAATACGGCCTATCTCCTCAAGATTCTGCATTTCTTCTTCTGTTTTAATGATCATTTATCAACCCTACTTACTTTAAAAATATTGTATCCACCAATTATTATAACAAACTCTTCATGCTATACTAGAATTGAAAGACTTAAAATTTTAGAAGGAAGCATGAATATGAGATTTGATATAAGAAAAATAATCGGTCCCCGCATCATCAAGACTGGCCTATCGACATTCTTGACTGCGCTCATCTGCCTCTGGGTGGGCCTGCCCCCCATATTCGCTGTAATCACTGCCATAGTGACGATAGAACCGACAGCGTACGCTTCGTTAAAAAAGGCATATGTCAGATTTCCGGCATCCATCATCGGTGCGTTCATCGCCGTAGCTTCACTCTATATCCTTGGAGAAAATGCCTTTACCTATTCAATAGCGGCCACACTCACCATATTCATCACATACCACCTCAATCTACAGGCCGGGGTGCTGGTAGCTGCAATCACTGCTGTGGCGATGGTGCCTTCAGTTGGCGACGCCTACGTCTATAACTTCACTTCAAGGCTCGCTACAACCACTATAGGCCTGGCAACAAGTACACTCATCAACTTTCTGGTCCTCCCTCCAAAGTATGGTGACCAGATTGAGGCGCTTTCCGCCTCCTCAACAAAAGAAATCCATAAACTCCTTATCCGAAGGCTTGGAGAACTCATCGAAGGCCAATATGAATCCGATAAGAGCGAACGTGCCTACGCTAAGATCCAAGGCTCCATCCTAAACTCAGAAAAGCTTCTGAGGTATCAGCAAGATGAATACCGCTACCATAAATCCAATCGTGAAGAGATGCGGCTGTTGAACAGCCTGGAACGTGAACTCCAGTTCAAGAAGCTGTACTTTACCCACCTCGGCAACTTGATCTACCTGCCCGACAAATTATCCATGGATTTCACACCGGAAGAAAAAAGGGCCATACAGGAAATCACCGCCTATCTCCATTTGGATCTCGCCTCCCTATCGATGACCAATCCTGCAATCCGCTTCCTCAGGAAGGATATCCGCAAACTGGATGATGAAGAGGATTCTTTTAAAATCCACTTACTATATGAGATCATCATCATCTATCAGATGATCGTCCAACATAAAAAAGCGGGTTCCAATCCGCAGAAAGTCCAGACTGGCAACAGACATAAATCAAATTAGAGGAGATCGTATATCGTCAGGTTGCGGTATGTGCGGTCAGATAAGTGTGAAACTGTCACCCCGATCAGCCTTATGGCTTCATCGGGGGATTTCAATTCGTGGTAGAGATTGTAGGCGTAATGGTAAAGTTCTTCTTCAGTGAAGACTGGATTCGTCGTCATCATCTGTCTCGTATGGGTTGCATAGTCCGTCGTCTTCATCTTGACGGTGACCACCCCTCCGGCATACTGCTGAAGCTCGAGCCGGCTACTCACTTGAGTGCATAACGAACCGATCACCTTGAGGATCTCATCATCATCATTTATATCGTAGTTGAAGGTCGTCTCCTTACCGATGGACTTCCGTATCCGCTCGACCTTCAGTTCCGACGTACCGATGCCCCGCGCCTTCTGATATAGGCTGATGCCTTTTTTCC
The DNA here is from genome assembly GCF_042429615.1 of Salinicoccus siamensis. Taxonomy (GTDB): domain Bacteria; phylum Bacillota; class Bacilli; order Staphylococcales; family Salinicoccaceae; genus Salinicoccus; species Salinicoccus siamensis. The sequence continues at coordinate 3,075 of NZ_JBHMAH010000021.1, forward strand.
CGAACTGATTGACGAGATCGGCCTCACTCCATTCATGGAGTTCTTTGCCGTTTCGTATTCCAAGCTCATGCATTTTTGCTTCAGTCACGCGGCCCACTCCCGGAAATTCCCCGATATCCATATTGAACAATACTTCCTGTACATTATCGTAATGGATGACGGTCGTCCCGGCCGGTTTGTTCATACCTGATGCAATCTTTGCAAGATACTTGTTGTAGGATATGCCGCTTGATGACGTCAGTCTGGTCTTTTCGAATATCTTCCGTTGGATTTCAAGTGCTATTGCGCGCGCCGGCCGTTGCCGGCCTACGAGGTGTGTAATATCCAGATAAGCCTCATCCAATGAAAGTGGCTCTACAACTTCGGTATATTCGAGGAATATATCCATGATCATTTTAGATACAGCTTTGTAATGGTCGAATCTCGGACGCACATAGATGCCGTCCGGACACAGTTTATATGCCTGTTTAGTCGGCATCGCGGAATGCACACCGAACTTCCTCGCCTCATAGCTCGCAGTCGCGACCACACCACGGCTCACCGATTTACCACCGACAATAATCGGCTTTCCCCGGTATGCCGGGTTATCCCTTTGCTCCACCTGTGCATAGAAGGCGTCCATATCGATGTGAATGATTCTTCTCTCCATGACATCCACCCATCCAGAAATATTTAAGCCAGTATAACATAAAACGAACAGATGTTCCTAGTGCATGCCCCCCGGATGAGTTCTATACATCGTCATACCGACCTCGGTATCTTCAACAAACTTCATATGATTTTTGCGCATGAGCAGATACACGTAGTAGAAATCACCTGCACATGCTCCGGTGTGGAGGGCAAGAAGATATTTGAAGGCACCGTGTGAAGTGGTCATCATCAGAATCAGCATCAATGTGGTAATGATGATGAAGGGCATCAGGATGATTATGATGAACCGTCCCCTGCTGAAGACCTCCCCTGGTGCCGCAGCATAGAACATCCCGGACTTATAGCCGAAACGCACTCGGCCGGATGGTGCAAATATCTTGAAGAACAGACCATGGATGGCTTCGTGGAAAGTGATGATGGCAAAAAGAAGTGCCATGACAAAAAATACTGCTCCGAACACACCAAGCTGGTCAAAGCCGGCTAAAGCGGAACTCCCTCCACCGGCTGCGAATAGCTCTAGGAGATAAAATACCGCAAATGACAGAATCGTAATCGAGATGGTCATTATATTCAGTACCTTAAGCACCGAGTGATCTTTAAACACATCCAATACATATTTATCTTCCATTGTAGAACTCCTTTCAGATGCACTGTATCATAATACAATCAAATAATGTTAGACTACTATAAAGCATTAGAGACAGGAGTGTATAGAGTGATAGATTTCACCATCATAGGCGGCGGTATCGCCGGCGCCTCCACCGCATACCATCTTGCGAAGAAAGGGTATGCCGTCAGATTGTACGACCGTAACGATACCGGCAAGGCCACAGAGGCCTCTGCGGGCATCATCTGCCCCTGGGTCAGCCAGAGGAGGAACAAAAAATGGTATGCCCTGGTAAGAGAGAGCGCAAAATACTATCCGGAGTTCATCGAAGCACTTAAAGCCGAAACTGGCCTCGACAGTGGTTATAGGCGGGAAGGTTCAATCAGCCTATTCAAGGACGACCATGTACAGGAACTTGCCTTCAAGCGTATTTCGGCCAAACAGGCAGATGCGCCTGAAATGGGGACGGTCCGGAAAGTCTCAAGGGAAGAAGTCGCACAGATGCATCCAGATTTGACCGACCTCTATCCAGGGGTCCTGGTCGAAGGCGGCGGCCAGGTCAAGGGGGCTGAACTATTGAAAGCTTTGAAAGCCGGCTTCCTTAAATATGGCGGGGAATGGATCAATGGGGAATTTGACCCCTCCAATGCATCAGGCACCCTCATCTATGCAACTGGTGCCTGGGGCATTGAACAGCAGCACGAACCTCATATACGCCACCAGCGCTCTGAAGTACTGCATTTCCGCCTCAAGGATTCGAACAACAAACAGCCTCGTCCTGTCGTCATGGCACTCGGTCCGATCTATATCGTCGAAATGGGAATCAATCAATATGCGATTGGTACCACCCATGAAGACACTGATAGTTTTTCTGCGGAACCATCAGAAGAAAATTACCGATATCTAAGGGATCTCGCTGAGCGATACTTCCCCGATTCCACCATAGAAGACATCAAGATGATGGTCGGTCTAAAGCCATATGCGCGTGACTTCCTCCCTTTCATCGGTGCCGTAGATGATAGGACGATAGTGATAAACGGCATGGGCGCAACAGGTCTTACCGCAAGCCCCCTTGTCGGCCGTGAAGTGGCGAATCACCTCACAGGGCAAGACACAGTGCTTGATCTGAATGATTTTTCATACCTATAGGATTTCACCTGTCCCATAGGTCACTCAGATCGCCTCATATATAATACGAAGGAAGGTGTTGCATTGAATATCCTGCGTAATCCAGGTGTAAGGAAGGTGTTGCATTGAATATCCTGCGTAATCCAGGTGTATTGAACAGTTTCTTTTACATATATGGGTCCTTATTCCTTCTGTTCCTGCTGCAATTCTTTACAGGAAGCGAGTTCCTCTCATATACCACGACTGTCTACACGATTGGGGTACTGCTCATCTCATGGGTTTTCGGTTCCAGGCTGTTTAAGATCATCGGCGTTCTCTTCATCACTGCCGGTATAGTGCTTTCGTTATCAGCAGGCAACAGCATTGCAGCTGTTGCCTCCCATATCACGGACAACCTGCCCTTATTGTTCTTCTTCAGTATCCTGCCATGGATCGGCATTGTCGTGAAAGTCGGGGGTATGGATTCGAGCATCACGGACATGATCCAAGACAAGGCAGATAGGGTTGAAAAGATCTATGGCAAAAGTATGTTCACTTCATACTTCCTGGCCATCTTCCTCAACATCTCAGCACTCTACATCATCCAAAATGTCTTATGGCGCCTGTTCGAGAATGAAGATGATTCACTCAGGAATACATTCATCATCAAATCTACATTGCGCGCCTTCGCCCTGGCTGTAATCTGGAGCCCCCTTGAAGTGATTGTAGGCCTCACTGTCGACTCGACAGGCACTTCCTACTTTACACTTTTGCCATGGCTCATCGCCGTCTCCCTGCTCGTAGGCCTGATTGAACTGTTCATTGCCACAAAAGAATTTCAAGGCATGACACTTGACGTCCAGTCCCCGGAAATCGACAGCAAGCGGCTAATCAGGACACTCTTAAAGATGCTCTTGTTGCTCGTCAGCTTCCTCGGGGCAGTGATGATCCTCAACACTTGGGCTGCCCTCGACTTCATCATGACCATTGCTTTAATCATACTGCCGTTCTCCTTTACCGCCGCGCTCATCATGCGCCGGTTCAGGCTGTTCCTGAAAACGGGGTGGTCGACTTGGAAGGATCATAATAATCACCTTCAAAATTTTGCCGTCCTATTCTTGTCGCTGGGCATATTCGCAGGCGGTTTCAACAGCAGTGCCGCCCCCTCCATGATGCAAAAGGTCTTCGGCTACGTCGATCACCTGCTTGTTCTGATCCTGATACTCATCATGATCGTCATCTATGGCCTTGCGATGGTCGGCGTTCACCCAGTGGCGACACTCGCCATTTTAGCAGAGGTGCTGGTGCCGGTGTTGACGCCTGAAAATGCATTGAGCATCTCTTTGGTCATGATCGTCTGCGGCATGGGCATATCCCCTGCTGCACCGTATGGCATCAATGCCACCATGACCGCACAGAGCATGGGGCTCAACCCCTATAAAATCACCAGAATGAACATTGGATTCTCCATCAGGATGGCATCAATCGGCATTTTGATAGCAATGCTCGCACTCATCTTCTGACCCTTTATAGTGTGACATAACTAAATAAAGCCCGGGCATCCCCTGATAAGAAAGAGGACGTCCGGGCTTTTCAAATATGTTTCACGCTTAAATCATATAGTAGAACAGCCATGTGAATATGAACAGCAGTATATATCCGAATACCAGCAAGTTCAAAAGGCCGGCGAAACCAAGCGCAAGACGCTGTGCCTGAGTATATCCTTTGATGTAACCTAGTATTTTGTAGCCGATAAGCATCAGGAGTGGGATGACGAATAGGTATGAGAATATGAGAATGAAGCGCGGGTTTCCACCGCCGACATCAAAAAGGGTAAACAAGACCACACTTGTAAGAAACAATGCAGTGACTACCGCAAAATACCCCCGGACGCCGATCTTTGTCTGCCCTTCTTCTTTTCGGGTCATAAGATAGACCGCCAATAAGATGATTCCTATGTAGAGTGCACAAATAAGATAAACCAGAGTATTCTCCTCCATTTGATGGGTTTTATCAATGTATTATAACATTCATGACATGAAAAAGGGATGGGGGCCGAGCTCCCATCCCTTTTGAGTTATTACTTGGTAGTGGCATTAATCTTGACGTCTATACCATTTTGAGCCATTTTGGAATACGGGCAGAGTTTGTGCGCATCCTCTACATACTTGTCTGCGTCACTTTGTTCTACTCCTTCAAATTCCACCTCGACTTCAGCTCCAAGTTTGAAGCCTCCATCCGTCTCGTCCTTCAATAGTTTTGCTGTTGCCTTGACCGCACGCTTGACGTCATCCGCCTTCGCTTTTTTTAAGACACCGTCGAGCGCACTGTTGAAGCATGCACTATATGCTGCTGCAAATAGCTGTTCGGGATTCGTTTCTTTCGTGTCTTCGCCCGACATCTGCTTCGGCTGCTTGACATTCATCGAAAAGGATTTATCTTCGCTATGGACCTCGCCATCGCGGCCACCCGTGTTGATCATCGTAACTTGATACAATGGTTCCATTAAAAGCTCAACTCCTTTGTAGTCTATACTTAGTATATTGACGTTTCCAGGAAGCATTAAACATGATGGCCTGATTCAGTCACACGCATACCCGTCTCGATCGCCATCCATTTTGAGGCTATACGCAGGATGCCCCTCCTTCACCCCGTCGGGGTGTACCTGCCTCAATTCTGTACAGTTCCTGAACTGGTTTTTTGTACCTGTATCGCCATTTCCACGATTCTCATCTTTTTGGTGGGCCTCGGAATCAAAGGGCTGATCAAGTGACCAGATGCCAAGCGATTCCTCTTTGGCCTTCTCCTGTGCTTCCTCCAACCGGTCCAGATGTGTAGTGTTGGGGGGATTTATATAACGGACTTGTGCAAGCCCTTCCCTGACAAGGGTTTCATTGACCATCTTGCCATCTGCGTAGATATAGGCGAGGTAGCGCTCGTAATGATCCTGCTTCGGTCCGACATCGAATTCGACCTCTATAGTGTCTGCCCCACTCAAAATTTCCTTCGTCCGTGCCGATGCTTCTTTACCGTAGGGCTGCTCCCCAATCCGTGGGTGGTTCGTCTCCGGCGTATCTATCAGCAGATAACGGAACGAAACATCATTGCCTTCAAAATTAAAACGCGTGGTGTCACCATCTATGAACGAAGCAACGGTGACCACAGTCCGTTCCCCATCCGACCCCGATGCCCCAGGCGCTTCCCGCGCAGGGCTTTCTGTATCATCAACTACGAATATCGAAACTGCCAACATTGCAATGGCACAGAAAAGTGCAATGGCAGCATACCTCAAATAACCTTTTGATGACTCTCCACGAGCCTTCTTCACTGCATAGACGACACCGAACGCAATGGCTGTAGAAACGGCGTACAGTGCTGTAATGAGGAGGCCGGTTCCAAGCGTCGAACTGCTGTCCATAAGCGCAGTCAGTATAGCCAGCACACCGGCGACCGTAATCAGCATCAAAGCTGTCTGCCAACTTTTTTTGTATCCTTTGCCCGATATGTATAGGGACACACCTTTAATGAACATAACCAATGATATGAGAGCTGCGATAAATGATAATATAAGAAATACAAAATCCATGCGGAACCTCCAGTACTTTCAGTTTTCAACGCTTTAAATTATGGGCACGGGCAAAAGAATGTGTAAAATGTACACATTCCATTATAATGCCATTGACAAATCCATATCTCCGTTGTAAATTTGAACATGTAGAAATTATATCAAGACCCCGTAGCTCAGCGGGAGAGCACTTGCTTGACAGGCAAGGGGTCGGTGGTTCAAATCCACTCGGGGTCATATTAAATCACCCAGTCCACGGACTGGGTGATTTTTTTGTTCACTCAATGTGCAACGCTTGATCCAACCTCTCCAATTAGTCAGGATAGCATATCCGCCATCTGCCAAGGTTCCCTTTTATAGAGCTTAAACATGAAGTACATGAGGACAACGATTGAGAATGGCAGAGATTCCCCATCAAATTGCGGATCAGAAAGGATCAGTGTCTCCCTGGCGGCCACATCTTCCTTGACGGTGGCAACATGGCGTCCATGGTAGTAGACTTCCATATCGCCCGCCCAATCCTCTTCTATGCTCAGGAAACGCCCATCAATCTTGCCGTCCACACGAAAATGGAGGAGATTGCTGCCGGGTCTTTCCTTGAAGACCATTTCTCCCTGGTCTGTCTGCAGGATGTACTTGGATATATTCATATCCCGGAACTTCCGCTTTTTTAGGCCGAGCTTTACTATCCTGCCTTGTGCAGAAGTATAGGAGTAAGTATTACGCCTCTCACAGTTCCTCAGCACCGTGCGGTCGATCTGTGCAATCTCATCCCCGGATTCATCTTCTATAAGAACCTTGTGTTTCCTCGAACCTGGAGAAAGTGAATAGCGATATTGTTTCATAACTGCCTCCTTGAAGTTTAGGCTAATTACATTCTGGATCGGACATTATGCCTTCTCGAGCAATGCGACAAGTTCTATATGCACAGTATGTGGGAACAGATCAACCGGCTGGACCCTCTTGAGTTCATAGCCATATTCGCGTAGCCAAGTGATGTCTTCAGCGAAACTTTCCGGGTTGCATGATACATAGACGACGCGGTCGGTGCCGAGTCGTCCAATTCTGCGCATCACCTTGCCACCAGCACCGGAACGTGGTGGGTCCAGCATCAAAAGATCAGGGGTCCCCCATGTCTGTAAAATCTCATCCATTCCGCGGCGGGCATCTTTTGCCAGGAAATAAGTGTTATTGATGCCATTGTCTTTAGCGTTTCTTTTTGCCGATTCAATGGATGTCTCCACTATCTCTATGCCTGCAAGCGCCTTAACCCGCTTCGCGAAAGGCAAGGAGAAGGTGCCGACGCCGCAGAAAAGGTCGATCATGCGATCTTCACTTCCCACTTCTGCCATCTCAATCGCCAATTCAACAAGTTTCTCGGCCTGTTCAGGATTCGTCTGGAAGAAGGTATCAAACCAAATCCGATATTTATAGCCATACATCTCATCATGGATGTAATCACGGCCATAAAGGAGGTGTGTATGCTCTGCCTGCGCCACATCCGCCCAATCTGTATTCTCCATCCACATGAAGCTGACCAGTCCACTGAATTTGCTGCTCAACCGCGATATCAGGTCATCCACTGCCTTTTGATGCGCCTTTGGGGAGTCGGTAGCGAAAATCGCAAGCATGAGTTCTCCGGTTTTCTGTGAATATCGGGTCATGAGATTGCGCAGCAGTCCAGCGTGCGCATCCTTATCATAACCTGGGAGGTCATGGTCTTTCTGCCACCGCGAAACTTCAAGCATCGCCTGCACCATCGGACCACCTGCTATCAGACATGTGTCCAGGTCGATGACATTCCGGAAATTGCCGAGCTCATGCAGCCCCAGCCCGCCTTCAGGACCGAAAGTGAATTCCATCTTATTGCGGTATTCCCAAGGCGTCTCCATACCGATCGCATCTGCTGCAACATCGGGGTCGAACCCATTCCCCGCGAGAAAACGGCGCACTTCGGCCACCTTATAGGCCAATTGCCCCTGGTAATCCCAATGCTGCCAGACGCACCCTCCACATTTGTCAAAATGGGGACAGGGCGCTACAGTGCGCTCCACACTTGGCTTGATGATTTCATCCGGCAGTGCCCTGGCGCGTTTTCGGTCGGGATTCGCTACTGTCACCTGTACTTCTTCTCCAATCAATGTCTGGGGTACGGTGAGCTTCAATTTCCTCGGATTGATGCCACCCCCGTCTCGCCAGACGTGCCCCCTACCGGAGCCCTTCTTATCAAGCATGTCTATTTTCACTTCATATGTTTCAGCTTTATTGTTCGACACTCAAGCACCCTCCATCTGTTCTCTTTATCATCATTCTACAATATCCATCGATACTACCACAATTGTATGTTGAATTTTATATGGGCCAATTGCCAAGTGACCTTATTTTATATAAAGATTGCGATGAGCCCCCCTACTGCAAAACCGAATATCGCATGACCGAGAGTCCAGTAGAACCATGCAGCCGCATCATCCTTTGAAGGGGGTGTTTCAGTCAATGCACTCAGAAAATAAAGCACGCCGCCTCCCGCAGTGAAGACAACCATATAGGGCCACACCAAAGACTCAAGGCCGAGCGGCAACAAGATATAGTAGAGCACCACCGCACTCGATATGCACGTTGCATAATGGAACAGGATACCCGTTATACTCTTATCGCTCCATTGTTTAAGTACTGGTATATAATCCATATTGTAGAGTAGTATATCCGCTTTATTTCCCGTCGCCTTCCTCACAATCTTCATAATTGCCGCAAGCAACACTCCTGAAATGAAGCCGATCAGAACAAGTTTCAAAAATGTAATCATCCCATTCCTCCCAGTTAAATTGTGTTCTTTCACTATACCCTTTCTCTATGGATTTTACTTCCTGAATCGTTGTAATCGAACAAATCCTTCTGAAACGGATACATGGCATTATTCAAATATTCATGACAAAATATACGGTGAGGTGATTGAAATGGCAAATATCAATATGGATAACTACAAGAAAGCGATCAGGTTGGAAGAACCGTTCGCTCCAGCTATGAGTGACATCGATGATAAAGCGGTGCTCGCTGAACGTGTGCTTCTTATGCTGCGCAATGAAAAGGCCGGCACACAAGATATAGATATACCAGAAGATTATACCGCCCAGCGTAAACTTATCCGGGCACTGCTCAATATCAGGCAACCGCTCCCCCTCGATAAGGAAATGATGCAGCTGCTTGACAAACTCCTCCATATTGAAAAAGAGGAGAAAGAAAAGATATCTCCTGAAACAATCAGAAGCATTCAATCCGAGTTTCCTAAAACGCGTTTCAAGGAAGCGGATAAGATGGCCCTATGGCAGGGCGACATTACAAATATAGAAGCGGATGCCATCGTCAACGCCGCCAATGAAAAATTGCTCGGATGCATGCAGCCGCTCCATGGGTGCATCGACAACGTCATCCACTCAGCAGCAGGTCCAATGCTCAGGGATGACGGAGCCGAAATCATCCATCGACAGAAAACGGATGAGGAAGCTGGGAATGCCAAAATCACGAGAGGCTACCATCTCCCTGCAAAGTACGTCATCCACACCGTTGGACCAGCCCTCTCCGATGGAGAAGAAGTATTAAGCAGACATGAAGAAACTCTAGTATCCAGCTATAGGTCATGCCTTGATATTGCACAAGAAAAGGGAGACGTCAAAACGCTCGTCTTCCCGGCCATTTCCACCGGTGAGTTCAATTTTCCGGAAGAGCATGCAGCAGAAATTGCTGTATGGACGGTCGATGAATGGCTCAAAACACATGAGCATCATTTCACCAAGGTCATCTTCAATGTATTCACAGAAGCGGACAAGGCTATCTACGAAGCAGTATTAAATGCTTGAATCCGCACCAGCGGTACATTTGGTCATAAAAAAACGGCAGAATGGATCTGCCGTTTTTTCTATTCTATTAAGCCCATGCTCATATAGCGTTCCCCTGTGTCCGGTGCAATTGCTGCCACACGTTTACCGGGGCCAAGTCTCTTCGCGACCTCAATCGCTGCAAATACAGAAGCACCCGCAGAAGGCCCGACAAAAATGCCTTCTTCCTTAGCCAACCTCCTGAACATATCGACTGCATCATCATCCTTTATTTGAATGATTTCATCCCATATATCGGTATTCAATATATTCGGGATAAAGCCAGGGCTCGTCCCGACAAGCTTATGCTTACCAGGCTTGCCCCCCGACAGTACAGGCGAGCCTTCAGGCTCCACCACAGCAATGCGCAAGTCTTTAAGGTGCTCCCGTAAAGTTTCACCGGTACCTGTGATTGTACCGCCTGTGCCGGCTGTTGCGACAAATGCGTCGAGATCATAATCGAAATCATCCAGGATTTCAATCGCCGTCGTCGTCCGGTGGATATCCGGATTGGCACTGTTTTCGAATTGTTGGGGGATGAAACTGTTAGGCAGTTCAGCATGCAGTTCCTTAGCCTTCCGGATGCACCCCGGCATCTTCTCCTCAGCCGGTGTCAGCACCACTTCAGCGCCATACGCCTTCAGAAGGTTGATGCGTTCACTCGTTGAGCTGTCAGGCAGGACGAAAATCGCGTCATAGCCTTTTGCCGCCGCATTCATCGCCAACCCTATACCGGTATTGCCGCTTGTTGGCTCGATGATGGTTCCGCCCGGCTCAATCAATCCATCCGCTTCAGCCTGGTCCAGCATGCTGAAGGCCGCACGGTCCTTTACACTTTTGCTCGGGTTGAACATTTCAAGTTTTACATAGACATCAGCAGCGCCTTCTGGCACAACTCTGTTGAGCTTCACCATAGGTGTATGCCCGATCAAATCAACAATGCTGTCGACTCTATTCATATGATGATCCCTCGTTTCTTTTAATCCCTACTTCATTGCTATACTATAACATTCTTCACCCGGCTGTTAAAGCAGCGTGCCTATTGGAGTCTGGATGCGACTCCCCTCATCCCATGACTCCTGAAATAATTCCCACCTTAAAGAACTCCTGATGCTTAATCAGGAGTTCATGTCAAAATTGAGGATGTCATACTTTCTGTTCTTCTGCTTCCTCGAGTTCAAACGCATCAAGCAGAGCCCGCGCTTCTTCGGTCGATTTTGTGCCCATCATACTGTTTCTAAGCGCGCCTGCGCCCCTGAACCCTTTTATATAAATTTTGAAAAAGCGGTGCAGGGCAGTATATTTGCGGGGCACCTCTCTATTGTAGCGATCATACAGATCGAGATGTGTCCTCAGTAGATCAAGCAGTTCTTTACTGCTATGCATTTTCGGTTCCTTCTCGAACGCGAATGGGTTCTTGAAGATCCCCCGCCCGATCATGACGCCATCCACCCCATATTTTTCGGCGAGCATCATGCCCGTTTCGCGGTCGGGAATATCACCGTTGATGGTCAGCAGCGTATCCGGGGCGATTGCGTCGCGCATTTCCTGGATTTCTGGAATCAGTTCCCAGTGAGCATCACACTTGCTCATCTCTTTACGCGTACGCAAGTGGATGGAAAGGTTTGCGATGTCTTGCTCGAATAGATGTTTGAGCCATTCTCTCCACTCGTCGGTCTCTTCATACCCAAGGCGTGTCTTGACGCTGACCGGCAAGCCGCCGGCTTTCGCCGCCTGTATGAGTTCTGCTGCGATTTCCGGACGCTTTATCAATCCACTCCCTTTACCGTCTCCAGCCACGTTAGGAACAGGGCACCCCATATTCAAGTCGATGCCTTTGAATCCTTCTTCAGCCATCCCGATGCTCATCCGGCGGAAGTGTTCTGGGCGGTCCCCCCAGATGTGGGCGACGATCGGCTGTTCATCTTCAGTGAACATCAGTCGGCCCCGGACACTGTCGATGCCTTCTGGATGACAGTAGCTGTCTGAATTTGTAAATTCCGTAAAATAAACATCCGGAGCAGCCGCTTCTGCAACGACATGCCGGAATACAACATCCGTCACTTCTTCCATTGGTGCCAACACGAAGAACGGACGCGGCAGTTCATGCCAAAAATTATCTTTTTTCATATGTTTCCTTCCTTCTTACAACAATCATCTTTTATCTGCCAATGTGGTTAGTCCACATACTTGCCATGCTTAGGCTTCGCCATCTCATCAAAGTTCTCAGCCAGTTCCTTCAGGCCATCAGCCAACAGTTCCCCGGAGAGGGGTTTCCCATGCCCGGTCACTGCAACACTCGGTTTGAGCGCTTCAAGAGTGACCACGGATTCTTTGGCGGATGGCCAATCTGTGGTCAGATATCTCGGTGGCCCGCTGATCACCAGTTCCTGCGTCAATACTTCATATAGATTTTCCTGTCTGACAGCAACAAAAGCGTCGCCTGCAATCAATGTCCTGTCACGCTCCCTGAATAGGGCGACATGACCCGGGGTGTGCCCTGGTGAATGGAGCCATTTGAATTCCGGCATATGCGGTACACTACCGTCCTCGGGAAGCGGTTCTACATTATCTCCCAAATCAATCGGATCTACCGGGAAAATCGGCGATGTCTTGGCGACCATCCCTCCCTCAACGGTAGCGTCCGGTTTCGGGTAGGGCTCCTTGCCGGTCAGAAACGGCATTTCCAGCTTGTGGGCGTAGACCGGAACATCCCAATACTTCACCAGCTCGATGATGGCTCCTACATGATCGAAGTGGCCGTGGGTCAAAATGATCGCCTGTGGCCGGCGTCCTTCCCCGAAACGATCTTCAACGGCTGAAATGATTTTCTCGTGCGCGTTTGGCATGCCTGCATCCACCAGCACAAAGTCACCCGTCTTCGGATCACCGACAAGATGTATATTGACTATTTGTATTGTGTAGGTGAAAAGATCCGGCAATACTTCGATGCCTGTGCCGCTTTTGATGGATGTAGCCGGCACGGTTTTATAATCTTCTCCATAATTCATTTGCTCGTCCATAAATGGCACCTCCTTGAAATCATATTAACTTTTACCCTTTGCGCAGAAAATCATGTGATGTCGAGGCAGACGCTCCCAGTCTATTTCAATTCCAGGCGTACCACCGCTTCTACATGATTCGTCTGTGGGAACATATCGACCGGTGTGACCGGTCCGGCTTTATAGCCATGCTCCGTCAAGTAGTTCAAGTCTCGCTGGAGGGTACTTGGATTGCATGATACATATACAATCTTCTCCGGCGCCACTTCTGCCAAAGCTTCCAGAAATTCGGGGTGGCATCCTTTCCTCGGGGGGTCCACAAAGACGACATCAGGTTCGACGCCTTGGCTGACGAGCCGCTTCATGACATCTTCCGATTTGCCCAAGTGGTATTCTGCGTTATCCACACCATTCAATACTGCATTTTCCCTTGCGTCAAGGACAGCCGACTCCACACTTTCGATGCCGATGATCTTTTTCGCACTGTCTGTTGCACATAATCCGATCGTCCCGATGCCGCAATATGTGTCGATGATCGTTTCGTCACCTTTTAAGTCAGCCAGCTCAATTGCTTTTTGATAAAGCTTTACCGTCTGCGTATGGTTCACCTGGTAGAAGGATTTCGCTTTGATGCGGAACTGCTTGCCGAGCAGTGTATCGGTGATGTACGCATTGCCGTACAATGTTATGGTTTCATCTCCGAAAATGACATTCGTCTTCTTGTCATTGATGTTCTGGACGATGCTTGTCACCATCGGGAATTGTTTTGTGATTGCTTCAATGACCGGGCCGAAGAGGTTTTTCTTGCCGTTCGTGACGAAGGCCACCTGCACTTCGCTGTCGTCGTGGTTTGAGCGGATGATGACGTGCCGAACCAGGCCTTGGTGCAATGCTTCATCATAGACTGATATCCTTGCTTTGTTGAATTCATCCCTGATGAATACCATCAGTTCATTATGGATGTCCTTTTGGATGAGGCAGTCATCTATATCAATGATGTCATGGCTACGCGGACGGTAGAATCCCATTTCAACTTTGCCGTCATTGAATTGCACGGGTATCTGTGACTTGTTGCGGTAATTGAATGGGGGCTCGGCACCTATGATGGATTCTATCTTGAGGTCGAGTTTTCCCATGCGGTTGATCGCCTTGTCGACGGTAGTTGTCTTGAAATGTTGCTGCTCAAGATAATCGAGTGTCTGTATCTGGCATCCGCCGCATTGGAAGTAATAGGGGCATGGCGGATTGATTCGGTTGTTTGACGCCTCCTTGACCTCAAGTGTCTTGCCGAAACCGAATTTACGGTTGGCCTTCACCACTTTAAAATCTATCTCCTCACCTTTCAGCACATCCGGGATAAAAATTGGATAGCCTTCTATCTTCACCACACCCATGCCCTCGTGCGTATAATCTTCGACTGTTGCGGTGAATCGCTCATTCTTTGCCACTTGTGCCATGCTTATCCTCCTTTAAGTCAATTTCATACCAGCTGAACCCGTTGCCAAGTTCTTCGGTATGCCTGACTGCTTGTTCATCCACATATGCTTTTGCATGTGAGGCGGTCTTGAACATATACGTGCCGCCCGGGATGATGGTCATCGGTCTCTTATGGTCAAAATGTGGATTCGTCCTCATATATTCGATGACGATATCCCGTACGGTCCTTTGTGATTCATGGAGTATTTCGGCGTCTCTCAGGAACGGGGTATAGGCTACCCTGTAGTTGTTTGCCGGAACAATGAAGGAATCCCCCGGTTTTATGTCCCTGCCCTGGTATTTCATTTCGGTGACACGTTCACTATCATTGATTTTCTTCGCCGTTCCACTGTAGCGCGCCGAGCGCGAGATGTCGAATGTATACTCCAGATCGAAGAATGTATCGAAGTTATAGCTTGGAAAACCGTTTTTGGAACTATTGGCTTTCAGCAGATCTTCATTTTCATTTGCCTGATTGAACTGGGAGGCGCTCCACTCCAGCCATTCCTTGAGAATACCTCCATCTATCTTGATGATGACCATCGAGTTTGTATGTTTATAGAGGTCAATCGCTGCACTGAGGGTAAGTTCCCCTCCCGCCAAGACTGTGAAGTCATGCGGTCCATCCCTGCCGGCTTTCGTGACAGCATTGAAGCCGAGCACCGGTAACCGTTCCAGGTCGCCGCGACTGATGAGTGTTTCGGCGTATGCCTTGCTGGCTTCCGCTACGGCTTGGACTGCTTTGGAAGGAATGATGCGGGAGAAATAGGTATGCCACGTTTCATCTATATGGCCAATCGGTTCGGAAAGATAATCCAGTACCTTCCTATGGGAAGCTTCATATTTTGATAACGTCTCCCTAGTTGGAGTGAGGCTTTCGGATTCAATCAGATGTGCCCTCGAATTCTTGATTTCAAAAGCCCCATCATCATCTACCCCCAGGTCGAACTCAATGCACCCTAAGTGGCTCGCTGAAACACCCGGCTGCACCATCGGTTTCCCGTTGACGGCACCACGCTTGAAATCAATCGCATCAATCCGCGCTTCGAAGTTTCGGTCTGGAAAGAATTCGTGGGTGTGCCCGAAGATGATGCCATCCACATCTTTCACCATAGTCATGAGGAATGTCTGGTTCTCACCATAGAGCCTGATATGGTCAGGATCCTTGCTCATGCCGGAGTGGGACATCAGAATGACGATATCGGCACCCGCCTCCTTCATCTCTCTGGCAGTATGCTTTACCGTCCTATTCATATCCTCGACCTCCACCCTACCTTCAAGGTGGAATGCGTCCCATTTCATGATCTGGGTGGGCACTACATTCAAAAAGCCGATCCTGAGCAATCCTTCTGGCGTCTGTTTGTCTATGATGACATATCTTTTTATAATATCACCGAGCGCGTGTTGATGGAAGTCGACATTTGCATTGACGATCTCCGCCTCAACCTGACGATAGGCTTTAAGGAGGTAATCGAGGCCGAAGTTGAATTCATGGTTGCCAAGGCCGATTACATCATATATGTCATTCATCACTTCAATGGCGAGGAGCGGGTCATCACTATGCCGGTAGTCATAATCATTCCATACATCCCCTTGGAGGAAGTCCCCATTATCGACAGTCATTACGATATCATCCGGATGCTTTAAACGATGAGCATCCATGAAAGATTTCAGATGCAGCAGACTTTTGGACTTATATATGTCATTAAAGTAATCGTGCGGATATATCGCACCATGCACATCACTCGTTGCAAAAATTGTTAGTTTCATCGGACACCTCTTCAAATCTTATTGCTGTCATTATATCAAATCATCTGCACTTAGGCTTGGGGGGAGCAAAATTGGGTATACATATTAAGTAAACGATAAAGTAAATGATCAGGAGGAATGCATGCATGTATAAAGATTTGGCAGGAAAGACTGCAGTTGTGACAGGCGGTTCGAGCGGTATCGGCAAATCGATTGTAAAGAGGTACCACGAAGAAGGAATGAATGTCATGTTCAGCTACCATAGTGGCAGCGAAGAATCCCAAAGGTTGGTGGAATCACTGAACGGCAATGAAGAATCTCGCGTTGCAACAATGCAATGTGATGTCACAGAAGAACAGGATATCATCAATCTGATTGATGATACCATCAAAAAATTCGGCGGCATCGACGTACTCGTCAATAACGCCGGCATCCAAAAAGATGTCAAAAGCCACGAATTGTCGGTCGATGAATTCGATAAGGTCATCAACACCAATCTGCGCGGCACATTCATCGGTTCACGCGAGGCCTTGAAACATTTCCTCGACACAGGAAAAAAAGGGACGATCATCAATGTATCAAGCGTTCATGAAATTATCCCATGGCCCCATTTTGCGCATTATACAGCGAGTAAGGGCGGGGTCAAGCTGCTTACGCAGTCGTTGGCGCTTGAATATTCACGGCTTGGCATCAGGATCAATAATATCGCCCCGGGCAGCATCAACACACCTATAAATGAAGAGTTCTTCTCGACCCCTGAAGAAAAGGAGGGCGCCGATGATTTTGTACCGATGGGCTATGTCGGTGAACCTGAACACATTTCCAACATCGCCGCCTTCATGGCGTCCGAGCAATCCGTATATATCACCGGCCAGACGATAGTGGCGGATGGTGGTCTAAGCCTCTACCCTTCCCATAGGGACCCTGAATACGATGGATAAGGTAAATAAAGAAAGCTGAGTGCCAAGCACTCAGCTTTCTTCCGTTCTTTTTCTTCTTTCCGTTGCTTTTTCCGGGCCTTTTCCTTCTTCTCTTCCTCTTCCTGCTTTTCTTCTTCCGCTTCTTCCTTCTTCTTCTCTTCCTTCCGTTTTTTTCTGTCTGGCTTCTCGTTTTTCCTCCTCTGCCTGTTCCTGCATTTCTTCTGCCTTCTCCACTTCTTCTTCCAACTGCTGCATCTCTTCCTGGTATTCATTTTCGACTACGGACGTTGAAGGGATGAATGGTTCTTTATTATGATCCGTCCGTTTACCGAATCTAAGCATCTCATATATCAGCATACCGTTGTTCGGCATGCCATTGATTGTCTTCATGGGTACTGTATCGAACAGGATGAAATAGAATATATAGAAGATGAACCTGTTCCAGAAAGTCGCCTGTTCTGCCAAATAGCCATTTGCAAGTAATGCGTTGATCGTCAGCCCGATCACGACATTGACAAGAATTGGGCTGGCGTAGACCAGCACATAGGCTACCCGGCTCTGGTTCTTCAATTCATCGTAGGAAAACCAGCTGTAGAGATGATAGTGTTTCCGTACATCCAGTATGCCAACCTTAAAAAGCCGAGGACCGGACCCCAGAGTCAACCTGCTGTTTTTGGCCCCAAACAGAAAACCGGCCAGGACGTACTCCGTCTCCCTTAGGGCCACCACCACTGGCAGTATGATGAAACCCGATATTACGAGGGCTATAAGATCTGTTAAGCCGAACATAGGGTGAGCCCCCTTCTTTGATGGATGTACATATCGATTATGCACTTAAGCCATCCATTACCTTTTATCAGCCTTTAAAACCATAGAACAGCGAATTATTCGGTTTCTGCAATATTCTCCAGATAGAATGCCTCAGGCATCCTGATTTCAAGGTGCTGCTTCAGATTGGTGAAGTGCGCGGGTAAAATCCCTCCAAATTCACCGTCCAGATTGAGCTGCACTTCCTCAAATGAGGAAATGTCGATTTCCTCAGCTTTGAACAGATGTACTTTAGGATGCTTGAGGTGCTCCCCCCTCGTCGCAAGCGTCATGATGTGCCCGATCTCAGTCAGGCTTGCCTCCTCGACTATGATGAGGGTGAATTTCCCGTCATTCAACTTGGCATCAGCAACAAGTTTATCGAATCCGCCGATTGAATTCGTCAATCCTAAAAGGAACAGCATGACTTTGCCTTCGAATACATTGTCGTCATATTCGATTCTGACGTTACTGCTTCTGATCTGAGGTAGCATCTCAATCCCCTTTACATAATAGGCAAGCGGTCCGATGATGGCCTTCAATTTACTTGGCGCCTCGTAGGACACTTCAGTGATTTTACCGCCGCCTGCGATATTGATGAAGTATTTGCTGTTCATCAGTCCTATATCGATGCGTGCCCCCCGTCCATGGATGATGGTATCGACAGCTTCCATCAGATCTGCAGGGATATGGAGTGCATTGGCGAAGTCGTTGACTGTACCCATGGGGATGATGCCAAGTGCCGGACGCTGATCGAATTCAGCCATACCGTTCACCACTTCATTGACAGTCCCGTCACCCCCTGCGGCAATAATGAGGTCAAAATTAATTTCACATGCTTTTCGCGCTGCGAGGGTCGCGTCTCCAGCTTGTGTTGTGGCATGCGTACTTGTTATGTAGCCATTGACTTCGAACCGTTCCAGGACTTCAGACAATGATTTTTTGAATATTTCCCTGCCTGAGGTCGGGTTATATATGATTCTGGCTGTTTTCATTTTCTCCTCCCACTGCTGCTTTTAGTGTAGCCATAAAATAGATAGACGCTGAGTATGAAAACGATGACCTGCAGCACCCGTGTGAGCCCGATATTACCGGTCGTGGATACGAGGATCATCAGTAGGATCAGGATGCAGTTGCCGATGAATACCATCCTATACATTATCCAATTCCTCTTGTTCATTCAGTATGTCATCAAAAAGCAGCGCTTTCTCCTGTTCATATTCTGCGCCAGTGATTTTTTGATTGCTCAATGCTGTCTTCAATTGCCTGAATCGCCTTCTATGCTTCTCATTCTCCCCAATCGCCTTCTTGCAATGAAGGATCGCATCTTTCTTATCGGATGTGTGATGCATCAGGATAAACTTCACCTTGTGATCCCCATGTTCATGTTCAAGTACGACTTCTTCAGAAAAAATTTCAGGAAGGTCGCTTACGGGCGTGAAGCCTTCTTCTGCAATTGCCTCAGCCAACGCATATCCTTTCCCATTCTTCAGCAGGACGAGCACATCAATGTCACCAGCCATGTCCATATACACGTCGCTCGTCGAACCGATGTGATGGATTTCTTTGACACTCGACTTCAAATAGTTGAGTATCCGGAGTGAAGCCTCCACATAATGTTCTGTTATTTTAATATAATCAATGTTTTTATCCATTTATGATCATTCCCAAATATGTCATTCATAATACCAGTCATTACTCATCAATCTAATGACTAAATTTTTAATATATCTATATCAGAATACCATATATGGTCCCTATAATGCATAGACGAATCAAAGGCATCCATTTTGTAGGGGATCACAGTCAAAAAACGCCCGAGTGGATCGGCCACTCGAGCGCTGTCGACTGTTATCTCTTATTGATTTCTTCAAGAAGTATCTCATTGACCTTCTGCGGGTTCGCCTGTCCTTTTGACTGTTTCATGATCTGGCCGATCAGGAAACCGGTTGCCCGGTCCTTGCCGTTCTTATAATCTTCTATCGATTGTGGATTCTGATCGAGTACAGCGGTCACCATATCACCAAGTATTTTAGGGTCTGAGATCTGTTCCATGCCAAGGTCTTTAACGACTTTCCTGGCCTCTCCACCCTTTTCGACAAGCACATTAAATACTTTTTTAGCCTGTTTACTTGAAATGGTGCCCTCTTCAATCAATTTGATCATACCCGATAGATTTTCAGGAGTCAGTTTTGTCTCGGACAATTCCATCTGCTGTTTGTTGAGGTATTCGTTGACGCCTCCCATCAGCCAATTGGATGCCTGTTTGACATCCGACCCATGGGTTTCCACCATTGCATTAAAGAAGTCCGATGTCTCTTTTTTCAGAGTGAGTACATGTGCATCGTATGCCGGCAGGCCATATTCTTCAACGTACTTCTCTTTAAGTGCGTCCGGCAGAAGTGGAATCTGCGCCTTGATTTCATCTTTCCACTCCTGATCGATGCGGATCTGCACCAGATCGGGTTCAGGGAAGTATCTATAGTCATCTGACCCCTCTTTTACGCGCATAAGCAGGGTTTCACCTGTCTTCTCATCAAAACGACGCGTCTCCTGGGCGATTTCTCCGCCTTTCATCAAAACCTTTTCTTGGCGTTTCTCTTCAAATTCCAGCCCTTTTCTGACAAAGCTGAAGGAGTTCAGATTCTTGAGCTCTGTCTTGGTGCCGAACGCTTCCTGTCCGTATGGCCGAAGCGAGAGGTTGGCATCACATCTGAGCGATCCTTCCTCCATTTTGCAGTCGGAAACTCCTGTATATTGGATGATGGCCTTCAGTTTTTCAAGGTAGGCATAAGCTTCTTCCGGCGTCCTGATGTCCGGCTCGGAAACGATTTCGACGAGCGGCGTCCCTTGACGGTTGAGGTCTACCAGGGAATGGTCGTCTCTATGGGTCGACTTGCCGGCATCTTCCTCCAGGTGGAGACGCGTGATGCCGATACGCCGGGTTTCCCCGCCGACTTCTATGTCTATCCAACCATTTTCGCCAATTGGCTTGTCGAACTGGGAAATCTGATAAGCTTTCGGATTGTCCGGATAAAAATAGTTCTTCCGGTCGAATTTTGTGACGTCCGCAATATCCATATTGAGTGCCATCGCTGCTTTCATGCCGAAATCAACAGCCTGCTTGTTCGGCACAGGCAGCGTGCCTGGATAGGCCAGGTCGATGACGCTCAAGTTGGTGTTGGGTTCAGCGCCGAAATGCGCTGGTGCATCTGAGAACATCTTCGTATTCGTTTTGAGCTCTACGTGGACTTCAAGTCCGATGACTGTTTCAAAATGCATTATTGCACCTCCATCTGCAGCTGCTTCAATTCTTCATGGAGATTGTACTGCGTCTCGAATTTATATGCTGCATTATATATTTTCTTTTCATCAAAATGATCTCCGATGAGCTGCAGGCCGAGAGGACGGCCGGAGCTGGCGAGACCAGATGGAATCGACAGGGCAGGCATTCCTGTAAGGTTGGCGGGGACAGTCAAGATGTCATCTTTATACATCTTCAGCTGATTATCTGCCTTCTCCCCGAGGTCATAGGCTGCAGTCGGTGTTGTAGGTCCGATGATCAGATCATAGTTTTTGAATATGCCCTTCATCTCATCTTCTATGATGCTCCTTAGTTTCTGGGCACGGATATAGTGCTGATCATAATGGCCGGAGCTTAATACGAATGTACCGAGCAGGATGCGTCTTTTAACTTCATCTCCGAAGCCTTCTGCACGGGTTTTCTTATAGTGCTCCTCCAACGTTTCGGCACCTTCAGCCTTGTAGCCATATCGGATTCCGTCAAAACGCGCCAAGTTTGAGCTCGCTTCACTTGAAGCAATAAGATAGTATGCACTGACTACATATTTCGTATGCGGGATCGACACTTCTTCAACAGTCGCGCCCATGGATTTGAACGTCTCCACCGCTTTCTTCACAGAATCAGAAACCTCGGAATCGACACTCTCCATGAATTCCTTCGGTACTGCTATCTTCATGCCGCTGATATCCTTGTCTATACCTTCCAGGAAATCATTATCCATATTCGGCGCACTCGTCGCATCTTTTGTATGGGAACCTGAAATGTGCGCCAGTATCTTTGCATTGTCGCGCACATTTCTCGTAATGGGTCCAATCTGATCGAGTGAAGAGGCAAAGGCCACCAAGCCGTAACGGGACACCCGTCCGTAGGTTGGCTTCATGCCGACGACACCACAGAATGCGGCTGGCTGCCTGACGGAACCACCCGTATCAGACCCTAGGGAGAACGGTACGAAACCTGCTGCCACAGCAGCGGCCGAACCGCCTGATGAGCCGCCAGGCACTGCCTTTTGGTCCCAGGGATTGCGTGTAATTTTGAAGTAGGAATTTTCAGTGGACCCCCCCATCGCAAACTCATCCATATTCTGTTTGCCCATGAGTACGGCATTATCCTCATTCAACTTTTCCATGACTGTCGCATCATAGACCGGGGTGAAGTCTTCAAGCATGCGGCTTGCACATGTGGTCAATATATCTTTTGTACAGATATTGTCTTTGATTCCCATCGGCACCCCGAAAAGTGCTCCCGTCATCTTATCTTCCTGCTGCAGCTGATCCAGTTTTTCAGCTTGCGCCATTGCCTCTTCTTTGTTTACAAATAAAAAAGAGCCGATTGTGTCATCGGAAGCTTCAATCCTGTCAAACAATGCCTTCACAACTTCAGAAGGTTTGATTTCCTTGGCCTGGATTTTTCCATACAGTTCTTCTACCGTCAATTCGTATATATTCACTTTAGTCCTCCTTACAACATTTTTGGCACTTTAAATTGGCCATCTTCAACTGATTTTGCATTGCGCATCGCTTCCTCCTGGGACAAAGGCTCTCCTGCAACGTCTTCGCGCAATATATTCGTCAAGTCCAAAGCGTGGAACATCGGTTCCGCCGAACTCAAATCCACTTCATCAAGAAGATGGGCGTAGTCGACGATTTTACTCAATTCCTCCGTGAGGGCTTCTGCAGCTTTTTCATCCTGCATTTCGATACGTGCGAGATTCGCAACGTGTTTTACTGTATCCACATTTATTTCGGACATTATGTTCCCTCCATTTCTTTATAAACAACATTTAAATTTTAACAAAAATCATTGTAGAAATCCATTCAATCAACATTTATGGTGATTTGACCCTAAAAGTGTAAAATAGTTTTCTTTATTTTCTAAATTTTCCTTTTAATGAATGTTCTTTATAGTATAATAAAACTGTGTAATTTTATACTTACTACAGGCCTATAGCGTCAAGGTTTTTGCTTTGTTTTGGATTGGAAATCCATGAAAACTGTTTGCAATGGCGTTTTAGGTTTTGTATCGTATCAAAGGGGGAGGAGATAAAATATGATACTGAATTCAGCACAATTCACATTTACAGCTGGATTGCAGGAGTACATAATGATGGGTCTCTACTTCTTGATCCTCATCATTATCGGATTCTATGCATACAAGCAATCGACATCCAATCTTAGCGGTTACATGCTCGGTGGCCGTAATATCGGCCCTTGGGTAACTGCGTTATCGGCAGGGGCATCCGATATGAGCGGATGGATGCTGATGGGGCTGCCTGGCAGCATGTACAGCGTCGGGCTTTCCAGTCTTTGGATCGCCATCGGTCTGACCATAGGGGCCTATGTCAACTATTGGGTTGTCGCACCACGGCTCCGCGTCTATTCTGAAGTGTCCAATGATTCCATTACACTTCCGGACTTTTTTGAAAATCGTTTTAAGGACGACCAGCACATACTGAAAATTGTTTCAGGCGTCGTCATCGTAATATTCTTTGCAGTCTATACTGCAAGTGGAATGGTATCCGGAGGTAAACTCTTCGAGAGCGCCTTCAACGTTCCCTACCACTGGGGACTGTTCGTTACAGCCAGTGTTGTCGTCATCTACACATTCTTCGGTGGCTACCTGGCAGTCAGTCTGACCGACTTCTTCCAGGGGACGATCATGTTTATCGCAATATTCTTGATTCCGATCGTCGCTTGGCTGAATTTGACGGGTCAGGGCATCGAACCATTCGTCAAGATTGAGGAGCTTGGCAACGCAGCTGACATCAACTACTTGTCATTTGTCGGTGGCGTCTCACTCATAACCATCTTGAGCAACCTCGCTTGGGGCTTTGGGTACTTCGGCCAACCGCACATCATTGTGCGCTTCATGTCCATCAAGTCACACAAGATAGTGCCTAAGGCGCGTCGCATCGGCATCGTCTGGATGGGCATCTCGCTACTTGGGGCGACCATAACAGGTCTGCTTGGTATTGCGTTCACCGACGCAACAGCAAACTCTGTATCCGATCCCGAGACCATTCTGATACTGATGAGCCAAGTGCTGTTCCACCCTCTTATCGGTGGTTTCTTCCTGGCAGCCATATTGGCGGCGATCATGAGCACCATTTCGTCCCAACTGCTGGTCACTTCGAGCTCGCTTGTCCAAGATTTCTATAAGATAATGAGAAGGAAGACGCTATCGAACGAATCTAAGACAAAAGAAGAGCTGGATCAGCACTTCGTCCTACTGGGACGTCTATCCGTCATCCTCGTTGCAGTCGTAGCGATCATCATCGCATGGGATGACGAATCCGTGATCCTTAACATCGTAGCTAACGCTTGGGCCGGATTCGGTGCTGCATTCGGACCACTGGTCGTCCTGTCCCTCCATTGGAAAGGTCTTACGCGTTCCGGCGCTGTATCTTCCATCATTGCAGGGGCTGCGACCGTCATCATCTGGATTGCAGCAGGCACTTTCGGTACAGGCCTTTATGAAATCATACCTGGCGTCATCGTATCTACACTTGCCGCCGTCATAGTAAGTAAAATGACTAGAGGCACTGGTATAACGAAGGAAATGGAAGCCGAATTCGACGAAACAACCGACATCCTGAAAAACAACAGATAAACAGGATATATCATCAAAGATCCTCAGTCCTTTCTGGACTGAGGATCTTTTTATTCATATATATGGACTTCTACGGTGTTTTCTGCATTTTTTGTAATCAGTGCATATGCCTTATTCTTATCTTTAATCGATATCTCCACTTCTATATCCCTGAAATGCTCTTCTGCGAGTGTACTTACATATTGGGTCAGTCCGATCACTTCCCCCCGGCTGCTGTAGTCGAGTGGAATTTCGATGGAAATATGTTCAACCTTTCCATCTTTGAAGTACCCTTCGCCGATGGAAGTTGTGAAACTGTCGAAATAGGACTCAAGTTTGCGGTTGAAGTTTTTATAGTCACTGTTGACCTCTTCGCTGATGGCGCCGGCTTCGCCGGAAGGCAACAGCATATATTTTTCATCGACTTCCTTGAAACCTCCTATTTTATCTTCCCCCGGCGCCGCTGTGCCTGTGGATACGAAATTTCCAGGGGTGATCGAATCTTCCTTTGATTGTATGAAGATCGCAAAGACAATTTCCAGATCTTTGTAGTCCTCATTCGCCCGGATCCTCTCAAGGATTTCTGCAGCCATCTTTTCGCCCTGCTGCTGGACGGTCGCCTTATCCAACTCTTCAGTGAAGACCTGTCCATGCTCTTCTTTCTGGTAATGGTATTCACTATTCATCGCGAGGCCGATGGTCATGCCGTTTAGAGCCAGTTCATCGCCCTCACCACTCATATAATTCTGCTCCAATATGTGCGACAGATAGATCGGGGCGTTTTGTGCAATGGCTTCCGGATCTGTCTCGCCTTCTGCAGAGGGATTCAACCCCAGATTGCTGAATGCATTATTCTGGGATTTCTCCTCCTCGCTCATCGCTGCTATCTCGTCTTGGGTATAGCGCCGGCCGAGATAGCCTTTCACCATTTCTTCTGTAAATATCTGGCCTTCCCGGAATGCATATTCTTTTGTCGGGAAAACATCCTTGCTCAGTTCGAACAATCCCTTTTCAAATGTTTCGATGTCATAGGAAGATGGCATATTGGCACTCGTCAGTCCTCTTGTCGGAGATATCTCGTAGGGAATTACAGTCCGGTAATGGACTGTATCCGAAGCCCCTTCAGTCACAGTTTCTTCCTGTTTTTCGACAGGGGCCGTATTGACTTCTTCTGATTTACGCTCCTTCTCATTCTCTGAAACCTCTTCCTCACTCCCACATGCCGTGAGTATAAGCGACAAGGCAAAAATGGCAAAAAGATTCTTCTTCATCATGACTGTCGCCCCGTTTTCTCTAAAAATTCCGCTTCATCCCATACGCTTACACCAAGCGATTGCGCTGTTTCAAGTTTGCTTCCCGCCTCTTCTCCGGCGACAACCACATCCGTTTTTTGGGATACGCTGCCTGCCACCTTGCCTCCAGCATCCTCAATGAGTGCTTTGGCTTCATTTCGGGTCAACTGCTCGAGTTTACCGGTCAGGACGAAGGTCATGCCTTCAAATGCATTACTCGCTGCTTCCTGCACTTCTTCCGTCATATTCACTGAGTAGTGCTTCAGTTTATCGACCAGTGCCCGAAAATCGGGATGATGGGTATAGGTCACTATCGAATCTGCAATCTTCTCACCGATTTCTGGAACCTCGACAAGCCGTTCCTTCGGCTGCGCCATGATTTCATCCATCGTACCGAATTCCTGTGCGATGAGTTCTGAAGCCTTTGCCCCGACAAACCGTATGCCAAGTCCGACGAGTAGCTTTCTGAGCGGATTGGCTTTGGATGCTTCGATCGCTTCAAGCAAATTCGTAGTCTTTTTCTCTCCCATGCGCTCTAGAGGAAGCAGATCTTCACGGGTGAGCGCATAAATATCGCCAACATCATTGATCAAGCCGGCATCAAACAGCTGTTTGACGACTTTCTCCCCAAGTCCGTCGATATTCATGGCAGTGCGCGAGACGAAATGGATCATTCCTTCAACGAGCTGTGCCGGACATCCAGGGTTGATGCAGCGAATGGCCACTTCATCTTCCAGCTTGACTGTTTCATGGCCACACCCTGGACATTCTGTCGGTGCTTTATAGACTTTCTGGTCTGTACGTTCCTCCAGTATCGGCCGCACGACTTCCGGGATGATGTCACCTGCTTTCCTTATGATCACTTTATCGTTGATGCGGATGTCCTTCTGTTCAATGAGTTCATGGTTATGGAGTGAGGCACGGGCGACGGTCGTCCCCGCCACTTTCACCGGCTTCAATAGCGCAGTCGGTGTAATCGCACCGGTACGGCCGACGGTCAGCTCGATGTCGAGTAGGTCCGTCACGACTTCTTCAGCAGGAAATTTATATGCGATTGCCCAGCGCGGTGATTTTGCGGTGAACCCAAGCTGTTCCTGTGCATTGAGTGCATTGACCTTGATTACTATGCCGTCTATATCATAATCAAGATCGTTGCGCCGGTTCGACCAGTACCCCACATAATCGAGGACCCCTTCGATATCATCGACAAGGCGACGTTCACGGTTTGTTTTGAACCCTTCCCCATCGAGCCGCTTCAGCGCCTCATCCTGGGTCTTTGCCGAAAGCCCACTCAAATCATTTACACTATAGAGGAAGATCGATAAATTCCGTTTGCCTGCAAGTTTCGGATCGAGTTGCCGCAAAGAACCGGCAGCTGCATTCCTCGGGTTCTGGAAAAGAGCTTCTCCTTTCGCTTCTCGTGCTTCATTCAATTTTTCGAAAGCTGGTTTGGGCATATAGGCTTCGCCGCGCACTTCAAAGGATAACGATGAGGTCAGTTCCAGGGGGATTGCCCGGATCGTCCTGAGGTTGGCCGTGATATCCTCGCCGACCGTCCCGTCTCCGCGCGTTGCGCCCTGGACGAATTTGCCATCTTCATATTTCAGGGAGACGGCCAGGCCGTCTATCTTCAGTTCGCACATATATTCGACTTCCCCTACAGCCTCCCTGACCCTTTTATCGAAAGCGCGCAGGCTGTCTTCATCGAAAGCATTGCCCAGGCTCAGCATCGGCGTATCATGCTGGACTTTCCTGAAACGGTCGAGTACGGCACCGCCGACCCTTACCGTCGGTGAAGTATCCGTTTTGAATTCAGGATATGCCGCTTCAAGTTCAATGAGCTCATGCAGCAGTTTGTCGTATTCACTATCCGGAACAGAAGGGGCATCCAGAACGTGGTATTCATAGTTATAGCGGTTGAGCTTATCCTGCAGTGCTTTAATTTTTTCTTCCATGAATCAACCTACTCCTTCTTCTCTATCGGTGCAAAGTTGGCGAGCAGACGTTTGACTCCCGCTTTCGTAAATACGATATCAAGCTCCTGGCTATCCCCTTCACCTTTGATGCCGGAAATGATGCCGTCACCGAATTTTTTATGTTCCACTTTATCCCCAATTGAAAAAGTGACCCCACTGTTGTTTGTAAGCACGCGGCTCCTTTTAGGCTTCCCGCTCCTTTTCTTCATGCCATCAGAAGCAGAACCTCCAACAGCTTCCTTCCCCTCCACAAGCGTCTCAGGTATTTCAGAGAGGAAACGGCTCTGGATATTCGACTCCGTCTTGCCGAAGATCATCCGGCTGTTGGCACGTGAGAGGAATAGCCGATCTTCGGCCCGGGTCAATGCAACATACATGAGCCTCCGTTCCTCTTCGAGTTCCCTATCATCATAGGCCACCCGCCTCGATGGGAATATGCCTTCTTCCAGTCCGACTACGAAGACGACTTTGAATTCCAGGCCTTTTGAGGCGTGCATCGTCATAAGCGTCACACCCGAGTCATCTTCCACACTGTCCTGATCCGATACGAGCGCCATATCACTCAGGAAAGTAAAGAGCAATTCGTCGGATATTTCATTGTCCCGATCGAACTCCATGGTGACCGTCTTAAACTCTTCCAAGTTCTCAAGCCGGCTTGTCGCTTCAATCGACTTCTCCCCTTCAAGCATCTTCCTGTAGCCACTATGCTTTAAGACTTCGTCCACAAGTTCCGTGATCGTCAGGAAGCGCGATTTGTGCTTCAGGCCCTCCAGCAAATCGACAAGCCCCATGAGTTTGACGACCGCTGTCTTCGGTATACCGATGAAATCGGATTCCTTGATTGCTTCAAATATACTGATGCCCGTGTTCTGGCCATGGGCCTTCAGCTTATCGATCGTCTTCGGCCCAAGGCCACGCTTTGGTGTGTTGACGATGCGCTCGAAACTGATGTCATCATTCGGATTCAATATCACCTTCAGATAACTCATGAGATCCTTGATTTCCTTACGGTCGTAGAATTTCATCCCGCCCACCATCTTGTAGGGGATGTTCGATTTGACCAAGGCATCCTCTATGGCACGTGATTGGGCGTTGGTCCGATACAGAACGGCCATATCGCTGTAGGAATGCTCGTCTGAGAGTGATTGGATGTTGCCGATGATCGTTTCCGCCTCACCACGTTCCGAGTCCGATACCATGAGCTGCAGCTTCGGCCCGCCGTCCCTCGCAGTGCGCAGGGCTTTGGGTTTCCGTTCTGTGTTGTTTTCTATGACTGCATTCGCAGCGTCCAGTATGTTCTTGCTTGAGCGGTAGTTCTGCTCGAGTGTTATGACGGTCGCTTCCGGATAATCATCCTCGAAGTTGAGGATATTTGTAATATCCGCGCCGCGGAATTTATAGATCGACTGGTCGGAATCCCCGACGACGCATATATTGCGGTATTTTTTGGCCAGTTGATTGATGAGCCGGTATTGGGCGTGGTTTGTATCCTGATACTCATCTACATGTATATATTGGAAGCGGTTCTGGTAATGTTCAAGCACTTTCGGTTCCTTATCGAATAGTTCTATCGTCAGCATTATCAGATCATCAAAATCAAGTGCACTATTGCGGTAGAGGATGCGCTGGTAGTCGCTGTACATTTCACTATAGAGGGTATCCGGATAGGAAGCCGCTTCACTGATTGCCTGGTCCGGTTTGATGAGTTGATTCTTCTTGTCTGATATGTAGCCGATGATGTTTCTCGGGTTGTGTTGCTTGACATCCAGATTGCGCCGCTTCAGGATATCTTTGATTACTGATTTCTGATCTGTCGGATCCAGGATCGAGAAGCTGTTTTCATATCCGATGTAGTTGATGTTGCTCCTTAGTATTCGAACACACATGGAGTGGAAGGTTGATATCCACATACTCGCCGCCCCACCGCCAACAAGGGCTGCAACCCGCTCCTTCATTTCGCGCGCTGCCTTATTCGTAAAAGTGATCGCAAGGATGTTGCGTGACGGCACTTCCTTCTCGCCGAGCAGATAGGCGATGCGGTGCGTCAGGACGCGCGTCTTGCCGCTTCCTGCCCCGGCCATGATCAGAAGCGGGCCCTCTGTAGTCTTTATTGCTTTTTTCTGTTCCTTATTCATCAAGCTGAGATCCATATCCAAAACTCCAATTTATTTTATGATTGTCTTTAATGCTTTCTTCATACTATCGTAGATGACGTTGCCGACGACGATTGTATCGGCATGCTCCGCCATTTCTTCTGCCTGTCCCCTGGTCGATATCCCACCGCCATATATTATGTGGGAACGGGTTGTATTTTCACGCACGCGCTTCATCAGTTCAGGGTTTCCGTACACGCCGCTGTACTCGATATATATGTAGGGTACTTGATATAGTTTATCCAGCATGTTGATGTAATGCGGCAGCATCTCTTCCGTAATTTCCCTGCCCTGTGCTTTCTTGAACGCTTTACTGTCAGGGTTCATGATGAGGTACGGCAACAGGGAGACTTCATCATAATCGAGCAGATGCCCATAGTCTGCCAATGCATCGAGCATGATGCCATGCTGCCACTTGATGTCCCCCGTATTGAATACCGCTGGAATGAAATAGTGGTCAAAACCCGGTATGACGGCTTCAGGAGAGGTGACTTCAAGCGCCAGTGGCACTGCGAACCGTCTGACACGTGCCATCAGATTGAGTACGTTGTCTTCAGTGATGTTATCTGTTCCGCCGATGATTATCGCGTCTGTATTGGATTCACAGATGCGGGCCAGTGCCTCATCCCCGATTTCTTCGGCCGGATCCAGTTTGAATACATGTCTGCACTCTTCCATCATATACAAAACTCCCATCAAAATTCATAAACATATTATAGCATTTTTACGGGCATCCTGGCCTGCTATATGGATGATTTCAGAAGCTGCGAATAAAAAAATGACCTGGGTTTCAGGGCCCAGGTCATTCTAGTCGATGCCAAGATATTCTTCAAGGGACAGTCCACTTTCGTATATCGCTTCCGCTTCATCTCCGACATAGCGCAGATGCCATGGTTCGTACATATACCCTGTAATATCTTCCTTCCCTTCAGGGTAGCGGACGATGAAGCCGTACTCGTGGGCTACATCTTTCATCCATTTATATTCGGGCGTTTCCCCAAATTCCGTCTTCAGGTTCGCAGTGCTCTCCGCCGAACCCACATCTATCGTCAGGCCGGTCTGATGTTCCGAGTGCCCCGGCCGGGCACTGTAGCGGTCGGCCGCTTCCTTGCCTTCCCTTGCCACATATCTATTGTATAGGCCGACTTGATAATCGTAGGATCTGAATCCGCTGACCATGATGAAATCAAGCCCTTCCTCAGCCCCGTCGCGGAACATCTGCTTATAGGATTCGATCACTTCCGGCTGCAGTCCAGGATTGTAGTCTTCAGGCAGGGCATATTCTTTGTTGGCAATAAGTATGCCGTCCACATAGGTCAGGCCGTCCACCACTGCTATATCCGGCACTGCTTGAAGCTTACCGATTTCAGCCGGATCGTAGGCGCGCTCGAAAGTCTCGTGCGGTCGAGTCTCAGCCTCTTCCAATCCTCTGCCGCAGGCGGCTGCCTGTAGAACCAGCAGAAACAGCACCATAAACTTCAATAATCTACCCATCGAAAAGCTCCCTTGTTCCCTTTTGGTTTCAGATTATCATATTTCAGGCATCCAATGCACGCTTATTCCAAACCTGCCCTCTTGAAGATGATGTCAACGCGTTTTAAGTGATGTGTTTCATCGAAGCAGTCCTCGATTTCTTCTGGTGACAACAATTCCTGGATGCGTTCGTCCTTTTCGACAAGTTCACGGAACGGCACTTTCGTCTCCCATGATTCCATTGCTTTCGGCTGCACCAGATCATACGCTTCTTCACGTACAAGCCCTTTATCGATCAGCGTAAGCATGACGCGCTGGGAGTAGACCAGGCCGAAGGTCTTGTCGATGTTCGCTTTCATGTTATCTTCAAACACAGTCAGGTTGCGGACGATGTTCGTGAAACGCCCGAGCATGTAGTCGAGTGCGATGGTGACGTCCGGCATCATGATGCGCTCAGCAGATGAATGGGAGATGTCACGTTCATGCCAGAGCGGTACGTTTTCATAGGCGGTGGTGATGTAGCCGCGGAGCACCCTGGACAATCCAGTCACGTTCTCGCTGCCGATCGGATTACGCTTATGCGGCATGGCGCTTGACCCCTTTTGGCCTTTGGCGAATGCTTCTTCGACTTCGCGTGTTTCCGTCTTCTGCAAGCCGCGGATCTCTACCGCAAACTTCTCGATGGACGTCGCAATCAATCCAAGCGTCGCAATATAGTAGGCATGACGATCGCGCTGCAGCGTCTGGGTAGAGACTTCAGCTGTCCCGAGCCCGAGGTGTTCACATACATAGCTCTCTACTTCAGGCGGTATGTTGGCGAACGTGCCCACCGCCCCGCTCATCTTGCCGACTTCCACTTCTTTGCGGACATTTTTGAAGCGCTCGAGATTACGCTTCATTTCCATATACCATAGGGCCATTTTGATGCCGAATGTCGTCGGTTCTGCATGGACCCCATGTGTACGTCCCATCATCAAGGTCGTCTTATGCGCTTTTGCCTTTTCCCCAAGCACTTCGATGAAAGCTTCAAGATCTTTTTCTATAATCTCGTTCGCCTGCTTGATGAGGTAACTCTGTGCCGTGTCGACCACATCCGTCGAAGTCAGGCCATAGTGTACCCACTTGCGTTCTTCTCCAAGCGTTTCCGATACTTGACGTGTAAATGCGACGACATCATGGCGTGTTTCCATCTCTATTTCTTTGATGCGCTCCACATCGATCTTTGCATTCTTTCTGATTTCCTGTACTTCCGACTTTGGTATGTAACCGAGCTCCGCCCATGCCTCTGAAGCCAGTATCTCAACTTCAAGCCATGCCTCAAAACGGTTTTCTTCTGTCCAGATATTTGACATCTCTTCTCGCGAATAACGGGAGATCATATATAAACACTCCTTAGATTTATTTCTATCTCATTATAACAAAATATCTCATAAAACGAACTTTTTATATATATAATTTAAAAACGTTCGAAAAAATAGACGGGTAAATCATTTTACCCGTCTATTCTTCAATCCTTTTACCTTCAAATACAATCTCCTGATGGTCGACCACACGTCGGCCTCCCCGCTCGATGAAGACTGGCTGTTCCATGCGGCGGACAGGAGTATAGCCCGCCTCCCGCATGCGCGCCAGGCAATCAGCCGGTGATTCATCGCGCTCTACTCTAAATTTCTTCTTTTTTGGCATCCCTGTCATCTTCCAGTTCCTTTTCTTCGTAGATTTCTTCCAACACTTCTTCTACATTTTCAGGTTCGTAGTTCTTCAGACGTTTACGTCTGACCCCTTTGGTCCAGAAACCACCATTGATGTTCTTCGGTTCATAGGCGATGATGAACGCCTTTTCATCGAGTTCCTTTATGGTCGCAATCAGTTTCCGTTCGTATTTGCGCGGTGTCAATATCTGCATCGTCGTACGTTGGCCGTCGCGGCCGTATTGATAGCCGTGGGTCACCCCGTAACCCAGGTCCCGTATGTTGGTCGGCAGATCCTTGTCTTTTTCAGCTGTAATGACATTTACGACCAAATAGCCAAGTGCCAGTTTTTCCTCTATCTTGAGTCCGACAAGGATCCCTGCCCCGAAACCGAGGGCATAGGCGATGACATTCTGGAATTGGTCAAGATTCTCAAGTACGAGGCCGAGACCGATGACATAGACCAATGTTTCCATGATGCTGAAGCTTGCTGCGGTATAGCGGTAGCCTTTCAAGGTCGCAATCGTCCGCATCGTCAGGAAGCTGACATAGATGATGTTGATGACGAATATGACCAGCACCATCAGCCAGGGGTTTTCAGATATCGTTGCAATCATTCCATTCTACCTTTCTGATCTGAGTTTTTTAATTGGTGTCCGTCTGGTCATAGGCAGGTCGGCTATATCTATGATACGGGAGATCGCGTTTATGTTGCGTCCGTTTATACCACCCGGTGATGGTCCTGTAGTCCTCTGGGGAGACCTCGCGTCCTTCGAGGAAATCATCAATCGCATCATAGGTGACGCCGAGCGCCTCTTCATCCCCGATCATCGGCTGGTCATCCTCCAAGTCTGCTGTCGGCACTTTATTGACAAGGTGGTCCGGGGCACCCAGGTATTTCATGATCTGCTTGCCCTGGCGTTTGTTCAGGCCATAGAGTGGCATCAGATCCGCTGCCCCGTCACCATACTTTGTATAGAAGCCGGTTATGGCTTCAGCCGCATGGTCGGCGCCAAGTACCACACCGCCTGTTTTAGCGGCGACAGCGTACTGGACCTTCATGCGTTCCCTCGCCTTTTCGTTGCCTTCGACGAAATCACTCAACTCGTAACCTGCCTCATACAGGGCGGCGATGCTCGCATCAACGGCAGGTTTTATATCGATTGTCGCCCTGTAGGTCGGCTGGATGAAATTTAGTGCATCGATGGCATCCTGTTCATCGTTCTGCTTTCCATAGGGCAGGCGCAATGCGTGGAAGGCATACTTCCCTTCACGTTCCGTATTCAGCTCATCTGTGGCCATCTGAGCCAACCTGCCGAGCAAGGTGGAGTCCTGGCCGCCTGAGATGCCGAGCACGAACGACTTGATGAACGGGTGCTTCAGCGCATACTCCTTAATGAAATCAATGATCTCACGCGCTTCACTTTCAGGTTCTATTTGGGGTTTGGCATGAAGTTTCTCCATTATTTCCTGCTGCAACACTTGCATCACTTCCTTATTCCAATTTTTTATTGCTTGCTTCTTCTATAAGATCCTGTTTTATCTGCCACAATTCCTTCGACAAGTCGACCGGATACTCCTCCGGATTCAAGAAGCGTTGATATTCCTCCCACAACACTTCGAGGCTTGCGGCGTGCCGGGCTTTGATCTCATCGATCGTTTCCTGCTCGTACACGCATTCCCCGTCGACAAATATATCCCTCATCAGTTCCACCGCCTCATATGACCGGATCAGCTTGCGCTTCATCGTATGGATCGGGTGGAACATCAGCAGCGGATCTTCTTTCATCTCTTCCCCGAAATGGGTGATGTATTCACCTTCTGACATGCCGGTATTGCGGTTGATGATCCTGTAGACGTTCTTCTTGCCGGGCGTCGTCACTTTTTCGGGGTTCCCTGAAATTTTTATCCTGTTTTCGAGTTCGCCTGCCTCATTTTCAACCGCCACAAGCTTATAGACTGCTCCGAGTGCCGGCTGGTCGAAGGCTGTTATCAGTTTGGTGCCTATGCCCCAACCATCTACTTTTGCGCCTTGGGATAACAGTGACAGGATCGTCATTTCATCCAGGTCGTTCGAAACGATGATCTTGGCTTCCGTCAAACCTGCTTCATCCAGCATCTTACGGGCTTCTTTTGACAGATAGGCGATATCCCCGGAATCCAGTCGGATACCGATGAAATTGATCTTATCGCCGTACTCCTTCGCCACACGGATGGCATTTGGCACGCCGGACTTCAACGTATCGAACGTATCTACGAGGAAGACACAGTTCCTATGAGTTTCTGCATATGCCTTGAACGCTTCATAATCGTCACCATAGGCCTGCACCATGGAATGCGCATGCGTGCCGCTCGCTTCCAGTCCAAACAGCTTCGCTGCGCGGACATTACTCGTGGCATCAAAGCCGCCTATGACGGCCGCCCGTGCACCCCATAGGGCCGCATCGAACTCATGGGCTCGGCGTGTACCGAATTCCATCAGCGTGTCATTCGGCACAACTTGGCGCATGCGGCTCGCCTTTGTGGCAATGAGCGTCTGGAAATTGACGATATTGAGCAAAGCGGTTTCGACAAGCTGAGCCTCTATGATGGGCGCTTCGACCTGCACGAGCGGCATGTTGCTGAAGACGACCTCCCCCTCCTCGACAGCACGTACCTTGCCGGTGAACCTCAGATCTTTGAGGTAGTCTAGGAAAGTCTCCTCGTAGCCGATGGAGCGCAGATAGTCGATATCACTTTCTGTAAATTTCAGGTTGCTCAGGAAATTGATGATGCGCTGCAGTCCGGCAAAGACCGCATAGCCATTGTCAAATGGCATGTTGCGGAAATACAGGTCGAACACCGCCGTACGGTCCTCAAGTCCTTGCTCCAGATAGGTCTTGCCCATATTGATTTGATATAGATCAGTGTGCAGCATGAAACTGTCATCTTCGTGTTGATACATTTTGTCTCGTCCCTCCATGGAGTGCTAAAATCAGTTATACTCATTTTAGCACATCTGACTTCCATACAAACAGAAATGACTGGAGGGATCACATGAAATTGGATAGTTTCAGGATGCGCTTCATCGTACTTTCATTTATCGTCGCGATATCGGGGTTTTCACAAGGTATGCTGCTGCCGCTTATTTCTTTCATATTTGAACAGCAGGAAGTGAATGCCACGCTGAACGGCCTTCATGCTTCAGGGCTTTACATAGGTGTCCTGCTCTCATCTCTTTTCATCGAAGCGCCGCTCAGGAAATATGGATTCAAGCCGATGATCATCACCGGCGGCATCATAGTCGGGCTCTCCCTTCTGCTGTTTCCGGTGCTTGAGACCATCTGGCTGTGGTTCCTGCTCCGGCTCCTTGTCGGAATCGGGGATAACGTGCTGCACTTCAGCACCCAGACGTGGCTTACCCAGACGACGCCGCAGCATAAACTCGGCCGCATCGTCGCATTCTATGGCCTGTTCTTTTCTTTCGGCTTCATGATTGGCCCTAAAATCAGTGAACTTGTTACGGTATGGGAGCCGCTCCCGTTCATCGTCTCGGGTCTGTTGACCATGGTCGGCTGGCCACTCATCTTTCTGCTGAGGGACGCATCAGACGCAAAACCAATCGATTCCGGGGTCCCGATCACCGTCTTCAATACATTCCGCAATTTCAAAAATGTGCTCGCCACAAGTTGGATCGCCTTTTTGTTCCCGATGCTGTTTGGTGTGTTCGAGGCATCCTTGAACAGCAACTTTCCGGTATTCGCCATCCGCAATGGCTTCAGCCTGTCGGCCATCACCTGGATACTCCCGGCCTTCAGCCTCGGTGCCATACTGCTTCAGGTACCGATCGGCATACTTGGCGACCGCATCGGCCGCCGGCGCCTGATGCCCATTCTGCTCGCCACAGGCATCCTGCTCTTTTTGGCCATGGAAGCGTTCAATACTTCCTTTGTCATGCTGCTTATATTGTTCATCCTGGCAGGTGTCGCCGTGGGTTCCATGTATTCGCTTGGCATCAGCTACATGACCGACATCACACCCAAATATAACTTGCCGGCTGGCAATCTGATGGCTGGCATCATGTTCAGTCTCGGCAGTATCGTCGGGCCGGTCATTGGAGGTGCG
Source organism: Salinicoccus siamensis (assembly GCF_042429615.1). Classification (GTDB taxonomy): domain Bacteria; phylum Bacillota; class Bacilli; order Staphylococcales; family Salinicoccaceae; genus Salinicoccus; species Salinicoccus siamensis. Next base: position 40,412 of record NZ_JBHMAH010000021.1, read on the forward strand.
GTCATCAGTGCCAGCAAAGGGTCCTTCTACTTCATCTTCTTTGCCGCAGCAATCACCCTGGTTCTGATGATGGATATATTATTTAGATACAAGCGCCCAAATGTGGCACAATAAAGGCAGCACTACACCCGACAACATAAAGGAGGAAATGAAATTGAAAAATGCATTATTGGTCATCGACTACTCTTATGATTTCGCTGCACCCGACGGCAAATTGACAGCGGGAGAAGCAGGGCGCGCCATCCAAGGGGACATCGCCGAAAAAATCAGGGAAGCCCACAAAAAAGGCACGCCCATCTTCTTTATGATGGACCTTCACTACGAAGAAGACATGCACCATCCAGAATCCCGGCTGTTCCCGCCGCACAATATAGAGGGCATGCCGGGACGCGAACTCTACGGCACCGTTCGCGAGGCATATGAGACCATCAAGGGAGACCCCGATGTATTCTTCCTCGACAAGCGACGCTACAGCGCATTTGCCGGCACACCTCTGGATCAGCTGCTTCAGGAAAGGGGCATCAACACCGTAACGCTGACCGGACTGGTCACAGACATCTGCATCATGCACACGGCGGTTGACGCCTACAACCATGGTTATGGCATCGTCGTGCCGGAATCATGTGTGGCCTCCTTCAATCCGGAAGGGCACCGTTACGCACTCGACCACTTCAAAAATACACTTGGTGCCACAATAGAACCCTAGATGAATGCATGGTCCGGTGATAAAATGGGAATAGTAGAACATAACCTAAAGGAGAATGTAACCATGACTCAAACGAAGATATTCGGTCATCAAAATCCAGACACAGATACGATCACTTCCGCCATCGTCGCAGCGGATATCGAATCCAAGCTCGACAATGATGTGAAAAGTTACCGCCTTGGCGAAGTGAACCCTGAAACACAATACGCACTCGATGAATTCGGCGTATCGTCTCCAGAGTATCTGGAGACGCTTGAAGCGGGCACCCCCGTTATATTGGTCGACCACAATGAATTCCAGCAATCTGCAGAAAACATCGAATCAGCTGAAATAGTGAAGGTTTTCGATCACCACAGAATTTCGAACTTCCACACGGAAGGGCCGCTGTACTACCGTGCAGAACCGGTTGGGTGCACTGCAACGATATTGAAGAAAGTATATGAGGAAAATAATCTGGAGATCTCCAGGGAAATGGCTGGACTCATGTTGTCGGCCATCATTTCCGATACTTTGCTATTCAAATCCCCTACCACGACGAAAGAAGATGAAGCGGCAGCAGAAGCACTCCAGAAGATTGCTGATGTCGATATCGAGTCCTTCGGCCTGGCAATGCTGAAAGCTGGCGCTTCAACAAGCGATAAGTCAGCTGAGGAGTTGATTACAGGGGATGCGAAATCTTTCGATATGGGAGGAAGCACCACACGTATCGCCCAAGTGAACGTCGTCGATGTCGATGAAGTGTTTGACAGGAAAACGGAACTTGAAGACGCGATAAGAGCTCAGATCGAGTCAGAGGGCTATGGTCTGTTCGTCCTCGTCGTCACTGACATCATCAACTCCAACTCGAAGATACTTGCCCTTGGGGAGAATTCAAGTTCCGTTGAAAAAGCATTCGATGTTTCACTGGATGAAAACTCGGCAGTTTTGGAAGGTGTGGTATCACGCAAGAAGCAAGTGGTGCCGCAGATCACAAAGGCATTGTCCTAGGAGGATGATAATATGATGAAGAAAGAACCGGGCAAACTCTATATTGAAGAAGAAGGTCAATCCATCGCAGAACTGATCTATACAGATGAAGAAGACTATTATGATGTGACCGGCACCTATACAGTACCGGAACAGCGCAACAGAGGCCTCGCAAAAGACCTCGTCGATGAAATTGTCGCAATGGCCCGAGAGAACAATAAGAAAATCAAGCCGACATGTCCGTATGTACCGCATGCCATACGCGGTCCAGAGTACGATGACATAAGGATGTAGATAAACAAAGGAACCGCCACAAAAGT
>NZ_JBHMAH010000021.1:42421-65625 GCF_042429615.1 Salinicoccus siamensis
TGTTGTGAAAGGCAATTTCAAAATCAAATAGTTGAAAAGAATGGAAAAAAGGTATGATCAAATAATATCACAAATATTCTGAATAGTAAACATGGTCATTCATTTAATATTTTACTTATTACACTCTCTCTACCCTTCTCGAGCCTTTCCATCGAGCACTCGTCCTTGATCTTGTAGTCAAGGTCCTCTGTAGCCCTAGAATAGGAAACTTCATCGATGTAATTCGTCAGATCTGCCTGATCGAAACAGGCCGGATGCACCAGCTGTCTTTTATTGTGATCGATGATGACACGTTCTGAGCCACTGGTCCGATCAGCAAGCGGCAAGAACAGCAGAAGAAGCAAAAGCAGAAGCAGAAAAGGCCATAAAAATTTTTTATTCATCTATAAAAACCCTACAAAAACGCCTTCCGGAGCCTCTAATTCACCCTCTTGACGCACGATTGTGCCTGTTTCAGTGATCTTGAACAGCACTACATTATGAGAGCGTTCATGGGCGCACACAAGGAAATTGCCGTCAGGGGTAATATTGAAGTCCCGCGGCCAGTCTCCGTTGGTAGATTCGATCTGGAGGCGTTTGAGTTCCTCACCATCAGATATGATTTCAAACACAGCGATACTGTCATGCCCTCTGTTTGAAACATAAATGAACTTTCCGTTTGGATGTTTCCGTATTGCCGCCCCCTGCGAATGTCCGCTGAAAGATTCCGGGAGTGCCGAATATGTCTTTAGTGGGGAAAATTTCCCGTCTTCATAAGCGGCTACGATCACTTCATTCGATAGTTCGGTAAAGATATAGGCATAGCGGCCATTGTTGTCGAACACCAAGTGTCTCGGGCCACTGCCTGCCGCCACATTTGATTCTGCCACTTTAACAAGTCGGTCACCTTTGATTTCAAGCGTAACAATCTTATCTGCACCAAGATCGACTGCTGCAATATATTTTCGGTCCGGAGTCTCGACGACAAAGTGGGAGTGCGGACTGTCCTGACGTTCATGGGGGCCATTCCCCTCAACCTGGAAAACATCCAGCCGTTCTGTCACCACACCACGCTCATCGACGCGATACAGACGGATCTCTCCAGATAGATATACCGCATCGATAAGATAATTCTGGTCTGATGTCAAGGTCAGATGACACGCGGAAGCTCCTTCTCTGAGACAGTCCTCTATCAGGTTGAGGTCACCGGTATTCGGGTCGCTGATATCGTAAGTTGCGATGCCTGATTTCGCCTTGCCCTTTTTAACTGCATACAGACGGTCTTTGTGAATGTCAAGGTATGTTGCATTCGGTGTTTCCGCTGCTTCCCTAATCTCCCCGAATACACCTTGTTTCAGGTCAAGGTCAAATTGATAGATACCCTTGCCATGGTCCTTTGTATACGTGCCGATGTATCCAATCATGCATATTCCCCCTAAGGTTCAGTTTGCCTTTATATTAGCATACCTGCTGATTTTCACTAAACGAAATTATCCGCAGTTGCAAAACAGAACGTATGTTCGTATAATGGCGTATATAACTCTACTGGAAAGAGGGGATCGCTATGGATTACCGGCAAATGCCCATCGACCAGCTAGACAGCAATATTCCAAAAGGGCGTGGCATGATCAAGTGGGCCCCATTCGCCACCATGCCGGAACAGTTTGAACGGGTGGACGCCATGATCGAGGCGCAATCAAAGATAAGCCGCCCCGAACTATCTGACGACCGCCTGGCGGAAATGGACCACACCATGAAAAAAGCCATCCATGAAAAGCGCAACGTGCGCATCGAATATTATTATGATGGGTTGCGCTTTCATGTCGATCTGCAGCTTCTCCGGGTCGATAGATGGAGTCTGATGCTGATTGGCCAACGTCTGGCGCCTGAAGATGAAATGGTGTTCATCTCTTTCATCGACATCCTCGACATCACCATGCTCGACCATTAAAAAAGCCGCACCTGGGTGCGGCTTTTTAACGTTCCAAAAATAGAACAGGTTCTTTTTGGTAATCGGTCGCCATCATCAGGTGATAGGCGAGTACAGTTGTCGTAATGGCCCCTACTCCGCCTGGTACCGGCGTGATGTAGGAGGTCTTATCGCGTACTGCGTCATAATCCACGTCCCCAACCATTTTACCTGCATCATTGAAGTTGATGCCGACATCCACCACAACAGCCCCTTCTTTCACATGATCTGCCCCGATCAGGTTGATGACACCGGCAGCACTGACAATGATATCCGCCTGGCGGCACTTTCCAGCCAGATCATTGGTATAGGCGTTGCATGTCGTCACTGTCGCATCACGGTTCATAAACAGCAATGATAATGGTTTTCCAACCACTTCACTTGCCCCTACCACGACTACATCCTTTCCTTTCAGAGGAATGTCATAGAACTCGAGCATCTCCATTACCCCAGCAGGCGTACAAGGTTCCAGACGATTCTCATCATCCGTCACTACTTGACCCAGATTAAATGGCGTCATGCCGTCGATATCCTTTATTGGATTCATCAATTCCTCGACTCGCTTCATGTCTATGTGTTCCGGCAGAGGTTGCAGCAGCAATATTCCGTTGATGGAATAATCTTCATTTATTTCCCTGAACTTGCTGAGGAAGGAACGGGCCGAGACATCATCTGGAAAATGGTATTGTTCTGTCTCAATAGAAAATTTTTCGAACCTTTTAATCGCCGCCCGTTCATAGGAAATCGAATCAGACCGTTCCCCTACCCTGACGAAAGCCACTTTCGGACTGATGCCATGCTTATCAGACTCACTAAGCGCCTTCTTTATCTTTTCGGAAAGATGTGCAGCAACTGCCTTGCCCTCCATAATCGTTGTCATAGAAAATGCTCCTTTGCAGCCTTTTTATCAAATATACCATACTTCGCCCCGCTCCATGTAACGGACACTGTCGATCAGTGAAAATAAAAAAACCGCCCAACAGGGCGGCTTAATATTACTTCGTTTCACGGTGCAGTGTATAGTTGTTTGTTCTTGGACAGAATTTTTTCATTTCAATACGCTCAGGATTGTTTTTCTTGTTCTTTGTCGTAATGTAGTTGCGGTCTCCGCAGTCTGTACAAGCCAAAGTTACATTTACTCTCATTCGTTACGCCTCCTTTACTCATTACCTGTTCCATTTCACATTCATGGTGAGGAACATCTGAATTTCATTGATATTGCAGTCATACCATGCCCGGTTCCTTTTTGAAAGACATCACGGACTCCATTTCAACTGGCCAGTTGATCATCCATTCGGGATGAAACGATGGTATTCGGACAGTATTGTCCTTTTTTGAACCGCCTTAACCATTTTAAAGGTTTATTCAATTTTTTTCAACACTTTTATCGATGAACGTAAAAAAATGGGCAATTGCGCTTGCCCGTCCCTGCATCATACGCTATAATTATAAATCGTAATCATTCCGTTATATTGAGGGGCTATACCATGAAAACTTATAAGATGACAGCTTTATCCATCCTCCTGCTGCTGCTTGGTGCATGTGGGGCAGATTCGGCAAATGAAGAAGAAACAGAGGAATTGACTGTGTACACGACAGTCTTCCCCCTAAAAAGCTTCACCGAATCGATTGGGGGCGATACAGTACAGGTGGAATCCATCTACCCCACTGGCGCCGATGTCCATACTTACGAACCCACGCAGAAGGATATCCTGAACTATGCTGAAGGAGATCTCTTCATCTACACTTCCAAAGCGCTCGATCCCGTCTCAAAGAAGATCGAAGGCTCAATCGGTGACCACACTGAATTCTTCTCAGCCGCAGACAGCATTCCGGAGTCCGCATATCTCCATACAGAACATGATCATGATGAGCATGCACATGAAGAAGCAGGCGACCCGCACATCTGGCTCGACCCGAAACTTTCGATCGAGATGGCGAAATCCATCCAGGATCAGCTGATCGAAATGAATCCCGATCATGAAGAATTGTACAGGGACAACTATGAAGCGTTGGAAGACGACCTTGAATCGATCCATGATGCGTTCACCGAGGTCACAGAGCAGACCGAACGCGATACAGTGTACATTTCCCACGCCTCCCTCGGCTATCTCGCCAACAGGTACCACTTCAATCAGGTGGGCATCTCCGGCTTGAACAACGAGGAGCTTTCCCAGCAGGAATTGACGCAGATCGTCGAAGAAATCAAAGCGCATGATGTGCCTTATATCCTCTATGAACAGAACATCACCTCCAAGATAGCAGACACTGTAAAAAATGAGACGGGCATAGAACCACTAGAATTCCATAACCTTTCAGTCCTGTATGATAGTGATGAAAAAGACGCCACCTATCAATCCGTCATGCGGCAAAATGTAGAAGTCATCGACAAGGCGTTGAATGATTGATGGCTTCAAACAAAATGAAAAAGCTGGCCCTTTGAGGCCAGCTTTTATACTTGATTCGGTTCCGCTTCAATCTCTTTCTTCAATCTCTCAGTGAATTCCCTTATTTCTTTGACATCCTGCTTCAGGAAAAACGCCAATACTGCTACACCAATCACTCCTGCTACAATCAATACAGCAATAAGCTTGAAGAGGAATGAGAATAATGATTTAATCGCTTCCATGATGAACCTCCATAAAATGATTTACTGGACTGTACCCGTTCCACTATATTTTAAGCAATACATATGAAAAGCATCGATCGGCCACCTGAAGACTTTGCATTATCGCTTTTCGCCAGAGCGCTTCATGCCTCAGTCACCAATCACTTTGATATGGACCCGTCGGGCCCTCGGACCATCAAACTCTGCAAAATACAGGCTCTGCCATGTTCCGAAGAGGACTTCCCCCTTTTCGATTATGAGCGTTTCACTCGCGCCGGTCAGCGACGATTTCATATGGGAATCCGAATTCCCCTCAAAGTGCTGATATGCCGGCTTGTTGTCAAAGGTAAGATCTATCCCGTATACAAGATCCTTCACAACATCCGGATCCGCATTCTCATTGATTGTGATTCCTGCTGTCGTATGGGGAGTGAAGACCGTCATGATCCCTGATCGCACGCCACTTTTTTCCAAAGCTTCAAAGACGAAGGCATCAATATTAACAAATGCCGTACGTTCATGTGTATCGACTTCAAATGTAAAAAGCATATTATCACCTTTAACCTTTCCTATTTCCGGGTATAATCTTACTAGAACACGATGAAAGGGGGTATTCAAATGCCTTATACCATGAATGACTACCCGGATTCCTTAAAGAACTTGAAAGAACTCGAAAGAAAAAAGGCGATCGACATCATCAACGCCATGTTGAAGGACGGATACGATGAGGAACGTGCCATTCCGATCGGAACCGAGCAGGCGGAACAATGGTATAAAGACGCTTCACAAAAAGATCTTGATGAACTAAAGGATAAAAAAATTACGCAACACAAACCTGACCCCAACTCACAGGGTGGCAAGATTGCAGATAATGATGTTTCAGTCTTTTATGAAGACGATGAATGGAAAGTACAGACCAAAGGGGCAAAACAGCCCAGCAACACTTATGATAATAAGGATGACGCTGTCAGGCGCGCTAAAGAAATTGCCGAAAACCGTGGGACCCGCACACATATTCACAATAAAGATGAGTAAATGGAACTCCGGTCAACTGACCGGGGTCATTTTTATACTTGATGGTTCAGGTCATGCGAGGCATCAAGGCCAATCTTTTCAAGTGTCGTCCCCTCACGCATGAAGTCGACTTCCAACATAAGTGAAGTCAGATGGATAACTGCATCAATCGTCGGTGTGTGGACATCAAGCGCTTCTGCAATGCTTTTCCAAAGCACAAGCCCATGCCCGACATCCTCCACTATATACCGGTTGTCGAGTGCAGTAGGACCTGCAAGATCTCTAAGAACCGGGCTTTCATTATATTGTGTCTTCAACGCTTTTCCAGGTTCGAAATAGGTGCTCCGTTCGGAACGCCCCGCTTTATCCAACACTTCAAAACCGAGTACTTTACATATTTCCTGGCGCTCTCCATCAATCGCTTCTATAGCCTTTACAGTGTGTTCCGTCACACCATCACGGTACAGGTAGAAGTTTTCGCCATCATTGTCGATGGTGCCGGAATTCAGGATGGAAGGGGCCGGGTGACTTTCCGGATTGCCATTGTTGAGTGTCGTCTCAAGTATATTCTCAGCTGGCACGAGCGTATCGTAAAGCATATGCAGCTTCGAAAGCATTGGTTCCGTATCACCCGAAGGATAGGCACTGAACAGGTTATGTCGGCTCCTTAATATGATGTCCGCGTCGTTCGTCGCGTAATCATAACGTGCAGCATATGTCAGGGACATCGATTCCCCTATCATAACCGAAATCTCCGGCCGTTTCCGTTCAAGCCGCTTCGACAGCTTCATGCTGCTCATCGCACTTGCACCGTTAATGAATATCATCTGACCCGCTTCAAGATATGGTATGATTTCTTCGAACATATCTGAAAGTATATGGGTCGGCAGACAGGTCATGACGACTTCTGCCTCCTTCACCGCTTCCTTTGGATTTCTTGTGAATGCACTGATCCTGATTGGTCTTCCCCTAAAATGTACTTTACCTTCCGTAATGTCAGAATGCGGATCTTTTATGGCCGACGGTGAATGGTACAGTGTGACTGTGTGCCCGCGCGCCGTCAAGTCAGCCGCAGCTACTATGCCGCCATTGCCCGCGCCAATTATGGAAACTTTCATTGCAGATGAAACACTCCTTAGGAATTATAATTCAAATTATACTGAATATTTAATTATTTAGCCACCCTAAAAAGCCCGGAAGTGTATCCGGGCATCATTTCGGCTGATCATTCTTTATTTTTTTTATAGCTGGTATATCGGCAGGTGCCCAATCAAGTGAATCGATCGCCGCCCTCGGCAACCATTTCATATCAATATGCTCAAGAAGGCGGATATCTCCTGAGAGCTGCTCTGCATAATATGTAGTCAATTCCACAACACCAAAATCATATTCATGGACCGTCGTCACAATTTTATCCTGGACAAGGATGTCACACTGCATCTCTTCCATCAATTCACGCTTCAAAGCCGCGTCAGGCGTTTCGCCCGCTTCAATTTTGCCGCCTGGGAATTCCCACTTCAACGCCAGATTCTTACCTTCCGGGCGCTGTGCGCACAATATCTCATCCTTATCGTTGACTATTACCGCACCGACTACCCTGATATATTTTTTCATCTGAATCCTCCAAGATATGTTCTCGACCCATTATAACAGATCTGTCGCATGGAAAATCAAGATTTACGGGACGGTTTATGGTATTCTTATGCCTACCCCCCCATTAAAATGGAGCAAAAAGCCAAAAAAAAGACCTTCTGCCCTGAAAAGGTTAAGAGGTCGGGTGCATTTGAGGGCAGAAGCGTCCAATTAAGGGTAAGGAAAAATGAACTTACTGGGAGTACCTAATAAACATCGATAGGGGCTGGCCGTCCATCAGGAAGGTAACCAGATCCTCTTCCCAAAGTACTGATTACTTCATGGTCGTGCTTGACGACGCTCGCTTCCGCCGTTGGTTCATCGACCACTGCTGTTGAGCCTAATAGCATAGTGCCCAATATTAAAGCACTGAGTATCTTTTTCATGCCCTCACCACCTATCTGTTTATAACTACATTATGGATGATTCTAAATATTCAATCAATATCCACATCCGGGAAAGTTGTGAACAATTCTTCAGCAAGGAGGCTCGCCATGGAATACTACACCCGCTTTAAGGAAATGCGTCAGCAGAAAGGGCTCACTCATCTGGAAGCAGCCGAAGGCATCTGTGGCAAGACCACCATCTACCGTTTTGAACGGGGGGGATGCAGCACTCTCCGCCCCCATACTCCACAGATTGTGCCGGCGCCTTGGCATAAGCATGCAGGATCTTTTCATCGATGAGGCTTCTGAATACGCCCTGATCGACCACTATCTTGATATGATGCGCGAATATGTCTATTTCAGACATGCCGATCTGCTCAAGGTGACGCTTGAAGATGCCCAGGAAACAATCAATATAAGGTCGGAATTCGACCTTCAATACCGTAATTACAAGCGGCTCTTCCGTACATATACAGCAATCATACTGAGGAATGAAGGGCGTCTTGAAGATTCCGAACACATTCTCACAACCTTGATCGAAGAAACGAAGTCCAACAAGATGCTGGAACTTGAAATCATAAATACGCTCGGCGATCTGTACATCATCACGGATCGCTCTGAAGATGCCCTTACACTTTACCATAAGCACCGCAACCGCATTCTTGAATCAAGGCATATGAATGAAATGGATCGTTACATGATCATTCAGCTCTACTACGGCTATGCCGTCAGCCTCTACAACAATTTCTTCTACGCAGAAGCAGTCGACATCTGCTATAAACTGCTGATCCGGATAGAAGAGAACAACTCACTCTACTACAGGGGTAAGGCAAACCATCTGATGACACTCATCCACGTGGCATTAAACGAGCCGAAATCTGCGCGCCATTATTTGGCCAAGGCAGAAGCTGCTTTCTTTCTTGAAAATCTGCAGGATAAGATGGCTGAACACATCGAAATCGCAAAGAACGCAATAGAAGCGCTGGAATGACCATTCCAGCGCTTCTTTATATGGATCAAAAAGCTATGCCTGCTTTTGTTCAAGCATTTCGATGATTTCACCCCGCGAGAGCTGCGCGATATTATTCTTCATATTCGCCTGCCGCATACTCTCGTCAGCAATTACAGGGATATCCGCATGATTGATGCCAAAGTCCGAAAGCGTCATGCCAAGCCCCAGATTCTGCTTCAGTCCATTGAAGGCACGTGCGAGGTCTTCGGCATCCTCAAAACCGATGTCCTTTGCATGGTCGTGAAGCTGTGGATTGGCTTTAGCATTGACCTTGAACCATTCATCCAAGGAAAAGGCACATGCTTCCCCGTGGGGGACATCGTACTGGGAAGTCAGGTAGTAGCTCATGGCATGAGACCCGGAAGTCCCCGTCTGGCTGAACGCCATCCCTGCCATCATGCTCGCAAGGGACATGTTGGTCCGTGCCTCCCTGTCCGAGGGCTCGTTATAGGCTGCAAGCAGATTTTTAAATGCCAGGTTCGCTGCACGTATCGCCAAAGTGTCGGAGACCGGGTTATGTTTGGTGGATCCGAGGCAATCCAGCGCATGACAGATGACATCAATCCCTGAAATTGCAGTCACCTTCGGTGGGCACGTCAATGTCAGTTCCGGATCGACCAGCGCGACTTTCGGATAAAGTCCAGGTCCGATCAGCGGTACCTTCAGTCCTTGTGATTTATCGCTGATGATGCTTGAAGCTGTGACTTCAGAGGCTGAACCGCTTGTTGAAGGGATCGCGATGACTGGTAATGCCCGTGTGAAATCTGTGTGCTCGATGATGGACCCAGGTTCCACACCTTGCATATATGCAGCTGCTGCAGCTTTCGAGGCATCCATTGCTGAACCGCCGCCAACGGCGATGACAGCATGGGCATCATGCGCATGGAGTGCTGCTGCAATCTCCGAAACATTTTCAATGGTCGGGTTGGCCTCAATATCGGAAATGACCGTTTTTATTTTCTCACCGAGTTCGGTCTCGATGAATTCCGCTACCCCATTCTTCACTTGGGAACGCGTCGCCACCACAACGAGCCTGCTGTACTCGAGATCCGAGATGATCTCACCAAGCTGTGAGATGATGCCTTCGCCGAAACGGATATCGACCGGATGTTTGAAAGTGAACATGAATATCCTCCTTTATTCTATCTGACTGCCTCCATTGTACCTCAATAGACTGACAAAACGAAAAACAGGACACCATATGGTGTCCTGCATTCTATACGAGACGCTTCATTTCTTCTGCAACATGTTCGACTTCAGTACCGACGACGACATGGACGTTGTTGCGCCCCGGTCTGATGACGCCGTGGGCGCCTGCTGATTTGATGATTGCATCATCTATCTTGGCTTCATCCATAACATTGATGCGCAGACGCGTCGTACAGTAGTCGATTGTATCGATATTCTCTTTGCCACCGAGTCCGATGAGGATCTGGTCTGCTTTTTTGGAGTACTTATCGTCGAAGGAAGATGACTTCTCATCCACTCCCTCAACTCCTTCGACTCCTGCTCCAGTCGGCGCTTCTGCAGCCAACACCGAATCATCGCGGCCCGGCGTCTTAAGATCGAGCACTTTGATGATCACCCTGAAGATGACATAGTATAGGACAAAGAATACGAGCCCCTGCAGGATCAGCATATAAGGCTGGTTGGCGATGGGTACTTGGGTGCTGAGTACAAAGTCGATCAGTCCCGCACTGAAACCAAACCCTGCCGTCCATTCAAACGATGCTGCAATGAACAGGGACAATCCTGTAAGTGCTGCATGTACGACGTATAGCAACGGCGCGAGGAACATGAAGGAAAATTCAAGCGGCTCCGTTACACCTGTAAGGAATGCCGTCAATGCAGACGCAAGCAAAATGGAGCCAGCGGCTTTTTTGAACTGTGTCTTAGCCGTATGGTACATCGCAAGTGCAGCCCCCGGCAGCCCGAACATCATGATCGGGAAGTAGCCGGCCTGGTAACGGCCTGTGATGCCCTGTTCACCCTCGTTGTCCCAGAAGTTGCCGATATCGTTGATGCCGACTGTATCAAACCAGAACACCGAGTTCAATGCGTGGTGCAGGCCGGTCGGGATCAGCAATCTGTTGAAGAAGCCGTAGAGGCCGGCGCCGACGGCACCCAGTCCACTGATCCATTCCCCGAATGAGAAGAGGCCGTTATAGAGCAGTGGCCATACATAGTACAGCACACCACTGAGCACTATCATGACGAATACAGCGATGATCGGCACCGCACGGCGCCCGCTGAAGAATGCAAGGTAATCAGGCAGTTTCGTGCCGCTGAAGCGGTTGTATAGAGCCGCACTGATCAAACCTGTGATGATACCTAAAAATACGTTGTTTTCGATGACTCCGAAGGCGGCCCCCACTTCTTCCAGTTCAATACCGCGCAATAAGGCAATCGAATCTGCCTTCAGCAGGTTGGTCACGACAAGGAATGATACGAGGCCGACAAGTGCCGCCGCCCCGTTTTTATCTTTCGACATGCCAAAGGCAAGCCCCACTGCAAACAGGATCGCCAAGTGATCGAGGATGGCGCCGCCTGCGTTGATCAGCATGCCGGCGATTGCGTTGCCGCCACCCCACCCATCAGGGTCGATTGCATACCCCAGACCTAGGAGCAACGCCGCTGCCGGCAGAACTGCCACCGGTAGCATGAATGCACGCCCCATGTTTTGAATATAACGTAACATAACCAATCCCCCTTTATAAGATATAATAGCTGTAACTGGGTTTATCTTAAATATAGCACATGCCAGTCAGTTGATGTATAGAAATTTATTTTCAATACACTATAATAATAATATAAAATATCTTTTGAAAGGATGATACTATGCAGCGCCTCATAAAAAATGCACGCCTCGTCACCCATGATGACACGTTCGGCGATCATTGGCTGCTTATCGAAAATGATAAAATAAAATCGTTCGGCCCGATGGAGAAGTGCCCGGATGCAGAAACGGTTCTTGATGCACAAGGGGACAATGTCCTGCCCGGCGGCATCGAGATGCATATACATGGTGCCGATGGCGTGGATGCGATGGATGCGGACGAGGCTTATTTGGAGAAGATTTCAGCCCATCTGCCGAGCACCGGTTCCACATCGTTCCTGGCCACCACCATGACCTCCCCGATCAAAGACATTGAACGGGCTCTTGAGAACTTATCTGGCTACACGTACGCGGGAGGGGCAAAAATGCTCGGCATCCACTTGGAGGGGCCGTTCATCTCAAAAGCCCACCCAGGCGCACAAGATCCAGCCCATATCCTGAAACCCGATCACGCGTTGGCACGTCGCCTCCAATCCCTCTCAGGCAATCAGATCCGCCTGATGACATATGCCCCTGAAGAGGACCCTGGCGACTTCATAGAGACACTGAAGGATTTGTCGATCATCCCTTCAGCCGGTCATACAGATGGTTTGTTCGATACATTGAAAGATGCTGAAACGAAAGGGCTCAGCCACATCACCCATCTGTATAATGGCATGCGCGGCCTTCACCACAGGGAACCCGGTACCGTCGGCTTCGCCTATATGGGGGATGCCTTTACTGAACTGATTGCAGATGGCATCCACTGCAGAAAGGAAATGATGAAACTGGCCTATGACATCATCACACCAGACAGGCTCGTCATAATTACAGATGCCATGCGCGCCCAAGGCCTGCCGGATGGCGAATATGACCTCGGCGGCCAGAACGTCCACGTCAAGGATGGCGAAGCGCGCCTCGCCGACGGAACGCTCGCCGGCAGCGTATTGACTATGAAACAGGCCATCAGGAACATGAGGGAAGTCACCGGGTGTACATGGCAGGATATCGTTAAGATGACCGCCTATAACCCGGCCGTTGAACTCGGCTTGACCAAATCAAAAGGCGTCATAAAAGAAGGCGCCGACGCCGATCTGGTGATCTACGATGATGCTTCAAATCTGAAGCACACCATTATAGACGGTGAAATATACTGCTAGAGTCTCAATTCGCGCTCGTCACGCGGACCAACGAGAGTTAGACGCCCAATTCTCGTTCGTTGCCCGGACCAACGGGAGTTAGACATCCAATTCGCGCTCGTCACGCGGACCAACGGGAGTTAGACATCCAATTCGCGCTCGTCGCCCAAACCAACGAGAGTTAGACGAGACATTCATCTCAGTGCACACTTCTCCACACAAAAAAGCTCCGGATATTTCCGGAGCTTTTTCCTATTCCCACCAATTGTCGCGTTTTGCGTACGTGATGGACAATGTTTTTCTTTCTCTTTCTTTATGTGCGCTACGCCTTGCTTCAAGTTTGATGCGATCCTCGCCTAACGTCCTGAGGAAGGAGACCATCAGCATGATGAAGATTATGATGAGTGGCGCACCTGCAACGATGGAGGCGGTCTGCAACAGACTCAATGAATCATCTCCGCCTATCAGCAATAATGTAAATGGCAGGAAGGATAACGCAAATGCCCAGAACAGGCGGTTCCATCTGTATGGTTCACCATCAACCTTTGTCTGGGTGGATGATGCAAGAATATAGGAACCTGAGTCGAATGTCGTCGCCAAGTAGAGCAGTGCAGTAATGATGAAGATCAAAGTCATCAGTTTGCCGAAAGGCAGCTGGCCGATGATTGCCATGATTGCCGCTTCCCCACTTTGGTTGTTGAGGACATCCGTCACAGAGAATGTACCGGAAATTTCAAGCCATAGCCCGAAGTTCCCCAGTATTCCGAAGAAGAGTACACACCCAAGCGTTCCGTAAAGGATTGTACCAAGCACAACTTCCTTCAATCGGCGACCTTTGGAGATCCTTGCGATGAAGAGCCCGATGAATGGTCCATAGACCAGCCACCATGCCCAATAGAATACCGTCCAGCTTTGAGGGAAATCGGTCGTTTCTATGCCCTTAAAGCCACCAAATGGTTCAAGCCAAGTTGCCATCCGGAAGAAGTCTTTCATCATCAGACCGACACTTGAGACGGTTGTTTCCATGATGAAGATCGTTGGTCCGACAACGAAAATGAAGGCAAGCAGGATGAACGTCAACCATAAGTTCATGTCGCTCAGTACCCTGATCCCCCTCTTTAGACCGGAATAGGAACTGATTGCAAAGATGACAGTTGCGATGATAAGTATGCTGAGTCTCAGCACCAGGCCACCGCCGTCTATTCCAAACAGGGATTCCACGCCGGCTGCAATCATTGGCGTCCCAAGCCCCAATGTCGTCCCGGCCCCGCCGAGCAGACCGAATATGAAGAGTACATCGATCAGTTTGCCGGGCCATCGTGTTGTATACTTCCCAAGAATAGGCTCACACGTGAGACTGATTTTGAGTATAGGATTCTTTTTAACGTAAAGACTGTAGGCAATTGGAAGTGCGGGCAGCACATAGATCGCCCACGCAATCGGTCCCCAGTGGAAGATACCGTATGCGGCTGCATAGTTGATCGCTTCTTCACTTTCCGGGGCAATATGAAACGGTGGAGCCTGATAATAGTAGACCCATTCAATCGCACCCCAGTAGAGGATACTCGACCCGATACCTGCTGAGAAAAGCATGGCTGCCCAGCTGAATGTTCCAAACTCAGGCTTTTCATCAGCCTCACCCAGTGTAACCTGGCCGTATTTGCCAAACGCTATGTACAATACGAAAAGAAGTGCTGCCACTCCAATTCCAAGATAAACTGCGCCCAACCCGCCGGTCACTACATCGTTAAGCCGCAGGATGATAGCTTCACTCGCTTTTGGAAAAGCGATGAGCGGCACTATGACAGATAAAAGAATAATGATTGAAGCTATAAATGTTGGCCAATCCATCAATCGAAATTTTTTCATTTCCTCACCTCGTGTAATTTTATAATTACTCTTTATAAGTACTTCCTGCCAACTTTCTTATATTAACATAAGTACAGAGATAAACAACCGCTTGCAAAAGTTCCAAATAAGCATTCAACGGCACTTTATAGGCAGAACCACGCCTCTTTTTCATCCAGCCCCATCACATAACAAATCTATAGGAGCGTATCGTCCCTTTTAAATGTAAGCGGTTGCAATATACTGAATATTAAAATATAATGGCGGTATATCAAACTAGGAGGTATGGCAATGACATTCGATTTTCCACATAAAAAAGATGCTCAATACAAAATCAAGGCGCAGTATGAAAACTTCATCGGCGGCGAATGGATACCGCCTGTAAAAGGAGATTACTTTGAAAATGAATCACCGGTCATCGGTGAAAAGGTGTCCAAGGTACCACGCTCGACGAAAGAAGATATCGATAAAGCTGTGGAAGCGGCACATAAGGCACATGCAGAATGGGGATTGACCTCACCTACGGAACGGAGTAATATCCTGCTCCAGATAGCAGACCGTGTAGAACAGAATCTGGAGGAACTGGCAGTACTTGAAACTTTCGAGAATGGTAAGGCAGTCCGCGAAACATTGAATGCCGACCTGCCTCTCGTGGTCGATCATTTCAGATATTTTGCAGGTGCGATACGCGCCCAGGAAGGCGGCATATCCCAAATCGACAACGATACGGTAGCTTATCATTTCCATGAGCCGTTGGGTGTAGTCGGCCAGATCATCCCATGGAACTTCCCGCTTCTGATGGCTTCCTGGAAACTCGCGCCGGCGCTTGCTGCGGGTAACTGTGTTGTGCTGAAACCGGCAGAACAGACGCCTTCCACCATCCTTCATCTGATGGAACTGATCAGTGATATCGTACCAAAAGGCGTCATCAACGTAGTTAACGGCTTTGGTTCAGAAGCCGGTCAGGCACTGGCGACACACGATAAGGTCAATAAACTCGCATTTACAGGGGAGACGACTACAGGCCGCATCATCATGCAGAATGCCAGTCAGAACATCATTCCGGTCACACTGGAACTCGGCGGTAAATCACCTAACATATTCGCCAAAGACCTTATGGACGAGGATGATGACTTCCTCGACAAGGCGATTGAAGGTCTCGTCATGTTCGCTCTGAACCAGGGTGAAGTCTGTACCTGCCCTTCACGTGCAATCGTCCACGAAGATATATACGATGCCTTCATGGAGCGGGTCATCAGCCGTGTGGAACAGATAAAGGTCGGCAACCCGCTTGATGAGAATACGATGATGGGCGCACAGACGTCCAAGGAACAGAAGGAAAAAATCAGTTCCTACCTCGATATCGGCAAGAAGGAAGGGGCGGAAGTGTTGACCGGGGGCAACATCAAGGAAGTCGATGGAGACATTGCTGGCGGTTATTATTTCGAACCTACCATTTTCAAAGGAAACAATAAAATGCGCATCTTCCAGGAAGAAATATTCGGTCCCGTGCTCGCCGTGACGACTTATAAAGATGATGACGAAGCACTTGAAATCGCGAATGATACGCTCTACGGCCTAGGCGCCGGTGTATGGACACGCTCACAGAACAAGGCCTACAGATTCGGCCGTGGCATACAGGCAGGACGTGTATGGGTGAATACGTATCATGATTATCCTGCCCATGCTGCGTTCGGCGGCTACAAGATGAGCGGTATCGGTCGCGAAAACCACCTTATGATGCTTAGTCATTATCAGCAGACGAAAAATATGCTCGTCAGCTACGATGAGTCACCAAAAGGATTTTTCTAGATGCCTGAACTGAAGGCAATAGATGCCACCGAAGCGGCAAAAGAACTGATCAGAGATCTGAAGGAAGAGCACGGAGATCTCATATTCCACCAATCTGGTGGATGCTGCGACGGTTCCAGCCCCATGTGCCTGAAGGAAGGCACCATGATCATTGGCGACGCGGATGTCAAACTCGGTGAAGTGGAGGGAGTCCCTTTCTATATGCATCATAGGCAGTATGAGTATTGGAAGCATACCAAGCTCACGCTTGACGTCGTAGAAGGCATCGGCGGCATGTTCAGTGTCGAAGGGCCGCGCGGTGTGCGCTTCCACATCCGGAGTGAACCAATCGACAGTATAGAATCATCCTGATCGACAAGAAGCAAATCTGTCGACCCAATAAAAAAGGACGAGGGCTATAAGCCTTCGTCCTTTTTTATCATCAAATATTACTCTTCATCGTCAAATTCATAGTAATCGGAGAGCACGTTCTTGATTTCAATCTTCTCTTCCGACTGGACCAGCTTAATGTTTGATACGACCGTATCGCATCCCTCTTGGGCGAGATGGCCATTAAGTTTCTTGACCAGTTTCAGCAATTCATCAATATCACCTTCAACTGTCGTTTCCATCGGTCCGATGAAATGTGTCAATCCACTATTTTCAATCAATTCAATTGCACCCTTAACATGGGAGAAAGCATCGCTTGTATTTGGATGATGGGGAAGCAACTGTATGCTCATGATATAATTCATCCTCTTACCTCCTTTTCAATATTTAATTCCGATTATATGATACCATTATAGAAAAGGGTTTCAAAGAAACCCGCGTTTATATCGAAGGAGCTTTCATATGAGCAAAAACACATTCAAATGGTTGAACTTCACTTTGACCATCATCGCCCTCTTCGCCATCTATGTGTTCCTGGATGGCATCATCGATCCATCACTTCATGGCTTTATGCTGATTGGTCTGATAATAGCCGGTCTGGTTTCACTTGTGCTTGTACTACGCAATGAATCCTGAAAAACCCCGCCTTTCTAAGGCGGGGTTTTGTCTAGAATAATATATGCCACATATAGAGTGTCGCATAGGCGCCGTAACTGCCCCAGTCTTCAATGACCGATGCGATATACGCTTTATCCGGCCGCTCTTCCAACCCATCGGTGAGTCTGATTGCGTTGCGTAATCCCGCATCCCCGATCGGCACGGCGTTCCTGTACTTAAGGGTACGCATCAGAACGGTGTTGGCACTCCACAGCCCGATTCCTTTGAAGCTGGTCATATATTTCAATACCGCACCATAATCCCCTATGGCAAGGAGCTTCCCTTTTGACAGCTCACCATTCTGCACCCCACTGGCACACAGCCCGAGGTATTCCGCTTTCCTATAGGAGACCTGCATGTCTCGTAGCGTCTCCGGATCGAGCGACGACAATTCCTCCGAGGTTGGCATCAGCCAATACTGCCGGCCTTCATATTCGACATGGTGGCCAAAATGCTCCACTATGCGACGCTTTAGTATATACGCAAATGCCATGTTGATCTGCTGGCCAAGGACCGCCCACATGAGCGCTTCCATGATGTCTGGTTTACAGGTCATGCGATAGCCTGTGCGTTCTCCTATAATCTGTGACAACCGCGGATCTGCTGCTGCGAATCGATAAAATGCCTCCAAGTCGTAATCGAGATCGAGCCAGTCCACTACATACTCCCTGATATGTTCTTCCTTGGCACCTTCATTGTAGAGTATATCGACGTCAACCGCGTCCTTGCTGTGGGACATGACCTCAAACAGCACTGCTTTTCCATCAATATGAATTGCCCGCCTCAACTTGCCTTCATGCGCTTCATAGAGGCAATCATCCTGCTTGGCCATGAAATCATAGGTCATCGTATAGTTGAATGGCCCATTCGCTTCTATCCTCATCGTCTGATCCGTCCTTTCACCGTCTCCCCCTGCCTCGGTTCCTGACCATCAGCGAATTGGATGCGGATGGCGTTCGCCCTGTTGGGGTCGGCCTGATCCATCACATGGAAATGGAGGTGTGGGGTGTCGGAAGCTCCACTGTTGCCGCATTGGGCAAGACGCTCACCTGTTTCTACATGATCGCCTTCTTTTACTGAGATGGAGTGTTTTCTGAGATGGGCAAGCATGGTGTATTCATCATGCTCGTGGGAGAGAATGATGTAATTCCCTTCAGGCTTTGACATATCTGGGCGACCCGGCAGATTGTCTGCTACGCCATCCGTTACATGTATGACCGTGCCACTGCGCGGCGCCGTAACTGCCGAACCGAACGCGTGGTATGCCTCGTTCTTCCCTTCATCATCACTATGGGATCGCTCCTCTTTTTTTCTGATGAAATCATAGGCATAGCGTTGGTGGGCATATGGATAGTGATAGTTCAGGAACAAGTCATTCCCACCCCATAGCACGAACCACTCCGATTCGAACGGCAGATGATAGGCATTGATCGACAGTTCGCGGTCTGTCCCATATTTCTCGTACACATCGAATTGGATGCCGATGATTATTTCATCCCCGTCAAAAGCGACTGTAATCATACGCTCTTTGGCTTCATCCAGCCATTGGTACCTGCGTATGCCGGGCTCAAGGGAGTTTTGCAGGTTCAGTGTGAATTGCCTGCCGTCCTGGAATTCTTTGGCTGCAGCGACGAAGGTGTCCAAATCCATCTGGTTTTGGAATGCTGCCGCGGTCCGGCTATAGATGGCTTCAAAATCGCCTTCTGAAAAATGATTGCCGAATGCTTCGGGTGATAGGTTTGACATGATGCATCTCCTTTCAATACTGCAGTGCTCATTTAACCTTACTGATGATCTCTTCAGCCTGATGTTTGACTGACGAAAGGTCGTTGAGCCTGTAGCTGTCGTAATTCTGCATGATGACTTGTGATTCGCTGACACCCGCCTGCTCTGCGATGTCTGCACGCAATTCGTCATCTATGCCTTTGACGTTGACGAATAGATAGTCGGCATCGTACGCACCGAGCGTCTCCAATTCAATCGGCAACGGGCCTTCCTCCAATGCCTCTCGGAGCGATTCATCCATGCCGAAATCGAGTACGTCATACACCGCTTCAGTACCGAAGGCGGAAAACTCATCACGGATGATATACCCATCCGCCTCTTTAGTCAGGACGATCGCCTTTTTACCGCTCGCCATATCCCCTGCCCTCCGCTGGATGCGCGTCATCTCTTCAAGCCACCCATCACCGATGCTTTGTGCTTCTTCCTGTTTATCCAGTATGACGCCAAGGTTATACAACTGGGTCAGATAAAGCCGCTCCCTGAAAGGGCTGAAGATGGATGTACTGTAGCTGATCTGCACAGTTGGCGCAATCGCCTGATAGTCTTCTATGTACGCATCGGGCGCATAGGTGATGATCAGATCCGGTTCCACGGCTTTCATCCCTTCAATATCACCGTGTTCCAAAAGAATGATTTCAGGATCCATCTTCTCCTCGGCAAGCCAGGTATCTTCAATCATGTCCCCCGCACCGACAACATCGGCATCCAACAGTGCCGCGTTGCCGGCATCCACGCCGCGCAGCAGCACGATACGCTCTGGGTTTGCTGGTACTTCAATCTCTTCCGTGTGCTCAGTCACGATCTGTCTCGTCGCGCCATCTTCTGAGACGCCCGTCTCCCTGAAGCCGCTGCATGCCGAGACCAGGACCATCGTAACGATGAGCAATAGCCTGGTTTTCATCTTATGCATCTTCCATCCTTCCTCTGATCTCTTTCATTATACATGAATGGATTTTACAGGGGAAACCAAAAAGGACAGGCGCGAGGGGAAGCCCCTCTGCCTGTCACACTGCGTTTTCTTCCTGGTCCACAGAAATCTCTCCATCCAGTTTCAGCCTTTTAGCCCTATATCTGTAGATGAAGTCGAGAAATTTATCCAGCTTACCATCTGAAACACTTTTCATGCTGATGACGATTTCGTTGCCGATCCATATATGGATGATGTTGCCGACCAGCAACAGATTTTCCGTTGTGATGCCGGTGATGTCCTTGTACCCGACAGCATGGGTTTCAATCTCTTCTTCCCGCTTCAGTTTGATGAACAGCCTATGCGTCGTAGGGATGATGCCGCCGTGGAAAGAGTGGTGGCCATCTTTCTCGTATTCTACGGTGCCGATCAGTTCCGGGCCGACGACTTCCTCTTCGTAAAGTGCCATATCATCGAGATCTTTTAATCTGTTATGCATAAACATACCCCCAGATTCTTTATAATCATCTACCCTTCCTGACTCTATTATAAACTATTCCGAATTTTAAGACAATGGCACCGGCCAACATTCCTATGATTCCGCCCAGTGTATTCAATATGACATCATCCACATTGGAGATGCGGCCGATCGGTAAGGTGTACTGCAGAAATTCAATGATGGCAGAGAACAGGAATGCAAAGAGCACAGTGATGATTTCCTGGCGGATAATCAAAAACAGAAAGAAGCCAAATGGCACGAACAACAGGATGTTCATGCCGATCGAGTTGATGATTGCATAGTCGGCCGCATATTCAAATGTATCCAGGATACTGTAGAACGGGACGAGCTGCGTTACTTTCTCAGGGTTTGAACTCGGCAGCAGGGTCAACAGCAGGGTGCCGATTATCGACAGCATCAGACCGATGAAAATCAAGTATCGGACCTGCTTATCAACGGTATCGAGCCTATGTCCTGCCTTTCTATTGATTGCGAGGGTCAGGAAAATGATCAGGAACGAGAGCAGTATAAATATCGGAATGATCGATTGGAACGCTTCAAACAGCTTTGACATATATCTCCCTACCCTCTCATCCAAATTGTTGTTCTGTAAAAATTTTATACATATCATGCGATGCCATCAATTCCTGGTGGGTACCGCTGCCGGTGATGCGTCCTGCTTCAAGGAAAAATATTCTATCTGAGTTGACGACGGTCGACAACCTGTGTGCAATGACCAGCACGGTCCGTCCTGCCATCAAGTCATCCAGTGCTTCCTGTACATACTTCTCGGAACGGGAATCCAGACTGGCTGTCGCCTCATCCAGCATCAATAATTCAGGATCCTTCAAAAATGCCCGCGCGATGCCGATGCGCTGACGCTGACCGCCCGAGAGGCGGATGCCGCGCTCCCCGACCTCGGTATCGAGTCCGTCTTCAAGCTGATTGATGAACTCATCCGAGTAGGAACGGCTTACCGCAAGTGCCACTTCCTCCTCAGTATACTCAGTCGCCTCAAGGCCGTAGGTGATATTATCCCGGATCGTCCCGGAGATGATGGCACTTTCCTGTGCCACATAGCCAATGTTGCGTCTTAGGACAGGAAGCGGGATATTGCGGATATCCACCCCATCTATACTGATGCTGCCGCCTTTGACATCATAATACCGCTCGATCAGTGCAAATATGGTTGATTTACCGCTTCCGCTCGGCCCCACGAATGCCACCTTCTGGTTCGGTTCGGCCCTCAAGTTGACATCTTCAAGCACCGGTGTCGATTCGTCATATCCAAACTTGACGCTGTCGAATGTCAATGTTTCGAATCTGGGTGTCTCGCCGGCGGGTTCATTTCTCTCCTCTTCCATTCCAAGTATCGTGATGATGCGGTCCGTTGCCCCAAGGGCTTTATTATATTCGGTAAAGAACATCGCAAACATCGTCATCGGCATGATGATCTGGAACAGATACAGCAAAAACGCCACAAGTGTACCAATTGAAAGCGTCCCTTCCGATACCCTCAATCCTCCATACGCAATGATCAGGATGATGACAAACATCATCACAGTACTCATGATCGGCGACAAGAAGGCGTTTATCTTCGCTTCCTTCATGCCGAAATCGAACAATCTGCTGATGCCTGCTTTTCCCCTTTCACGTTCGTACTCTTCCCCATTGAAGGCTTTGACAAGGCGCATCTCACCTAAAGTCTCCTGGATCAATCCCGTAAACGATGCGGTTTCATCCTGCAGCGCCCTTGATATGCGGCCCATCCGCCGGCCGAGGGGCAATATGGCCACAATGGATATCGGAACCGTGATGAACATGATGAGTGACATGCGCCAATCCAGTATGAGGAGGATGACCACTGCCCCGATGATCGAGATGATGCCACTGATCAGCTGGGGGAAATGGCGGGTGATCAGATCTTTTATGATTGCAGTGTCGTTGACGACCCTGCTGACGGACTCGCCGCTTTTTGTGCGGTCGAAATACGGAATCGGCAGTTTGAGGAACTTATGCCACACCCGTTCCCTGAGCCCCTTGATGATCGTCTGTCCGATATGCGCCAATATATAGTAGGAGACCCCATCCAGTATGGCACTCATCAAAAAGACCCCTATGATGATGCCGATCAGCATGCCTGAGATGCTCGATGGGCTGTAGCCATCGATGAATTGCTGGGTCAGTAGAGGCACGATCAGCGACCCGATTGTGCCGAACAGGGTCAACACCATGCCAATGATGAAGAGCCCCCTGTTCAGATCAGTCTGCCTGAGCAGTGCCGTGAAATCACGGAATGTGGCCCGATCTTCCTGATTTTCCTTTGCCATCCCTTAATCATCCTTCCATATGGTTTCCAACTGTTACAGTATATATTACTAAATGGCTCTCCCTAATCATGTGTGCTTGACATTGAAAAAAGCAGAATCTTCCTCTAATGTTTAAAGTACCAACCCAAAACATTGATAGAGAGGAAGTTCTGCTTGTATAAACAGTTTACTACAGATATCCTGCACCTACCAACCTTTATATTGAATAATGAAGGAGAACGTGTGAAAGATGGCTGGGTTCTCGGCGTCGAGCCGAAGCCACAGAACCATCTCTGTCCGTTATGCTTCCAGGAAAGTATCAATCATGCCAGAAACAAGAATCGCTTCCTGCGTCACGCCTGGGTTTCTACCCGGGAAACCATCTATATTCGTGTCCCGGTCCACCGTCAGCGTTGTGAAGACTGTGGCATCACCTGGACGGTCGAATGGCCGGAGGTTCCCGT
>NZ_JBHMAH010000021.1:65792-82290 GCF_042429615.1 Salinicoccus siamensis
TTAGAGGAAGATTCTGCTTTTTTCAATGTCAAGCACACATGATTAGGGAGAGCCTATTAATATAGTACATTCTGTGCCGATATGTTTCTATGGCCTGGAAGCACCGGAATTCGATTTAAAATCCAGCCCATGCATCAAATAAGGAAGAGATGATTTGATGTATGTCTCAGGTGACATATCCCGACCGCTTCTCCTCCACTCGGCAGAAGCCCCATACATACTCCAGCTCAGCATGACCGCAGTCAATTTCAATCCCGCCTCGTCCGACGCGCCATTTTGCTTAGCCAGCATCTTGAAGAAGATGACTTCAAGCTGCTCACGTATGATGCGGGCGATGGTCTCTTCGTAACCTCTATGGCACCTGTTGGCTAAAGATTGCTGAAAGTCCGTGATTGCTGTAAATATGCGGATAAGTGTATCTTCATCGAGCGCCTCTCCTTCATAGTTTATATAGTCCAGATTCACAAGCAGCACTTCCGACAGCATCTTTTCCAGCAAATCATATATATCCTCAAAGTGATAGTAGAATGTCGCTCGGTTGATCATGGCTCCGGTGGCAATATCCTTTACAGTAATATCCTTAAAATCTTTCCGCTCTGAAAGCGTCATGAAAGCATCCATAATGAATTTGCGGGTGCGCTGAATGCGAAGATCCACTTTTGGTTGCGGCAAATCGATATCCTCCTATCGTCCAACATTATCGCCAGTGTGTTGGATAACCGACATAATTGTTCATATACTGGTTTCAGGTAACCTAATTATCTTATACAATTACTATATAGGCAAAATATACATTCGCACCGCATTTTTCCCGATAGAGGATCGGGCTTGTCAGCGATAATTCAGTTCCACAGAGGAGAATGTCAAATGGATAACAATAAAAATATGATATGTGACCTGGAAACTGGTATATGCAAAGAAACAGAAGCTGAAGATACCGGCCTCATCGATTTCAGCCAGACGAAAAACGCGCTTGATGTCTACTATATAACTGACCCCATCTGTTCCCATTGTTGGGCTCAGGAACCCGTTTTCCGCCGATTCACTGAACAATACGGACACCTCTTCAACTTCCATACAGTCATGGGCGATCTGCTTGAGAAATGGCATGATGGTCCAATCGACCCTGCAAACGGCATATATAAACCAGCCGATGTCGCGGGACATTGCCATCGATCGGCATCCAGACGCGCATGCCGATCGATGGCAATGTCATGATTGAAGATCCCGTCCAGTCCTCCTTCCCGGCTTCCCGCGTATTTAAAGTCATACAGCGCAATCATTCGGATAAAATGGCCACTGCCTATCTGCGTCGCGTCCGGGAAGCAGTTTTCGTCAATGACCGCAATATTTCTGACGCAGGCGTATTGATCGATGTCGTAAATGATATGGGATTAGATGGCAGCTCGATTGTATCGGAATCGGAAAGATCCGAAGCCCATAACCTGCTGTAGGAAGATTTTGAACTTACTGCACAGTTGGGCGCACGGGGGTTCCCTACCATCATCATGATCAATGCCGACAACCAAGGCGTAAAGATTGTCGGTGGCCGGCCTTTCGAATCCTATGTAGATGGGCTGGAACAAGTGATGGGCGCCGCTTCCCCTGAGCCTAGGCAACAGCCAGCCCTATCGACTCTGCTTGAGAGGGAGACATTCCTGTTCTCAAGGGAGATTGAAGAGATGTATGGACTTTCGAAAGAGGAGGTCGCTTCTTTCGTAGAAGCATCCCTTGAGACGATAGAGTACGAATCCCACGAATTTCTGGGTGAGAAGTATTTTGCTCTGTCGAAATAAGTGCAGTCTGAAGCACGCTCTGATTATTTAATTGAAACTTTAAAAGGATACTCATTTATAGGCACCTTGAATTACGCATCCACTTCTCCATCCATCATCTGAGCGCCGTTATATATTCTTAATGTTCCTGTAACAGTAAAGTCTACACTTTCGTGATAGAATACCGCTCAACAGATACTAAAGGAAATGACGCACCCGTTTTCAAGCTGATTATCACTGTATTTCGATGGCTGTCGCCGATACTTTAGTGCAGGCAGTATTGATCAACAGCATATGGTAGAAGGAAGCGAAGGGGCGTCATTCCTCATGGATATTGGAAAAAGAGAGGTAGAGAACCAGTGGAGCGTAATTATATGATTGATTATGTGAAGGGGTTTGCGATATTTTTCGTTGTGGCCATCCACTCGAAGACAGTTCAAGGTGCCCATATCGGAATGATTGACGGTGACGATGCGAATTTCTTCATCAATATGTTTGCACGGTTTGCAGTGCCTTTCTTCTTTGTAGCGTCAGGATATTTATTTGTACAGAAATTAAAATGGATCCATCAAGAAAACGAGAGTGGGAGCCGACAAGCCCAATTTCATTACTTCAAGAAGTATATTGGTAAACTGATCAAACTTTATGTGGCATGGTTCGCTTTCTATTTTGTTTTTGAATTAGGTGTGAAGTTTATTGAGGGGGAAAATAATAGTGGGACACTCTTCGAGATGTTCACAAGCTCTATAAGCCACTTCAACCTGTGGAGTCTTATATACTTCGGGGAAGGCGCGCCTGGCTACCACCTATGGTTCCTGCCGGCACTCATATATGCGGTGCTCCTGCTATTCTTATTTGTACAAATGCGGTTGGTTGGGGTCTTATTCATAATCAGTATAGGGTTGCACCTTTTCGGTCTGTTTGGTCAAGCATACTCTTTCCTTTATGATGTCCCTTTTAATACAAGGGAGGGCATCTTTTTCGCCCTATTCTATGTAACATTCGGTGGTGTCGTTGCCAAGTACAGTTCATCATTCAACACAATCCTTCTGAAAATACCGACCTGGTCTGTCGTTATTTCGCTGGTAGTCCTTTCATGCATGCAAGTACTGGAAGGTTTCATTACATTAAAGCTATACGAGGGCAAAGAGGAGAATTATTTTTTCTTCACCATTCCATTGGTCATGACACTATTCATGCTGGCCCTCAAACATCAGCAGATGGGGAAAAATTCTATTTTCACTAAAATTGGTGCCAATGCGGTGGGTATCTATGTATCCCATGTATTTATCATGGAGTTTATGCAGGTTCTCATACATCAAATGAAGTTGACCGCTGTGGAGGATTCACTTCTTTGGAAAGTGATGTTGACGCCCCTCGTACTTGTTACGGCACTTATCTTCTATCACCAATTGCAGAATGGGAAGAAGGTTGTAAAGTCCATCTATCAGTAAGGGTCGGGGATAATATGTAAAACATGAAGACTATACATTTCTAATTATATTTTCTTAACTCACTTTAATACATGTGTCTCCACATGGAAACACCTTCGGCATGATGCTCACCGCACCACGCCGAAGGTGTTTTTATTGAAGGTCATTTGCGCAATTTGTTTAATTCACTACGGGTTTTCTCCGATAAAGAAGCACCGATATCCATCAATTCGATCATATCCTTAAATGCCTGCTTGGGAATGGCGAGGTCTTTAATCCTATCCTCGGTGAATTCCAGATCAATATCGTCTTCGCGCCCGTCTGCTATTTTAGTGACAAATTCAGGTTCTGTGACAAATGGCGTGGACGCACCCACCATATCAGCATATTCTATTGCTTCAAGTGCCTTATCAGGAGAATTGATGCCGCCAGTCGCCATTACCGCTGTCCGTCCAGCAATATGGTCATAGACCACCCTATTCATCAATTCACCTTTATGCGCCCCTTGTCGAATTGTTTGTTTATAGATGTTTTTCCCCCAACTTGCCGTAGCCAGATAATGGATGTCGGCTGCTTCCATTGCCCGGTCTATAAAATACAAGAATTCTTCGACAGTATATCCCACTTCACTTCCGCGTGTTTCTTCAGGGGTGCAGCGGTAACCAAGGATAAATCCTTCGGGCGCCTCCGCTTCAATCACCCGCTGGACAGCTTCAAGCACTTTAATTCCAAAACGTATCCGGTTATCGAGGGTGTCTGCACCATATTCATCTTCACGCTTATTGGAGAACGTGGAGAGAAATATATGGATCAGAAAGTGCGACTTGATTATTTGATCGATTATCTGATGCGTGAAAAAGGCAATACAAGCACAGATATTGAGGCAATTTAAAAAGATTCGTTCGAAGAAAAGCTTCGTCTCTTCCAAGGGTTATGTAACATCAGGGCGCCAAAACCGGTGGATAATGCGTTCATTGAAGTTCAGGACGCTTTTTTGACCCAGTGGAATCATGAGCGGCCGTTGACGACAATCAGTGACCTTGCAGCTGTAGAGCCGCAACTTTACATTTGGCAAGGGGATATTACCAGTTTAAAGGTAGATGCCATCGTCAATGCTGCCAACAGTAGATTTATCGGCTGCACCCAAGCGAATCATACATGTATTGACAACATCATCCATACACGGGCTGGTGTCCAACTGCGCCTCGCCTGTGCGGGTATAATCCAGGCCCGTGGTCGAAAAGAACCGTCAGGAAAAGCAAAAATAACTGAAGGATACAATCTGCCGGCGGATTTTGTCATCCATACGGTCGGGCCTTTCATTGATGGACGGGGCGTTTCTCCGTTAAAAGAACGGCTGTTGGCTTCGTCTTACCGTTCATCACTTACCTTGGCGGATGAACATCATCTGTCTACCATTGCGTTTTGCTGCATTTCGACAGGTGAATTTAATTTCCCGAATCAACGTGCCGCTGAAATTGCTGTACACACCGTCAAATCTTATTTGGAAGAAACAGGAAGTGAACTTGACGTTATCTTTAACGTTTTTAAAGATGAAGATTTTCGTATATACCAATCGCTCTTTGAGCAGTCAGAATAGGTGATCATGATGCAACAAATAGAAAATTACTGGAACACGTTATCGAATACATCAGACATGTCCCAAGCGGACATGTTACATAACTTAATTGAAGAGTCTGAAGCAGTCGTAATCGGTATCGGTGCAGGAATGTCTGCAGCAACTGGATTTACATACGTCGGAGAGCGTTTTACGAATGCTTTTCCAGACTTCATAAAGAAGTATCGCCTCTTTGATATGCTGCAGGCAAGCCTGTTTGAATTTGAGGATGTGCAGGAATATTGGGCTTTCCAGAGCCGCTTTTCATTGCTGAACTTCTTTGATCAGCCGACTGGAAAAGCGTATGTCGACTTAATGGAGATTATTGCCGGGAAAGACTATCACATCATTACAACGAATGCAGATAATGCTTTTTATGCAGCCGACTTCGACATGGACAAAGTCTTTCGTATCCAAGGGGAATACGGCTTATGGCAATGCACCAGACATTGCCATCAACAGACCTATCAAAATGAAGCACTTATCCGTCAGATGGTTGAAGAACAGCGTGATATGAAGGTGCCAGAAAATCTGATCCCTTATTGTCCGGAGTGCGGTGCGCCCCTTGAAGTGAATAAACGTACCGAAGAAAAGGGTATGGTGGAAGATGCACACTTCCACGAACAAAGACGGCGCTATGAACAATTCCTGGAACAAACAAAAGGTAAACGCACATTATACCTGGAAATCGGCGTCGGAAATACAACTCCTCAATTCATCAAGCATCCTTTTCAACGAATGACAGAGGATAATCCAAAAGCCCTCTTTGTCACGATGAACCAAAAAGATTACTTCATTCCGCATGCAATTCGCCCAAGGACCGTAAGAATTGATGAGGACATTGAGGACGTGTTTCACGCCATCGCTGAAAGTAATGGATTGGGGGGTCGCTGATGTATTTAGTCATGCCCGAACGTAATGGTGAGTGGATCTATGATCCAAGCATCTCCATGGCCATCCAAGTATATATGAAAGACCATTTGTTCCTGGACGATGACGTGCTGTTTCCTTACATGATGGATCCTGTCGTCCAAATAGGGAAATTTCAGAATGCCTATGAAGAAGTGAATCAGCCTTATATGGACGAACACAATATCCAGATGCTCCGCCGCGATACCGGTGGTGGCGCCGTTTACCTGGATGATTGGAATATGAGCTTTTGTTTCCTTTTCGATGGCGACAACAATATCTATAACAATTACGGCAAGTTATATGAACCAGCCATCAAGGCTTTAGAGAAATTGGGATTTGAAAATCTAGCACAGCAGGGCCGAAATGATTTGACGATAGATGGGAAGAAGATATCCGGTGCCGCCATGACGCTCGAGAACGGTCGCATCTACGCAGGCTATTCCTTATTGCTCAATCCGAATTATGAAGCAATGGTCGCTGCACTGAACCCCAATCAGAAAAAAATTCAATCACATGGCATCAAGTCCGTCAGAAGCCGGGTTGATGCCATCCGCCCTCACCTTGCACCGGAATATCAATCCATGACAGTCTGGGAATTCACCGATCACATGATATGTGAACTGCTGGACATTGATCATATCAACCAGGCAAAACGTTATGTATTAACAGAAGACGATTGGGAGCACATCGACCGTCTTGCTGTTGAAAAGTACAGAAATTGGGACTGGACTTATGGACGGTTCCAACATTTCGAGTACGAGGTGTCAGAGCGTTTTCCAATTGGTACGATCAGTTTCGGCCTAAGCGTCGACCGTGCCCGGATAACCGATATACAGATTACAGGGGATTTCTTCGGCAAAAAGGATGTTAAGGAAATTGAGGAAGCACTTGCTGGCATACGCTTATGGAAAGACGATCTATTGAAGGCTCTGAAAGGCTTTCATATCCCGGACTACTTTGGTGACATAACAGCTGAAGATTTGGTTCGTGTCATTTTAAGCATTCCCGTGAAGTAAACAATATCAACAACCGGAAAGAAGGGTCCAATTGGTTAAGATAGGCGTTCTCGATTACGCACAAATTGACGAAGGTAAAAATGCCGCTCAAGCTCTGCAGGAGACCGTCACCCTCGCGCGGTTGGCTGAATCACTCGGGTATGAACGGTTTTGGGTGGCGGAACACCATAATGTCCCCGCTTTCGCCAACAGTTCGCCAGAAGTGCTCATGATGCGGCTGGCTGATGCCACAGGTACCATCCGTATTGGTTCTGGAGGCGTCATGCTGCCGCATTACAGCCCTTATAAAGTGGCTGAAAATTTTCGTCTCTTGGAAGCTTTCCATCCCAACCGAATCGATCTGGGGTTCGGCAACACGATCGGCACCCCGCTCGTCAATCGGACGTTGAATGAAAACAAAGAACGCAAATTCCCCTATGAACAAAGCGTTACCGATCTGATTCATTATTTAAGCGGGACAGTAGACGAAGCACACCGCTTCCACAATATCACCGCCAATCCAGCCATTGGGACCGTACCGCAGATGTGGGCATTATCGACAAGCATTAAAAGTGCTGAAATCGCCGCGGGACATGGAGTTGGATACACTTTTGGTTTGTTTCCCTTCATCGGACCTGAGAAATTAAAAGCTGGGATGGAAGCTGTAAACATCTATCGGGATACATTCAAAACTTCCCGATCTATGCCAAAATCAAAGGTCTCCATTGCACCGTTTGTCGCCATCGCTGAGACTGAAGAAGAAGCAGAGGCTTACGGTAAAGCACTCGACCTCTGGCTGCTCGGCAAGAATAACTTTAGTGAATTAAAAACCTTCCCTTCCGTAGATACAGCACTGAACTATCCATATTCTGAAAAGGATAAGGCGATGATTAAAGCAAACCGAAAGCGTATCATCGTCGGAAATAAGGAAAGTGTGCAGGAAGCGCTAAGTGAATTGATCGCTCAATTTGGGGCCGATGAAGTATTGCTGATTCCTTTGATCCCCGGACTGGAAGCGCGCAAAGATGCCTATCGGTTGCTTGCAGATATAGGTGAGCGTATATAAAAAGATACTTGTTATCTGCAAATCAAATGGCGCATCAAACAACGTAATATGCATTTCTATATCAAAATTGAAAATGAATGATTGATTTACATTAAAAATAGCTTTAGATGGAGTCTTATATGTTCAACACAAATGAGAAAATAGTTTTAGGCCTTGTCATTCTAATTTATTTCATCGCTTTATTTGCATTATCCTTGTATATGAAACGCAAAACCAAGACATATGAGGATTATAATGTCGCTGGACGATCCGTTTCCATTTTTCCATTGATCCTGACATTCGTCGGAACCGGTATTGGTGGAGCAACATTACTGGGGTATATGGAAAATGGCTACAGTCTAGGTATGGGAGAACAATGGATACATATCACGATGCTCTTTGCCGTTATAATATTATCCTTATTCCTTCTTAAGCCAATTAGAGAGTTGGGCGAGAAGCACAACATGATTACAGTCGGAGACTATACCGCCCTGCGTTATGGGGAGAAAGCGCGTATCCCTACTGTCATCAGTTTTCTGTTTTCCTACTGTGCCATGACGGGTATGCAGTTTGCCGCCATTGCCTCCATATTGAATCTGACAATCGGTTTGAATATGACTTTAGGCATCCTTATTGGGTGGGCATTACTGACCGTAAAGACATATGTAGGGGGACTGAAAGCCGTCATCTGGCAGGACGTCATCCAAGGCACCATTTTGACATTAGGCATCATCCTGCTATTTATCATGGTGCTTAGATATTCCGGCGGGTGGCAAGATATTTCTGAAAGTGCCGGCACGGCAAACCAAAGTGACATGTTGAATCCACTTAATATCACCCCTGGTGAAATCATGATCTACCTTCTGACCTTGGCATTCTACCAATTCATCAGGCAGGATGTATGGCAGCGCATTTGGGCCGCGAAGAGCATTAAAACAGCAAGAAGCGGCTATTGGATTTCAATGATCATTGCGGTTGCACTCGGCTCCATTGTAATGACAATCGGGGTATTCAGTCGTTTTGGTTTAAATCTCGGTACAATCGACCCCACACTCGTCTACTACAATGTCATTGAAAATGTATTTCCTTTTTCCATCGTAGTCATTATGGTCATTGCCCTGCTTGCAGCCGTTATATCAAGTGCGGACTCTTTCTTTATTGCAGGTTCATCATCCATTGTAAATGACCTTATCCGCCCGAATGTGAAACATAAGACGGATAAGAAGATGTTGGTCTACAGCAGATTTTCTGTACTCATAGTGTCTGCCATTGCACTTGTATTGACCCTAACCATTCCAGGATTGGTCAACCTGATGGTAACGGGTACTGCAATGTCGGTTTCCGGTTTATTGGCACCAGTCATATTTGGCCTGTTCTGGAAAAAGCCGACAGGAATCGCCGGCCTATCCGCAATGTGGACAGGGCTTGGCTCAGCAGTCATTTGGCAGGTTCTAGGCCATCCTTTTGGGGTCCACCCCATCATGGTCGGTTTACCACTATCAACTGCAGTTCTATTGATTATGACAGTGTTAACTAAAGATACGGAGAATGAAAGCTTATTGATGAAAGCCAAATAAACAACGAAATCCCACTTTTATAGAAGTGGGATTTTTACTATTTTGTCTTTTTACCTGTCTACTTAACGGGGAGCATATCACTAGTCGACGGCTACACTCTTTTCTACGCATACCCTCTCCGCATCCTGTTCTCCAGCTTATCGATGACGTACGTAAGCAGGACACAGATGCCCCAGTACACAAGGGCAGCGGCGACGAAGGCTTCCAGATAGCTGAAGCTCTGTGCCCCGATGAGCCTTGCCTGGGCGAAGATGTCGACGACGGTCACGAGGAAGGCGAGTGACAGCGCCTTGATGATGATCAGGAATGCATTCATCGTATCGGGCAGTGCCTCCATCATGACCTGTGGAATGATGACTTTCCTCAACACTTGGGTCGTGCTGTAGCCGAGCGACTGTGCCGCTTCTATCTGATCTTTATCCAATGAATGCAGCGCGCCCCTGATGATTTCGGACTGGAAGACGGAGTAGCAGATGCTGAACGTCACGATGACGACGGCCGTGGAATTCAGACTTGTCGGGTCGAAGGTGACATTGAACAGCCCGAGGAACCACGCGATCACGAGCGGCAATGAATAATAGACCAGGTAGAGGAGCACGACATTCGGTGTGCCCCTGAGAAATGACTGCAGGACACCGATGACCTGCCTTACCACCGGTATATTCAAACTCTGGATGTACGTAATCGTAGCACCGATCGTGAATGAAAGAACAAGGATGATGAGCGCCAGAAGCAGCGTCTTCGGCACGACTTTGAGGATTTCAACGAAGCTTTCGAAAACGACTATGATATCAAACACTGTAGCCCGCCTCCTTCTTCTTCATTTCGTAGCCCGTCCTTCTCAGCATCCGCTTCTTCCTGCGTTCGAGCCTTCTGATGATCTGCTCGGAAATCATGGAGATGCCCCAGTAGATGAGGGCGACCGTCAGAAAGACTTCCACCTGCTTCATGCCGAATGTATCCCCGCTCATGATCGTGGCCATGCCCATGAGGTCCACGACACCGATGGCGAAGACGAGGGAACTGTCATGGATGAGGTGGATGATCGCATTGCCGAGGCCCGGGAGCGCAATAGGGCCCATCTGCGGGATGATGACCCGCTTCATCTTCTGGAACGGTGTATAGCCGAGGCTCTCGGCCGCTTCATGCTGCCCCTTATCGATCGCCAGATAAGCCGGCCGCAGCACTTCAGACATATACGCTCCATTGAAGAAGATCAGGCACACCGTCGCTGCGGTGATGGGACCGATGTTCCTTATGTCGAATCCGATCAGCTGCAGCAGCACCGGCAGTCCGAAGAAGAACAGGAACAG
The DNA here is from genome assembly GCF_042429615.1 of Salinicoccus siamensis. Taxonomy (GTDB): domain Bacteria; phylum Bacillota; class Bacilli; order Staphylococcales; family Salinicoccaceae; genus Salinicoccus; species Salinicoccus siamensis. Next base: position 76,461 of record NZ_JBHMAH010000021.1, read on the forward strand.
TTGCAGCAGTATGGGTGTACTCCGGGTGAATGATATGTATGCCCCGAGCAGCTGGCTCAGGGCAGGAATCCTCCTGATCCGTGCCGCCGCAACAGGAATGCTGAGTAGAAAACCGAATACAGCGGCGAGTACAACGATCAGGAGCGTTATGGGAATCACAGACAGGAACTGTGGAAGTATCTCCAGCATATATTGTACATCCATGATTACCCCTCCTCTTCATTCATTGCCATTTCTACTCTTCGTACTGCAGAATGTCTTCCCCATAGAATTCATTGGACAGTTCCGACACGGTGCCTTCTTCCTTCAGTTCGGCCAGTGCTTCGCTGACTTTGTCACGCAGTTCAGTATTCTCCTCGGAATCATGGATCAGGAAGTATGTCGGATTGATTTCCACCGGTTCCGTCACATGGATGTCGAGACCCGCCTCTTCAATGATTTCCTGCTGACCCAGGTTGGATGGATGGACGAGCGCATCATACACGCCATCATTCACTTCCTGCAGGCGGTCGGATGTCGGAATGCCGCCGTCCGATGTATCGAACTCGATCTGGTTGTCCGGATGTTCTTCATTGTAGCCGTTCAGCAGATTGAAGACGCCGCCTGTCGGTGTGACCGGTACGACGTTCTTGCCCTGCAGATCATCTAGACTTTCGATTTCACCTTCCTGATCGCCTGTCGCAAAAATCTTCATCAGGCTCGGTCCATTGCTTTCGTCGGGAACCAGATAGCTCTCCTCCCTTTCCGGAGACAAGATCAACCCTTGAGCAAGCATGTCATACTGGCCGGTATCGAGTCCGATTTCACCCGCACTGTCGCTCGCGCCTTCCATGTTGAATTCATAGCCCTCAAGCTTTTCGTCAATGGCACGCAGCAGTTCCGGCTCGTAGCCCGTCAGCTCTCCGTCATCACCGACATAGCTCAGCGGACGGGAGGAAGAGGACACCGCAACTTCCACTGTCCTCACTTCCCCGCTTTCTTCAGCACCCTCTGCACTCTCTTCTTCCCCGCCGCATGCCGCGAGCACCAGCAGCACTGCTGCAAATGAAATTGATAAAAGTAACCTTTTCATGATATGTATGCCTCCTTATGATTTTTAATGGGTCGTCGTATAGAACTTGCGCAGGAACTGCTGAGTCCGTGCATTTTCAGAATGGTCGAATATCTGTTCCGGCGGCCCTACTTCGGCCACCCTGCCCTGATCCATGAAAATGACACGGTCGGATATGTCTTTGGCGAATGACATCTCGTGTGTCACGAGGATGATCGTCATGCCCGAATCCGCAACTTCACCGATCGCCTTCAGCACCTCGCCAACCAGTTCAGGGTCGAGTGCCGAAGTCGGTTCATCAAAAAGGATCACTTCCGGCTCCACAGCGAGTGCCCGGGCGATGCTCACCCGCTGCTGCTGACCACCTGAGAGCTGATGTGGATATGCATCCGCCTTCGCTTCGAGGCCGACCCGCGTGAGTTCCTCCATGCTCTTGTCATGCGCTGCCTGCTTCGGCTTCTTCTGGACCACGATCTGGGCATCCATGACATTCTCGAGCACCGTCTTGTTCTTGAAAAGGTTGTACTGCTGGAATACCATCGCCGTCTTCCGGCGAAGCGCAAGCGTCTCCTTCTTTGTAATCGAACTGAAATCATATGTATCGCCACCGAGGGTGATGCGGCCGCTCTCCGGCTTCTCCAGCAGGTTGATGCACCTGAGCAGGCTCGTCTTCCCCGTACCACTCGGTCCGATGAATGTGATCACCTCACCCTTCTTGACTTCGAGGCTGATGTCATCCAGCACCTTATGATCGCCGAAGGACAAGTCCAGATTCTCTATGTTCAGCACATGACACACCTTCTTCCATTATGTAATCAGAAAATTGAAATGATATGCTTCATTGTAACTATTATTTCCGACTTGTCAACTAGGAATTTAAGTTGTATTATTGCACTTATCTATTGAAAAAGAATATGTTTGGTGGAATAATAAAATGATTATGACAGTACATATAGGATTGAAGAGAGGAGCATCACTTTGAAGACATTAAATGAACTTGAAATGAATGAACGCCTCCAGCTGATGGAGGAAACTGCGAAGAATTTCAGCGGGACTTCTCAGCAGCACGATGAGGACGTCACCTTCCCCTTCGAGAATTTCCAAGCGTTGAAGGATATCGGCTATCCGCATCTGTCCATCCCATCGGAATATGGTGGAGGCGGCATTACGCTGCGTGAACTGATGAAGCATCAGGAGATCATTGCGAAATATGACGGGGCCACCGCGCTTTCCATCGGATGGCATATGGGCATCATCATGGACCTCGGCGAGAAGAAGACATGGGATGACGCAAAATACAGGAAGGTCGTCCAGGATGTCATCGAAAACGGTGCACTCATCAACAACCTGGCCACCGAACCGGCAACCGGCAGCCCGACACGCGGCGGCAGGCCGGAGACCACGGCGCGGAAAGAAGGCGACGGATGGATCCTGAACGGCAGGAAGACATTCGCCACACTGTCGCCGATATTGAAGTACGGCGTCGTCAGTGCTACGATCGAAGGCAGTGATGAAGTCGGAAACTTCCTCGTAGACAGTAATTTGAAGGGTGTCCGTGTCGATGAGACTTGGAACTCCGTCGCCATGCGCGCAAGCGGCAGCCATGACTTCATCATGGAGGATGTGCACGTACAGGAGGAAGACCTCGTCTCCTACCGTACACTCGGTAAGAAGGATCCCGCCGGATGGCTGCTGCACATTCCGGCCTGTTACCTCGGCATTGCACGGGCTGCGCAGGATTCGGCACTCGAATTCGCGACCACCTACTCCCCCAACAGCATCAAGGGCACCATTTCAGAGCTGCCGAACGTCCAGGAGAAGCTCGGCCGCATCGAGATGCTGCTGATGGAATCCGAGCACTTCCTCTATTCCGTCGCTAGGCAGTGGGATGAAAGTGATGAAGAAGAAAGAAGCAGGATGGGCAGCGAACTCGGCGCCGTCAAGACATCCATCGTCAACAAGGCCGTCGAGGCCGTCGACCTCGCCATGCGCGTCGTCGGGGCGAAGAGCCTGTCGGCCGACAATGAACTGCAGCGGTACTACAGGAACGTCCGTGCCGGACTCCACAACCCGCCAATGGATGACATGGTCATCATCGGACTCGCAAAGAGTTCAATCGGCAGGGTCGAAAATAATCAGAATGAAAAACAGAAGATATAGCCATCAAAAAGGAGAAGATCAGCTGATCTTCTCCTTTTCCTATATATTATTATACCGTCTGTTCCATCTCTTTAAGTACACCATCGGAAATCTCATAGACACGGTCACGATATTTCAGCATGAGTTCATCATGGGTGACCATGACTGCAGCCTTGTTCCGCTTCTCCGCCCCATCTGAAATCAGTTCGACGATATCGAAGGCACGGCTGCTGTCGAGACTTGCCGTCGGCTCATCCGCCAGTATGATGTTCGGGTCATTGATGAAACCACGCGCGATTGCGGTACGCTGGCGTTCCCCACCGGAAAGCTGTGATGGGTATTTCTTGAGCTTATCGCCCAATCCTACCTCTTCCAGAAGCTCTGTTGCGAACTTCCTGTCGGCCCCGGTGATGCGCCCTGCCATCTTCTTCACCACCAGCTGCTGCCTCGATAGGACCTGGTCCGGCCAGGTGGCGAAAAAATGCAGCAGCGCCATTTCACGCGGCGGCATGAAGAGTTCCACGCCATTGATCACCAGCCTGTGTTCATCCGGTATGGTGGTCATGTTTGCCATCTCGATGATTTCCTCCACTCCGACCGCATGGACGGAGCGCCTGAGCACCGATTTCATTCGTGCAATCAGTTCGTTCGAATCAAACGGCTTCACGACATAGTCATCCGGCCCGATGCCGAGGCCATGGATGATGTCGTAGCTCTCCCCCTGCCCGTCAGCATGAGGATCGGCACCCTCCGGTCATCCAGCTGGATCGTCCGGCACACTTCCAATCCATCCATCACCTTCGACTGTGGTAAGGAATTTTCCAACTGGCAGTCAATGAGCAACCGGAATGACCTGTCCATCTACTTTGCCGATCCGGGGACACCGTCTCAACGGGGATTGAATGAACATTCCAATGGATTGCTCAGAAAGGACGGACTGCCCAAAGACATGGATTTCAACACGGTCGATCAGGCTTTCGTCTCATCCGTCGCCGCAAGAAGAAACAACAAACCGAGAAAATCATTGGACTACCGTACACCGTTGGAAGTGTTTTTGAGTTACATGGGTGATAAGCAACTGTCTAGCTTATTTTGACAAACGAAATTACAAGAAAAGGATGCCCTTTTTCTATTTATTCATTTACACAAACTATTTTACGCTCTCTATACAATTCAAAATTAAAATAACTCGCATGATTTGATTAGACTTCAATTTTAACTTTCAACTGATTTTTTTACGAAATGTATTAAAAATAACAGCAACTATAAACCCAACAAGAAATCCTCCAATATGGCCTACAATAGAAATATCAGGTATTACAAAAGTTGATATAACAAAAGATCCGATAATCATTAATAGAAAACTATAATCTTGTTTATGAAATTTATCTGAATAAAATAATATAAAGAAAAAATATATTCCTAAATAACCACTGCCAAAACTAGAACTTCCACTAAGAGGGTAAATCCCATAATGAAACATAGTTATTAGAATTCCTGTAATTAAGGAAATAAATATAGTAACAGCTATAAAGTTAAGACTTCCAAAATATTTTTCTAACGGCCTCCCTAAGAAATAAATCATAGGAAGATTAAGTATTAGATGTAAGACACTCATATGGCCTAAAGAGTAAGTGAAAAGTCTCCAAAGCTCTAATTCTCTAATATTCGAATCAACCAATGCCCCCATTTTTTCAACACTCTGATCATTATAACTACCATAAAAAACCAATGTAATAATACCATTAAACAAAACAAGAAAAATTAATAAAGCCGTAACTTTATAATTTTTCAAAAAATTCTTAAATGAAAAATCAAAAATAAACATGTGTTGTCCTCCTTATAAATACCATTATAGTATAATATGTTAATTTTCTAAATATTCTAACAATAAATTGTATTTTACAACGCCTTATGTTATTTTATAATTACACGGTAAATATATATAATATTTTCCAATTATATATACTTGTTATGTAAAGAATAATCATAATAAGGAGGTGTTTCTTATGCAGGAAGATATTTTAGATACGCAAGCTGGCCCACCTGACAAATCACCTAAGAATATGTTAGACAATATAGTGGCTGTAGAATTGTTTATTACAGAGCAAATTTATAAAAGACACATAAAGAAACATTTACAGAGTCACTCAAGTATTTTGAACATACTATAGAAACGATACGAAAAGGAACCTTAGGAATCGCTCCGCAATCCAACTTCATGAAGGGCATATCCTTCACCCGGCTGTAGCTATGCAGGAGGTGTGCAATGACACTCTTGCCCCACCCCCGCCTCCCCTTGAATCAATACCGAGGATTTTACCGGCGCCACACGCATGACCATCCTGATCACCTTCTCCATCTCAGAATCCCTTGCGATCAGGTCACTGTCTATCTCCCTGTACTTTATCTGCTCGAGTTCCATATGATAGTTCCTGCTGATTCTCTTCGTATCCTCGAGGTCACTCTGCAAGGTGTTGAGGGAAGTGAAATCCCGTGAGTTTACGATGATTCTCTTCATCTGTGCACCTTCATAAAAAGGCGTCGCACTCGCCATGACCAGCTTACCGTTGTAACTGCTAAACTAGACTCAACAGTTTTCCACAATTAAGACTCAACAGCTCTCTCCAAATAAGACAC
>NZ_JBHMAH010000034.1:0-2040 GCF_042429615.1 Salinicoccus siamensis
GTATTATTATGATATCGAAATTGCTCTATCACTTTTGGAAATGAAACATTATTATGTACATACTTACCACCAGCCGAAAAAAGATCTCTTATTGAAGGGCTATAATAAAAATAAGTCGATATTAAATATTCCGTAACCCTTTTATAATCACTCTTGGATTTTAAGATATCTTGAGGATATAAGATTAATAATTCAGAGATCAATTCATCCTTTTTACCTTTATCTAAATCTTTTATCAATGTAGGGAGAACATTTTCAGGTTCAGATATGTACCACTGTGCTTTATTGGAATTCTCTCTTAGTATTTTTTGGACGTATGAATTTTTTTCTAGTTCACTCATTTCTCTGATAATGTCATACTCAGATTTAGAATTAAATATACTGTTTTGAGTGTCCATATTAATAAAGTATCTTGGTTTATGAGTGACTTTTATATCTTCTGTCACAGTCCAATATGGAGCGTATTTAACTTTATAATATGGCTCATTCTTCTTTTTATTAATTGTGCCGAATAATAAATAAATATCTTGATAATCTTGAGAACTTATACTTTCAAATACTGATCCCCCATTGTTGATCCAAGAACCATCTGTTCTACTTTTTAATTCTAATCCATATTTAATATTGTTTATAAGAATGTCTATGTCAGGAAAATGATGTCCATAATTTTCTCTGAATTCGACGCCATCAATATCCCATTCTTTAATCACATCATTAAACAGTACTTCAAAACCATTATAATTTCCTTTGGAAACTAAATACTTTTCTTCAGCAAGGGTATTTTCTATTTTATCTTTTATTTCGGATAATAAATCATGTATTGAATATTCCATAACTACACCTCTTTTTAAATTTATAGATAAGGATGAGATAAATGACTAACACATACTACGAGAAAGATATAAGTACAATAAATACTAAAACTTTACAAATTCCTAATGATATTAAGCCGTTAAACATAGTAAGTTTATTCTCTGGTGCAGGGGGCATGGATTTGGGCTTCATTGGAGACTTTAAATTTTTAGATGAATATTATGATGGGAATCCTTATAACATTGTATTCGCTAATGATATTTTTAAACAAGCTGCAGATATTTATGAATACAATTTCAAACATAAAGTTGAAACGACAAGCATTACCGATTTAGATTTGAATGAGCACTTGCCTAATATAGATGTTGATGTTGTATTGGGAGGGTTTCCTTGTCAGACCTTTAGCTACTCTGGAAAGCGTAGCGGGTTGAGTGATCCACGAGGTCAGTTATACATGCAAATGATTAGAGTACTAAAACATTATAAGCCCAAAATTTTTATTGCTGAAAATGTAGATGGTATAAGAAACTCCAAAAAAAATAATGTTGGTGCGAATGTTGATCAATCAGCGTTAGATACCATATTAGAGGATTTTGATGAAAGTGGCTATGATGTTCAATACCGTATATTAAACTCAGCAAATTTTGGCGTACCTCAAATTCGTAAAAGAGTTATTATAATGGGTATTCGAAAAGACTTAGGCAGTGTTGAAGATCAATTTTATCCTATGCCTACAAATGATCAATTCGGCAATGAAACCGGTAATAAATGGCTTACTGCTAAAGATGGTATTGATGATTTATGGGAAAATATAGATGCGACTGTCATACCCAACCATACGTTCCGTGATTATTCTAAAGCTAAGTTTTATCCAGGTAAAAAAATGCAAGGTAATAATAGAATTTTTCCAGATAGACCAGCTCCTACTATCAGGGCGGAGCATCATGGTAATATAGAAGCTCATTATAGATATAGTAAAGAAGAAGAAGATGTTACTGGATGGAGAAGATTAAGTGTAAGAGAATGTGCACGTTTACAGTCATTCCCAGACTCATTTAATTTTGTAGCAAGTGCGTCTTCGTCATATAAAGCAATAGGTAATGCTGTTCCACCTGTAATGGCATGGCATATAGCTAGAGCTGTATTTCACACTTTAGATAAACTTGGTTTGATTGAATTTAATAAACAAAAATTAAATGGATAGGACAACAACCCAGGTTGAAAGTC
>NZ_JBHMAH010000026.1:0-1821 GCF_042429615.1 Salinicoccus siamensis
TATCTTTTACGTTTCATATACCTACCTTAACATCTCCTTCTTTCGCGTCTAAAATCCTGGGTCCATTATAGATGGAACAACGTAAATTTGGTTACATACGAGTCAGCAGCAAAGATCAAAACGAAGGCCGTCAAAAAGAAGTCATGAAAAGTCAGGGCATTAATGAACGGGATATTTATTTAGATAAGCAAAGTGGCAAAAACTTTGAACGAGCGAATTACCAGTTACTGAAACGTATAATCCGAAAAGGAGATATCTTATATATCCATTCACTTGATCGGTTTGGCCGAAACAAAGAAGAGATTCTGCAGGAATGGAATGACCTAACGAAAAATATCGAAGCAGATATTGTGGTGCAGGATATGCCGTTACTGGATACAACACAGTACAAAGACAGTATGGGGACATTTATTGCGGATTTGGTTTTACAGATCCTATCGTGGATGGCAGAAGAAGAACGAGAACGTATTCGAAAACGACAGCGTGAAGGAATCGATCTGGCATTACAGAATGGCGTTCAATTCGGCAGACCTGCAGTTTATGTTTCAGAGGAATTTCGAGAAGTTTATAGAAAATGGAAAGCGAAAGAAATAACGGCAGTTCAAGCGATGAAAGAATCGGGAGTCAAAAAGACCAGTTTTTATAAACTGGTCAAGATACTTGAAGAAGAAACTCCCGATATTTAATAATCAAATCTCTATATAAAAAAATGCAATAAATAGAAACTATTCTTTTGTAAAAATTATGTAAATTTTCTTTATTATATTAATAATCTCAGATACCGTAAAAGTTAAAGGCACTATTTTATTATATATGGTATCTAATAATTTAAGGAGGGGGCGGAGTGAAGAAACTATTAATAGTTATCTCAATATTGAATTTAGTATATGTTTATCTTGCCGGAGTAGTAGAAGACACGAATAATTGGTTTTTAGTTTCATTTGGTGTGCCAGTTCTAACAACGTTTATTTTATTAACTTTAGGTATTATTTCTTTGATTTTTGATGAGAATGGTACAAATAAAAGAACACTTAGCATTATTATAATTGGTATCAACCTTTTACCGCTCTTTGTTGTTGCTTCAATGTTTATTTTTATCTAAAATCACTTGAGGAGACTTACTATGTTTAAAAAAATCATGCTTTTCTTTGCTATTTTTGCTGCTCTAGGAGTAATTTTAAATCTTCAAAAGGAAGCGCTTGCAAATACCGAAAGCACAGATGAGGAAGGCTTATGCATCTTAGAAGATGAACAAGCTCAAAAAAATCTGGTTAATGAGAATTACGCTTATTATGAAAAACTAATGGAATATGTCACATTGGAAAATGGGCAATACATATTTAATAAAGAAATTGCCTTGCAAAGTGGTCTCTCTAATTTTGATGTCGAAGCTGGTAAAAACTTAGTCTTGTTCAAAAACAAAGATCTAAACCAGGGAGAACAAGCTGCCTTCGAAAGTGCTAAAAAATTTGAAGAAGATTTGGTAACTACAAACGCCTGGCATAGATATGGTAATTATTGTGGATTAGGTAATTCCCCAGGTATGCCTATAGATACTATAGATTATGTCTGTCAAGCTCATGACAACTGTTATAGCAGAGAAGGATGGGGAAAATGTAGTTGTGATATAACACTTATTGGTTCCATGACTGTCCGTGCCGGAGATAGTAGTTTAACCAGTGTACAAAGAACTTTCGCCGCTGGTGCAGCTGCACACTTTGCATCAAGAGTGCAATTAGGACTATGCAAACAATAAAAACATACTAAGATTAGTACCACAGGACCCGGCCAGGTCCTGTGGTACTATTTTCATATAGTAGG
>NZ_JBHMAH010000006.1:0-41757 GCF_042429615.1 Salinicoccus siamensis
TTCAATATAACATGAAATTCACATGACGTTTTTTGTATCAAAGGTGGCTAAGTTCATTATAAAATCCACCAATTTATATACGATAACTTTTTATTCAATTAAACAAATAAGTGTTGATTAGCATAAGCGAGAAAGTACTCAAGCTAAAATGAGGGTGAAGATGAGAAGATTAATAAAGAAGTATGGCTATTCACCGGATCTTCAGAAGATAGCAGTTGATAATATCGTTGATCAAGCAGAGCTTATGGCAAATAGTCTATAAATATTTTCTGTTCTCATAAATAGTGTACTGGAGCTAAAGCTGTAGTACACTTTTCTTTATATCTCAACTTTCATATCATTATTATATTCCATATTTTTATCAGGCTCATCTAATTTCTTTAATATCATTCTTTATTCTGGTTTTTGTAAATGAAAGTGATATGTATTACTATTAACTGTTCTAAACTATATATTCATTCGTATCATTATAGTTTTAAATGATTAAAAAAACAAAAATACTAGCATCTTATAATTTTAATTCCAATTTCCTTTTTGAGTTTAATTCGATTGCTTCTCTACTTAAAACTTTCCTCGACATAAACAGTTCACTGGTGATTATGCCGAGCGTATTATAAATTTTTATCTGCTTGTACTTGTACCTTGAAGGAAAAATAACTTCCAATCATCCCCATACTTAATCCAAACTGAACTCTGGTGACTTACTTTATTTGTTGTTTTATTATGAAGTATATACGTACATAATCTACTCTCTGTCGAAAGATCCTGAAACATAAAGTCCATTGAAATATAAGCAGCATTTCCACTTAAAGATTCTTAGATTATTTCTAACACACTACTTATGATAACTCTCATTCCTAATAATCTTATTCACTCGGAATATCTGCTCAAGCAACATCACCTTCATCATTTGATGCGGGTAGGTGAGGGAACCGAAACTGATCTCCTGGTCGGAACGTTTTTGAACTGCTTTGCCGATTCCGTTGCTGCCGCCTATGATGAAGACGACGTCGCTTTTACCGGTGTTCATCCACCTTTGGTATTCTTTCGCCAAATTTTCACTGGTATAAGTCTTACCTTGGATTTCCAGCGTGACGACATGCTGATTTTCTTTGATTTTACTCAGGATTTTTTGCGCTTCTTTGTCTTTTATGATTTCTATATCTTTATCGCTTGCATTGTTTGGTTCTTTTTCATCTTGGATCTCGATCAGTTCGAGTTTGGCGTAGCCGCTTATGCGCTTACTGTATTCTTCGACTGCATGGCGCCAATACTTCTCTTTTAACTTCCCAACTGTAATTAGCGTAATTTTCAATTTGCGTCTCCTTTCTGATGGCTATGCTGTTGTACTTAGTCTATCCACATGTGCATATCTATTAACAGGTTTTAACGATTCATGGATAATACACATGTTTATACACAACTTTCCCACATATCCACATGAATTCATTAATTATTATACATAAAAAGAGATTATAATCATTAAATTTCTATAAATATAAATAAAACAGCCAGTTTTACACAACTGACTGTTTGCTTATCCACAATTATTATAAAGTATCCACAATAATCATAGGTTATGCACACCTTTTTTCATAATTGTGTGTATAACTTTATATTTGGTAGATCTTTGTCGGTATTGCTTTATCGGTATTGCTTATCGTTATATCATTATCCGTATCGATGTCGTAATGGTTCAATATCTGTTCGACACTCATTTTAGCAAGTTCTTTCATGTTATTATCAAGACTCAGATGACTCAGATATATGCGCTTGGTGCGGTCTGTTATAACGTCGTGCATCGCATGCGCTGCATCTTCATTGGAGACGTGTCCGACATCGGAAAGTATGCGTTGCTTGGTCATCCATGGATATCTGCACATCCGGAGCATATCTACATCATGGTTGCTTTCAAAGACGAAACAGTCACTGTCTTTTATAATGCCTTTCATCTGATCCGAGACATAGCCTGTATCGGTGATGATTGAAAGTTTTTTATCATTCTGCATAAATGTATAGAATTGTGGATCGATTGCATCGTGGGACACATTGAATGATTGGACATCCATCCCAAGGAGTTCCTTCTCCTCCAGTGGATTGAAGTGGAACTTCCTGTCACTCGCGACCTGAATATCTTTGGACTCGATGCGCTGCCACGTCTTCTCATTTGCATATACCGGAATGCCATATTTTTTGGAAATGACTTTCAGACCCTTGATATGGTCACTGTGCTCGTGCGTAATAAGTATGGCATCAACATTCTTGAGGGAGGTACCTAGTGAATTCAATGCTTCCTCCGTCCGCTTGCACGAAAGTCCCACATCTATGAGCAGGCTGCCTTGTTCTGTTTCGAGATACGTACTGTTTCCCGTGGAGCCACTGGCTAACACGCTCATTTTCATTCTGTTCACTCTCTTTCAATAATATCTTCTGTTTCGCTGATGGCATCAACATATACTGTCTTATCGACACCCTGGTCGTTGATATTCAATCTCCATTTCGGCCTGAGAAGCACTTGATCACCATCATTTAAGATGATGTAGTATCCGAGTCGGGCATCTTCAATCTCCGCTTCTCCGGAAATCCGCTCGTCAGTATACAGACTCGCGACGACTTTCTCGGGATCGCGGACAGCGACTGGCGAAGTATATTCATTCTCACTGATGTTTTTCAGGTAGCCCTGTTCATACTCCATCGCCTGCTGGCCATCCCCTCTGTAAAGCAGTCTTGCCGCTTCATTGTTGAAGATGGGCAATTCTTCATAATGCTGATTGAACAGCATATAGCCTTCATCACTCATTACATCATCATACTCATATTCCGAACCTCTGTAAACTTCTTCGGCCTTATGGTTTTCCAAATCCTCACGTGTCATATCCGGTGCATTTTCTCCGGCTTCAAAATCGTTTTTCAAAACATAGCCTTCATTCGTCGTTTCAACTGTTTCAGCTTCTACCTCTTCAGAGTCTATAAAAGTCGCCTTGACTGCAGACAGTATATTCAACTTGCGCGGCTCATGCTCGGGCAGCTGTGATAGATCTATATTCGTCTCTTCAAGGATATTGGGCCGGTTTTCTATCTTATGGATATCTTCCTGCTGCTTGTTGTAGTACATCATGATAAGGCCGATGTTGATTAGGAGGAAGACCAGGATATAGAGGGATTTCGTCAGCTTCCAATCCATCAGTGGAGGCCTCCTTCGTTGAACCGCATCCATTCATCGTTGTATTTTACATACCATTGCGGTGTGAAGTGCAGCAGATTGAGTTCAGTCTGCACATCTGAAAACTGCATATCATAACCGATCGTGATTTTCGATACTTTCTGAAGATCCAGATCTTCATTCAATGCAATCTGATAACGGACATCTTCCAGCCTTGCGAGGGACTTCATTTCATCATTCGGTACTTCTGCACTGATATTGAGTAGGGGACGTTGATATTCAAAAAGCGCATTATTACCGTATTTGGTCATAACGACACTTGATATTTCATCACTGAACACCGCATATCCGTTTAAGGTGTAGCGATAAGTCGATTCGTTGCCATCCGCTTCATAATCGAAAAGCATATGTTCAGCTTCTAAGCCACCATGCGAATTGAGGAAATCGAAGCTTCTTTGGATGGTCTGATGCGGATTTCTATTCGATGACAGCGACTCATCAAGGTTTGTGTAGACGAAATTATAGGTTTCGGGATTATATGTCGATAAGTTATGGGTCCCTTCATAGACATATACATCATCGTTTTTATTAACTTCGATTTCATCGCCCATGAAGAGGATATCATTCATCGTATCGATGCCGATCTGAGTCATCAGAAAATGCTCAATGGATACAGCACCCGGAGCTTCCGGCCCATAGATGGCAGTCTTATTGTTTGAGGTTTTCTGGTTGGTGATGATGCCAACGTAATCTTCGAAGGAATCTTCATATTCCTCCACGATCGACAACAGGTAGCTGCTATCGATGTCCGTCTCGGCGACGGCTACTTGTTCCAATGCTTCATTCAACATATAGAAAGTGACTTTTGGAGAAGCAATGTCTACTATAATCCGATCAAAACTGTAGTCGGGTAGGGCACCTTCGTAGGAGAACCCAAGCACTTGGAAAAGTGATTTGGATGGCATCTCGGATGGGTAGTCCACAATCAGGAATTCTTCATCCCCGTCTTCCTTAACATCAGGCGTCAGGCGATTTATATTATTGTATATATCAATATTCTCAATTTCTGTATCCTTCAGAAACTCCCGTACGCCGACAACCGCATCTTCTTTAATCGTACCTTTCACTGTATTGCCGTCGACCCATATCAATTGATAGGCCCGCATGACGCTGCCGAATTCCAGTGATTCCCCCTGACCGATGTTGGAGGTCGACTCGATCGATGTATCGACTTGCGAAAATTCGGGCTGGTAGCTCCAGACCATATAGGTGAGGATGGCACTGCTGATGACGAGAAGGAATAGGATTGTGGATTTGAGTCTTTCCCTATTCATCCCAATCCGCCTCCTCCAGCGTTTCACACGGCAGGTTGATGAAGATTGTTGTACCATGGTTCTCCACGCTGTTTGCCCATATCCTACCATCATGCGCTTCGACGATTTCTTTTGATATGGCTAACCCGAGTCCTGTCCCGCCCATTTTTCGGGCACGGCCTTTATCGACCCGGTAGAACCTCTCGAATATACGATCCACTTTGCTTGCGGGTATACCCAGTCCGTTATCTTTTATCCGCACGGTCAGACGGTTGTACAGACGGTTCTGTTTCACATGAAACTCGACTTTCTTGTTTTCCTTGCTTGAATACTTGATGGCATTCGATATGACGTTATCGAGTACCTGACCCATCTTATCCACCGCAATCTCTGTAAAGACGGCGGTATCCGGGATATCGCGCACGAATTCGACTTCATCCTTATGGGTCATTTCGAAGCGGTCGATGATGCGGTTTAGGAACAGGTTGAAATCTACAATTTCCTTGGACAGCTCTTCTGCTTCATTATCCATTCTGGAAAGTTGCAGTAGATCTTCGACCAGACGGATCATACGGTCTGTCTCTTCACGGGTCACACCAAGGAATTTGGGGGCGAGCGTTTCATTTTGCCAAGCGCCGCCCTGTAGGGCTTCTATATAGCTCCGCATGGATGTAAGCGGCGTCCTGAGCTCGTGGGAGACATTTGCTACGAATTCACGACGCTCAGTATCCACACGCTCCTGCTCCGTAACGTCATGGAGCACAGCGATGTAACCGTTGATGAATCCTGTATCCTTGACGATGGTCGAGAAATTCACACGGATGGTCGTCTCTTCATCATCATGATTGAAGAAGAGGAGCTGACTCTCATCCATCTCCTGGATCTCTTCAAGCATCATTTCATCGTCCAGTTTCAATACAGCAAGCATATCCTCTCCACGCGTATTTTCCGCTGTCTCCCCGATCATATCGAGCGCCATCTCATTGACGACGCGTATGCGGCCCCGCCGGTCCGTAGCGATGATGCCGTCGGACATATGAGTAATGACAGAGTCCAGGCGCTTTTTCTCACTTTCCGTATTGGCCTGGGCTTCTTGAACACGTTTCGATAACATGTTGAATGAACCTGCCAATTCACCGATTTCATCACTGCTGTATATCTTTACACGCGATGTATAGTCCCCTTCTGACATGAGGAGCGCCTGATTGCGCATATCCGTAATCGGACGGGTGATTGTGCGCGCGATGAAGATGCCAAGGATGCTCGTGATGATGAGGGAGATCATTGTGGCGATGATGAATGTATTGTTGATGGCCTGCAGCTGTTTGTATACTTCCTCTATATTGGACGAGGTATATATCGCCCCGAGTATCTGGCCTTCCTGGATGACTGGCTGATTCAACAGCCAAACGCGCTGGTTGTCCTGGTCCACGTTGACGTAGATTTCCTCGTTGCGTGTACCGGTGGTGATGGATTCCTCAGTCAGGGGCGCATCGATCCTTGTACCGACACTCAGTTCATTTGAGATCCGGCTTGTTGCGATAAGGACATTATCCGAATTGACATATCTGATCTCCTCTATTTCCGAGCGGTTGCCGTAATCGGCAAGCAAGGTCTGCACCTCTTCCTGGAACTGGGTACTATCGTCTCCATATTCCCTATGCAGCTCGTTGATTCTCGTGTCAATGAGACTCACCTGCGTTTCGATGTTTTCCTGGAAATTGCCGATCAGTTCCTTCTCGAGCGTGTTGGTGAAGTACAGTCCGATGATCTGCATGCCGATGATGATCAAAAGCACATAGATGATGACAAGTTTAATATGGAGGGACTGCAGATTTTTGAAAAACTGCTTCATTAAATGTTAACTCCTTTTTTCATCACCTTGGATATAGTAACCGACACCGCGTCGTGTCATGAGATACTCAGGGTGCGACGGATCATCCTCCACTTTTTCCCTGAGTCGTCTGACGGTCACGTCGACTGTACGTACATCTCCAAAATAATCATAACCCCATACCGTCTCAAGCAGGTGCTCCCGCGTCATGACTTGGGATAGATGCTGGGCAAGATAATTAAACAGTTCGAATTCCCTGTGGGTCAAGTCGATATCTTTATCGTATTTCTTTATTGCGAAGGCTTCCGGTATGACTGTAATGTCCCTGATCTGGATATTATTGGATTCCGGTTCTTTTTCTTTTGAAGCCGTTTCGACGTTACGCCTCAAGTTCGCCTTCACCCGGGCGATGAGTTCACGGGTAGAGAAGGGTTTCGTCACATAATCATCCGCACCGAGTTCCAATCCGAGCACTTTATCTATTTCGGAATCTTTTGCGGTCAACATGATGATCGGCATATCGTGCTTCTTGCGCACTTCCCTGCACACTTCCATGCCATCCATGCCTGGGAGCATGATGTCCAAAAGTACTATATCCGGCACCACGTCCAAAATCAATTCCAAAGCATCGTTGCCGTCATAGGCACAATGCACTTCATATCCTTCTTTTTCAAGGTTGAATTCCAGAATATCCGCAATCGGTCTTTCGTCATCTACTACAACAATCTTCTTGGGCATTTCTTTCCCCCGCTTTCATTACAAGGTTTATAAACACACTCGTATCCAAACTAAATGTATCACTTTTTCGAACGCATTTCCATCAACCATAGCAAAAAAGCCATCAGCAAGAAGCGCTGACAGCTCAGATGGACGGTCCCGACGGGAATCGAACCCGCGATCTCCTGCGTGACAGGCAGGCATGTTAACCGCTACACCACGGGACCAGGACTATGTGAAATATAATATAAGTGACCCGTACGGGACTCGAACCCGTGTTACCGCCGTGAAAGGGCGGTGTCTTAACCGCTTGACCAACGGGCCATATGTTTTAACACAAACATTATTATACCATGAGGCAAATTTACTTTTCAACTCAAATTTTCATATTTTCAAAAGAATATCCCGCGGTCATACCGCGGGATCAGTTCTATTGCCAGAAATTCTTGAGGAGGTTCGTCTGGTTGCGGTCTGGTCCTACAGAGAAGATTGAGATATTCACTCCTGTAAGGCGTGAAATCTCCTCCAGATAGTGTCTGGCGTTATCCGGCAGATCTTCCAGGCGTTTGATGCCTGTAATGTCTTCTTTCCATCCCGGCAGTGTTTTGAAGATTGGTTTTGCATGTTCCAATTCCTTCAGTGTAGCCGGATACTCAGTCATTTCCACTCCGTCTATTTCGTAGGCTGTACATATCTTGACTGATTCCAGGCCACTCAGCACATCTATGGAATTGAGCGACAGGTCGGTGATGCCACTGACACGGCGTGCATGGCGGACAACGACGCTGTCGAACCATCCGACACGTCTCGGGCGACCTGTTGTAGTACCGTATTCCCGTCCTATTTCACGGATATGTTCTGCGTTGTCATCAAACAGTTCAGTAGGGAAGGGGCCGTCTCCAACGCGTGAAGTATAGGCTTTGCACACACCCACTATGTTCTTCAGAGAAGTTGGGCCGACGCCGCAGCCAACCGTGACATTACCTGCAACGGGGTTGCTTGAAGTGACGAATGGGTATGTACCGTGATCGATATCGAGCATGACACCTTGCGCACCTTCAAACAGGACGTTTTGACCATTCTCAAATGCATCATCGAGTATTTTGGCAGTATCAGTGACGTAAGGCGCGAGGCGTTCTGCCGCTTTACGGTAAGGTTCGAATATTTCATCGAATGTATAGCCTTCACGTCCATAGAGTGCCTTGAACATGTGGTTCTTAATCCCGAGGTTCTCTTTCAACCTTTTGCTGAAAGTCTCTTCATCTATCAGGTCAGCCATACGTATGCCGATACGCTGCGCCTTATCTACATAACACGGGCCGATGCCCCTTTTGGTCGTGCCGATCTTATTCGCTCCGCGTGCTTCTTCTTCAAGCTCGTCCTGAAGCAGATGGTAGGGCAGGATGACTTGGGCACGGTTTGAAATCCTGAGGTTGTCCACTGAAATGCCGCGTTCGATTAAGCCGTCGAGTTCCTTGATTATGGAAAGGGGGTCGATGACGACGCCGTTACCGATCAGGGAGATTTTATCTTTATAGAATATTCCGGAGGGCACGAGGTGGAGCTTATACGTTTCGCTACCGAATTGAATCGTGTGGCCTGCGTTGTTCCCTCCGGAGAAACGTGCGATGATATGCGCTTCTTCAGACAGGAAATCTGTAATTTTACCTTTTCCTTCGTCGCCCCATTGGGTTCCGACTACTACTGTTCCAGACATAAGTTTGCCTCCAATTTATCATTGATATACCGTACTTATTCTAACAATAAGCTGAACATAATGCAATTAAAAATACGAACGTTTTTATAGGGTGCCTATAAAAACATTCGTAATTAGTTCGGCGGGATATAGCCGTCATCATAACCTCTATTGTCTTGGTCGAAGAAACTGCTGTAGGATTTATTGAAGATCAGCTTGACGGTACCCGTTGGTCCGTTACGGTGCTTGGCCAGGATGATTTCAATCTCGTCCTGTTCCTTTTGCGCGCCTTCAGCCTCCTCTTCACCATCGCCCCGCGTATAGTAATCCTCCCTGTACAGGAAGGCGACGATGTCGGCATCCTGCTCAATTGAACCGGATTCACGCAAGTCACTCATCATCGGCCGCTTGTCCTGCCGCGTCTCCACACTACGGGAGAGTTGGCTCAGTGCTATGACCGGACATTCCATCTCGCGTGCCAATGCCTTCAGCATACGTGAAATCTCCGATACTTCCTGCTGGCGGTTATCGCTGCGCTTACTGCTCGACCCTTGGATCAGCTGAAGGTAATCGATGATCACCATATCCAGACCATGTTCCTGCTTCAGACGCATGCATTTCGACCGGATATCGTTGACACGTATCCCTGGTGAATCATCTATGAAGATCTTCGATTCTGCGAGACTGCTTATCGCAGTCGTGAAATTATCCCAATCATCATGTCCGAGATTCCCTTGACGCAGCTTCGTCGCATCAATCATGCCCTGGCTTGAGATCATCCTTGAAACAAGCTGATCGGCTCCCATTTCGAGTGAGAATATCGCCACAGTATAGTTCTCGGCCGAAGTGCCGGCATGGCCTGCGATATTCAAGGCGAAGGCCGTCTTACCCATGGAAGGGCGGGCGGCGAGGATGATCAGATCATTGCGGTTGAATCCTGATGTCATGAAGTCAAGGTCCCGGTAGCCGGTCGGGATACCGGTTGTAGTATCCGTCTGGCCCGCTCTGGCCTCGACCTGCTCGTAGACTTCGTGGACGACTGACTTCATCGACTTGAAGCCTTCATTCCGCCGGCTTTCAGATATCGACATGATCCTCGACTCGGCTTCAGTCAGCAGATCTTCTATCTCTGCATCCTCCGAAAACCCTTCATTGGCGATTTCTTCAGCTGTCTGGATCAATTTTCTTTTGAGGGCATATTTCGCAACGATATCAACATAGAAGGCCGCATTGCGGCTTGTGGGCACCACATTGGATAATTCCGCAAGATAGCGCGGGCCACCGACGGAATTGAGCACTTCCATGCTTTTCAATTGATCGATCAGGGTGACGACATCGATATTCTGATGGTTTTCACTCAGTATGCCCATAGCCTGATAGATATGCCGGTGTTCCGAACGGTAGAAATCTTCGGGATCCAGTGTCTCCGCAGTAGAAATGAAGATTTCCGGATTGATCAATATCGCACCGAGGACAGATTGTTCCGCCTCCATGTTATGGGGCATCTGCTGATGTATATCCAATATCAATGCCTCCCCGGCTGATTATTCTTCGACGACATGCACTTTGATTTCAGCAGAGACTTCCTGGTGGAGTTTTACATTCATCTTGTGGTAGCCAAGGCTCTTCAATGGCTGTGACATATCGAGTTTCCTTTTATCCAGTTTTATGCCGTGCTGCTTCTCATAGGCTTCCTTCACCTGTTTTGAACTGATTGAACCGAACAGGCGGCCGTCTTCGCCGGCCTTAGTCTTGACTTCGACTTCTTTTTCTTCCAGTTCTTCCTTCAATGCTTTCGCATCTTCCAATTCCTGCCTGGCTTTTTCGGCTTTGGCTTCTTTTTCTGCTTCTAGTTTTGCCAAGTTGCCAGGTGTGGCTTCTTCAGCCAATCCTTTTTTAAGAAGGTAGTTTTGGGCATAGCCTGTCGCCACTTCCTTCACTTCACCTTTTTTACCTTTATTCTTTACATCGCTCAGAAAGATCACTTTCATTCTTCTTCACTCCCGTTATAAAGTATATCGTCTATTGTTTCTATCAGTTCTTCGTAAAGTTCATCCATCGTTTTATCTGTGACGCGTGTTGCGGCGTTGGACAAGTGTCCACCTCCGCCCAGGGCCTCCATGACCAGCTGGACGTTGACTTCCCCGAACGAGCGCGCAGATATGCCGATCGACTCGTCTTCCCTTATCGCCATGACGAATGAAGCCTGGACGCCTTCGATCTGCAGAAGCTGGTCGGCAGCCTGGGCGACTGTGACCGGATGATAGGTCATCGATGGATCGGCTTTGACTATGGCGATGCCATTGTCCCTGATTTCAGCGGACTTGATGAGGTCGCTCCGCGCAATATAGGTGTCTATATCGTCCTTCAGGAAGGTCTGCGCCAGTACAGGATCTGCGCCTTGGCTCCTCAGGAAGCTCGCCGCATCGAATGTCCGCGAACCGGTACGTAGCGTATAGTTCCTTGTATCTACAATGATGCCGGTCAGCATGACCGTCGCTTCCAGACGGGACAGCTTCTGCTCCTTATTCTGGTACTCCAGCATCTCCGCAACCAGTTCACTCGCACTCGATGCATAAGGTTCCATATACACAAGGAGCGGATTTGAGATGAAATCATCGGAGCGCCGGTGGTGGTCGATGATCACTTTCCGTGTCGCCTTGTTGAGGAGCACTTCATCCAGCACCATGCTCGGCCGGTGGGTATCGACGACCACAACCGTCGTCTTCGAATTCATCTTTTCCCACGCCTCTTCAGAGGTCACGAAAATCTCCATCAGATCTTCCCGCTTCTCGAGTTCATTCATCATCCTCTGGAGTGTTTCATCGATATCTTCATCATTGAGCACGATGTTCGCTTCTATGCCATTCATGGAAGCCAGTTTGGCCACGCCGATTGCAGAGCCGAGCGAATCCATGTCCGGATGCTTGTGCCCCATGATGAGCACGTTGTCACCTTCGAGGAGAAGGTCACGTAGGGCATGCGATATGACGCGCGCCTTGACCCGTGTCCGCTTCTCCATAGGATCCGTCTTGCCGCCGTAGAACCTGGCGTTGCCGTTCATCGTCTTGATGGCGACCTGGTCCCCACCACGCCCCAATGCGAGGTCAAGGCTCGACTGGGCGAGTTCGCCGACTTCGATATAATCATCGGAACCTTCGCCGATGCCGATGCTCAATGTGATCTGTGCACCCAGTTCCTGTGTACGGTCACGCACTTCATCCAATAGGTTGAAGCGCGTATCTTCCATTTCGTTCAGACTTTTTGAATTCAGCAGCACGATGAAGCGATCCTGTGAAAACCGTCTGATGTAGATATGGTGATGATTGGCCCAATCGTTGATTATGTTCGTGATATTGTTGTTCAATTCACTCTTTAGGGCCTCGCTCATGTTCTGGGTGACCTCGTCGTAGTTGTCGAGGAAAAGTATACCGATGACGGGCTGCTTCTCCTCAAGTTCCACCTCCCTACGACGCTGATTGGTGATGTCGATCAGATGGAGGGCCTGAAACTTTTCGTCCCAATAGATCTTGTAGTGCTTATCATTATAGGTCGATTCCGTCGTCTGTATATTATTTGCCTTCAATGTGGTCATGACGTTCGGGAACAGGCGGTTGATCGGTACATTCAAGTTCTCTTTCGAGATTTCCTTGTACATGTAGTCATTCATCCACTCGATCTCATCTTCATCATTCAGTATGATCAGCCCCATCGGCAATTCATCGATCGCATACTGCTTGCTGCCTGCGATATCCACCACCATCTGTCGGAAGCGGGTTTCGTTGAGGATGACCGATCGGTAGAGGTACAGGCTGAGAAGTGTCAGGAGAATGGCGCTTACGATCAGAAAAAGCAGACCGGTCCTGAAATGGTTGGTCAGGACAAATATATTCATGACCAGTATATGGAACGCTGCTATGGCGAATGGTATGAATACCATTCTCTTGTCCAGCACATTGTACATTCCCATCACTTCCTTTTTGCCAGTAATAGTTTCCTGAACCTGAAGATCATTTCAAATATGCCGATAAGCAGCGTAATTGGCCTGAGTATGGCAAACGGCACCAACAATCCAATCGATAGAACCTTGTTAAGCTTCTTTTCCCTGAAAAAGAAATAGAGGAAGCTTAGTCCATGGAGAAACAGGGCCCATTCCATCACAACCATTACGTTTCCGATAGTCGATTGCGCTGCACCTTCAGTTGTAAAGAATGATACTATAAACAGTATCAAAAATAAATGCAGCACGAACCTTGGGAATATCCATTCCTTGAAGGAACGGTATTTCCACAGCTTCACATCTGTCGAAGCGTGGAGGACACGTTGCATCAGAACGGTGTAGAGCGCAATCAGGAACGACAGTATGGTGATATGCGCGGGCAGATTGATGAACAACTGGTCCATCGTACTCTGGATGAGGCCGCTATCAAGTGCGGATGATGCGATGGAACCATACATCTCAACTTGTTCAATGTACCAGTTACGGATATTCAGATAGGTTTCTGACAGTGGCTGGATATACCCAAGCCCCTGGAGAAGATTCAATCCCCCGATCGTACTGATCATAAGTGCAGCCGTCAAATAGAAAAGTGTGACTTCCTGCGAATCTTCATTTTTCAAAGTCCTATGGAGGACTGTTGCCACTATATATAATACCACAAACCACAGCCAAGAATCTGGCGAAAGCAGTAGGATGGCAGGTATCAGGAAACTGATGAAGGTCAGCCAAAAATGGTAATTGGACTGACGTTTCAACCTGACTAGGAAAAAAGCTGCGAATGGCAGCAGGACTGCTCCAAAAAGCAGGCTGATGTCTGTGAGGGTGATGAACACAAAGACAGTGAACAGCACCAGCATAAGTTGAAGCATCGATACTTGTCTATTCAAATTTCTGCGCCTCCAAAAATAAAATAAAGCCCCTAAACGAATAGGAGCATCCATTAGTACTATTATAACGCTTCAAGTTTCTCCTGACCATTCATATACGGTCTGAGTATTTCTGGAATCGTAACCGAACCATCTTCATTCTGATAATTTTCCAAAAGTGCAGCCATCGTTCGTCCGACCGCAAGTCCACTGCCATTCAACGTATGCAGGAACTCGGCTTTAGTTCCTTTTTCGCGCTTGAACTTGATATTGCCACGGCGCGCCTGGAAATCGGTCATGTTGGAGACTGAGCTGATTTCTTTGTAGTCCTCATAACTCGGCAGCCATACTTCGACATCGTAGGTTTTCGAAGAGCCGAATCCGATGTCTCCCGTACAGAGTAGCACAGTACGGTGCGGAATCTCCAACAAATTCAATATATTCTCTGCATGCGCGGTCATCTCTTCAAGTGCCTCCCAGGAATCTTCAGGGCGTTCTATGCGCACCATTTCGACCTTATTGAACTGATGCAGGCGGATGAGGCCGCGGGTATCCCTTCCGGCAGATCCTGCCTCACTCCTGAAGCAAGCTGTCTGGGCAGTGAATTTAGTGGGCAGCTGTTCATCAGACAACGTTTCATCCTTGTAGAAATTCGTTAAAGTGACTTCTGAAGTCGGGATTGTATACATTTCCATGTCTTCTATCTTGAACAGGTCATCTCCGAACTTCGGTAGCTGTCCGGTCGCGTACATGGCTTCTGCGCGAATAATCTGCGGCGTCATCATTTCCCGGTAGCCATTTTTATTATGCACATCCAGCATGAAGTTCATCAATGCACGCTCCAGCCTTGCACCGTCTCCAGTATGGTAGACGAAGCGCGCCCCGGAAACCTTTGCGGCACGCTCGAAGTCCGCCAGTTCCAGGTCAGTCAGCAGATCCCAGTGCGCCTTCGGTTCAAAATCGAATTTGCGGGGCGTCCCCGTCTTGCGGATTTCCACGTTTTCTGTGTCATCCTGTCCTTCAGGCACATCATCGTGGATGAGATTCGGCACCCGGCTCATCTTATCATTGAAGCTTGCTTTGACGGCCTTAAGCCGCTCATCGATGTCTTTGATCTCCTCACCGACATCGCGCATGGCCTGGATGGCATCATCTGCGTT
Source organism: Salinicoccus siamensis (assembly GCF_042429615.1). Lineage (GTDB taxonomy): Bacteria > Bacillota > Bacilli > Staphylococcales > Salinicoccaceae > Salinicoccus > Salinicoccus siamensis. Next base: position 14,750 of record NZ_JBHMAH010000006.1, read on the forward strand.
TTCTTTATTCCGCTTCTTCAGCGCAATTTCTTCAGATGCTTTATTGCGCTTGCCCTTCAACTCTTCGGTCTTCTGGATAAGTGCCCTGCGGGAGTCATCCAACTCCAATATCTCATCTATGATTGCAGGATCTTCGCCACGTTTCCTCGTCTTTTCCTTCACACGTTCCGTTTCATTACGGATCAATTTGATATCAAGCATAAGTTTGACCTCCATCTATTTTGAAATAAAAGAAACCACGCCCCGGAAAGGGACGTGGTATACGCGTTGCCACCCTAATTTGATGCTGTGCATCATCTTGAACATTTAACGGTACAGGATACCGGCCACTCTTTAGCCAAGGACGGAAATTCATGTTCGCCTGCAGTCATTTTCACCAACCATGACTTCTCTGTGAACAAGCTATACACTACTGCTTCCTTGCAAGTGACTGCTATTCAACTTTTCTTCATTCTATTATGAACAGGGCGTAAATGCAAGTCCATCAATTCGTAAGGAGTCCCGGCTGCCTGTAGACCACCTGACCTTTAGCGAGGACGGTACGGGCATGGTTGACCCCATAGTGATAGGGGATATATTCATGGTTCGGTGCGTCCCATAGGACGATATCAGCGTCATCCCCCACTTCGAGTGTCCCTTTGTCCACATCAATCGCGTGGGCCGCATTGACAGTTACCGCATTCCATATTTCGTTGGGTGTCATCTTCAGTTTGAGGCTTGCGATCGCCATGATCATCTGCAGGTTGTCGGTTACGCAGCTTCCCGGGTTATAATCGGTGGCCAGACTTACGGCACCGCCGTTTTCTATCATGCCGCGCGCATCTGCATATTCCTCCTTGCCGAGGTAGAATGTCGTACCCGGCAGCAGCACCGCTACGGTATCACTGTTACCAAGCTGTCTTTTGCCTTCATCACTCGCTGCGACCAGATGATCTGCGCTGATTGCATTCTGCTCGATGGCGAGTTCCAGACCCCCAAGCGGGTCGATTTCATCAGCATGTATTTTGACCCTCATGCCTTTTTCATTTGCCGTTTCCATGTACTTCCTCGACTGGTCGATGGTGAAGACGCCCGTTTCACAGAAGATATCTGCAAAATCCGCGTAGTCTTTCACTTCATCCAGCAGATCGATCATTTCATCCAGGAAGGCATCACTATTCGCTCCTTTAGGGATGGCGTGCGGTCCGAGGAATGTGTGGCGCATCGTCAACGGGAATTTTTCAGCTATTTCCCGGGAAACTTCCAGCTGCTTCAATTCGTTTTCCCGGTCAAGGCCATATCCGCTCTTACTTTCTACAGTCAACACCCCGTACTGGATCATACGGATGATATTCTTTGAAGCTTTATCGAACAATTCCTGATGCGTTGCCTTTTTTGTCTGTTCGACCGTATTGAGGATGCCGCCGCCTTGTTCCAGGATGGTCAGGTAATCCACTCCCTGGCGTTTTAGGGCCATCTCATGTTCGCGGGAACCGCCATGCACCACATGGGTGTGGGGATCGACAAGGGCAGGGGAGGCGATCATACCTGAAGCATCGATTGTTTCAGATGCTTGATAGTCGTCCGTTTCTGCACCACGGTAGACCACCTTATCATCTTTGATGACAATCATTGCCTGGTCGATGATTTCAAGTTCATCCATCTCTTTGCCTTTTAATGGTCCGGCGCTCTTCTTCGGCAACAACAGTGATTTTATATTTTTGATGATGATATCATTCATTATTCATTCTCCTCCAACATCGGTATTTGTACACCTTTCTCTTGCGCAGTATCCACCGCAATGTCATACCCTGCATCAACATGACGTGCGACACCCATGCCAGGATCGCTCGTCAACACGCGCTCGAGCCGTCTTTTTGCATTTTCAGTGCCATCTGCAACAACCACCATCCCAGCATGGAGCGAGTAGCCCATGCCTACGCCGCCGCCGTGGTGGACGCTGATCCATGATCCACCTGCTGCTGTATTTACCAGGGCATTCAGTATCGCCCAGTCACCGACGGCATCACTGCCATCCTTCATACTCTCCGTTTCCCGGTTGGGGCTGGCCACAGATCCACTGTCCAGATGGTCCCGTCCGATGACTACAGGTGCTGATATCTCACCATTTGCGACCATTTCATTCAACGCCAGACCCATTTTCGCCCGCTCCCCATATCCTAACCAGGCAATTCTGGAAGGCAGACCCTGGAAGGCGATCTTCTCCTGGGCCATATCCAGCCACCTCAACAGTTTTTCGTTATCCGGGAACAGTTCGCGCATCTTGTCGTCCGCGGCTTTAATATCTTTCGGATCACCGCTCAGTGCTGCAAAGCGGAAAGGCCCTTTGCCTTCACAGAACAGGGGACGGATGTAGGCTGGGACGAATCCCGGAAAGTCGAATGCATCTTCAACGCCTGCATCATACGCCACTTGGCGGATATTGTTGCCGTAGTCGAAGACGATGGCACCTTTTTTCTGGAATTCCAGCATGGCCTGTACATGGGCCGCCATCGAAGCGGATGAGAGCCTCACATATTCCTTAGGGTCTGCATGCCTCAACTCAGCTGCCGCTTCCAGGCTGTAACCTTCCGGCACATACCCGTTCAAAGGATCATGGGCAGAAGTCTGATCGGTCACTATATCTATCTTGAAGCCCCGCCTTAAAATTTCATGATGGATTTCAGCAGCATTGCCGAGCAGGCCGATCGATAACGCCTCCCCCTTATTCTTCGCCGCTTCAGCCATTTGAAGTGTCTCATCGAGAGAAGAGGTCTTTTTATCGAGATAACGGGTATCCAGCCGCTTATCAATACGCGTCTCATCCACTTCCACACAAATGGCTACCCCTTCATTCATCGTGACAGCAAGCGGTTGGGCACCTCCCATGCCACCAAGGCCTGCGGTCAGAGTGATTGTGCCACGCATCGTACCGCCATAGTTCTGATTCGCCAGTTCGGCAAACGTTTCATATGTACCCTGGACAATGCCTTGGGAGCCGATGTATATCCAACTTCCCGCCGTCATTTGACCGTACATCATAAGGCCTTTTTTATCGAGCTCATGGAAATGGTCCCATGTCGCCCATTTCGGCACTAGTACAGAATTTGACATGAGGACGCGCGGCGCTTCTTCATGTGTCTTGAATACGGCCACTGGCTTGCCCGACTGGACCAGCATCGTTTCATCCTTCTCCAGATTACGCAACGTGCGTTCAATCGCTTCAAAGGCTTCCCAGTTCCGCGCCGCCTTGCCGATGCCGCCGTAGACGACCAGATCCTCAGGACGCTCCGCCACTTCAGGATCGAGGTTGTTGTACAACATGCGTAAAGCGGCCTCCTGCTCCCATCCCTTACATTCGATTTCCAGACCTTTTTTTGCAGTTATTTTTCTAGACATATTCCGCCACCCCTTTGATTTGTTTAAGTTCTTCAGACAATACTTTAATATCCTTACTGAAATTGCGGTCCTGATCGATGAATGCGGCATGGCTGCGGTATTCATCAAATTTTTCGCGTGTTTTCGGCGACAGTTTATCGTGCCCTTTAATTTCAACGGCCGTCAATGCGATGAACAGTTCGATTGCGATGACGTTCCGTACGTTATCGATGATATCTCTGGCATGCCGGGCGCCTATCGTACCCATCGACACATGATCTTCCTGATTGGCCGAGGAGGGGATGGAGTCGACGCTTGCCGGGTGGGCGAGTGTCTTATTTTCGGATACTAGGCTTGCTGCTGCGTACTGAAGGATCATCGCCCCCGACTGCAGCCCTTCTTCTGGACTCAAAAAGGCAGGGAGATCGCCATTCAATGCAGGGTTGACGAGCCGTTCAATGCGTCTTTCAGAAATATTGGCGATTTCACTGACGCCGATTTTGAGCAGGTCCATCGCAATCGCAATCGGCTGACCATGGAAATTCCCGCCAGAGATGACTTCCTCTTCTCCAAAAATCAACGGGTTGTCGTTTGCCGCATTCATTTCTATCTCAATCTTTTCTTTTACATAAACCAAGGTCTGCAGGGAAGCACCATGTACTTGCGGGATGCAACGCAGCGAATAGCCATCCTGTACACGCACTTCGCCTTGACGCGTCGTCAGTCGGGAACCTTCGAGCAGGCCCCGCATACGTGCTGCGGCATCGGTTTGTTCCTTATAGCCACGTGAACGGTGCACCTTCTCATTGAATGCATCTGTAATGCCATTCAACGCCTGCAAAGTCAGAGCGGATATCCATAGGCTGTCGTCCATGATCTTTTCCGCTTCGATGTAATTGATGAGTCCTTGGGCCGTCATCGGCTGTGTGCCATTGATAAGTGCCAACCCTTCCTTCGCCTGCAAGGTGAGGGGGGTTAGGCCAGTTTCTGCGAGTATTTCTGATGATGGTCTGAGGGTTCCCCGGTAGAAAGCTTCGCCTTCCCCAATCAGGGCGAGAGCGAGGTGGGAAAGGGGGGCAAGGTCTCCAGAAGCACCAAGGGAGCCCTGCTCAGGCACTTCCGGAATGATGCGCTGATTGATGAAAGCTTTTAATTGGTCCACCAACTCAACGGTAACGCCGGAGTATCCTTTTAGGAGAGTATTCAACCTGAGGACCATCATGGCGAGCACTGTCTTTTCAGCAAATGGTTTTCCCATGCTGCAGGCATGGGAGCGGATCAGGTTGACTTGAAGGTCGGTCGTTTTATCCTTTGAAACTCTGACATCGCAAAATAGGCCAAACCCCGTCGTGATGCCGTAAATGGTCTTTTCCTCCTCGATGATGCGCTCCACGGTCTTCCTGGATGCTCTGACATTCTGATACGCCTCATCCGAAATTTCGACTGTGCTGTGGTCATCCCTCAGAAATGTCTTCATCTTTTCGATGGTCAGTCCATTTCCGTCCAATGTTAAAACTATCATAATGCTGCCTCCTTTTAGCAATAAAAAAAGACACAATCATCCCATTTGGATGGTTAGTGTCTCTAATGTCTATTGTCTATGACAAATATTCGATCTTATATATGGTTGATGCCAAGTCCGAGGGTCTCATGCTCCTTGCCTTTGATCGGCGCACCGATCGTGCCATAGAAACATACGGCAATCCACTCGCCTTCAGCGTCCTCAGTATAGGGACGGCCCCTCACTATCGAGAAGGTCAACCCGACTGTGCGCATGATTTCGCCGACGCTCAGCTTTCCGCGCGTGACCCCTTCTGCCGCTTCAATGATGGCGTGATAGAGCGCATGGGTCTCACGATAGACTTCTCCGTTGATGATGCCATTGCGTTTCGCTGCAGTTTCAACGGAAGAGATGACTTTCTTGAGATCCATTGAGCCGACTTTCCCGGTAGTCACCTGAAAAGATGCATATTCCGGCATCAGCTGCTGGGCTGTTTCCTGATCCACTAAAGCAGTGAGTGTAGCGTATTTACCGAATGACTGTTGCATTTTATACCTCTTCATTTCATTTATGGTGGTTCACTAAATTCTCTGATAACTGACTTCATTATAGCGCTTCCATTCACAGAGTGCAATTCTGCATATAAAAATCCCTCCTGCCATATGGCAGGGGGGATAGGCTGGAGCTATTGCCCATCATCTGTTTCTATTTCTGTTGAGTCTGTTTCTTCTGAGCCTTCATCTTGTGCTTCAAGTTCTTCATCTTCTATTTCTTCCTTCACTTTGGCGACGGTCGCCACTTTCTGGCCTTCGGCCATCCGGATCAGTCTGACACCTTGGGTATTGCGGCCTGTAGTCGATACTTGCTCCATCAACAGGCGGATGAGTACACCATGATCCGTGACGATCATCAAGTCTTCATCACCATCGACTGCAGCAATATAGACCAATTCGCCGATGCGTTCAGTCAGATTGGATGTTTTGACGCCCATGCCGCCACGCCGTGTCACACGATACTCGGTTTCCAGAGTCAATTTACCGTAGCCATTATCCGTTACGACAAGGATCGACTGATCTTCTGCCAATACATCAAGTCCCACAAGATAATCGCCCTCACGCAGATTGATCCCTTTTACACCGGCTGCAGTCCGTCCCATGGAACGGATCTGATCTTCAGGGAAACGGATCAGGTTGGCCTGACGCGTACCTAGGATGATCTCCTTGGAACCATCTGTCAGACGTACCGCAAGCAGTTCATCATCTCCACGGAATGAAATGGCGATTTTACCGTTTCTGTTGATCCGTTCGAAATTATCGAGTGGAGAACGCTTTACGAGCCCGTTGCGGGTCGCAAAGACGAGGTATTTATCCGCGGTATCCTCATCCTTTACGCTGATCATGGTACTGATTACTTCATCCTTATCGATCTCAAGCATGTTGACGATCGGTATACCTTTGGATTGACGGGACATCTCAGGTATCTCATAGCCCTTCAGGCGATAGACCCGTCCTTTGTTTGTGAAGAACAGGATGTAGTCGTGCGTGCTCATCGTCACGATCTGGCTGACGAAATCATCTTCAACCGTATTCATGCCCTGGACCCCACGGCCGCCGCGGTGCTGGGCGCGATAGGTGGAAGAGGGCAGCTGTTTGATGTAGTTGCTGTTGCTGAGCGTGACTACAATTTGTTCTTCCGGTATGAGATCCTCGTCCTCGATGTCGGATAGATTGCCGAGGGTAATTTCAGTTCTGCGTTCATCACCGTATTTATCCCTTGTTTCAATCAACTCTTCCCGAATGATGCTTAGCAGTTTCTCATCATCTGCAAGAATCGTCTTCAAATATTCAATGGTCTTCTGGACTTCATTGTACTCATTTTCGATCTTGCTTCTCTCAAGCCCGGTGAGACGTCTTAGACGCATATCCAAGATCGCCTGAGACTGCCGTTCAGAGAGGTTGAAGCGTTCCATCAGACCGGTCTTGGCCGCTTCGTCATTCGCAGCTTCCCGAATCAGTGTGATGATCTCATCGATGTTGTCGAGCGCAATCTGGAGTCCTTCCAGAATATGCGCGCGGTCTTCAGCACGTTTCAGGTCGAACTTCGTGCGTCTGGTGACGATGACTTTCTGGTGCTCCAGATAATGTGCAAGCACTTCCTTGAGGCTGAGTATCTTCGGCTGGCCATTGACTAGGGCAAGCGTATTGATCCCAAAACTGGTCTGGAGCGGGGTCTGCTTATAGAGGTTGTTCAAGATGACGTTCGCATTTCTGTCCTTGCGGATTTCGATGATGATCTTGACGCCTTCTTTCAAGCTCGTCTCATCGCGCAGATCGGTAATGCCTTCAATCTTCTTATCGCGTGCCAGTTCCGCAATTTTTTCCACGAGACGCGACTTGTTCACCTGGTAGGGGATCTCCGAAACCACGATGCGCTCCTTGCCGTTTTTCATCATTTCTATTTCACAGCGCGCACGCATGATGACCGAGCCACGGCCGGTCTCATATGCCCGTCTGATGCCGCTTTTTCCGACGACCAGTCCAGCTGTCGGAAAATCCGGTCCCTTGACGTATTCCATCAGCTCAGGAAGTGTAATTTCCCCATCCTTTGAGTAGGCGAGGACGGCATTGATGACTTCCGTCAAGTTGTGCGGGGGGATGTTGGTCGCCATGCCAACCGCTATACCGCTCGTTCCATTGACGAGCAGATTTGGAAAGCGTGACGGCAGCACGACAGGTTCGCGTTCATTGCCGTCATAGTTATCCTGGAAATCGACCGTATCCTTATTGATGTCACGCATCATCTCCATGGAAATTTTGCTCATTCTGGCTTCGGTGTAACGCATCGCCGCTGCACCGTCCCCGTCCATCGAACCGAAGTTGCCCTGGCCATCGACCAACGGATAGCGGTAGCTGAAGTCCTGCGCCATACGCACCATCGCTTCATAGATTGAGGAGTCGCCGTGGGGATGGTATTTACCCATGACATCCCCGACGATTCTGGCTGATTTCTTATATGGTTTTTCAGAAGTCATACCGTTGTCATGCATGCCGTACATTATCCTGCGGTGCACTGGCTTCATGCCATCCCGGACGTCCGGCAATGCCCTTGACACTATGACACTCATGGCATAGTCAAGGAATGAGGTACGCATTTCTTTGCTTATATTGATTTCTGTCACTCTGCTCATTCAAAAATACCCTCCACTGTTTAGACGTCTAGATTCTGTACGTACAATGCATTATCTTCGATGAAGTTGCGACGGTTTTCGACGATGTCGCCCATCAGCATCTCAAATGTCTGGTCGGCCAATACCGCATCATCCAAAGTCACCTGCAACATGGTTCTGAATTCCGGATCCATTGTGGTCTCCCATAACTGATCCGCATTCATTTCACCCAGACCTTTATATCTCGAAAGTGATATTTTAGGAGTTTCCTTCAATTCTTTCCTGAGTTCCACAAGTTCCCTGTCGTCAAAGACATAGTGTTTGTTCTTGCCCTGTTCCACTTTGTAGAGTGGTGGCTGTGCGATATACACATATCCCGCTTCAATCAGCGGCTGCATGAACCGGTAGAAGAATGTGAGGAGCAGCGTACGGATGTGTGCCCCGTCGACGTCCGCATCGGTCATGATCACGATTTTGTGGTAACGGGCCTTCGACAAGTCGAATTCCTCTCCGATGCCTGTACCGAGTGCAGTGATCATGGCACGGATTTCGTTATTGTTCAGAATCCTGTCGAGGCGGGCCTTCTCCACGTTCAATATTTTACCGCGGAGCGGCAGAATCGCCTGAGTGGTTGAGTTCCTGCCTGATTTGGCGGAGCCGCCAGCCGAATCCCCCTCCACGATGAACAGTTCGCTCTCTGAAGGATCCTTGCTTGAACAGTCGGCGAGCTTGCCGGGCAGGCTGGATACTTCAAGCGCTGATTTTCTGCGTGTCATTTCGCGTGCTTTCTTAGCAGCCACACGGGCACGCTGGGCTGTCAGACCTTTTTCGACGATGATTTTGGCTGGGCCGGGATTCTCGAGCAGGAAGCGCTCAAATCCCTCGCTGAACAGCTGGTCGGTGATCAGCCTAGCTTCCGAGTTGCCGAACTTGGTCTTTGTCTGACCCTCGAACTGAGGATCCGTATGCTTGATGGAGACGACAGCGGTCAAGCCTTCGCGGACGTCTTCCCCGCTCAAACGGTCTTCGCCTTCTTTGATGATGCGATTTTTGAAGCCGTAATTATTGATCACTTTCGTCAAGGCACGTTTGAATCCGTCTTCATGCGTACCGCCTTCGTACGTATGGATGTTGTTGGCGTAGGACAGCAGTGTGGTGTTGTACCCATTGTTGTACTGGAGGGCAATCTCCACTTCCACTTCGTCCCTTTCGCTGTGCATATATATCACTTCATCATGGAGCACATCGCGCGTTTCATTCATCTGTTCCACATAGGACATGATGCCGCCTTCGAAGTAATACTGATAGGAGATATCCTCTTCGCCGCGCTCATCCGTCAAATTGATCTCAAGGCCTTTGTTCAGGAACGCCAGTTCTTTAGTCCGCTTCTGGAGTACTTCGAGGTCATATTCCAATGTTTCCGTAAAGATCTGACCATCCGCCTTGAACCGGATTTCCGTACCTGTCTTATCGGTCTCTCCAATGACTTTGAGGTCAAAATCAGGGACCCCCCTTGTATAGCTCTGGTGATGAATCTTACCGTCGCGGTGCACATACACTTCAAGTGTTTCACTCAGCGCATTGACCACGGATGAACCGACGCCGTGCAAGCCACCTGAAACCTTGTATCCACCGCCGCCGAACTTACCGCCGGCATGGAGGACGGTCAGTATGACCTCTACTGCTGGTCTGCCCATCTTCTCCTGGATATCCACCGGGATGCCGCGGCCGTTATCGGTCACCCGTACCCAGTTATCTTCTTCAACCGTGATGTTGACGCGATTGGCATGTCCTGCCATCGCCTCATCGATACTGTTATCCACTATTTCCCATACTAGATGGTGGAGCCCTTTTGCAGCTGTAGATCCAATATACATCCCTGGACGCTTACGGACTGCTTCCAATCCTTCCAATACCTGTATCTGACTGGCACCATATGTGTCCATGTTCTTCTCAGCCATATTATCATCCTCCATTAAACTTTCACCTTGCCGTCTTTTATTCCGAACGCTTCCATATCGTCCATGATCTCATGGTTGATATCGCTGATTGATGTTGTAGTGACAAATGTCTGTACCTTATCCCGTATCGAAGTCAACAGATGGGATTGCCTCGTTTCATCCAGCTCACTCAGCACATCATCGAGCAGAAGAATCGGATACTCGCCGATTTCTTCCCTGATGAGTTCAAGCTCCGCTAATTTCACCGATAGGGCTGTCGTTCTCTGCTGGCCTTGGGAGCCGTAGGTCTGAACATCAAAGTCATTGATGTAGAAAGCGATGTCGTCACGGTGTGGACCGACCAGGGACTGTCCCCGTTCGATTTCCCGTTCAAGCATATCCGTGAATATCTGCTTCAATTCTGCTTCCAGCGCTTCCCTTTCCGTCTCCTGATACTTGACGTTCGGCTTATATTCCACAGAGAGCACTTCCCGACCGTTCGATATATCTCCATGAATCCTCCGGGCATGCTTCTCGATCGTCTCCACGAACTGTTGCCTTTTTAAAATAATTAAACTTGCATAATATGCAAGTTGTTCATTCAATACGTCGACCATAACCCGGTCGGCATCCCTCTTCTTCAAATAATTGTTCTTTTGGAGGAGTACCTTCTGGTAACCGCTCAACATGCTGATGTAGACCTTTGAAATCTGGCCGCATTCCATATTGATGAACTTCCGTCTGATCTGCGGGGAGCCTTTGACGATATTCAGATCTTCCGGGGCAAAGAGGACCACATTCAAATGTCCGATATAGTCGCTCAATTTGGAGACTTCCATATGATTCACCTTAGCACGTTTGCCCTTTTTGCTGACACTCAACGAAAGCGGGAATGTGCTGTAGGAAGTCGTAATCTGTCCATTGAGGTACGCTTCTTCCTCTCCGAAACGGATGAGCTCCTTATCTTTTGAAGTGCGGTGGCTCTTGGCCAACGCCAAAAAATGGATCGCTTCCAACAGATTCGTCTTCCCTTGGGCGTTTTGTCCTATAAATACATTCAATTTCGAATGGAAGACAAGATCCAATTTTTCATAATTCCTGTAATCCCCGAGATTGAGGCGCTTCAGGATCATTTGGTGTATTCGATCCTGAACTGGCCGTGTTCGCCAAGATCCAGCGTATCGCCATCATGGAGCTTTTTGCCTCTGCGGTTTTCAGGTTCTCCATTCAACAGCACTTCATTCTCCTGCAGGAACCATTTGGCTTCTCCGCCCGTGCCTATGATCCCTTCATGCTTGAGAAATTTTCCCAATGTTATCAGTTCATCGAACCGGATGCTTTTCATACACTCATCCTCCTTAATCTCACCTCTATATTATACTACATTTTAACTTTATTTTCACTCCAGAGGCCCAAATAAAGCGATTTGAGAGTTTTATCATGCATTTAGGGTTTTCCTACATAAAAACAAAAAGGCGACTGAGAAGCCCGTTTTTTTAAATTCTGGGCCTCAGTCGCAAATTTCAAGCTATAATTCTTTAATTTAATATGTCCTGATCGGCAAGATCAGCTGCACAACTTCATCTGATTCAGCCGCTTCCAGCGTGAATGGGCGCATCGTCCCGAAGAACTCGATGGAGACTTCGTCATCGTTGATGGCCTTCAGCGCATCCATCATATATTTCGAGTTGAAGGATATCTTCAAATCTTCCCCTTCAACTTTACCGGTATTGATGGCCTCGTGCACCGTACCGACTTCCGGCGAATTGGAGGAGAGTGCGACGCTGCCGTTTTCAACCGTCATGCGTATGACATTATTGCCGCCTTCCCTTGCAAGTAGGGAGACGCGGTCGATGGCGTGATAGAACTCACTGTTCTTCACTGTCACCTTCGTTTCATAGTTCTCCGGGAAGAGTCTGGAAGTATCCGGGTAGTTGCCTTCTAACAACCTGGAGATGAAACGCATATTGCCGTAGCTGAACAGTACCTGGTTTTGGGAAAAATGTATTTCCACTTCCTCATCAGAGTCGGTGATGATCTTGTTGAGTTCCGTCAACGACTTGCCTGGGATGATTGCATTCATATTCTCCATATTGAACTGCTCGCCCTGAAGTTTCCTTAAAGCAAGCCTGTGCGAGTCTGTAGCTGTGAATTTGATGCCATCTTCACTGAATTGCCAGTTGATGCCTGTCAGTACGGGACGTGTTTCAGACAATGATACTGCAAAATTGGTCTGGGTGATGATCGTCTTCAATACTGCAGAAGGGAGTACGACACTTTCCTCATCATTCACTTCAGGCAGCAATGGATACTGGTCTGGATCATTACCGCTTAGATTGAACTCGGACTGCGAAGCAGTAATCTTCGTCTGGAACTGATCATTGGTTTCAAGCGCTACAAAATCTCCAGATAATTTCTTGATGATGTCCACAAAGAATCTGCCGGACAGTACGACAGTACCCGGTTCTTCGATTTCAAGTATTTCCTCATTATCAATTTCAGTCGGTATGGTGATTTCTATGGAAATCTCCGAATCACTGCCTGTCAATATAAGTGATTCTTCTTTCACTTCCATTTTGATGCCATTCAGGATAGGTAGGGTGGTACGTGGAGAGATTGCTTTAAGACAGTGGTTCAACTGTTCGATGAAATATTGGCGGTTGATGCTGATTTTCATGAGTATAGGCTCCTTATATATATTTAGTAATAATTTAAGTAATAACAGTAATAGGCCCTGTGGGTTTGTGGATAAGTATCATGACCCCTTGATGTGCAAGTTATCCACATGTTGATAAGCTGTGGGCTGGAATGTAACATCCATCCACATTCTGCACAGGTCTAGCTGATCCTATTTTCTATTTCCTCGAGTTCCTGCTTGAAGGTTTCATCTTCACTCACCATCTTTGATATCTTCTCATGGGCGTGGATGACTGTCGAGTGGTCACGGCCCCCAAAAACTTCTCCGATTTTAGGGAGGGAGTAATCCGTCAGCTCCCTGGCCAGATACATAGCGATCTGACGGGGGAAAGCAATTGATTTGGTCCGTTTTTTGGATTCGAAGGCTTCAATCTGGATATCATAGAATGAAGCCACGGCCTCTTGGATATCGGAAATGGTGATTTTCTTTGACTTCGATTGAGTGACAAGATCTTTCAAAGCTTCAGAGACCATTTCTGGCGTCAACGGCTGATTGACGAGCTTCGAGTATGCTGCTACTCGGGTCAGTGCGCCTTCTAGTTCACGGATGTTCGTATGGATGTGATTGGCGATATAGATCATCGCTTCATTTGGGATTTCAACTTTTTCTTCTTCGCATTTTTTACGCAATATGGCAATGCGCGTTTCAAGATCAGGTGGTGTAATGTCGGTGATCAGTCCCCATTCAAAGCGGGATCGCAGCCGGTCTTCCAAGGTCGGGATTTCCTTTGGTGTGCGGTCACTTGAGATGACGATCTGCTTATTGTCTTCATGTAGGGCGTTGAAGGTATGGAAGAATTCCTCTTGGGTGGACTCTTTGCCGGCAAGGAACTGTATATCGTCGATCAGCAGCACATCAACATTGCGATAGCGGTTCCTGAATTCCTCGGTCTTATTGTCACGAATCGAGTTGATGAATTCATTGGTGAATTTTTCACTCGACAAGTAGGCGACTTTGGCATTTGGACGATGCTCCAGAACATAATGCCCGATGGCGTGCATCAGATGGGTTTTTCCAAGCCCGACGCCCCCATATATGAATAATGGGTTGTACGCCTTAGCCGGTGCTTCGGCAACGGCGAGTGAAGCGGCATGGCTGAAACGGTTGCCGTTGCCGATGACGAATGTTTCAAAAGTATTGTTGACATTCAACTGGGTGTGGACTGGGACTTCGGGCTCAGGCTTCTTCTCAGTTACAGTCTGCATCGGGGTTTCTTCCTCTTCGGTTGTGATCCGGATTTCTGGTTTCTCCCCCATGACTTCATACAGTTGCTCCTGGATCAGTCCACTGTAGTTCTTTTCAAGCCAGTCCCTTTGGAACTGGGTATCTGCCTTGATGACCGCCTTCTCGTTGTCGAGGTGGACCATGCTCGTTTCCTGAAACCAGGTTTGGTAGCTGGCATTGGCAATCGTACCCTTTATCCCCTTCAGCGTATTTGACCAGATTTCTTTTATACTACTCATACATTCTGTCCTCTTTTCCTATTCACATAATCACAGCGTGTGGATAACGTATTCCACAGTCTTGAACAACTATCCACAAGTTACACACAGACTGTGGACAAGTACAATTGACAGGACAATTTTTCCACAAAATCATATTCAAGATTATAACGAATAATTGAGATGATATCAACATTTATAATAAGATACCCACAATCTCCACAGTTATCCACAAGTTAATTAGCAACATGTGTGAACCTGGGGATAACTGTGGAATAAGTGTGTGGACATAAATATCCACAAGGAAGTTATCCACACTCCCTATCAACAAAACCGTTATCCCCAGCACGCTTTCTGACCTTCCGTGGTGAAAAATGTATTGAAATATGACTGTCCATCTGTTATTCTTTAATAGTTACAATTTTAGAAGCAATCCACAGGCAATAGCATTATGGAGGTGTATTTAATATGGTAAAACGTACTTACCAGCCAAATAAACGTAAACACAGCAAAGTGCACGGTTTCCGTAAAAGAATGAGTACAAAGAACGGACGTAAAGTTTTAGCCCGTCGCAGAAGAAAAGGCAGAAAAGTTCTTTCAGCCTAAATCCTCAAGATCATCTAAAAGGTGATCTTTTTTTGTGCATATGGCGTGCTATTTTATGAAAAAAGGTGTATTTTGTATAATAAAATATCATATGTAAGTGAGCGTAATCAGTGATGAAAAAACGATTCCGAATAAAAAAAGAACATGACTTCCAACTTGTCTTCAAGAAAAGGAAGTCTTTTGCCAATAGACAATTTGTCATCTACTTGTCAGATCATCCGAAAACAAATCATATGAGGGTGGGCATCAGTGTCTCCAAACGCCTGGGGAATGCAGTTAAACGCAACAAAATCAAAAGGCGTATCCGTGTTTTTTTCCAGAAGCACCAGGATAGGCTCGAGCCAAAGGAATATGTGGTCATCGCCAGACAGCCTGTGAGCAACATGGACTATCATGAGATGGAGAAGTCCTTGGTGCATGTGTTGAAGATCGCCAAATGCATAAAATAAGACGGGGGTTGCCACCATGTTTAAAATCTATGAGGGTGAAACTGTTGCACGCGCAATTGCTGAGGGCCTCGAAGAGTTGAAGGTATCTGAGGATGATGTGCGGATTGATGTGGAAGATGAAGGAAGGAAAGGGCTTTTTGGCTTCGGGAAGAGGGAGGCGGTCATCAAATTGACAGTCATCAATCCCGAGTTGAAGATGTACGGTTCCATCGAATCCTTAATAGCGAGAGACTTGGGACCAAAAGACACTGAGGTCACGGCTTTATCTGAAGAATCGCCTGTCGAGGCTCATGTCCCTGCCGAAGAAATGGATGAAGGACAGGCTGAAGATGACAGAAAAACAGAAGAGGCGTGCACTAAGGAAGAAGCTGCTTTGCTCACGCAGGATTACATCATGCAGGTAATCAAGGAAATGAACATCGATGCAGAGAGCAGCGTGAGCGTGGCACAGAATGAAGTAGCCATTGAACTGACTTCTCCCATGGCCGCGAAACTCATCGGCAAAAGAGGCAATACACTCAATGCCCTGCAGGAGGTTGCACAACAATTCTTCAATACGATATACAAAAGTTACGGGGCCATAGTAGTGGACGTTGAAGGCTATAGGGAAAAACGCCGTGAAACCTTGGAGAATCTGGCTGTGAACATGTCAAAAAAGGCATTGCGCAGCGGACAGCCGGTCCGGCTGGAACCGATGCCTTCCTCAGAACGAAAAATCATGCATAACGTCTTGAGCCAGGAGAAGGAAATCAATACGTATTCCGAAGGCACTGAGCCGAGGCGTTACATTGTTATAGAAAAGAAGTAAAGGAGCATTGCATCATGCAATTAGAAACCATATCCAGCATATCGACTCCGGTTGGTGAAGGTGCAATCGCAATCGTGCGTCTGTCGGGGGCGGATGCAGTTGAAATCGCAGATCACCTCTATAAAGGTGCGAAAAAGTTGGATGAAGTCGCGTCCCATACAATCAATTATGGTCATATAGTAGATCCAGATACGAATGAGACGGTTGAAGAAGTGATGGTCGCTGTTATGAGGGCTCCCCGCACCTATACACGTGAAGATATTGTAGAGATCAATTGCCATGGCGGCATACACACCGTCAATCGTGTCCTGCAACTGACTTTGAAGAACGGCTCCAGAATGGCCGAGCCTGGCGAATTCACTAAACGTGCCTTCCTGAATGGACGTATCGACCTGTCCCAGGCCGAGGGTGTGATGGACTTCATCCGCTCGAAGACGACTGAAGCGTCAAAAGTGGCCAATCAGCAGATGCAGGGCAGGCTGAAAACCTATATAGAAGGATTGCGTCAGAGGATCCTTACGGTTCTGGCCCAGGTCGAAGTGAACATCGACTATCCTGAATACGATGATGTGGAAGAGGCGACAACTGCCTTCTTGAAAGAAGAATCCGCCAAAATAGAAGCGGAAATTGAGAAGTTGCTGAAGACCAGCGCTCAGGGCAAGATATTGAGGGAAGGGCTCAGCACTGCCATTGTCGGCAAGCCGAACGTCGGGAAGAGTTCCCTGCTGAATTATCTCATCCAGGACAATAAGGCGATTGTTACGGAAGTGGCCGGGACCACCCGGGATATATTGGAAGAATACGTCAATGTCAACGGTATTCCGCTCAAACTGATTGATACGGCAGGAATCCGCGATACGGATGATATCGTCGAAAAAATCGGGGTCGAACGCAGCAGACAGGCTCTGAAGGAAGCAGAACTGATCCTTTATGTATTGAACAACAACGAACCTTTGACTGCAGAGGATCTCGAAATATTGGATTCCTTGGCAGACCAGAACGTCATCATCATCGTGAACAAGCTGGATCTGGAAGCGAAACTTGACACGAGCACCCTTCACTCCAGGTATCCCGAGATGCCGATCGTCAGAACATCAATCGTCGAAGGCACCGGAGTGGATGATTTGGAAGATAGGATTGCCACTTTATTCTTCGAAGGTGATATTCAGTCGGCTGATTCCACCTATGTATCGAATAACCGTCATATCCATCTGCTTGAACAGGCGAAGGCTGTCATTTCGGATGCGATAGAATCGGCAGACATGGATGTGCCGATCGATATTGTCCAGATCGATCTCGTCAAAACGTGGGAACTGCTTGGAGAAGTTATCGGGGAAGATGTCAGCGAGCAGCTGATCGACCAGCTCTTCAGCCAGTTCTGTCTTGGAAAATAAAAGGAGGAAAATTATGCCACATAATGTGAAATATGATGTTGTCGTCATCGGTGCAGGCCATGCAGGTGTAGAAGCGGGGCTCGCTTCTGCCAGAAAAGGGCTGCGTACGCTGATGCTGACCATCAACTTGGATAGCATCGCTTTCATGCCATGCAACCCTTCAGTTGGTGGACCGGCAAAAGGGATCGTCGTCCGAGAAGTGGATGCACTGGGTGGTCAGATGGCCAAAGTGATCGACAAAACCCATATACAGATGCGCATGTTGAATACAGGCAAGGGGCCAGCCGTCCGGGCGCTACGCGCACAGGCGGACAAAGTGCTCTATCAGCAAGAGATGAAACAAGTGCTGGAAAACGAGCCGAACCTCGACATCCTGCAAGGAATGGTGGACGAGATCATCGTTGAAGATGATGTTGTAAAAGGGGTCAGGACAAATATCGGTACAGTCTACGATGCAGATTCGGTCATCGTGACGACCGGCACCTTCCTGCGCGGCGAAATCATTCTCGGGGACTTGAAATATTCCAGTGGCCCCAACCACCAGATGCCGTCAATTCCGCTTGCAGACCAGTTGAAGGACCTTGGATTTGAAATTGTACGATTTAAAACCGGTACACCGCCACGCGTCAACTCGGATTCCATCGACTACTCCAAAACGGAAATACAGCCTGGGGACGATGTTCCCCGCGCCTTCAGTTTCGACACGACCGAGTTCATCATGGACCAGCTGCCGTGCTGGTTGACTTATACATCGGAGGATACCCATCTCATCATCAACGACAATCTTCATCTTTCCGCAATGTATTCCGGAATGGTGAAGGGTACTGGCCCACGCTACTGTCCATCCATAGAGGACAAAGTGGTACGCTTCAACGATAAGCCACGTCATCAGATATTCCTCGAACCAGAAGGCCGTTCTACGAAAGAGGTCTATGTGCAGGGACTTTCCACAAGCATGCCCGAGAATGTCCAGCGCGAAATGCTGTCGTCCGTACCAGGACTTGAAAACGCCAGAATGATGCGTGCCGGCTATGCCATCGAATACGATGCGCTTGTGCCGACGCAATTATGGCCGACACTTGAGACGAAGAAAATCAAAAACCTCTACACGGCAGGACAGATAAACGGTACAAGCGGTTATGAAGAAGCGGCGGGCCAAGGGCTTATAGCGGGCATTAACGCCGCAAGCAAACTGCTCGGTGAAGAAGAATTGGTGCTGAGCCGTTCTGACGCCTACATCGGCGTACTGATCGACGACCTTGTGACGAAGGGCACGAATGAACCGTATAGACTGCTGACTTCGCGTGCAGAGCACCGTCTTTTGTTGAGGCATGATAACGCGGATATGCGCCTGACTGAAATCGGTCATGACATCGGCCTGATTTCAGATGAGAGATACGCGGTCTTCAAGGAGAAGAAGCAGAATATAGAAGATGAACTGGAACGTTTGAAGAACATCAGGATAAAACCGAATGCACACACGCAATCTGTTATTGAAAAAAGAGGCGGCACACCTTTGAAAGACGGCATCCTCGCCGTCGATCTGCTGAGGCGTCCTGAGATGGATTATGCATCCATCATGGAGATTCTTGGAGAAGCGCATTCAATCAGCCAGGAAGAATATGAACAGGTTGAGATACAGCTGAAATATGACGGCTACATCAAGAAATCGCTTATGCAGGTGGATAAAGTGAAACGAATGGAGAAGAAAAAGATACCTGCTGATATCGACTATGACGCGATACACTCCCTGGCCACTGAAGCGCGCCATAAACTGAAGACGGTCAAACCGCTCGATATCGCTCAGGCGTCGAGAATTTCAGGAGTCAACCCGGCGGATATTTCGATTCTGCTCGTCTATATAGAACAAGGCAACATCAAGCGGGTGCACGCATGAACGAGCGGGAATTCATAGATGCATTGAAACAACAAGGCATAGAGTTGAGCGATGTCCAGATCAACCAGTTCAGAAGGTATTTCAATATGCTGGTCGAATGGAATGATAAGGTGAACCTGACTGCAGTGACGGATGAAGCAGGGGTATATCTGAAGCACTTCTATGATTCATTGACCCCTCTGTTCCATATCACCATAGCTGAAGAGGCAAGTATATGTGATGTGGGGGCAGGTGCAGGATTTCCAAGCATCCCGCTAAAGATAGTCAGACCAGACTTAAAGGTGACCATCGTGGATTCTTTGAATAAACGCATCATCTTTTTGAATGAACTGACTGCAGAGCTCGAACTTGATAAGATTCACCTGGTCCATGACCGGGCGGAAACGTTCGGCCAAGGCTCTCAGCGCCATATGTTCGATATTGTGACTGCCCGGGCTGTAGCCCAGCTGAACGTCCTTGCAGAATTGTGTCTGCCCCTTGTCAGAACAGGTGGGCATTTCCTGGTCCTTAAAGGTAAAAAAGGGATGGAAGAGCTCGAGGACAGCGATTTTGCGTTAGAGCTGCTGGGGGGTGAAATTATGGAAACCCATAATTTCACGCTGCCTGAAGAAGACAGTGAGCGTTATATCATCGACATCAAGAAAAAGAGGAAATCACCCAGGAAATATCCCCGTAAACCAGGGACTCCAAATAAATCTCCATTAAAGAAATAGGCAGGTGACATGTGTGAAAAAACCATTTTCAAGACTTTTCGGTCTGATGGATAAAAGTGAAAACCAGCAGGAGGAGGTCTCACTCCAACATCTGCCTATGGAAAATATTGTCCCGAACCGGTATCAACCGCGGACTGAATTCGATCGGGATAGAATACGGGAACTGGCTGACTCCATTGAAGAACATGGGCTGCTGCAGCCGATAACCGTACGCCCAATCGAAGAAGGTATGTATGAAATCATTGCAGGGGAGCGCAGATTTCGGGCACTGAAGATGCTGAACCGTGAAGAGGCGGAAGTGATCGTCAAATATTTGACGGATACTGAGTCTGCAGCAATCGCCCTGATTGAAAATATCCAGCGGGAGAACCTCTCCAGTATAGAAGAAGCCAGAGCCTACAAAAAACTGCTCAAGATGGATGGGATCACCCAGAAGAACCTTGCTCAAAACTTGGGCAAAAGCCAATCCTTCATTGCGAATAAGCTCAGGCTGCTGAAACTGTCCGAACCAGTCATCGAAGCGCTCCAAAGGCAGGAAATCACAGAGAGGCACGCACGCTCGTTGCTGAGTCTAGAAGATGACCAGCAAGGCGAGGTGCTAGAAGACATCAGAGCCCGTAAGTGGACCGTAAAAGATACTGAAATGGCGGTGAAAAAGAAGATTCAGCCGGCTAATGATGAGATGGACTTCAATCAGGATGCCTCATTCGCCCTCAATGGCCTGAACCGTGAAGTGGAACGCCTTAAGAATAAGGGAGTGGATGTTTCCTGCGAAACTTCTGATACTGCCGATTTTAAAGAGATGACAATCAGAATATATAAATAGACACTCACATATGTGGGTGTCTTTCTCACGTTTTAATTATCACATCCGAGTGAGAGGCATCCTGGACGGGAACTTCATCATTCAGTGACTGTGACATATAAGCAAGTGTGTCGGACAGCAACAATTTTTTTTAGATTACGGGGGCGAAATGAAAATGGAAGAAATCAAGATTTCCGATATCAGACGTAACCCTTATCAGCCTCGCATGGAATTCGATGAAGAGAAATTAAGTGAGCTGGCGGATTCCATCAGGTCGCATGGCGTAATACAACCAATCATACTCAGGAAATCCATCAAAGGATATGATATCGTCGCTGGAGAACGGCGTTATCGAGCCAGTCGAATGCTTGGCCGGGAAACGATTCCGGCAATAGTTAAAGAGATGACGGACGCGGAGATGATGGAACTTGCCATCATAGAAAATCTGCAGCGAGAAAATTTGAATCCCTTGGAAGAAGCTATGAGCTACAGGGAACTGATGACAGCCCTCGACATCACCCAAAATGCAGTGGCCGAAAGACTGGGGAGGTCAAGACCCTACATAGCAAATATGTTGCGGCTGCTCAACCTTCCGCATACAGTGAAGATGTTGATCAATGATGAAAAACTCTCAGGTGCGCATGGTCGGACACTGCTTGCTCTGAACGACGCTTTGCAGATGGAACAGGCAGCGCATCATGCCGTCAAAGAGAAGATGAGTGTGCGGGCACTTGAATCCTACGTAAAAAGTCTTCAACGAAAGCCCGTAAAGCAAAAAAGAGAAAACAGTAAGCCGCGTTTCATCGAGAAACAGGAGAATTCCTTGAAGGAACGCTTTGGTACCACGGTGGAAATCAAGAAATCCCGCAAAAAAGGGACGATTTCATTCGAGTTTAAAAATGAAGAAGAATACAGAAGGATCATCGCACTTTTAGAGAAAAAATAAAAAAAGAAAGTGAAGGTGGAAACAGTGTTCGGCAATATATTGATGACAACAACAGAAAAAGATCCACTCACATTCATCGAAGAAATCATGGCAACAATCAAAGATCCAGATATATGGACGGATCTCGCTTCGAAGGTCATTTGGTCGATCGTTCTAGTTATCGTAGCAATGATTCTGATCAGAATCATCAATCGGACAATTGAAAACTTTTTTAAAGTGAAGTCAAAATCCCGCTTGAAGGGCAATGAAAAACGCAACCAGACATTGATCAACGTATTGGAGAATGTAGCAACCGTCTTCATATGGTTCGTCATTGTCATGATGATATTTGAAACGTTCAACCTTCCGGTGCGCACCCTCCTTGCCGGTGCCGGAGTCGTTGGTCTCGCCATAGGTTTTGGGGCGCAGAGTTTGGTGAAGGATATGATAACCGGCTTCTTCATCCTCTTGGAGAATCAGTTCGATAAAGGCGACTTCGTACGGGTGAATACATCAGGCACGACTGTTGCGGAGGGAGAAGTCATTTCTCTCGGACTGCGTGCCACGAGGATTCAAGGCTGGGAAGGTGAACTCATCAACCTGCCGAACAGTACCATCAATGAAGTTGTGAATTTTTCTAGATATAATGCGATATCGATGCTCGATATCAATGTATCCGTTTCAGAAGATCTCGATCGGGTGGAACGAATACTTGAGACATATTTTGCCGAGCATTGGGAGGAAGAAGAAATGCTTGTGGCCCAGCCAGAATTGTTAGGTCTACAAGGCATAGAGAGCGGTGAAGCGATTATACGTGTAATGCTTGAGACCCAGCCTATGGAACATTTCGGTGTGACGCGACGTGTGAGGAAGTCGCTCAAAAATCATCTCGAAAGTAAAGGCATCTACATTTCAGTACCTAAAATGGACATACAGGATTATGATGGTAAAATGGCTAAAGATGAAGGTGACAGGTATGGCAAAGAATTATGATCTGAATGATATCGTTGAAATGAAGAAACCGCACCCCTGCGGCAGTAGACTCTTTTCTATTACGCGGATGGGTGCAGATATAAAAATCAAATGCAATGAATGCGGACGGGTCATCATGATGACGCGCCGCGACTTCGAGAAGAGAATGAAAATGGTAAGAAAAAAATATGAATCGTAAAGGTGATATCAGATGGCTCTGACAGCAGGTATAGTCGGATTGCCGAATGTCGGCAAATCCACATTATTCAACGCAATAACTAAAGCAGGTGCACTCGCGGCAAACTATCCATTCGCTACAATCGATCCCAATGTCGGCATCGTGGAAGTACCAGATGAAAGATTGAACGTTTTGACGGAAATGGTCGAACCTAAAAAGACTGTTCCGACAGCATTCGAGTTTACGGATATTGCAGGGATAGTAAAAGGGGCTTCAAAAGGCGAAGGCCTCGGCAACAAATTCTTGGCCCATATCCGCGAAGTGGATGCCATCTGTCAGGTGGTGCGGGCATTCGATGACGATAATGTCACCCATGTGTCCGGAAAAGTGGATCCGATCGATGATATTGAAATCATCAATATGGAGCTCATATTTGCAGATCTTGAAAGTATAGAGAAAAGACTGCCAAGACTGGAGAAGATGGCCCGTCAAAAAGACAAGGATGCGATGGCAGAGCGCGATCTTCTGAGCAAGATCAAAGAAGGATTGGAGAATGACCAGCCGGTCCGTGCATTGGATTTTACGGAAGAAGAGGCGCAAATGGTCAAGACGCTCCACCTTCTGACACAAAAGCCGATGCTCTACGTCGCCAATGTCTCCGAAGAGGATCTTGGTGGACTGGAAGAGAATGATAACCTGAAAAAAATCCGTGAATACGCAAGTAGGGAAGGGTCTGAAGTCATCGTCATCTCAGCGAAGGTGGAAGAGGAGATAGCGGTACTTGAGGAAGACGAGAAAGAGATGTTCCTGGAGGAATTGGGCATAGAGGAATCCGGTCTGGATAAGCTCATTAAAGCAACTTATGACCTGCTTGGGCTGGCTACGTATTTCACGGCTGGAGTCGAAGAAGTGCGCGCCTGGACATTCAGGGAGGGAATGTCTGCACCGGAATGTGCAGGCATCATCCACACCGATTTCCAAAAAGGCTTCATCCGTGCGGAGACGGTAAGCTATGATGACCTTGTCGAAAACGGCAATATGGCAAAGGCCAAGGAAGCGGGCAGAGTGCGCCTGGAAGGTAAAGAGTACATCATGAAGGATGGCGACGTCGTCCATTTCAGATTTAACGTTTAAAAAGATTGTAAAATGAGTCGATGACTGGTATAATTTCAGATTGTGAGTAATGAAAATTATTCCTTGCCTATTTCCAAGGAAATAGGCCGCTAAAGACCATAAGGAGGTGTAGAAGATGAAAGCATATGAAATTCTATATGTGATCCGCCCGAACATTGAAGATGATGCGAAACAAGCGCTTGTTGAGCGTTTTGATAACGTTTTGACTTCACAAGGTGCGGAAATCGTCGAATCAAAAGAGTGGGGTAAACGTCGTCTCGAATATGAGATCGAAGATTTCACTGAAGGGCTTTACCACATCATCAAAGTAAATGCAGATGTGGAAGCAACAGATGAATTCGAACGTTTGGCCAAAATCAACAATGATATCATCCGTCATATCATTGTCCGCGACGAACAAGCAGAAAAAAAGTAATAATACAATGGAGTTGATTACATGCTGAACCGTGTTGTACTGGTCGGGCGTCTTACAAAAGACCCTGAACTGAAAGTCAGTCAGAATAATATCTCTGTAGCAACCTTTACTTTAGCAGTCAACCGCCCATTCACAAATGCGAATGGCGAGCGTGGCGCTGATTTCATAAACTGCGTCGTTTTCCGTAAGCAAGCAGAAAACGTCAACCAGTATCTTAAAAAAGGCAGCCTAGCAGGAGTTGACGGCAGGTTGCAGAGCCGTTCCTATGAGAATAAGGAAGGACAGAGAGTATATGTGACTGAAGTAGTGTGTGATAGTGTACAGTTCCTGGAACCTAAAGGGCAAGGCAGTAATCAACAAAATAATAACTCAGCAGACAGCTATCAGAATGCGTATGGAAATCAGTCCACTGGTTCAAGACCTGCTCAACGTTCCCGTCAGGATTCGGTTGAGGAAAATCCATTTGCCAATGCAGATGGCCCGGTCGACATCAGTGATGATGACCTACCATTCTAAAAAGTGCCCGATTCAACGGGTGACTGATTAACGTGTGAGAAGTGTGTGTGTGTATAGAATATAGTGTGGATTCTATACGTGGGGCATTCCGGAAATCCGGGATGCCTTTTTTATTTCACAATATTGCCGAGTAGGGCATTCTATACACAATCATAAATGGTTATAATGGCAAGTAAGGATATGTCAGGATAGGAGATTTTCTATGGGCCGTCGTTTTTTTGTCTTGATCATCATGATTGTAATTCTATCAGCCGCATGTAGTGGGGGGGAGAAGTCTCAAACCACGCTTACTATTTCAGTGGCAGCGAGTCTCAGTGCTCCGATGGAAGAACTGGAAAAACTTTATGGGAACCAACATCCTGACGTTGAAATCTCATTCAACTTCGGTGGGTCAGGGACATTGCAGCAACAGATTTCCAAAGGGGCGCCTGCAGATCTATTCATCTCGGCGGCGTCGGATAAATTTCAGCTGTTAACGGACGAGGGTAAAATCGATGAACAGAACAAGACGGTATTGCTCGGAAACTCTCTGGTATTGGTCGTACCTGCAGAAGGGGAAGAAGTATCGATCAGTTCCCTCGATCAGGTGGGCAGGATCTCCATCGGCACCCCGGATTCCGTGCCAGCCGGCCGTTATGCTGAAGAAGCCTTGAGGAGCATGGATATCCTTAAAGATGTTGAAAATAATATCGTCTATGCAAAAGATGTCAAACAAGTGTTATCTTATGTAGAGACAGGTAATGTGGCAGCTGGCATCGTCTACCGGACCGATGCATTGGTGAGTGATGAGGTGGAAATCGTGCATGAATTCCCTGCTGTTTCTCACACGACGATAGAATATCCCGCTGGTGTCCTGAAAGAGGCCCCAAATTATGAAGCTGCAGTGGAATTTTATGAATTTCTCCAGACGGATGCAGCATTGAAGGTGTTTGAAAGCTATGGATTCACTATTAAATAGCATAACATGGGAGGCATTTTTCGATCCCATCAGACTCTCTATAAGGGTATCGCTGATTGCTTTTATCATAGTAGTCATTTCAGGCACCCTTATGGCAAAGTGGATGACATCACGCACGCTTCCCGGACAATCCATCATTGAAACGCTCATCATGTTGCCGCTCGTGCTACCGCCGACAGTCGTTGGCTTTTTGTTGATTGTCATTTTTGGCAATGATGCGCTGCTCGGATCATGGATAATTTGGCTGTTTGATCAGCCTGTCATCTTTACTTGGTATGCTGCTGTCATCGCCAGTGCAGTAGTGGCGTTTCCACTCATGTACCAATCGGCAAAGGCTGGTTTTGAGAATGTGGATCATGATATAGAAGAAGCGGCTAAGGTGGATGGTGCGGGCCGTTTCCAGACCTTTTTCCATATTTCGGTTCCACTCGCTTCAAAAGCACTTTTTGCAGGCGGCGTACTGAGTTTTGCCAGGGCCTTGGGTGAATTCGGCGCCACCTTGATGTTTGCAGGAAACATCCCAGGGCGTACACAGACAGTGCCGACAGCAATATACATCGCCCTCGATTCAGGGAAGATGACGCTGGCATGGATGTGGGTCATTACAATCGTCATCATCTCTTTCATCATGATGTATTTTGTCAGGGTCAGAAATCGGTGAATCGTCCCGTCCCATAATCGTGTAATTATATTCGTCAAATGATATAATCCACCAATTGACATAAGAAACAATTGTGTGTACAATATAGCATGCACATACACTTACACACGTTCATCAGGAAATAACGAAATTATAGATGTGAATTCATGAATGCGGTAGCCACACACTGCTGCGTCATCCATTCAATCTGTAGAGGAGGAAAAAATCATGGCAGGTCCAAGAAGAGGCGGTCGCCGTCGTAAAAAGGTTTGCTATTTCACAGCTAATGGAATTACACACATTGACTATAAAGAAGTAGATCTCCTTAAAAAGTTCATTTCAGAACGTGGTAAAATTCTTCCAAGACGTGTAACAGGTACTTCTGCGAAGTATCAGCGCCAGCTTACAAAAGCAATCAAACGCGCACGTCATATGGCATTGCTTCCATATGTTAAGGAAGAACAATAATATAAGTTAAGTAAAAACCCCTTGAT
>NZ_JBHMAH010000006.1:41796-58130 GCF_042429615.1 Salinicoccus siamensis
TCAAGGGGTTTTTACATGCTTGAATTTTTTTCAGGTGAAGTGAATAAAGAGTCTTCCGAAACTAATGCTCGATGAACGCAGAGATTATCAATAAGCGCTATTCCTAATCACAATGGCGGTCGTTTATAGTCAAGTTACTGATAAGCAAGAAGCTCAAATAAAATTCTTGTTGGGAAAAGTGTAATTTTAAAATATGCTATCCATTAAGTTGATCATTAACAGATATCATCACAAGGTCGTGTAGATTCTTTCGGAACACTTCTTCGTAATGATCTAGGAACGTATCAGTATTCTTTCTCATAAACTCATAAACATCTGAATCTTGTTCAGATACCAACTGATTAAAATCATCTTTCGTCTCTTTAACAGTCAGTTCTGCTGCTTTAGGGACTAACTCATCAAACTTGATTGTAACATTTTCCATGTCATCACCACCTCCCTTTAAGAAGAGCACCAATTGATATCAAAAGGTTTCCTCTCTTTTAACGTCCGACTGTCCAGCCTCCGTCTACTTTAATTTCAGCTCCCTGCATATAGTCTGATTCGTCTGAAGCCAGAAAAACTGCTGCGGCGGCTATTTCATCCGGCTTGCCGGCTCTGCCTGCAGGAATATCTTTTAGCCTTTCATCTTGGATGCCTTCAGTCATAGGTGTCTCAATGAAACCTGGAGCGATTAAATTGGATTTGATGCCTTTATGGCCGAAATCATAGGCCAATTGTTTGGTGAAGCCGCTGATTGCGTGTTTACTCGTTACATAAGTGTTGCCACCCGCACCAGCGACAAATGTCGATTGCGATCCGATATTGATGATGGAACCTTTGCCCTTTTCTAAAAGTATGGGAATGATTGCTTTTGTGACAAGGTATGGCCCTTTGACGTTTACATCCATCAATTTATCAAAATCCGCTTCATCCGTTTCAATGATGTTATTGTAGGCATCATGGATGCCTGCCCCGTTATACAGTACATCAATAGTGCCGTATTCCTTCACTATTCTATCAACACCATCTTTAACCGAAGCTGTATTTGTTATATCCATTTGTACGAAGATTGCTTCTCCGTTTTCTTTTTCGATATCTGTGACGAGGCTCTGGCCGTGCGCTTCATTGGTTCCGACTATAGCGACCTTGGCACCTTCTTTTGAAAACATTTTAGCAGTAGCTTCTCCAAGCCCTGATGTACCGCCTATGACTACAGCCACTTTGTCGTCTAGTCTTCCCATTCTTTTTTCCTCCTTGATTATTTTAAAATCTGATTATCTCTAAATGAATCTGAAACCCTCTTCGATACCCATCTATCGGTAGTGGGAATGAATACCCCCCCACGGTTTGGCATCGTAGGGGGGGTAATCGTTAAAATCCATTCCTCTTATCATTCTCGTCTGTGCGCCTACGTTCTACAGATTCGTCATGGGAATCTGGTGTCACAGTTTTGTCGACATGTACCTCTTGTGTACCGGTCGCATTTTTATCATTATGCCCTGTGAACGTCTTTTGGGAATTAGGTTCTACAGTTTTATTGACGTGCATTTCCTGTGTCCCAGTCTGGTCCCCGTCTTTTTCGTCAGTATCCGGATTTGACGATGATTCCTCTTCAAGTGAACCTTCCATATGATGGGTGTCGACTAAATCTTGATTACGAGGTGTTTCAGTCATCTCTTCATCTAGGATACGAGTTTTATCTTTCTCATTCTCATTGTCGTCCAACTTGTTTGTGGCATAGACAGCGCCTGGAGTCGAATCAGGTATGTTCGGCGTGTGCCCTTTATCGACACGGTTTTCATCCGTTTCGAGAAGTGGGTCTGTTGGAGCATCAATCGTGGCTCCTTTTTCTTCGTCGCTAACGTAAAGCAGGATTTTTCCACTATCCAGTGCTTCTTTATATTCCTTTTCTTCTTCAGTGCTGAGATTCAATTCAGTCATTACGTGATCTTCAGGACTTTCGGATGAGAACCAGGCGACGATTTTATCCCAAGTGGTCCCGTCGGCATTCTTGTAATTGACATCGTTGTAATTTACAGAAGCCCCTTCGATATTCTGGCTGGAAATCACCGTCATCTGCTTCTCTTTGATACCTTCTTCCTTCAACCCTTCGATTCTACCTGTCAATTCCTGTTCGTTCAAAAATGTTTCAATCTTACGCATCGTCCATCCCTCCATCTTATTGGGTTCAATCATCATCTAATTATACTGGAATATAAATTGACTGAAATATATCCTGCTATTTAGTAGGTTTTTCATACAATATTCATATACCCTGCACAATAGGGCATAAACTCACCTTCGTAATTTGATGGACGCATAACCTCATGCTGTGGAATAATATCAAAAAGGGGTGACATTCATTGGAAAGTATCGGAAGTAGAATCAGGATGAGAAGAAAGATGATCGGATTGTCCCAAACTGCCTTAGGCAGAGGGATTGTCTCCCAGTCAGTAATCTCAAGGTTGGAAAATGATCAATTTGATATATCGTTGGATAAATTGATGCGTATAATGGAGCGATTGAATCTAAGCCTCCATGATGTGTTCTGTAATGGGGAGAAGACACCTGCAAAAATGATACAAGAAGCTTTGGATACAGAAAGAAGGAGACAGGATTTCACCAAAATTAAAAGTATATTGGAGAAGCACAATCAAAAAACCTGGAGTCAGACACCTGATCTCGAAGGATATAGGCATTGGCATGAAGGTTTGGTGGAGTATTCTAAAGGACATCTAGAAGTGGCACAGGAGAAGATTTCCCGGGCAATAGAAAAGAACAGGACAAATGAATGGATGTATGAAGCGGTGGCGGAAATGTATCTGGCTAAGGGGAACATCCACCATCTGATGGGGAAAGAAGGTATTGATTTCTATAAGGAAGCTGAGTACTACTATCAGAAGTCAGGGCGGAAATCCTATAGGTTAATCGTGAAGATACTCTATAATTTGAGCACTGCGTATTATAGGCAGGGGGAGTACGGCAAGGTTCTGAAATACTCGGATAAAAGTATAGAAATTCTGAACAGATATGAATCCACTCATCTCATGTGTGAGACGCTCTATAACCGGTCGATGGCCGAATTTCAATTGGGTAATAAAACAGAGGCTTTAAAAATCATTGATGAAAGTAAACATATATTCAGAATGGGAAGGAAGTTGGAAATGGCGCAAAGATTGAATAATTATTCTGAAGAGAATATTTTAGGTAACTAGCTATCTTATTCATAAAGCGCGACTTAAAATATGGATAGGATGCTTAAAGCATCTAAATACAAGGGGGAATTAACATGAAGGATGTCCATCAGAAAAATTCTGTTGTGTCATGTGTTCTGGATAATCTAAAAAAGAAGTGTGTGCAAGAATCGAGAAGGGACCGGGCGAATGGGTACAGATGTCTGGATTGTATCTTCTAGATGAACGGATTGAATAATAAGAGCATTCGATTATTGATTTTTAATCAGTTCAAACTGTTTAGTATACTTGAGCCTTCCAATAAGGAATCCTATAAATATTATATGGATATTCTTACAGAAGGGATCATAAAACACTATCCTGATATTCTGGAGTGCATCTGCAGTGAAGGGGATGAAGTGCAATCAGAAATTTCGGATGAAGTCGATCTCCTGATTGAAATGTTCAATAAGATTGAAAGTGCAGTCAACTTCATGGAAAAAAGCCAAAAAAGAATCATAACCGATAAATATCATGTGCATTTCAATGGCTTTGATCCTGACAATAACAAGGAAATTCAGCATTATACATACTTTAACTTTCTGAAGCGGTACGGGGAGGTGTGTGGGGAAGAAAGGAGTGATGCCTTCAATCTTTCACTGCATCACTATAGGTGGATGATTAAAAAGTATGAACCATATATGCATTCCAACACTCTTTCTGTGAAACAGATAAAACGCATATGTCTGAAGAAAGGGGATGAGTCACAAGTTTTGAGACCCGTCTACCGCGATTTTTCAGAAGCAGCTGTAGGCCATGGTATGCATGTCATAAAAGAACCTGAATTATACCTGCACGATAATTAAAATATAAAAAGTACGATTCGGTCCATAACCGAATCGTATTTTTATTCTAAGTCTCTGGTACTGTCCTTGAAATCAGCCTCTGCACTCTCTGCACTCTCTGTCCTTTCGTCTTCTTCTTCTCTCTCTTTCTTTTCAAGATCAGAATAGATGAGCAGATAGTTGCCTTGGCTTATTTTGAAAAGGTACCTCTCAATTTCGTCCTCGTCCAATTCAAAATCATGGAGATAGCGTTCGGCAGGTTCATTTCTGGATAATATCTCCTTAAGCCCTCTCTCATCGGGCACATGCATATGAAAGTGGACTTCCATATATTCGAGTGCATCGAACTCAAGATCATCCCTTCCGAGGAGATGTATATCGTCTTCATAGTAGTCTTCGGCTTTCAACTGTGTAATCCGGTCTAATACCGACTCTTGACTATCGTAGAGTTCAAAAAAATTCACAACGGCCACCTCATATCTTCTATTAGCTTTTTATGATGTTTTCCCTTTGTAGCGAACTGGTAAACTTAAATGATTATTATTTAAATTTTCGGTATTTTCCGCATATCAGCAAATGCATTGTTTATGTTGCTGCTTTTTGCTATCATAAATAATTAAATATTTTATTTCATATAATCATAATGATATGGATTATGAGTTTCTATGCTTTACCTTAAATGAAGCTACTATGGAATATCAAGTGAATGTCCGAATGGGGCTGTTTTTTCATTGTTCCTATCATATGTGTTTTATTGAGGTGCACTAATTCAAATAGGAGGCAATAAAATGTGGGAAAGTAAGTTCGAAAAAGAAGGTTTGACATTCGATGATGTGCTGCTTATGCCGGCACATTCAGAAGTACTGCCTAAAGGAGTGGACTTGTCAGTCCAACTCTCGGAGAAGATCAAGCTCAACATTCCAGTATTGAGCGCAGGCATGGATACCGTCACAGAATCTGCAATGGCTATTGCCTTGGCCCGCCAAGGCGGCCTCGGTGTCATCCACAAAAACATGTCGATCGAACGCCAACGCGACGAAGTCCAAAAGGTGAAACGCTCAGAAAATGGTGTCATCACCGATCCATTCTTCCTGACTAAGGAGGAACAAGTCTTTGCGGCAGAACATCTGATGGGAAAATACAGAATTTCTGGTGTGCCTATAGTAAATGATCCCGATGAAAAGAAACTGATCGGCATCATCACCAACCGTGACCTTAGATTCATAGAGGACTACTCCAAGCCGATAGATGACGTCATGACGAAGCACAATCTTGTCACTGCCGGTGTTGGCACAACGTTGAAGGAAGCAGCCCAGATCCTTCAAGACTACAGGATTGAAAAACTGCCCCTAGTTGATGAAGATAACACATTGAAAGGCCTCATCACGATAAAAGATATCGAAAAGGTTATAGAATTCCCCCAAGGTGCAAAAGATGACCAGGGGCGCCTATTGGTGGCTGCAGCCATCGGTATCGCAAGGGAAACCGACAAGCGCGCTGAAGAGTTGATTTCAGCAGGTGTCGACGCGCTCGTCATCGATACGGCCCATGGCCATTCAGAAGGTGTGTTGAATTCAATTGCAGATATACGCAAAAAGTTCCCAGACATCACTCTTATTGCAGGTAATGTGGCGACTGCCGAAGGTACGAAAGCACTGATCAATGCAGGAGTGGATGTAGTCAAAGTAGGCATCGGTCCAGGTTCAATCTGTACAACGCGTGTCGTTTCAGGTGTCGGGGTCCCTCAAATCACAGCCATCTATGATGCTGCGACGGAAGCGCGTAAACACGGTAAAGCCATAATCGCAGATGGCGGCATCAAACTGTCCGGTGATATCGTCAAAGCACTCGCTGCAGGCGGCCACGCTGTAATGCTCGGAAGTCTTCTGGCAGGCACAAGCGAATCCCCAGGTGATACTGAAATATTCCAGGGCAGAAGATATAAGACTTATCGCGGTATGGGTTCTCTCGGCGCGATGGAGCAGGGCTCAAAAGACCGTTACTTCCAGGAGGATTCTGAAGCTAAGAAATTCGTTCCAGAAGGTATAGAAGGCCGTACAGAGTACAAAGGCCCACTTAGTGATACAATCTATCAGCTGATGGGTGGCCTCAGGTCCGGCATGGGTTATACTGGATCTGCAAACCTTCAGGAATTGAGGGAAGAATCCCAATTCATTAAAATCACAGGTGCCGGGATGGTCGAAAGTCATCCACATGATGTGCAGATTACTAAAGAATCCCCAAACTATTCTAGATAGGAGCACTGTTTAAAGATGGAAATGGCTAAAGAACAAGAACTGATCCTGGTAATCGATTACGGAAGCCAATACAACCAGCTCATTACACGACGCATCAGGGATCTTGGCGTCTATAGTGAGCTCCATAACCCGAGCATCACACTCGAAGAGATAAAAGAGTTGAACCCACGCGGCATCGTCCTCTCCGGTGGACCACGGTCCGTCTATGCGGATAATGGCTGGACCGTCGATCCCGGGGTATTCGATTTGGATATACCTGTGCTTGGCATCTGTTATGGCATGCAGCTCATCACACACCTTAATGGTGGAGAAGTCGTAGCCTCTGACGAAAGAGAGTTTGGTGCGACCAATATCACTTTAGACTCTGAAGTGGCATCTCCATTATTCAAAGGACTCAATGAAGTTGAGACTGTCCTTATGAGCCACAGTGATAAAGTTACCCGCATCCCTGAAGACTATACAAAGATAGCTGAAACATCGAATTGCCAGTACGCTGGTATTCAGCATAGAGATAAGGATATCTACGGAGTGCAGTTCCATCCCGAGTCCAAACACACGGAGAACGGAGATACATTCATCAAAAACTTCATCCGGGATATCTGTAAATGTCATGGTGAGTGGACGATGGATAATTTCATCGATATCGAAATTGAAAAGATTCGTGAAACAGTCGGCAATCGGAAAGTGCTTTGTGCCATGAGTGGCGGAGTCGATTCCTCCGTTACAGCAGTATTGATGCACAGGGCAATCGGCGATAACCTCACGTGCATCTTCGTCGATCATGGACTCCTTAGAAAAGGTGAAGCGGAAATGGTTATGGAACACTTTGGTGAAGGTTTCAATATGAACATCATCAAAGTGGATGCGAAAGACCGGTTCATGAACAAACTTAAAGGCGTCAGCGATCCAGAACAAAAGCGCAAGATCATCGGCAACGAGTTCATCTATGTATTTGATGATGAAGCATCCAAACTTAAAGATGTGGACTTCTTGGCGCAAGGCACACTGTATACGGATATCATCGAATCCGGTACGGAAACTGCCACGACCATCAAATCCCATCATAATGTAGGTGGCTTGCCTGAAGATATGCAGTTCAAGCTGCTCGAGCCACTCAACACATTATTCAAAGACGAAGTGCGCGAGCTCGGCATCGAGCTTGGGATTCCTGAACACCTTGTATGGAGACAGCCGTTCCCAGGTCCTGGCCTCGGCATCAGAGTCCTAGGTGAAATCACCGAAGAGAAGCTTGAAATCGTCCGTGAAAGCGATTGGATTCTTCGCGATGAAATCGCCAAGGCAGGACTCGATCGGGAAATATGGCAGTACTTCACTGTACTTCCAGACATCCGTTCAGTTGGTGTTATGGGTGATTACAGAACATACAACCATACCATCGGCATCCGGGCCGTTACAAGCATCGACGGTATGACAAGTGAATTCGCGAAGATCGATTGGGATGTGCTCGAACGCATATCCAAACGCCTCGTCAATGAGAGCGAGCAGATCAACCGGGTCGTATATGACATTACAAGTAAACCACCTGCCACGATCGAGTGGGAGTAGAGGAGTAAGGAATCAAGAGCGACTTTGCTTGATTTAGAGGGATTTGGTTTGTTTAGGCGAAAGTTTAAGCAAATAGTTCCCTGCCATTTACCCTTGCGAAGTGAATTTTTGACCAATATAAGGGAATTAAAAGACAAGAAAAAGGAGCTAAATCCCATGGGATTTAGCTCCTTTTTAGTTAATATGATTTATTTTAAAAAATTATTCTTCATGAAAGCTTTGTGGAAAACCAGTGAGTTTTCTTTTGTGATATAAAAGAGGTGCTTTATCTTGAACATCAATATTAAAAACTTCACCGATTAAAACGACATGATCTCCAGCCTCCACCTTTTTAAAAACTTTACATTGCAATGAAGCCATCACATCAGAAATAATCGGCAAATCTTGTTCAGATAAACGCCACTCACACTTGCTGAATCTGTCTTCTTCACTTCCAGCAAATGTAGAAGCTATGTCTGTTTGGTTGCTTGCTAAAATATTGACTGCAAATTGATCAGTTTCCATAAACTTATCAAAAGTTGAAACAGCGTTGTCGATTGACCATAAAACAAGGAGCGGGTCTAATGAGACGGAGGCGAATGAATTCACTGTCAATCCGATGGGTTCATCATTTTCATCAACAGTCGTTACAACGTTGACACCAGTTGGATAATTAGACATTGCTTCTTTAAATGAATTTACTTTTTCAGTATAATTTTGCATGTTATTATCTCCTGAACTAAAAATTAAATTGCAGTTTGATGCAAGTTTTTCCACAAGTTAATTGCAAAAATAATCGTAGCAATAACGATTAAGATACCACCAACACTCATTGCTGGAATTCCTAAAGCATTGTTGCCAAGACCAAAAGCAATTAAGCCAATTAACATGATAGGTAATCCAATATTGTGAAGCCAAAAATGAGTTTTAGCCAAAATGTTTTCTGTGAGATTAGGGAAAGCTTGATAAATTAAGCCAAATAACGTCATTGAAACCCAACCTAATAAATTGACATGTGCGTGAGTAGAGACGAATTGATACAAACCTGCCATCCCCATAACCATGCCTAATACGACACCAATTACAAAGTATAAACTTGAAATTTTAATAAGTTTTATTCCCAATTTTAAGCACTCCTTAAGTTATAATTACATTTTAGACACGGTAGCTGAAATTTTATTTAACACTTCTATGCATTTTTTTATACCACCATCTTATGAAAGCCTTTACACAACATGTCTATACATGATATAATTACACCGAAATATAATAAAGGGGAGAGTGAACAGGATGGCAGTGAACAGAGATGATGTTAAAGCGATAATCGAAGCGATCGGCGGCAAGGAAAACGTTAATGCTGCTACGCATTGTGTGACACGCTTGCGGCTTGCATTGGAAGATGAATCGAAAGTGGATAAAGAAAAACTCGACTCCATAGATTTGGTTAAAGGGTCATTTGCGGCCAATAACCAGTTTCAGGTAGTTATTGGCCAGGGCACAGTGAACGAGGCCTTCAAGATCTTTGAAGAGGAGACTGGCAGAGGCGGCGGCTCTAAAGATGAAGTGAAGGCTGCAGCTGCCCAGAAGATGAACCCACTTCAGCGTTTCATCAAAGTGCTTGGCGATATCTTCATCCCGATTCTGCCGGCCATCGTAACGGCGGGTCTGCTTCTTGGTGTCAACAACCTACTTACAGTAGAAGGTTTGTTTTGGGAAAATGAATCCGTCATAAGTCAATTCCCAGGCATCGAAGGTATCGCAAGCATGATCAACTTCATTGCAGTCGCGCCATTCATCTTTCTGCCTGTGCTGATCGGCTGGTCGGCCATGAAGGTGTTTGGGGGCAATCCTCTGCTCGGGATTGCTTTAGGTGTCGCACTGTGTCACCCGGATCTTGCCAGTCAGTACGGTCTATTTGATGCGGAGGCAGGGGAGCTTGCTGAAATTCCCACATGGAACTTCTTTGGACTTCAGATTGAACAGTTAAACTATCAGGGGCAGGTCCTCCCAGTGCTGGTCGCAGCATGGCTGCTTGCCAAAGTGGAGAATTTCCTCGATAAACGTATCCATGATATGTTCAAGTTGCTTCTGGTTGCACCGATTGCGCTGCTTGTTGTCGGCATTCTTACATTCACACTAATCGGACCGGTCACGTTATTCCTGAGCGGCATCATCTCAGACAGCATCGTATGGTTGTTTGAATCTGCAGGAATATTGGGCGGAGCAGTATATGGATTGTTCTATGCTCCACTTGTCATTACAGGACTTCACCATATGTTCCTTGCGATGGACCTTCAGCTCATCGGAACTACTGGAGCGACCTATCTATGGCCAATTCTCGCAATCTCCAATATCGCCCAAGGTTCTGCAGCATTCGGCGCATGGGTCATCTATCGTCAACAGAAGAAGAAAAAAGAAGAAGGTCTGGCCATGACTTCTGGCATCTCAGGCTGGCTTGGGGTTACTGAACCCGCAATGTTCGGTGTGAACCTCCCCCTTAAATATCCATTCCTTGCAGCAATCCTGACAACTTCAGTGGTCGGCGGAATATTCGGCATGAATGGTCTGACGGCGGCGAGTGTCGGAGTCGGCGGGGTGCCAGGCGTCATCTCAATTACTGAAGGTTTCTGGCTCCTGTTTACAATCGGCATGCTGATTGCGATTGTCGTACCATTCCTGCTTACCCTACTCTTTTCAAGATTCGCCAAAGAGAAGACCAAGGATATGGTGGATGAATAAAAAAATTAAAAGGAGTTTTTATAATGACGTCTAAAGACTGGAGGAAATCGGTCGTTTATCAGATCTACCCGAAATCATTCAATGACACGACCGGAAGTGGTCGGGGGGATATCAGAGGTATCATCGAGAAGCTTGATTATTTCAAGTTTCTCGGTGTGGATTATCTCTGGTTGACGCCGGTGTATGAATCGCCGATGAATGATAATGGTTATGACATCAGTGACTACTATGAAATCAATCCTGAGTTTGGCACCAAGGAAGATCTGAAGGAACTCCTCGCTCGGGCCCACGATAAAGGCATCAAGATTATGATGGATATCGTCATCAACCACACTTCCACCCACCATAATTGGTTTGTGGAATCAAAAAAATCCAGAGATAATGAATATCGTGATTATTATATATGGAAAGACGGCACCTACGACGCCCCTCCTACGAACTGGGAATCTAAATTCGGCGGCAATGCATGGACTTATGACGATGATACGAACCAGTATTACCTGCGCCTCTTTGATGTGACCCAGGCAGACTTGAATTGGGAAAATGAAGAAGTACGCCGTAAAATCTACGATATGATCAACTACTGGATAGACTTTGGAGTCGATGGGTTCCGCTTCGATGTCATCAATCTGATCTCCAAAGGCGAATTTCAAGATGCTGATGGGCCGGGCAAGGAATTTTATACGGATGGCCCTAAAGTTCATGAATATATAAAAGAGTTGAACCAGGAAACATTCGGAGGCAAAGATATCATGACGGTCGGGGAAATGTCTTCGACGACCATAGAACATTGCCTGAAATATACACGTCCAGACAGAAACGAGTTGAACTCGGTGTTTACATTCCATCATTTGAAGGTGGATTATCCGGGAGGAGAAAAGTGGGCCTTGGCCGATTTCGATTTCCTGCAACTGAAGCGGATCTTGATGGAGTGGCAGGAAGCAATGGACCAGGGAGGCGGATGGAATGCAATTTTCTGGTGCAACCATGACCAGCCCCGGGTCGTCTCCCGATTCGGAAGTGACGCCACTGAAGAAGATAGGGTGCTCAGCGGTAAGATGCTTGCGATTGCACTGCATGGCCTGAAAGGTACTCCCTACATTTACCAGGGGGAAGAGATTGGCATGACAAACCCGGGCTTCACCCGCATTGATCAATATTGTGACGTCGAGAGTTTGAACGCATATACATCAATGAGGGGAAAGGGTATGAGCATTGACCTTGTCATGAAAATTCTCGCTTCAAAATCGAGGGATAATTCACGCACGCCGATGCAGTGGAATGATTCGAAGCATGCTGGCTTCACGGAAGGATATCCTTGGATAGAAGTTGCTGATAATTATGGGACCATTAATGTAGAAAAAGCATTGGAAGACGAAAATTCAATTCTCCATACCTATAGGAAGCTAATTCAGTTGAGGCATGAAAGAGATATTCTGACCTATGGTGATGTCAGACCACACCTCATGGGCGATGATGATCTATTTGTGTACGAACGCCTATATGAGGGCGAGCGCATTACAGTGATAGCCAACTTCCGTAATAGGGATGTCGAGTACCCGCCAGATGTTGAGCGTGGAGGAGAAGTGCTTATCTCCAACTATGATAAGACAGCAGATGTGCTCAGGCCTTTCGAAGCGTTGATGATTTATGGACAAGACAGCTAGAAAAAGTTAATATGTATATGATTTATATACATCCTAGGAATGGCCGGTGAACAGAATGAACATAAACAAGTATAATCATATATATCAGGTGCTATCGAGTGACATCGCTGAAGGTAAGTATAAAGTGGGTAGTGTACTGCCTTCAGAACACACCCTTGTCAGCATGTTCGAGGTCTCCCGCGAAACAGTGAGAAAAGCACTCAATCTGCTTCGGGAAAATGGATATATCCAGAAAGTGAAGGGGAAGGGTTCAGTCGTCATCTTCAATCCTGCCATGGATTTCACTGTTTCCCACCTCACAAGTTTTAAAGAAATACAGAGCCTGAAGACAACCCAGTACTCTACTAATGTTGTCGAATTGGAGCAATATCTTGCACAAGATTTTCCGAAAGTCATGGATGCGTTAAAACTTGAACCTGATGAGAAGGTTTGGCAGCTTATCCGGGAACGCAAATTCAACGGCAAGACGCACATCGTTGATACTGATTTCTTCATGGTGGGTATAATGCCCGGACTTACAAAGGAAATTGCAGAAGACTCCATCTATGAATATATTGAAGGTAAATTGGGGCTGACAATCGCCTATTCCCATAAGGAAATCACCTTCGACCCGATGAACGAAAGGGATCTCGAGTTGTTTGGAAACGCTCTGCCCAGATATACTGCGACTGTTCGTTCCATCGTTCACTTGAGTGACGCCCAACCATTTCAATATAATATCTCCAAGCATCTGGCCAATGAATTCAAGTTCATCGACTTTTCACGCAGGTTTCATGGAGAGTAGCATTTATCTTGCATTCGATGGTTGATTTTGATATTATATAACGTGCCGTGCTAAGTGGGGAGGTAGCGGTGCCCTGTACCTGCAATCCGCTCTAGCAGGACTGAATTCCGCTTCTGAGGGTATTCGGTGTGAGGACTGCCTCAATATCATCAGTGTTGAGATTCCGGTCCTATGCAATAGAACGTCACGAACTATGTCAGGTCCGGAAGGAAGCAGCATTAAGTGGCCCATTCTATGTGCCGTAGGACAGCCGGAGTTGAGCTGATGTTTTGAGTAACGCTTGTGCCGAAAATTCAAGGAAGCGGTGCACGGTTACATAATGTATGACTGCATCTGATGATGCAGTCATTTTTTAATGTTTTCCTTTAAAGGTGGACAGTGTTTATATATGATATAATTATTGGCATGGAAGAATCATTACGGAGGTGCTGCTGAATGGAATACCAGGCGTTATATCGGGCATTCAGACCGCAGAAATTCGAAGATGTCGTCGGTCAGAAACACGTAACGAAAACTTTGAAGAATGCAATAATCAGGAATAAGGAATCCCATGCCTATCTGTTCAGCGGACCGAGGGGCACGGGTAAGACCAGCATTGCGAAAATATTTGCAAAAGCATTGAACTGCAACTTCGGTACTGATGGGGAACCGTGCAACGAGTGTGATATATGCATGAGCATTACAGAAGGCAGTGCGAACGATGTCATTGAAATAGATGCTGCAAGCAACAACGGTGTAGATGAAATCCGGAACCTCAGGGAAAAGGTGAAGTATGCACCTTCTGAAACAAGATACAAAGTATATATCATAGATGAGGTGCACATGCTGACGACGGGTGCATTCAATGCCCTTTTGAAGACTTTGGAAGAACCACCCGGTCACGCCATATTCATATTGGCGACGACTGAACCCCATAAAATACCAGCTACCATCATTTCCCGAGCCCAACGCTTTGATTTCAAGTCAATTGAAATGAGGGAGATTACAGAACGACTCAAGTATGTGGCTGAAAGCGAGACGCTGGAGTACGAGGAAGAAGCAATCGAATATATTGCACGCGCCTCAGAAGGGGGCATGCGGGACGCGTTGAGCATCATGGATCAGGTCATCGCCTACAGCAATGATGTCATAACGTTGGACGATGCCATCATGATCACGGGCGGAATCAAATCCGAAGAGCTGAACACTTGGCTCAAAATGATTGACCAGCGGGATTCAAGGCAGGCATTCATCAGATACCATCAGTTCATCGAAGAGGGTAAGGACCCTACGCGGCTGGTTCATGAATTGGTCTACTATATAAGGGATATTATCCTGATGAAGCATGAAGGCGATATCGACGAGGATACTGCCTTTGTGCACACTGAGGATAAGATGTTATATGAAATGATAGATGTGCTCAATGATGCCATGGTGATGATGCGCTTTTCCGTCAACACCAGTGTACATCTTGAAGTAGTCATCGTTAAACTGATTCAGGTACTCAACCGTAATGACCAGGCGAACGTACCTCAGGCAGTCGACCTTTCGCACATTGAACAGAGATTGGCTGAAATCGATAAAAAATTGGCGGATCAGCCAAAGGATACACCAAGAACGCAAACGGCAGAGCCACCAAGAAAGACATCAAACCAAATGGCTAAAGGGTTCTCGCTTCGTCAGATAGAAAAAGTGCTGGATCATGCCAATAAAGACGATCTTGTTAAACTTAAAGATGACTGGCCCAAGGTCTATCAGCATGTCGAGGAAAAGGGATACCATGCGCTCCGCTCACTCATTAAAGATTCAGAACCCGTTGCTGCGAGCGATACACATGTATTGCTCAAGTTTCAAAGCGACCTGCACAGTGATCTGATAAACAAGGATGAGAAGAAAAGGAAGGAGTTGGAGGAAGTCATTCCTTCCATTATAGGGAAGGATGTAAAGGTGGTTGGCGTCCCCGACTCCAGCTGGCTGCAGGTTAGACATGATTATATCCAGGAGAAGAAATCGAACCGGAAAAAAGAGGGACCTGAAGCTTCTATAACAAAAGAGAAGAAACCTTCCGATGTCGCCAAGGAGATATTCGGCGATGATATAGTGGAGACCCGTTAAGGATATCTGTTTATAAAAGCTTTCATTTCGTATATACTATTATAGAAGAAATTTAAAACTAATTGGAGGAGAATATATATGGCTGGCGGAATGAACAATATGCAAGGCATGATGAAGCAAATGCAGAAAATGCAAAAGAAGATGCAGGAAGAACAGGAAAAACTGAAAGAAGAAAAAATTGAAGGTACAGCTGGCGGCGGCATGGTCAAAGTGACTGTTTCCGGACATAAAGAAGTATTGGATGTCGAGGTGCAGGAAGAGGTTGTGGATCCTGAAGACATCGAAATGCTCCAGGATCTGATCGTAGCCGCAACCAACGAAGCAATGACGAAAGCGGATGAACTTACAAGCGAGCGTCTAGGAAAACATACTAAAGGCATGAACATTCCGGGAATGATGTAGATGCATTATCCAGAACCAATATCCAAGCTGATAGACAGTTTCATGAAATTGCCGGGCATTGGGCCGAAGACTGCCCAGCGTCTGGCATTTTATGTACTTAATATGAAGGAAGACGACGTAGTCAATTTTTCGCGGAGCCTTATGGAGGTGAAAAGAGACCTCCAATTCTGTTCTATCTGTGGACATATCACCGATGTAGATCCATGCTACATCTGCCAAGATAAGAGTAGGGATCGTTCCATAGTATGTGTCGTTCAAGATACGAAAGATGTTATAGCTATGGAGAAGATGCGTGAATATCAAGGGTTGTACCATGTCCTGCATGGGGCAATAAGTCCAATGGATGGCATAGGCCCTGAAGATATCAATGTAGCTACGCTAATAGAACGCTTGAAGGATGAACAGATAAAAGAAATCATCCTGGCCACGAACCCGAACATCGAAGGCGAGTCGACAGCGATGTACATCTCGCGACTCGT
The DNA here is from genome assembly GCF_042429615.1 of Salinicoccus siamensis. Taxonomy (GTDB): domain Bacteria; phylum Bacillota; class Bacilli; order Staphylococcales; family Salinicoccaceae; genus Salinicoccus; species Salinicoccus siamensis. The sequence continues at coordinate 57,765 of NZ_JBHMAH010000006.1, forward strand.
AAAACCGATAGGGGTTAGGATAACGCGTCTAGCCCACGGTCTTCCTGTAGGCGGAGACTTGGAGTATGCAGATGAAGTGACACTGTCGAAGGCGATAGAATACCGGACGGAACTGTAGAAAGGTCGGGGGTTTCAAAACAATTTGAAGCTCCTGGAACTTTTTTAAAAAAACCCCTTGCATTAATTGAACAGACCCTGTATAGTTATATCTTGTCGGACGAAACACATACCGACACAACAAACGTTACTATTTAGTTAAAAAAGATATAAATAAGTGTTGCATTCCAAAATGCGACATGCTATAATAGTAAAGCAGTCAACGAGAGAACATTGAAAACTGAATGACAATATGTCAACGTTAATTCC